>NZ_QAIK01000107.1:88056-98042 GCF_003061005.1 Pseudomonas sp. HMWF021 | reverse complement strand
AGTCATCACTGGCCTCGATGCTGAAACGCTGGAAGCCGTCGCGTTCGCTGGTCCAGTCGAGGATCAGTTGCTGCAGCGGCGCCTTGATCGCACTGGCGTCGAGCAGCCAGCCACGCAGCACTTCTTCGCCAGCCTCCAGTTGCGTCGACGGCTGCACTTCCACCAGCGTGCCGGTGGTGGTCGATTGCACACGCACGTTCGGCGCGCGCTCGCTGGCGTCGGCGGCGTTGTACAGCGGGAACCACTTCACTTCATGCAACTGGCCGTCGTCGCGAGTCTGCGCCGATTCCCGGGCCAAGGCGTAGGCTTGCGGCTCGCCAGCAGCGTTGAATACGCGCAGGTCGCTGAGATCGGTCTGGCGCGCCTGCAATTGCGCGCTCAGCGGCAGGTCGAGGCGATACCAGGGGCCATTGCCGCTCACCGTCAGCGGCACCTGCGTGGCGAAGTCCGCCGGTTTTTCCTGGGCGCTGGCAACCATCACCACGCCCAACGCCAACCACCCCAGATTCAGCATGCGACTCAAGATGAAACTCCTTCGGTGTCCGGGACGGGTTTGTCCGCCGCGGGTTCGGCTTCGACACGTTTGGGTGGCAGCGGTGCAAAGTAGCCCACTACCAGCAGCAACACGCCCACGCCGATAAACGAGACGATCCGCGCGAGGCCGCCACGGTTGCTCAATTCGACAAAAATCAGTTTGGCCACCACCAGCGCAATCAGCGCCGCGCCGATCAGCCACACTTCGCGCCGGTGACGCAGATGGCCGCCGATCATCAGACCCAGCGCCATCAGGGTCCAGACGATGGACAACCCGGCCTGCACCAGCATCGATTCGAGCAGCAGATCCAGCTCGAACGGAATGCCCGCCCAATGGTGCGCAGCACGGGTCACCAGCGCGGTGCAGAAAGCGAACAGCGAAACCCCGGCGACCAGTTGCGTGGCGTACTCGGCGTAATCCTTGCGCAGGGCGAACTGCGTCACCGCATGACGCGACCACACGTACACCCCGAACAAGGCGAACAGCAGGCCCAGTTCCAGCGGGTTGATCAGCGGCACGTACGGCAGCGGTTTGGCATTGCCGTCGCTGAAGCCGTTGGCCAGCCAGAACCACGCCAGCATCAGCACTGCCAGGGGCGCAGCGGCATACAAACGATATTCGCGGGGGAACGCTGCCACCGGCCATGGCCAGTTGCGCGGAGCCGCGGCCAGCAACAGATACAGGCTCGGCAGGATTGCCCAGCCCAGCCAGCGCCAGGCGTTGTATTGCTCGGACAACAGCAGCAGGCCGTAGCGCAACTCCAGCGCCAGCACGCCGATCAACAGCCAGCAACCCAGCACGTGCGCCGTGCTCAAGGCGCGTGCCGGCAGCATCGGTGCCAGACGCCGCAGGCTGAAGAAGTGCACGACGAACACCAGTGGCCACACCAGCCAGCCAACATTCGACGCCGGGTGATAACGCGCCTGCCACGCCGCCAGCAGCACCAGCCCTGCCGCCGGAATCAGCAACGTGCAGAGCAGGCCCAGCGCCGGCCATTTCAGACGCAGCGACAGCAATGTCCACAGCGCCACACTCAGCGCAGCGACCAGCAGCAACAGCGTCGCCTGCAGATTCAGTGGCGCGAAACGCAGCACCTCACTGACCCACGCCAACGCCCACCAACCGGCGCCCCACACCAGCAGCACTTCGGACAAACGTTGCAAACTCAGCGCATCGAAGGCCGAAGCATGATTGCCCAGTTGCAGGCGCCAGGCACCGACCAACGCGGCCAGCCCCAACACCAACGGCGTCCAGAAGCCGCCATGGGCCAACGGTCGCAGACCTTCGCTGGACAACGGCCCGAGCAACTCGGGGCCGGCGAACAGAAACGCCGCGCCGCCGATCAACTGCAACAACAGCCCGAAGACAAAACTCACGCGCTGCTTGAGGTACAGGCTCAACCAGATGATCAGCAATCCGCTGGCCGCCCACACCGCACTCGCGGTCTGCCACGGCAGTACGAACAGCACCGCCAGATTGATCAGCACCAACCCCGCCAGCAACACCACCGACAAGCCGCGCAGCAGCCGCACATCGCCGCGCACCATCTCGTCGCGCGCCGCCAGCAACATGCCGGCGATCAACGCCAGGCCAATCAGCGATGCGCTGAGCAAACCGCTCCACCCGGCGCTGAACACTGCCGCCGAATTCTCGCCCGTACCTTGCAAACGCAATAGGAACAGCGCGCCGCCGAGCAACTGCACAGCGAATGCGGTGAACAGGAACGTGCGCGATTGCAGTCGCAGGCCGACAAACAGGGTCACCAGTCCGGCCAAGGCCCAACTGATCGCTGTCGCCTGAACAAAGAAAAACAGCGGCGCCAGCAAGTACAGGAAGGCCAGGCCCAGTGCCGCCAGCACCGGCAAGCCCTGACGCTCCCACGGCGAAGCCTGTTCCGGCGTGGCTTTGCGCAATTGATAGAAACTGAACAGCAACGCAATACCGAGCATCAATGCGCCCAACGGTGCGCCGTCGAGCAGGCTGCTTTCGCCGACCCGCAACTGACTGAGGAACGCCAGCGCCGAACCCAGTTGCAGCAACAGGGCAAATGCCCGGGCGAACGGTCGCTGTTGACGTAAGCCGAGCCAGAAAATCCCCGCGCCCTCCACGGCCCACGCCGCCGAAGTCCAGCGCGCATCGAGGCCCAGCGGGATCGCCAGGCTGGCGAAAATCACCCCCAGCGCCAGACAGGTTTCACCCAGCAACAAGGCGCGGCCGCCCATCAACACTCGCGCCAGGCCCATGTAGATCACGCCCAGTGCCAGCGCGCTGAACGCGGCGGCGAACTCCAGATGCTGCACCAGCGCAAACTGCAGACCGAAGCCGACGATGGGCGGGCCGAACAGCATCGTCCCATCAACGTAATCGCCCTTGCGCGCCGACCAGTGCAGCAGCGCCTCGCGGTCACCGTCCGCTGGCGCATCGGGCATGTCGAGCAACTTGCGCCGGGCAAACAACAGGCCAATGCCCAGGTACATCAGGAAGAACAGAATCAGAAACGGCTCGGTGCTCCACAGCAATTCAGGCGCGTAGGAACGCAAGCCCCAGGCGAAACCGATGCCGAACGTGCCGACGAAACCGATCAGATTCAGCAGACGCCAGGCCTTGAACCAGGCGATGGCGAGAATGCCGGCGTTGAGCAAGGCGAAATAGCTGAACAGCGCGACGTGATTGCCGGCGCCGGTCGAGGTCAGGATTGGCGCGGCGAAGCCGCCGAGCGCAGCGGCGGCCGCCAGTCCAAGAGCATCCTGAGTGATGGCGAGAATCGCCGAGAACACCGTGACCGCCACCAGCAGACCCAGCGCGGCGGACGGGTCGAGCAACGGGTGCAAGCGCATCGCCGCAAACACCGTCAGGTACAGCACCGCGATCCCGGTGCCCTGCAGGATCAGCGCATAACTGCTGTTGCGTTTGCGCAGCCACCAGCCCAGCGCGAGCAGGGCCAAGGCCGCTGCCGCAACACCGGCGTAACGCAATTCGATCGGCACCACCATGCCTTCGGTGGCATAGCGCAACAAAAAGGCCAGACCGAAGAACAACAGCACCACGCCGACCCGCAGCACGGTGTTGCCACCGAACAGCCAGTTGCGCGCAGCGCTGATGCCGCGCTCGATCAGGTTGGGGCCACGGGGTTCGGCAGGTTGTGCAGGTGCAGCTGGCTCGTCGGTGACGGCATCCAGATGCCAGACATCGGCCGGCAGCGGCTGACTGGTTTCACTGGCGACGGCAGAAATCGGTTCGAGTTCGGGCGGCAGCTCCCAGACCAGATCCGGTGTGACGGCGGGTGCCGGTTCGGCGACGATGACGGGTTCGACGACCGGTTTCGCGCCTGCCGCTGGCAACGCGTGAGAGGGGGAGCCTTCCAGCAGATACAGGCGCTGAGCGACGCCTTGCAAAGCCGCTTTTGTCTGTTCAAGTTGGCGCTGTTGCTCTGCAGCCTGCGAGCCAAGCCGGGCGATGCGCAGCGTCTGCCCGATCACAAGCCCGAGCAGTGCACCGAGCAACGCGGCGCTGAACGACTCGTCGAGCAGCCAGCCGAGCAGCAGCCCGATCAACATGAACATCCATTGCATGGTCGATATCCCTAAGCGCAAAGGCCAATCCGGGAAGATTAGCGCAGCCTGATCCAAAAAGATCGCAGCCTTCGGCAGCTCCTACACAGGTGTTCACATAACCCTGTAGGAGCTGCCGAAGGCTGCGATCTTTTCCGGCGCGCCGATTATATCGAGCCGAGCGAAAAGTTACTCCAGTGCCTTCCAGATATCCGTGGCGTATTCGCGAATCGTCCGGTCGGACGAGAACCAGCCCATCCGCGCCGTATTGAGCACTGCCGAGCGCCACCAGTTATTGGAATCGTGCCAGTGCGCGTCGACGCGTTTTTGCGCTTCCCAGTAGGAGTCGAAGTCGGCGCAGACCAGGAAACGGTCGTAGTCCACCAGCGAATCGATCAGCCCGGTGTAGCGCGACGTGTCATCCGGCGAGAACACGCCGCTGCGGATCGCCTGCAGCACATCGCTCAAGCGATGGGACGCGGCGATGTCCGGTGCGGCGCTGAACTCGTGGTTCTGTTTGCGCGCCTCGACCTGTTGCGCGCTGAGGCCGAAGATGAACATGTGCTCGGCGCCAATACGCTCGCACATCTCCACGTTGGCGCCGTCGAGGGTGCCGATGGTCAGCGCACCGTTGAGGCCGAACTTCATGTTGCTGGTGCCCGACGCTTCGAACCCGGCAGTGGAAATCTGCTCGGACAGGTCCGCCGCCGGAATGATGCTTTCGGCCAGGCTGACGTTGTAGTTGGGCAAAAACACTACTTTCAGCAGACCGCGCACGGTCGGGTCGTTGTTCACCACCCGGGCGATGTCGTTGGTCAGTTTGATGATCAGCTTGGCCTGGTGATAACTGGCTGCCGCTTTACCGGCGAAGATTTTTACCCGCGGCACCCAGTCCACTTCCGGCTCGGCACGAATCGCCTGATACAGCGCCACGGTGTGCATCAGGTTGAGCAACTGGCGCTTGTATTCGTGGATCCGTTTGACCTGCACGTCGAACATCGCCGCCGGATTGACCGCGATCCCCAACCGCTCGTGAATCAGATAGGCCAGGGCCTTTTTGCTGTGCAGTCGCTGCTCGGCGAAGGCCTTGCGGAACGCGGGTTTCTCGGCGAACGGTTCGAGATCGAGCAGGCGCTCTTCCGGGTTATCCAGCACGTCCGGGCCGAGGGAATCGACCAGCATCGAGGTCAATTCGGAGTTGGCCTGGAACAGCCAGCGGCGGAAGGTGATGCCGTTGGTTTTGTTGTTGATCCGCTCCGGGTAGAGCTTGTGCAGTTCGGCGAACACGGTCTTGCGCATCAGTTGCGTATGCAGCCCGGACACGCCGTTGACGCTGTGCGAACCGAGGAACGCGAGGTTGCCCATGCGCACCCGGCGTCCGTTGTCCTCTTCGATCAGCGACACCGCGCGCAGCACGTCGAAATCATGAATGCCCTTGGCGCGCAGCGAGTCGATGTGCTGCGCGTTGATCAGATAGATGATCTGCATGTGCCGCGGCAGCATGCGCTCCATCAGGCCGACCGGCCAGGTTTCCAGCGCCTCGGGCAACAGCGTGTGGTTGGTGTACGACAAGGTATCGACGGTGACTTGCCACGCCGCATCCCAGGCCACGTCGTAGACATCGACCAGTTGGCGCATCAGCTCGGCAACGGCAATCGAAGGGTGGGTATCGTTGAGCTGGATCGCCGCGTGATCGCCCAGGGTCAGCACCGAGGTGTGCATGTTGCGATGGCGGCGCAGCAAATCCTGCAACGAAGCTGCGACGAAGAAATACTCCTGACGCAAGCGCAGTTCCTGCCCGGCTTCGGTGCTGTCCGCCGGGTACAGAACCCGGGAGATGCTTTCGGCGCGGGCCACTTCGGCGACGGCGCCCAGGTGGTCACCGGCGTTGAAACGTTCCAGATGCAGATCTTCCATGGCGCGCGCACGCCACAGGCGCAAGGTGTTGACGCTCGCCCCGCGCCAGCCGACTACTGGCGTGTCGTAGGCAATCGCCCGCACGGTTTCCGCTGGCGACCAGACCTGCTTGGACTTGCCACTGGCATCAGTAACGGTTTCGACGCTGCCGCCGAAGCCGATGGTGTACACCACTTCCGGACGCTCGAACTCCCACGGGTTGCCGAAATCCAGCCAGTGCTCGGTCTGTTCCTGCTGCCAGCCATCGACGATGGCCTGGCGGAACAGACCGTGTTCATAGCGAATGCCGTAGCCGTGCCCGGCGATGCCGAGGGTCGACATGCTTTCCATGAAGCACGCCGCCAGACGGCCGAGGCCACCGTTGCCGAGCGCCGCATCCGGTTCCAGCAGACGAATGCGTTCCAGATCGACGCCCAGTTCGGTCAGCGCCTCACGGGCGACATCGAGCAGGCCGAGGTTGCTCAGGCTGTCGTAGAGCAAGCGGCCGATGAGAAATTCCAGCGAGAGGTAATACACCCGCTTCTGACCTTTGCGGTAGATCTGCCGGGTGTGGTCCATCCAGTGTTCGACCATGTGGTCGCGCGCCGCCAGGGCAATGGCTTCGAACCAGTCATGGTCGAAGGCGTGATCCGGGTCTTTACCCACCGCATAGGTGAGCTTGGTCAGGACGGCGTCGCGAAATGCGGCCACCTCTGCTTCGCGAACAAGTGGTTCTTGAGTCATCGATAGGACCTCGAGCGAGCGGGGAATTGTCTGAGCCTAGACGGTCTGACCGACGGTCGGGGCTCTGGTTCGGCAGTTTTTCCTGAGAGTGCGAGATCGTCCGGCAATACCTTGGCGCATGGGCTAATGAATGCAGGGGCCGTGCCGGACTGAATGGTAGTTGCGCGGCATTTGCAAAAATCTGGCGAAAGGTTGTTCAAAAATCCACCAGTCCCGGTATGATCGCGCGCCCTGATGCACACACGCCTGGTAACTCCCGATGATGAAGCCCAACCTGATTGCCGCCGCCGAGATCGACCGTCTCGATACGTGGGCCAAATATTCGGCCCCGATGTGCGGCTCTTGTGTCTCCAGCTGCTGCACCCTGCCGGTCGAGGTCAAGATCAAGGACCTGGTACGTATCGGCGTGGTCGACGAGTTCGAGCTGGGCGATCCGCCGAAAAACATCGCCAAGCGTCTGCAGAAGGAAGGGCTGGTCGAGCGCTTCAACCAGAAGTCGGGGATCTTCACCCTGCAGCGCATGAGCAACAACGATTGCTACTACCTGGATCGTAAGAGCCGCCTGTGCACCATTTATGACAAGCGCCCGGACACCTGCCGCAACCACCCGAAGATCGGCCCGCGGCCGGGGTATTGCGCGTACAAGCCCAAAGAAGTGGAGCGGGTGCAGAATTCGCGGTCGATCGAGAAGTTCTGACCTTTCCTGAAAGGTTCGGCGCCTGTCAGGCCGCCTTCGCTGGCAAGCCAGCTCCCACATTGATTGATGTCGTACACAAGATTCATGTGCGACGCAAAACCCTGTGGGAGCTGGCTTGCCAGCGATGAGGCCAGCACAAACAACGCGTAACCCCCGGACAAACAAAAACGCCCCCGGTCTCGCGACCGGGGGCGTTTTTTTCAGCCTGGGCTAAATCTTATGCCTTGGCTTTCTTGGCAGCGCGGGTACGCTCGCTTTCGTCCAGGATCTTCTTGCGAAGACGGATGGACTTAGGAGTCACTTCGCACAGCTCGTCTTCCTGGATGTATTCCAGAGCCTGTTCCAGAGTGAAGCGAACAGGTGGTACCAGAGCGATGGTTTCGTCTTTACCCGAAGCACGCATGTTGTCGAGCTTCTTGCCTTTGGTAGGGTTCACACCCAGGTCGTTGTCGCGGCTGTTCTGACCAACGATCTGACCGTTGTAGATCTCCTGGCCGTGTTCTACGAACAGCTTGCCACGAGCCTGCAGGGTTTCCAGCGAGTAGGTCAGCGCCTTGCCGGTTTCAACCGAAACCAGAACGCCGTTCTGACGGCCGGACATGTGGCCCGACTTCACTGGAGCGTAACGGTCGAAGATCGAGGTCAGGATGCCAGCACCGTTGGTCAGGGTCAGGAACTGGTTACGGAAACCGATCAGACCGCGAGCAGGGATGTTGTATTCCAGACGAACACGGCCCTTGCCATCCGGCACCATGTTGCTCAGGTCGCCTTTACGCAGACCCATCTCTTCCATGACCTTGCCCTGGGATTCTTCAGGGATGTCGATGGTGACGTTTTCGAACGGTTCCTGCTTCACGCCGTCAACTTCACGGATGATCACTTCAGGACGGCCCAGGGCCAGCTCGAAGCCTTCGCGACGCATGGTTTCGATCAGTACCGAGAGGTGCAGCTCACCACGGCCGGATACCTTGAACTTGTCAGCCGAGTCGCCTTCTTCAACGCGCAGTGCAACGTTGTACAGCAGCTCTTTGTCCAGACGATCCTTGATGTTACGGGAGGTCACGAACTTGCCTTCTTTACCGCAGAATGGCGAGTCGTTTACCTGGAAGGTCATGGAAACGGTTGGCTCGTCAACGGTCAGCGGCTTCATCGCCTCGACGGTGTTGATGTCGCACAGGGTGTCGGAGATGAACAGCTCGTCGAAGCCGCTGATGCAGACGATGTCGCCCGCTGCCGCTTCTTCAACGTCAATGCGGTGCAGACCGTGGTGACCCATCAGCTTCAGGATACGACCGTTGCGGCGCTTGCCGTCGGCGCTGATCGCGACAACCGGGGTGTTCGGCTTGACGCGACCACGGGCGATACGGCCAACACCGATAACACCCAGGAAGCTGTTGTAGTCCAGAGCGGAGATCTGCATCTGGAACGGACCGTCACGGTCAACGGCCGGAGGCGGAACGTGGTCGACCACTGCCTGGTACAGCGCAGTCATGTCTTCGCCCATGGCGGTGTGATCCAGACCGGCGATGCCGTTCAGGGCCGAAGCGTAAACAACCTGGAAGTCCAGTTGTTCTTCGGTAGCACCGAGGTTGTCGAACAGGTCGAAGATCTGGTCCAGAACCCAGTCCGGACGCGCGCCTGGACGGTCAACCTTGTTGATCACCACGATTGGACGCAGGCCGGCTTCGAACGCCTTCTTGGTCACGAAACGGGTTTGCGGCATAGGGCCGTCTTGAGCGTCAACCAGCAGCAGAACGGAGTCAACCATCGACATTACGCGTTCTACTTCGCCGCCGAAGTCGGCGTGGCCCGGGGTGTCCACGATGTTGATGTGGTAGCCGTTCCAGTTGATGGCGGTGTTTTTCGCCAGAATGGTAATACCGCGCTCTTTTTCCTGGTCGTTGGAGTCCATCACGCGCTCGTCGTTGAGCTCGTTGCGCTCCAGGGTGCCGGATTGACGCAGGAGTTTGTCTACCAGGGTGGTCTTACCATGGTCAACGTGGGCAATGATGGCGATGTTACGTAGATTTTCGATCACTTGTGTATCTCGATCAGAGGATTCGGTTTGCTGACAAGTCTTGGCAGCGATTAACAGTAGTGTCCGGCATGGCCGTTACAGCTTGACGGCGGTGTCGGGGGGCCGGTGACGCAGGCCACAGGCAAACAGCCCCGGGCACTTAGCTCGGTCGATAAACGCGCACATTGGCATGCCCCTCACTGAGCAAATGGTGAGCATGCAGGCGACTCATCACGCCTTTGTCGCAATACAGCAGGTACTGGCGAGTCGGATCCAGCTCCTTGAAACGAGCGTTCACTGCGTAGAACGGCATCGTCTGTACTTCTATGCCGGCGAGCTCCAGCGGGTCATCCTCGGCCGCATCCGGGTGACGGATGTCGATGACGATCTGACCGGCCAGCGCTTCGCCGACTTCTTCGATCTGCAAGTCCTGGCCCAATTCGTCGATCACCCGATCGATCGGCACCAGTTTGGCGTTTTCGAGCGCACGCTCGAGGACCGCCATGTCGAATTCTTTCTCTTCGTGTTCAACGCGGTAGCGTTTGG
>NZ_QAIK01000107.1:45752-88046 GCF_003061005.1 Pseudomonas sp. HMWF021 | reverse complement strand
TCTTCGGATTGACCGAGATGACCCCGCAGTATTCCGGCATGTGCCGGGCGAAATCGGCGGTGCCGATCTCGTTGGCCGTGTCGATGATGTCCTGCTTGTGCGCCACGATCAGTGGGCGCAGGACCAGCTTGTCGGTCACGCAGTCGATCACCGACAGGTTCGGCAGCGTCTGGCTCGATACCTGGGAGATCGCTTCGCCGGTGACCAGCGCATCGATGTGCAGGCGGTCGGCGATGGCAGAGGACGCGCGCAACATCATACGCTTCAATACGACGCCCATATGACTGTTATCGACCTTGCCGAGAATTTCGCCCAATACTTCTTCGAACGGAACACTGACAAATAGCACGCGTTGCGAGCTGCCGTACTTCTTCCAGATGAAATGCGCGACTTCCATCACGCCCAATTCGTGGGCACGGCCGCCCAGATTGAAGAAGCAGAAATGCGCCATCAGGCCGCGACGCATGATCTGGTACGCGGCAACCGTCGAGTCAAAGCCGCCGGACATCAATACCAGCGTCTGCTCCAGGGCGCCGAGCGGGTAACCGCCGATGCCGTTGTGCTGGCTGTGGATGACAAACAACCGTTGGTCGCGAACTTCGATGCGAACTTCGATTTCCGGGTCTTTGAGGTCGATTCCGGCTGCACCGCACTCGCGACGCAGCTTGCTGCCGACGTATTTTTCAACGTCCATCGAGCTGAACGGATGCTTGCCTGCACGCTTGCAGCGCACCGAGAAAATCTTCCCGGCCAGCTCATTGCCGTAGTGCTGCTTGCACTTCTCGGTAATGTCGTCGAAATCGCCCAGCGGGTACTCGTCGATCTGCAGAAAGTGCGCGACGCCGGGAGTACAAGTGAGGCGCTCACCCATCTCTTTCAAGGCTTTGGGGTCGGTAACGCGGGTTTCCAGCTCGAGATTGTCCCACACACCGTTCACCACCACGGCCGGGTCCAGATCGCGGAGCACGGCGCGGATGTTCTTGGCCAGCTGGCGGATGAAACGCATCCGGACAGGGCGGCTTTTGATGGTGATCTCGGGGAAGACTTTTACGATTAGTTTCATGAAAACAGCGCGCGCAGGGCCAGCCGAAAAAGGGGGGCGCGGATTATAGCGGAAATTGCTCAAGGTTTAACCAGTTAATATGCAGAAGGTTTTCCTTGCACCAAAACGGGTCATTTTTGTTTTTAGACGCTACATTAAGGGGCGAGATTTTCGCCTTTATGGCGCTTTGCAGTGCTCAAAGCGTGAATTTGGGGCAAAAAACCCATGCTGGGGCACTGGCATGCAATTTGCTCCCTTGTGAGGCAGGTTGCCTTGGCAGAGTATCTGCGCCGGCATCACCCCTATTAAGGGCATCCACTACCAAGCCCTAAGCCACCCGGAGGACACTATGTCGAAGTCGGTTCAACTCATCAAAGATCATGACGTCAAGTGGATTGATCTGCGCTTCACGGACACCAAAGGCACTCAGCACCACGTGACCATGCCGGCTCGCGATGCGCTGGAAGACGACTTCTTCGAAGTCGGCAAGATGTTCGACGGTTCCTCCATCGCTGGCTGGAAAGGCATCGAAGCCTCCGACATGATCCTGCTGCCGGACGACGACACTGCCGTTCTCGACCCGTTCACCGAAGACGCGACCCTGATCCTGGTCTGCGACATCATCGAACCTTCGACCATGCAAGGTTACGATCGCGACCCGCGCGCCATCGCTCACCGTGCCGAGGAATACCTGAAGACCACCGGTATCGGTGACACCGTCTTCGCCGGTCCAGAACCAGAATTCTTCATCTTCGACGAAGTGAAGTTCAAGTCCGACATCTCCGGCTCGATGTTCAAGATCTACTCCGAACAAGGTTCGTGGATGTCCGACCAGGACATCGAAGGCGGCAACAAAGGCCACCGTCCTGGTATCAAAGGCGGCTACTTCCCGGTTCCGCCGTTCGACCACGACCACGAAATCCGTACTGCCATGTGCAACGCACTGGAAGAGATGGGCCAGACCGTTGAAGTTCACCACCACGAAGTGGCGACTGCCGGTCAGAACGAAATCGGTGTCAAGTTCAACACCCTGGTGAAAAAAGCTGACGAAGTTCAGACGCTGAAATACGTTGTCCACAACGTTGCCGACGCTTATGGCCGCACCGCGACCTTCATGCCGAAGCCACTGTACGGCGACAACGGCTCGGGCATGCACGTACACATGTCCATCGCCAAAGACGGCAAGAACACCTTCGCTGGCGAAGGCTATGCCGGCCTGTCCGAAACCGCCCTGTACTTCATCGGCGGTATCATCAAGCACGGCAAGGCCCTGAACGGCTTCACCAACCCGGCCACCAACTCCTACAAGCGTCTGGTGCCAGGTTTCGAAGCGCCGGTGATGCTGGCCTACTCGGCGCGCAACCGTTCCGCCTCGATCCGTATTCCTTACGTCAACAGCCCGCGCGGCCGTCGTATCGAAGCGCGTTTCCCGGATCCGGCTGCCAACCCGTACCTGGCTTTCGCAGCACTGCTGATGGCCGGCCTGGACGGTATCCAGAACAAGATCCACCCAGGCGATGCCGCTGACAAAAACCTGTACGACCTGCCGCCTGAAGAGGCGAAAGAGATCCCACAAGTTTGCGGCAGCCTGAAAGAAGCCCTGGAAGAGCTGGACAAGGGCCGTGCGTTCCTGACCAAGGGCGGCGTGTTCTCCGACGACTTCATCGATGCTTACATCGCGCTGAAATCCGAAGAAGAAATCAAGGTCCGCACCTTCGTACACCCACTGGAATATGAGCTGTACTACAGCTGCTGACCCGGTAGCGCTGCGCTACGCGGCGTGACAGAAAGAGGCCTCCTTCGGGAGGCCTTTTTTATTGAAGATCAAGAGATCGCAGCCTTCGGCAGCTCCTACAGGATCGGTGTAGGAGCTGCCGAAGGCTGCGATCTCTTGACTTGGCTTTTCAATTCCATTTGTTAACGGCTTGGGCCTGTCGCCCACCCTGGCCTATGCTGCATCCCATTGCTTTCTTTCCCGGTCGATTTCATGGGTCGCACCTTTCTCTACATCCTGCTGCTGATCGCCCTGCCCGCCGCCGCGCAGATCTACAAGTACACCGACGCCAATGGCAACACGGTCTACAGCGATCACTCGCCGGACGGTGTTCAGGCGCAGCCGGTCGAGTTGCCGCCACTCAACCGCGTCGAGCCACAGGCACCGAGCGCGCCAGCGCCTTCAAGCATCGACACAAGCCCCGCGGCACGCAGCGCTTATGAAGTACTGGAGCTGAGCGGCCTGCCCAGCGAAGAAGCCCTGCGCGCCAACAACGGCACTTTCACCGTCAGCGTGCTGATCAAGCCGCGTTTGCAGGCGCCGCACCAATTAAGGCTGGTCCTGGACGACGCGCCTTACGGCCAGCCGAGCAACGTGCCGATCCTGCAACTGGTGAACGTCGATCGCGGCGAGCATCGTCTCGCGGTGCAAGTGATCGACGGCGAGGCGATCATCCAGCAGAGTCCGGCCGTGGTGTTCACCGTGCAACGGGTGCACAAGCCATGAGGAGTGTCTGGCTGATCCTGTGCCTGCTCGCCCTGCCCGTTCACGCCGAGGTTTTCACCTACGTCGATGCCCAGGGCAATCGCGTCTACACCGACCAGCCGCGCGGCAATGCCAAGCGCGTACCCATCGCAACCAGCAACCGCATGTCGGCCAATCCCACGGCCGCTGCGCCGATCAGCGTTGCAAAAAAATCCCCGGAACAACCGCTGTTTCACTACGACATGCTGCGCATTCTGATACCCGAGCCGGACGCCACCATTCGCAGCAGCGCGGGCGAGGTGATCGTCAGCGTCACCAGCGAACCGGGTCTGCAGCAGGGCCACCGCTATCGCCTGCTGCTGGACGGCCAGGCCACTGGCGAGCCGGGCCTGAGTCCGGTTTTCCCGCTGAGCAACCTCGATCGCGGCAGCCATAACCTGTCGGTAGAAATTCTCGATGAGCAGGGCCGCACGGTCGAACGCACCGCCAACCAGCCGTTCCACATGCTGCGTATCTCGCTGGCCCAAAAGCGTCAGGTCAAACCCTGCACTGCCGAGGACTTCGGCGTGCGCCCGGAATGTCCGCTGAAAGACAAACCCGTCGAAGAAAAAAATCCCTTCCTGCGTTTCTTCTAACGCCGTTCAGCTTTGCGCACTATATTGGTGCAGCAGACTGCACCGTACCCACATTACAACCCATTTTGGTTCGAAACTTCCCGCTCCCTGCCCAAGGGCGCCACGCAAACGAGCGTCAAACGCCTGTTTCAAGGGTTGAGCGCTTCTTTTCGGAGCCTTGGTTTGGTTTTTGCATTTTCCGTTCAACGACGCCTGCTTCTTGCGCACGCTCCGCCCCCAAAAGAGGCTCCGATGACTATTAGCGACGCAATCCACCGTTTGCTGCTCGACAACCTGACCACCGCCACAATCCTGCTCGACGCCGAGTTGCGTCTTGAGTACATGAACCCGGCGGCTGAAATGCTCCTGGCCATCAGCGGTCAGCGCAGTCACGGACAGTTCATCAGCGAGCTGTTCACCGAATCCACCGAGGCGCTCAACTCGCTGCGCCAGGCGGTCGAACAGGCACACCCGTTCACCAAGCGCGAAGCGATGCTCACCGCCCTCACCGGCCAGACCCTGACCGTGGACTACGCGGTGACGCCGATCCTCAGCAACGGCGCGACCATGCTCCTGCTGGAGGTGCACCCGCGTGACCGCTTGCTGCGGATCACCAAGGAAGAGGCGCAACTGTCCAAGCAGGAAACCAGCAAGATGCTGGTGCGCGGCCTCGCCCACGAGATCAAGAACCCGCTCGGCGGCATCCGTGGCGCCGCGCAGTTGCTGGCCCGCGAACTGCCGGAAGACAGCCTGCGCGACTACACCAACGTGATCATTGAAGAGGCCGACCGCCTGCGCAATCTGGTCGACCGCATGCTCGGCTCGAACAAACTGCCGTCACTAGCCCTGTGCAACGTCCACGAAGTGCTGGAACGCGTCTGCCAACTGGTCGAAGCGGAAAGCCAGGGCTGCATCACCCTGGTGCGCGATTACGACCCAAGCATTCCCGACGTGTTGATCGACCGCGAACAAATGATTCAGGCCGTGCTGAACATCGTGCGCAACGCCATGCAGGCGATCAGCAGCCAGAACGAGCTGCGTCTGGGCCGCATCAGCCTGCGCACGCGCGCCATGCGCCAGTTCACCATCGGCCACGTCCGTCATCGCCTGGTGACCAAGATCGAGATCATCGACAACGGCCCGGGGATCCCCGCGGAACTTCAGGAAACCATCTTTTTTCCCATGGTCAGCGGCCGCCCGGACGGTACCGGGCTGGGCCTGGCCATCACCCAGAACATCATCAGCCAGCACCAGGGCCTGATCGAGTGTGACAGCCACCCCGGCCACACCACGTTCTCGATCTTTCTGCCACTGGAACAAGGAGCCACATCGACATGAGCCGTAGTGAAACCGTGTGGATCGTCGATGACGACCGTTCTATCCGTTGGGTTCTGGAAAAGGCCTTGCAGCAGGAAGGCATGACCACCCAGAGCTTCGACAGCGCCGATGGCGTGATGAGTCGTCTGGCCCGTCAGCAGCCTGATGTGATCATTTCCGACATCCGTATGCCGGGCGCCAGTGGCCTCGACCTGTTGGCACGCATCCGCGAGCAGCACCCACGGTTGCCGGTGATCATCATGACCGCGCACTCCGACCTGGACAGCGCAGTGGCCTCGTATCAGGGCGGTGCTTTCGAATACCTGCCCAAGCCGTTCGACGTCGACGAGGCGGTATCGCTGGTCAAACGCGCCAATCAGCATGCGCAGGAACAGCAAGGCCTGGAAGTGGTGCCGGCGCTGACCCGCACTCCGGAAATCATCGGCGAAGCGCCGGCGATGCAAGAAGTGTTTCGCGCCATCGGCCGCTTGAGCCACTCCAACATTACCGTGTTGATCAACGGCGAATCCGGTACCGGTAAAGAACTGGTGGCCCACGCCCTGCACCGCCACAGCCCGCGCGCGGCCTCGCCGTTCATCGCGCTGAACATGGCGGCGATCCCGAAAGACCTGATGGAATCCGAGCTGTTCGGCCACGAGAAAGGTGCGTTCACCGGCGCGGCCAACCTGCGTCGCGGGCGCTTTGAGCAGGCGGATGGCGGCACGTTGTTCCTCGACGAAATCGGCGACATGCCGGCCGACACCCAGACCCGTTTGCTGCGGGTGCTGGCCGACGGCGAGTTCTATCGCGTTGGCGGCCATGTGCCGGTCAAGGTCGATGTGCGGATCATCGCCGCGACTCACCAGAATCTGGAAACCCTGGTGCACGCCGGGAAATTCCGTGAGGACTTGTTCCACCGCCTCAACGTGATCCGCATCCACATTCCGCGCCTGTCGGACCGTCGTGAAGACATCCCGACCCTGGCCAAGCACTTCCTCAGCCGCGCTGCGCAAGAACTGGCGGTGGAGCCGAAGCTGTTGAAGAGCGAGACCGAGGAATACCTGAAGAACCTGCCATGGCCGGGCAACGTGCGGCAGCTGGAGAACACCTGCCGCTGGATCACGGTGATGGCCTCCGGGCGCGAAGTGCACATCAGTGACTTGCCGCCGGAGCTGCTGAGCCTGCCACAGGATTCGGCGCCGGTGACCAACTGGGAGCAGGCGCTGCGCCAGTGGGCGGATCAGGCCTTGGCCCGCGGCCAGTCGAGCCTGCTCGACAGCGCGGTGCCGGCGTTCGAGCGGATCATGATCGAGACTGCTTTGAAGCACACCGCCGGGCGTCGACGCGATGCGGCGGTACTGCTTGGCTGGGGGCGCAATACCCTGACGCGCAAGATCAAGGAATTGGGGATGAAGGTGGATGGTGGGGATGATGATGAGGGGGATGAGGGCTAAGCCCCCTCCTCTAATCGTCCGCGAAAAGATCGCAGCCTTCGGCAGCTCCTACAGAGAACGCATATCCCTGTAGGAGCTGCCGAAGGCTGCGATCTTTTTTTGTGTGCACCGCCACAAGGCACGGCGAACCGCAATTGGGCATGACTTACTGATCAAAAAAACACCAACAAGATCAAAGCTTCAACCAAGCAGAAGCATCAAATCCCCGATTCACGGGGCTTTCGCGGCTCTTAGGCTTTTTTCTGTTTCGAAATACTAAAACTGGCACGCCCCCTGCAATAACGCTTACAGGTGATTCGATTCACCAACCCTTTCGGGGACCTTGGTACAGGCAGGCCGGGGATTCCCCTCTTTACACCGGGTTCAAACCGCAGCGCGGCGAACCCACCCTTTTGGGATCCTTGGTACAGGCAGGCCGGGGGTTCCCTCTTTACACCGGACCGACGCTCTCAGCGAAGTCCACCCCGTTTTGGGAACCCTGGTACAGGCAGGCCGGGGATTCCCGCTTTTATTGCTCGCGCAGATGGATCTGCAGCCGCCAGCGGTCATCGACCTTGCTGGCGGCCCACTCACCTTGCAGCGGCCGCGCCGCCAGCACCGTCAGTAACAGCCCACCGTCACTCACCCGCGTTCGCCAGTTGACGTCCTTGCCGTTGAGTTTCAACTGACCTTTCTGCGCGCGGCCTTCAGCCTGAAACAACAGCGCCACCGTGCCATCGATGATCTCGCCGTGCAGTTTCGGTTCATTGTTGAACCACACCACCAGGCCGTCATCAGTGACATCGACCTGCTGCAGCACGCTCGGGTCCGACGTGGTCAGGCGACCGATCATCAAACCGACCATCAGACCGAAAATCGCCAGCGAACCGATCACCCGCGGGAATAGTTTCGAACGCGGGTCGGCTGGCGGCGTAGAATGCGCGTCATCTTTACCTTCGGAGCCGTGCATGTTTCACGTCATCCTTTTTCAACCAGAAATTCCGCCGAACACCGGCAACGTTATCAGGCTGTGCGCCAACAGTGGCTGCCACCTGCATTTGATCGAACCGCTGGGTTTCGAGATGGACGACAAGCGCTTGCGCCGGGCCGGTCTCGACTACCACGAATATGCCACGTTGCAGCGCCATGCCGACCTCTCCAGTTGCCTGGAAAGCCTCGGCCACCCACGGTTGTTCGCGTTCACCACCAAGGGTTCGCGGCCGTTTCACGACGCCGCGTTCGTCCCGGGCGATGCGTTCATCTTCGGCCCGGAAAGCCGTGGCCTGCCACCGGAAGTGCTGGACGCCCTGCCCGCCGAACAGCGCCTGCGCCTGCCGATGCGTGAAGGCTGCCGCAGCCTGAACCTGTCCAACACCGTGGCGGTGGCCGTGTACGAAGCGTGGCGGCAGAACGACTTCAAATAACCACCCGCCCGCAAAAACATCACCCCTGTAGGAGCTGCCGCAGGCTGCGATCTTTTGATCTTGTTTTTGAAGATCAAAAGATCGCAGCCTTCGGCAGCTCCTACATGAAGCCATGAATTCTGTATTCCAACCCAAGAAAAAAGCGCCTGTTACGGCGCTTTTTTCGTTGTCGCTCAAACCGCTTATTGTACGGTCGGCGTCTCGCCCGCAGCCTGCATGCGCTGCAGTTCCTGCGCGTACAGAGCGTCGAAGTTCACCGGCGCCAGCATCAGGGCCGGGAACGAACCACGGGTCACCAGGCTGTCCAGGGTTTCGCGAGCGTACGGGAACAGGATGTTCGGGCAGAACGCACCCAGAGTGTGGCTCATCGAAGCCGCGTCCAGGTTCTTGATCAGGAAGATACCGGCCTGTTGCACTTCAGCGATGAAGGCCACTTCGTCGCCGTTTTTCACGGTCACGGACAGGGTCAGCACGACTTCGTAGAAATCGCCTTCCAGTTCTTTCTGACGGGTGTTCAGATCCAGACCGACGGTCGGGTCCCACTGCTGGCGGAAGATCGCCGGGCTTTTCGGGGCTTCGAAGGACAGATCGCGTACGTAGATGCGCTGCAAGGAGAATTGCGGTGCGGTTTCTTCTTCGCTGGCTGCAGTGTTCTGTTGGTCAGTCATCTCAGATCCTTTCTGATCTTGGGTCTTTTAGGGATTGCTGTACGTGGGTGCAGCCGTTCAGGCCTTGAGCAGCGCGTCGAGCTTGCCGGCGCGCTCCAGGGCATACAAATCATCACAACCGCCGATGTGCTTCTCGCCGATCCAGATCTGCGGCACAGACGTGCGTCCGGCCTTCTGGCTCATGGCAGCACGAATCTGCGGCTTGCCATCGACCTTGATCTCTTCGAAGGCCACACCTTTGTTCGCGAGCAATTGCTTGGCTCGCATGCAGTAAGGGCAGTAGTCGCTGGAGTAGACGATGACTTCGCTCATATCACTTCACCAGCGGCAGGTTGTCGCCTTTCCAGCTGGAGATCCCGCCGGACAGCTTGGCGGCGGTGAAGCCGGATTTCATCAGCTCGCGGGCGTGGGTGCCGGCGGTCTGGCCCAGGGCGTCGACCAGAATGATGGTCTTGGCCTTGTGTTTTTCCAGCTCGCCGACGCGCGCAGCCAGTTTGTCTTGAGGAATGTTGATCGCGCCAACGATATGACCGGCGGCGTAATCTTTCGCCGGACGGATGTCCACCACCACGCCTGCGTCCTTGTTGACCAGTGCGGTCAGTTCGCCGGTGCTCAGGCTTTTACCGCCGCCCTGCATCGTGTGCGCCAGCAGCAAAGCCAGCAATACGACGAAGATACCGACAAGAATGTAGTGGTTAGTGGCAAATTCAATCAGGTGAGCAACCATCGAAGGAGGTTCCAGGGCGTTAAAATGTCGGCCAGTATACACAGCCACTATGGTGGGCCAAACCCCGTCCGGCGGTGACGCCGCAGGAACTTCGCTTTAAACTGCCACTCCCTTTTCCATCGCCCTCTTCTTTATTAGCCACGAGTGGATTCCATGACTACCACGCCTAAACCTTTGGTCCTGATGATTCTCGACGGCTTCGGTCACAGTGACAGCCACGAATCCAATGCCGTGTATGCGGCGAAGAAGCCTGTGCTCGATCGTCTGTGGGCTACGGTGCCGAACGGCCTGATCTCGGGCAGCGGCATGGACGTCGGTCTGCCGGACGGCCAGATGGGCAACTCCGAAGTCGGCCACATGAACCTCGGCGCCGGGCGCGTGGTGTATCAGGACTTTACCCGCGTGACCAAAGCGATCCGCGACGGCGAGTTTTTCGAAAACCCGACCATCTGCGCCGCCGTGGATAAAGCCGTGGCCGCCGGCAAAGCCGTGCATTTCATGGGCCTGCTGTCCGATGGCGGCGTGCACAGCCACCAGGATCACTTGATCGCCATGGCCGAACTGGCCTTCAAGCGCGGCGCCGAAAAGATCTACCTGCACGCCTTCCTCGATGGCCGCGACACCCCGCCGAAAAGCGCCGCGTCGTCGATCGAACTGCTTGACGCGACCTTCCAGGCGTTCGGCAAGGGCCGCATCGCCAGCCTCATCGGTCGCTACTTCGCGATGGACCGTGACAACCGTTGGGACCGCGTCTCCCAGGCATACAACCTGATCGTCGACGGCAACGCCGAATTCAACGCTGCCACTGCCCAGGAAGGCCTCGACGCCGCCTACGCCCGTGGCGAGAGCGACGAGTTCGTCAAAGCCACCACCATCGGCGAGCCGGTCAAGGTTGAAGACGGCGATGCCGTGGTGTTCATGAACTTCCGTGCCGACCGTGCCCGCGAGCTGAGCCGCGTGTTCGTCGAAGACGATTTCAAGGAATTCGAGCGCGCGCGCCAGCCAAAAGTGCAGTACGTGGGCTTGACCCAATACGCGGCCAGCATCCCGGCCCCGGCGGCTTTTGCTCCGGGCAGCCTGGAAAACGTGCTTGGCGACTATCTGGCGAAAAACGGCAAGACTCAGCTGCGCATCGCCGAAACCGAAAAATACGCACACGTGACCTTCTTCTTCTCCGGCGGCCGCGAAGAGCCGTTCCCGGGTGAAGAGCGCATCCTGATCCCGTCGCCGAAAGTCGCCACCTACGACCTGCAGCCGGAAATGAGCGCTCCGGAAGTCACCGACCGCATCGTCGATGCCATCGAACACCAGCGCTACGACGTGATCGTGGTCAACTACGCCAACGGCGACATGGTCGGCCACAGCGGCGTGTTCGACGCTGCGGTAAAAGCCGTGGAGTGCCTCGACACCTGCGTTGGCCGCATCGTCGAAGCGCTGGAAAAGGTGGGTGGCGAAGCGCTGATCACCGCCGACCACGGCAACGTCGAAAAAATGGCCGATGAAGAAACCCACCAGGCGCACACCGCGCACACCACCGAGCCGGTGCCGTTCATTTATGTCGGCAAGCGCGACCTCAAGGTCCGTGAAGGCGGCGTACTGGCGGATGTGGCACCGACCATGCTGATGCTGTTGGGCCTGGAGAAACCGGCGGAGATGACTGGCACCTCGATTCTGGTCTGACCCGATCCATAAAACACCGCAAAACCCTGTGGGAGCTGGCTTGCCAGCGATAGCAATCTGACAGCCAACAGCTATGTTGAATGTGCAGACGCCATCGCTGGCAAGCCAGCTCCCACAGTGGTTTATGGGGTTTTCGAAATGGAAATGAGCCTCTCTGCCGCTCCAGTTATCACACAAGCCCAATTGGGCGTTTTTTTTGCCGCCCCGGGCGGGCATACTAGGCCGTCCATTACCCTGGTGCCGCCCGCCTCTATGCTTCGCGTCCTGATCGCCCTCGCTCTGACCTGCCTGCTCCAACCGGCCTTCGCTGACGAGCGCGCGCAAACCCAACAGCAGCTGGATGCCACGCGTCAGGACATTGCCGAGCTGAAAAAGCTGCTGGGCAAGCTGCAGGAAGAAAAGTCCGGTGTGCAGAAAGAGCTCAAGGGCACCGAAACCGAAATGGGCAAGCTCGAGAAGCAGGTCGATGCCCTGCAAAAAGAGCTGAAGAAAAGCGAATCCGAGCTGCAGCGGCTCGATGCGGAGAAAAAAAAACTCCAGAGCGCGCGCACTGAACAACAGCGACTGATCGCCATCCAGGCCCGCGCGGCCTATCAGAACGGCCGTCAGGAATACCTCAAGCTGCTGCTCAACCAGCAGAATCCCGAGAAATTCGCCCGCACCCTCACCTATTACGATTACCTGAGCCAGGCCCGCCTGGAGCAGCTGAAGAACTTCAACGAAACCCTGCGCCAACTGGCCAATGTCGAAAAAGACATCGCCATGCAGCAGGCGCAATTGCTGGTGCAGAAGAGCAGCCTCGACACCCAGCGCGACGAACTCGACAAGGTGCGCAAGGAACGCCAGCAAGTCCTCGCCAAACTCAACGATGACGTGAAAGCCCGCGACCAGAAACTGGCCGCCCGCGAGCAGGATCAGGCAGACCTGTCTAAAGTCCTTAAAACCATTGAAGAAACCCTGGCCCGCCAGGCCCGTGAGGCAGAAGAAGCGCGACAGAAAGTGCTGATCGCCCAGCAGGAAGCGGAAAAAAAGCGTTTGCGTGAGGCGCAGGCTGAAAACAGCGACGCCCCACGAAAACCAGCCAGATCAACCCCCGGCGCGCTGGTGTCCAGCAGCGGCGAGACCTTCGGTGGCCCTTTTGCTGCAACCCGGGGAAAACTTCCTTGGCCGGTTGATGGTCGACTGCTGGCACGCTTCGGTGAAAGCCGCGGCGACGATGCCCGTACCAAGTGGGATGGCGTGATGATCAGCGCCGCCGCCGGCAGCCAGGTGCATGCCGTGCACGGCGGACGCGTGGTGTTCGCCGACTGGTTGCGTGGCGCCGGGCTGCTGGTGATCCTCGATCACGGCAATGGTTTTCTGAGTCTTTACGGTCACAACCAGACGCTGCTCAAGTCGGCCGGTGACGTGGTAAAAGCCGGTGAGTCGATCTCCACTGTGGGTAACAGTGGCGGTCAGGACACGCCAGCGCTGTATTTCGCAATTCGTCAGCAGGGTCACCCGAGTGATCCGGCGCAATGGTGTCACGCGCAAGGATAAGCGCGTCGCCTAATTCAGGAGTTCGTTCGACATGCTGCATTTGTCCCGCCTTACCTCGCTGGCCCTGACGATCGCCCTGGTGATCGGCGCGCCTCTGGCGTTCGCCGCTCAACCGGCCCCGGCCGTCGCTCCGGCAGGCACTGCCGCGACCGCCAAGGCACCGTTGCCGCTGGAAGAGTTGCGCACCTTTGCCGAGGTCATGGACCGGATCAAGGCGGCCTATGTCGAGCCGGTGGACGACAAGACCCTGCTGGAGAACGCGATCAAGGGCATGCTCAGCAACCTCGATCCGCACTCCGCCTATCTCGGCCCTGAAGACTTCACCGAGCTGCAGGAAAGCACCAGCGGCGAATTCGGCGGCCTGGGCATCGAAGTCGGCTCCGAAGACGGCTTCATCAAGGTCGTCTCGCCAATCGACGACACCCCTGCATCGAAGGCCGGCATCCAGGCCGGCGACTTCATCGTCAAGATCAACGGCCAGCCGACCCGTGGCCAGACCATGACCGAAGCCGTGGACAAGATGCGCGGCAAGATCGGCCAGAAAATCACCCTGACCCTGGTGCGCGACGGCGGCACGCCGTTCGACGTGACCCTGGCCCGCGCCGTGATTCAGGTGAAGAGCGTCAAGGCGCAGCTGCTGGAATCGGGCTACGGCTACATCCGCATCACCCAGTTCCAGGTCAAGACCGGCGAAGAAGTCTCCAAGGCCCTGGCCAAGCTGCGTAAAGACAACGGCAAGAAGCTCAACGGCATCATCCTCGACCTGCGCAACAACCCGGGCGGTGTATTGCAGGCGGCAGTGGAAGTGGTCGACCACTTCATCAAGAAAGGCCTGATCGTCTACACCAAAGGCCGGATCGCCAACTCCGAGCTGCGCTTCTCCGCCACCGGCAAGGATGAAAGCGAAGCCGTGCCGATGGTCGTGCTGATCAACGGTGGCAGTGCCTCGGCGTCGGAAATCGTCGCCGGCGCCTTGCAGGATCAGAAACGCGCGGTGGTCATGGGCACCACCAGTTTCGGCAAAGGCTCGGTGCAGACCGTGCTGCCGCTGAACAACGACCGCGCGCTGAAGATCACCACGGCGCTGTACTTCACGCCGAACGGCCGCTCGATCCAAGCCCAGGGCATCGTCCCGGACATCGAAGTGCGCAAGGCCAAGATCACCAACGAAGCGGATGGCGACTACTTCAAGGAAGCCGACCTGCAAGGTCACCTGGGCAACGGCAACGGCGGTGCGGACAAGCCGACCGGTTCCGGCGCCAAGGCCAAAGCCATGCCGCAGGATGACGATTACCAGTTGGCCCAGGCCCTGAGCCTGCTCAAGGGCCTGAGCATCACGTCCGGCCGTTGAGGATGTCGTTGCGTTTGATCTTCGTCCTGCTGTGTTTTCTGGCGGGTGCTGCTCACGCAGAACCCGCCAGATCCACCGCACAAAAAGCCTACCTGACGCTGATCATCGACGACCTGGGGCAGAACCTGCCCCGGGATCGTCGTGTGCTGGCCCTGCCCGGCCCGGTGACCACGGCGATCATGCCCGACACGCCGCACGCTACCGAATTTGCCCGCGAAGCCCATCGCGCCGGCAAGATCGTGATCCTGCACATGCCCATGGACCCGGCGACCGGCCCGTACGCCTGGCACCCCGAGCTGTCACTCGAAGAGCTGGAAAAGCGCCTGAATGCCGCGTTCAAAATGGTCCCCTACACCGCCGGCATCAACAATCACATGGGCAGCCGCATGACTGCGCAACCCGTAGCGATGGCGTGGCTGATGGGCGAACTGCAGCGCCGGCACAAATTCTTCGTCGACAGCCGCACCAGCGCCCAGACGGTCGCTGCGCAGCAGGCACAGAAGATCGATCTGGCGAGTGTTTCGCGGGATGTGTTCCTCGATGACGAGCGCACCGAAGCCGCCATCTACACCCAGTTGCAGACCGCCATCAGTCTGGCCCGCAAGCAGGGTTCAGCGGTGATGATCGGCCATCCGTATCCGCAGACTCTGGCGGTGCTGGAACGCGAGTTATCCAAGCTCAAGGCGCAAGGTATCGAGTGGATCGATATCAAGCAGATGATCAGTGTACGCGGCAACAAAGCCACTGCTGCGCATGGCAAGGATGGCGTGTACCGCTGACCCGGAAACACCCGAACCCTTGTGGGAGCGAGCCTGCTCGCGAAGGCGGTGTGTCAGTCGCCAACACTATCGACTGATCCACTGCTTTCGCGAGCAGGCTCACTCCCACATGTGTATCCGGTGAAGCTCCGGCCTCAGAGATACCGCCCCATGATCTCGTCCACCACGCCATCCTTGCGCATCTGCTCCAGCGCCGCCTGGAGCTTGCTTACGGTGTCGTCCGAGACATCCTTGTTCAGCGCCAGATACAACTCGGCGCTATTGAAGCGCAATACCGTCTTGAGACCTGTCACGCCGTCCTGCTTTGCCAGATAGCGACCGGCAGGATCACCAGTGGCCCACAGGTCGATCTGACCGTTCACCAGTTTCTTCGCGTTGTCCTGATCACGCAGCACCACGATTGGCTTCAGGCCTTGTTTGGCAAGCGTCTCGGCAATCGCGTCGCCCTTGTAGGCACCGATCTTGTATTTGCGCGCATCGTTGAGGGAATCGAGGGTGATCTTGCTGTCGGCTTTGGCCAGCATGATCCAGTCGTCCGGACCAATCGGGCCGACCCATTTGAACAGGTTTTCGCGATCCGGCAGGCGGGCCATCACGAAGGCGCCGTAACCGGGATTCTCCAGCGCCAGCTTGTAGACCCGCTCCCACGGGAAGCGCAGCGTCAGGCTGTAGGTGAGCCCTGCACGCTTGAACATCTCGCGCACGATGTCGGTGGCAATGCCGTTGATGTTTTCGCCTTTGGCGAAATTCTTGCCGTCTTTCGCCATGTTGTAGGGCGGAAAGTTTTCGGTGAGGAGCACCAGATCGGTGTCAGGACCGGTTTCGGCACGCGCCGTGTTGAGCAACAACACACAAGCGCTGGCGAGAACAAGAAGCAGGCGTTTGATCATATCGGGCTACCGGAATCCATGGCGTGCCCAAGAGTGCCTTGGGTACGCCATGCTGTCCACTGGCCTGTACGTATTCGCGCCTGAAGACGATGCGCGCCCCCGCGTCCATTTACCCCGTTACCAGCTCCTGGAATCCCGCCTCATCACTCCACTGTAAAAAATATCAGCACATAAAAACGCATGTCCAACTATTGACTTACAAGTAGCAACACAACCCACAAAACACTTAACAAGCATTTCAATACACTGCTCAAACCACCCCGAAGAACCCTTCGTGATATTGAAATAACCGACCAAGGAATGGTCATGAATTACGACATGAAACGTTTTATTTCTTTAGCGCTTGCAACATCCGCATTGATTACTTGTGCACATTCGATTGCGGAGTCACCAGAACCCGAATTACTGAACAACGCTGACGGCCAATCTAACCAATGGAATGGTGTCGGACAGATCCACAGGAATGGCAGCCGCTATTGCACAGCATTCTTGCTGGATACTCGCGACAGCAACAACGAAGCGAATGGCCCTGCTTATATAGCAACCAACGCTCACTGTGCTTCAATCAAAACAGGAACTACGACAAATAAAAATTATCAGGGCGAAATGCAGTTCAATTACTTCGCCGACACGCTGGATCCCACCAAACGCTACGCTATCAAGAAAGTCAGTTGGGCCAGTCTGGCCAGCGCTGATACTGCCATCATGGAACTGGACACTTCTCTGAATGCCTTGCTGCAGGAAGGCATAACCCCACTCAAACTCGCCTCAAGCGCTCCCGCCAATCCTACCCAGGTAAAAGTCATAGGAGCACCCAGTGTCGCTTCGGGCTTGCGGCTATCGACCTGCACTCAAGAGCCGTCAAACATCGTTCTGATCAAATACATGACCGTACATACCAACTATCAGAAACAGGATTGCAAGGGCATAGCGCCGGGTTCTTCAGGCTCCCCGGTCATTGATGCCGCTACCGGTGAGGTGACCGGGGTACTCTCTGGAACCACCTATGGCCTCTCGGATGACAAATTATGTTTCTGGCATGGATTATGTGGAGAAAATAAAACCGGCTCTTCTTTGCCTGATCGCGCAAGCCACAGCTTCCCCATGGACTACCTGACTGCCTGCTTTACAGAAGGCCGCTTCGATATTGACGCAAGTACTTGCACGCTAAAACCAGAGTTCAGTTTTAACAGCACAATAGACTCAGATGTAACCCTTCACAAAAAACCCATGAACGACAACGAAGAAACACCTTCATGGGGTACTGAATTTACAATGAGCACTGCCTTTTACCGCTACAAAACAGTACGCGATGCACATGCTTGCCATTTGCCAGAAAACTACAGCGACATAATCAGTACGCACTCAGCAAAAGTAGCAGCACCCATCGGCCGAGAAGAAGGTTTGTATTATCTTTGCCTGGTAGGTGTCGATACCGCAGAACAACCCTTTACCACCGGTTTACTTAGAAATGCACAGATCCTGCCTGCCCGGATTGTGGAACCCGTTTCGACCCCATTGCCAGACTTGACACCGCCCGCGATAAGAACCCTTCCGATAGGTCTTCTTCTTTCGTTTTCTGCCGTCGACGGTCGCAATGCCTGGGTACAGGTATACACAGGCCCCCCAGAAACCACGGACTGTGGCGCAATCAATCTCAATGAATATGAAAACTTAAAACACGGATTCTTGATTTTGAACAGATACTTGCCACGAACGGTATGCAGCTACGCCATGGATCGGAATTTCAGCACCTCGCATGTGCGTACCGACCTGGTACAACACTCTGAAAACGGCGAATAAGCCAACACTTCGCGCCTGGATCAGCCTGCACCCCTGACCATGAAGTCAAGGGTGCAGCGGTCAGCCATGCAACCGGCCCGTCATCGGGTTCAACGCATCACAATGCCACGCTTGGCCATGTAGGCCTTGGCCTCCTGCACGGTGTATTCGCCGAAGTGGAAAATACTCGCCGCCAGCACTGCGCTGGCGTGGCCTTCGAGGATACCGTCGGCCAGATGCTGCAGGTTGCCGACGCCGCCGGAAGCGATCACCGGAATGCCCAACGCGTCGCTGATCGCGCGGGTCACGCCAAGGTCGAAGCCGTTTTTCATGCCGTCCTGATCCATGCTGGTCAGCAGGATCTCGCCGGCACCCAGGCCTTCCATCTTCTTCGCCCACTCGACCGCGTCGAGACCGGTCGGCTTGCGCCCGCCGTGGGTGAAGATTTCCCAGCGCGGGGTTTCACCCGGGCCGGAGACCTTCTTCGCGTCGATGGCGACGACGATGCATTGCGAGCCGAAATGCTGCGCCGCTTCACCGACGAATTCCGGATTGAACACCGCTGCGGTGTTGATCGAGACCTTGTCCGCACCGGCATTGAGCAGATTGCGGATGTCCTGCACGGTACGCACGCCACCGCCGACGGTCAGCGGAATGAATACCTGGCTGGCCATGCGCTCGACAGTATGCAGCGTGGTGTCGCGGCCATCGACGCTGGCGGTGATGTCGAGGAAGGTAATCTCGTCGGCACCCTGCTCGTCATAGCGACGGGCGATTTCCACCGGGTCACCGGCATCGCGGATGTTTTCGAACTTCACACCTTTGACGACCCGGCCGTTGTCCACGTCCAGGCAAGGGATGATGCGTTTGGCCAGCGCCATGGTCAGTCCTCAGCCTTGGTACGAATCGCAGAAAGCTTGCGCTTCAGCAACGTCGAGGGTGCCTTCGTAGATCGCCCGGCCGGTGATTGCGCCGATGATGCCCGGCGCCTTGGCGTCGAGCAGCGACTTGATGTCACCCAGATTGTGGATACCGCCGGAAGCGATCACCGGGATCTTTGTTGCAGCGGCCAGCGCGGCAGTGAACGGCACGTTGCAGCCCTGCATCATGCCGTCTTTGGCGATGTCGGTATAAACGATCGACGATACGCCGTCGGCCTCAAACTGTTTGGCCAGGTCGATGACCTGCACGGTGCTGATTTCAGCCCAGCCATCGGTAGCGACGAAACCGTCTTTGGCATCCAGACCGACGATGATCTTGCCCGGGAACGCGCGGCAGGCTTCAGCGACGAACGCCGGATCCTTCACCGCTTTGGTGCCGATGATCACGTAGCTCACGCCCGCCTTGACGTAGTGCTCGATGGTTTCCAGCGAGCGAATACCGCCACCGATCTGGATCGGCAGGGTCGGATAACGCTTGGCGATCGCGGTGACCACTTCGCCGTTGACCGGCTGGCCTTCGAACGCGCCGTTCAGATCGACCAGATGCAGCCGGCGGCAACCGCCCTCCACCCACTTGGCAGCCATGCTCACCGGGTCATCGGAGAACACTGTGGAATCTTCCATGCGGCCCTGGCGCAGACGTACGCAGGCACCGTCCTTGAGATCGATAGCGGGAATAATCAGCATCTGGCAAACCTTCAAATTTGAATGTTCAGCTTGGCTCGGAAATCAGTTTTTCTCGAGCGCCCACAGGTCGCTTTCGATGCTTTCAAACCGCTCTTTGAGGTGGGTCTGCACATCGAAAATCGCCCTGTTGTAATAGTGCGGAGCAATTTCGCGGGTAAACAGCTCAAGAATTTCCGCCGCCTCGAACGAACCCAGGTCCAGTTCGAAACGGTCTTCCATGAACCGCTGAATCTTGCGATTGGCCTCGCTCTCCTGTTCGGGAGTGAGGGTCAGGATCGGCGGTTTGGACTTCCTGGCGGCCATTTACCAGCGACCGTCCCACGCGGCGAAGTTCTGCAGCAATTGCAGGCCATGGGTATGGCTCTTCTCCGGGTGGAACTGCACGGCGAAGCGCGAGCCCTCGGCCAGCGCCGCAGCGAAATCGACCCCGTAGTGACCGCTGCCCACCACCTGCCGTGCATTGGCGGCAGCGATGTAGTAGCTGTGCACGAAGTAGAAACGCGCCATGTCCGGAATGTCGTGCCACAGCGGGTGACTGACCTTCTGCTGCACCTCGTTCCAGCCCATGTGCGGGACTTTCAGATGTTCGCCATCTTCATGCAGGTCTTTGCCGAAGAACTTCACCGCGCCCGGGAACAGGCCGATGCAGTCGACGCCGTCGTTCTCTTCGCTGCTGTCGAGCAGGGCTTGCATGCCGACGCAGATGCCGAGGAACGGGCGATCCTGGCTGACTTCACGTACCAGCGAATCGAAACCGAGGCGGCGGATCTCCGCCATGCAATCGCGGATCGCACCGACGCCTGGGAATACCACGCGGTCGGCTTCGCGAATCACGTCGGCATCGCTGGTGATCAGCACCTTGCCGGCGCCGACGTGCTCGAGGGCCTTGGCCACCGAGTGCAGGTTGCCCATGCCGTAGTCGATAACTGCAACCGTCTGCATTACAGAACGCCTTTGGTCGATGGCATTTGCCCGGCCATGCGCTCGTCCAGCTCGACAGCCATGCGCAGCGCGCGGCCGAAAGCCTTGAACACGGTTTCGATCTGGTGGTGGGTGTTGGTGCCACGCAGGTTGTCGATGTGCAGGCTGACCAGTGCGTGGTTGACGAAGCCCTGGAAGAATTCCTGGAACAGGTCGACGTCGAAACCGCCCACGGTGGCGCGGGTATACGGCACGTGCATCTGCAGGCCTGGACGGCCGGAGAAGTCGATCACCACGCGCGACAGCGCTTCATCGAGCGGCACGTAGGCGTGACCGTAGCGACGGATGCCTTTCTTGTCGCCGATGGCTTTGGCGAAGGCCTGGCCGAGGGTGATACCGACGTCTTCCACGGTATGGTGGTCGTCGATATGCAGATCGCCCTTGCATTCAATATCCAGGTCGATTAACCCGTGACGGGCGATCTGATCCAGCATGTGCTCAAGAAAAGGAACACCGATATCGAATCGGGCCTTTCCGGTGCCATCAAGGTTGATCGAGGCTTTGATCTGGGTTTCCAGAGTGTCGCGCTCGACAGACGCCTTACGTTCGGCCATCACCAGCTCCGCAAAATCATTGGGCGAAAAAGGCAGCCATTATAGGCACGCGGGGCCGAAACAGAAACACGAGACGTGAGATGGCTGACGGACAGAGGCCCCGGCTGTCGCGGGTAGACATGTCCATACAAGCCATGACAGGCACCCTGAAAACAACTGTAGGAGTGAGCCTGCTCGCGATGAGGGCGTGACAGCCAACATTTCCGTGACTGTCAGACCGCTATCGCGAGCAGGGCTCACTCCTACAGGGGTACTACGTTTTTTTAGTGAAACAGTACCGCCGTCTTCTGCAGGGTCACCCACACACCCCACGCCAACGGAATACCCACCACCAGCCACGCGGCGATCGCCAGCGGCTTGCTGCCCGGCGCGGCTTTCCACTCCAGTACGGTGCTGGCATCAGCACCTTTGTCGTGGCCCAGCGCCTGTTCGGCAGCCAGTTCAGCGTCGGTCATGAAGTACTTGTCGGCCACCGGACGCACCAGCAGGTTGCACAGGAAACCCAGCACCAGCAGGCCCGCGAGGATGTACAGGGTGATGTCGTAAGCGGCCGCGCGTTCAACGCCGATGCTCAGCTGATACTCACGCAGGTAGTTCACCAGCACCGGACCGAGTACCCCGGCCGCAGCCCAGGCAGTCAGCAGACGACCGTGGATCGCACCGACCATTTGCGTGCCGAACAGGTCGGCCAGATACGCCGGAACGGTCGCGAAACCACCACCGTACATCGACAGAATGATGCAGAACGCCGCCACGAACAGCGCAACGTTGCCCAGATGGCCCATGTTCGGGATCAGCGCGTACAGGGCAAAACCGAGGGCGAAGAACACGAAGTAGGTGTTTTTGCGACCCAGGTAGTCCGAGAACGAAGCCCAGAAGAAGCGGCCACCGATGTTGAACAGGCTCAGCAGACCGGTGAAGCCGGCAGCAATCGCGGCGATCGAAGCCAGTTGCCCGGCGTCCAGTTGACCGAACGGCACGTCAACGCCCAGCAGCTTGCCGCCGAACACTTCCTGCAGCAGTGGCGAGGCCATGCCGAGAATGCCGATACCGGCGGACACGTTCAGGCACAGCACCAGCCACACCAGACGGAACTGCGGAGTTTTCCACGCCACATTCACGTGCACGTGACGGTGGGTGATCATCGCGTTCGAGGCTTTTTTCGCCGGCGCGGTCCAGCCCTCAGGCTTCCAGCCGGTTGGCGGCACGCGGTAGGCCAGAGCGCCACCGATCATGAACACGAAGTAGATCGCCGCCATCGCCACGAAGCTCTGCCACACGCCGACACCGGCAGGCGAAGCGAAGTGACTCATCAGCGCAGTCGCCAACGGGGCACCGACCATCGCGCCGCCACCGAAGCCCATGATCGCCATGCCGGTTGCCATGCCGCGCTTGTCCGGGAACCACTTGATCAGGGTCGAGACCGGCGAAATGTAGCCCAGGCCCAGACCGATACCGCCGATCACGCCGGAGCCGATCCACATCAGCCAGATCTGGTGGGTATAAATCCCCAGCGCCGAGATCAGCAGACCGCCGCACCAGCACAGTGCCGATACCACACCGGCCTTGCGTGGCCCGGCGTGTTCCAGCCAGCCACCCCAGATCGCTGCCGAGCAGCCGAGGAAGATGAAGAACAGGGTGTAGATCCAGCCGAGCATGGAGATCGGCCAGTCGCATTGCGAAGAAAAGACCTGAGCGATGAAACTCATGTCCGGCGCGCAAGCCACTGGCGCAGTGACGCCCAGCGCCTTGGACAGCGGCAACCAGAACACCGAGAAGCCGTAAGCCATGCCGATGCACAGGTGGATGGCCAGAGCGGCCGGTGGAACCAGCCAGCGGTTGAAACCGGGCCTGGCGATGATGCGCTCCTTGGACAGGAACGCAGGCTGGTCGGCGCGAAGGCCGTCCGCCGTGATGCTCGTGCTCATTGTGTATCCCCCAATTATTAGTATGGTTCGCCAGCCACTGTTCACCCTCGGCCTTATGCACGCAGGCATGACCGTTTTTTAAGGTGAAGCTCCTTGAAGGCGCGACGTTAAGTCGCAGAAGGACGGACGAACCGGCGAAGGTTACCATTTGCACGTGACAGAAAAACCAAACTGATATCACCTTTTTAATGTCATCTGATCTCCTGCCACCGGGAAACTGCCGCCCGTTTGACTGTCCAAGCGCAGCAGAACGAGGCCCGACAGGTTTGACAGGCCCTGTCCGGAAGAGCGCGATGCAGCGCTATACTCCCCGGCTAAATTACGAATTCGACTAACTACAAGGACTCGCCCATGAAAGCGTTCGGCAAAATCCTGGGTCTGGTACTTCTCGGGCTGTTGCTGATCATTGTCGCGGCAGGCTTCGCCCTGACCCACCTCTTTGATCCCAACGACTACAAAGACGAGATTCGCCAGATAGCCCGCGACAAGGCCCACATCGAGCTGACGCTCAATGGCGATATCGGCTGGAGCCTGTTCCCGTGGCTTGGCTTGGAATTGCACGAGGCCAGCGTCGCCACCCTGATCAATCCGACCGAACCCTATGCCGATCTGCAGATGCTCGGTCTGTCCGTGCGCGTGTTGCCGCTGTTGCGCCGCGAAGTGCAGATGAGCGATGTGCGTGTCGAAGGCCTGAACCTGCGTCTGAAACGCGACAAGAACGGCCACGGTAACTGGGAAGACATCGGCAAGCTGCCACCTCCCGCCACGCCTGCAGGCAGCCCGACGCCTGCCAGCGCACCCGCTGCAGAGGCTGCCGCCCAGCCGGAAAAACCACCACAGCCGATCCGGCTCGACATCGACAGCCTGACCGTCAACAACGCCCGGGTTGAGTACAACGACGAGCAGACCGGCAAGCAGTACAGCGCCGAAAGCATCCAATTGAGCACCGGTGCGGTCCACGATTCGACCAACATTCCGTTGAAAGCCACGGCGTTCCTCAGCACCAATCAGCCAGTGCTGCGGGTGCGCACCGAACTCAACGGCGAGCTGCGCATTGAGCGCGCGCTGCAACGCTACAAATTCGAAGACATGAAATTGTCCGGCGAACTGACCGGCGATCCGCTGCAAGGCAAGACCATGACCTTCTCCGCCCAGGGTCAGGTATCGCTGGACAAAGCCGCGAACGTCGCCGAATGGACCGGGATCAAGATCTCCGCCAACCAGTTGCGCGCCTTGGGTGAGCTGAAGGCCAACGACCTCGACAAGACCCCGCAGATCACTGGCGGCCTCTCGATCGCCCAGTTCGATCTGGCGAAGTTCGTCGACAGCATCGGCCAGACATTGCCAGCGATGGCGCCCGGCAGCCTGAGCAAGGTCGAGCTGGTCAGCCGCGTGGCCGCCACGCCAACCAGCGTCGCCTTCGACAACATCAATTTGAAAGTCGACGACAGCAGCTTCAGCGGGCGTATTGCCGTTGAAGATTTCGCCAAGCAGTCGCTGCGCGCGATCCTCAAGGCTGACACGTTCGACGTCGACCGCTACCTGCCGCCGAAATCGGAAAAAGCCAAGAACGCCACGCAAGTGCGTCAGGCGGAAGTCGCCAGCACCGAAGCCGATGCCATGGCCGGCGCCGGCAGCACACCGTTGCCGGACAAGCCGAGCAAAAGCGCCTGGAGCACCGAGCGTCTGTTGCCGGTCGAGCGTCTGGCCAAACTCGATGTCGATGCCGACCTGACCTTCGGCCAACTGACCCTCGACAAACTGCCGATCCAGAACGCCGCGCTCAAAGCCACCGGCCAAGGCGGCCTGCTGACGCTGGAAAACCTGCGCGGTGGCCTGTACAACGGCGACTTCGAAGCCAAGGGCACCCTCGACGTGCGTCCGAGTGCGCCGGTGCTGAACCTGCAGACCAGAATCAACCGCGTGCCGGTGGAGAAAATCCTCGAAAGCCAGGGCAAGAATCCGCCGGTCAAAGGGCTGGTCACACTGACCAGCAGCATTACCGGCAGCGGCAACAGCCAGCAGGCGCTGATCGATACCCTCAACGGCAACGCCAGTTTCGTGATCAACAACGGCGTGTTGCTCAACGCCAACCTTGAACAGCAACTGTGCAAAGGCATCGCCACCCTCAACCGCAAAACCCTCAGCGGCGAGCCGCGGGGCAAGGACACGCCGTTCCAGGAACTCAAGGGCAACCTGACCTTCCGCAACGGCGTGGCCAGCAACCCGGACCTGAAAGTGCGCATCCCCGGCATGACCGTCAACGGTGACGGCGACATCGACCTGCGGGTGCTGGGCATGGATTACCGCGTCGGCATCATCGTCGAAGGCGACACCAGCGCCATGCCGGATCCGGCCTGCCAGGTCGGCGAGAAATTCGTCGGCATCGAGTGGCCGCTGCGTTGCCGTGGCCCGCTGGAGCTGGGCGCCAAGGCCTGCCGTGTGGACAACGAACGTCTCGGCCAGGTCGCGACCAAAATGGCCGGTGACAAACTCAGCGAGAAGATCGATGAAAAACTCGGCGACAAGGTCAGCCCGGAATTGAAAAACGCATTGAAGGGGCTGTTCAAGCGATGAGAGCGGAGCAGTTTTCCACGGCGGTGCTGGAATGGTTCGACCGCCACGGCCGCCACGATTTGCCTTGGCAGCAGGACATCAACCCGTATCGGGTGTGGGTGTCGGAGATCATGTTGCAGCAGACCCAGGTCAGCACCGTGCTCAATTACTTCGACCGTTTCATGACCGCGCTGCCTACGGTGCAAGCGCTGGCCGAGGCGCCGGAGGACGAAGTGCTGCACCTGTGGACCGGGCTGGGTTACTACACCCGCGCGCGCAATCTGCAAAAGACCGCGAAGATCGTCGTCAGCCAGTACGGCGGCGAGTTTCCCCGTGACGTCGAAAAGCTGACGGATCTGCCGGGGATAGGCCTGTCCACCGCCGGCGCTATCGCCAGCATCAGCATGGGCCTGCGCGCACCGATCCTCGATGGCAACGTCAAACGCGTTCTGGCGCGTTTTACCGCGCAAGAGGGCTATCCGGGAGAGCCGAAGGTCGCCAGACAGCTGTGGGCCAACGCGGAGCGTTTTACGCCGCACGATCGGGTCAACGCCTACACTCAGGCGATGATGGATCTCGGCGCCACGCTCTGCACGCGCAGCAAACCAAGCTGCCTGCTGTGTCCGCTGGAAAAGGGCTGCGAGGCGCACATGCTTGGCCTGGAGACACGCTACCCGATCCCCAAACCCCGCAAGGCCATCCCGCAGAAACGCACGCTGATGCCGATGCTGGCCAACGAAGAAGGCGCGATTCTGCTTTATCGTCGGCCCTCCAGCGGCCTGTGGGGCGGTTTGTGGAGCCTGCCGGAACTCGAAGACCTCGACGACCTGCAACATCTGGCCGATCAGCATTCGCTGACCATGGGCGAGCAGCAGGCGCTGCCAAGCCTCGTCCACACGTTCAGCCATTTCCAGTTGTCCATCGAACCCTGGCTGGTTCAGGTACAGGAGGCCAGCCATCACGTGGCCGAGGCCGACTGGCTCTGGTATAACCTCGCCACCCCGCCGCGCCTGGGCCTTGCCGCCCCGGTCAAAACCTTGCTCGAACGCGCGGCCGCCGTATTGAACGCAGGAGAGTCGTCATGACCCGTACCATCATGTGCCGCAAGTACAAAGAAGAACTGCCCGCGCTGGACCGCGCTCCTTTTCCGGGCGCCAAAGGTCAGGATATTTTCGACCACGTCTCGGCCAAGGCCTGGGCCGACTGGCAGAAGCACCAGACCCTGCTGATCAACGAAAAGCGTCTGAACATGATGAACGCCGAAGACCGCAAATATCTGCAGGGCGAAATGGACAAGTACTTCTCCGGCGAGGATTACGCCAAAGCCGAAGGCTACGTTCCGCCTGCGGAGTAAACCCGCAAAATCGGGGGGCGAATCGTAAGCGACGGAATTAATTTAAGAAATTTTAAAAAAGTCGTTGACGTAAATCCGAAAAACCCTTTTAATGCGCCCCGTTGCCCAGATAGCTCAGTCGGTAGAGCAGGGGATTGAAAATCCCCGTGTCGGCGGTTCGATTCCGTCTCTGGGCACCAAATACCGAAAACCCTGAATCGCAAGATTCAGGGTTTTTTTATGCCTGCGATTTGACGACGGCTCAATCCAGCCTTTTTTCTGGGCTGCGCAAATGCGCGACGGGTTTCGGCCAACGTCGATCCGCGCTACTTTGGCCGCACCTTAAGGAAGAGGTTATCCACTGGATGAACCAGAAAAGAACCCGCGAGCCCCTGCCCCATCCGCCACCCTATCGCCAGAGTCGGATTTCCTTCTGGCTGACGGTGCTGGTCGGCGTATTGATCGCCTTCCTCATCGGCGCGTCGATTTATCTGATCATCCACAGCTTGATCAGCGGCTCCATCACGACCTGGAACCGAACCGGCCCGCGCCATACCTACACCCTCGCGCAGCAACCCCGAATGTTCTGGTTCGAGATCGTGTCGCAGTGCGTTGGCACCCTGTTTCTGATAGCCGTGGGCTGGATCGGATTATGGATTTACCGAATGGCGCGCGAGCCCCGCGACGAGCAGAAGGCCAAGCGTACGCGGGGGTAAAGGAAGGCGCGGGATTGTACCCGCGCCTCGATTCTTCAATACACCCGCGTTATCCAGCGTCATTCCAGTGGAACACCAGATTGCGCGCAGTGCCGCTGCCAACGTCTGTCACGTCACGCCGTGTTTCGCCGTTGCGCGTGGCGACCACGGTGTATTTACCGGGTGGCAATTGCACGTACACCAGCGGGCCCGTTTGGGTGAGGGTCAGCACGGTTTGCCCCGGTGCCTTTTGAATCGTCACATCGACATCAGCGGTGTACTGGTCTTGCGCGCCCACCGCAAACGTCATGTGCAGGTTGTAGCCGGGGGTTTGCTGAATGGCTTTTGACTCGTCCAGGCCAATCCCGCCGGACAGGTAGTTGATGCCGTTTTGCTGTTGTTGCTGGACTTGCACGCCGGCACTGTCGACCGGTTCCAGGTTGGCGGCCTGAGACATGCCAGGCAACAGCAGCCAACCGACAGCAGCGAGCGGCAGCATGAATGAACGAATGTTTTTCATGATGGCGACTCCCGGGTTCTGAAGAACCCAATCGTTACCTTTTTTTAGATTTGGCACCGAAAGGCTTGTTTTAGATTGATTGGTACTTGGTGCATGTACGAAATGGACTACAGACCATTGCTATCAATACGCCTTTTGCCGGCAACGTCCTGCACGACCCATCCCGCCTTCCTGCTGACTTCACAGGCTCGCCCGACATCGCCGGCCGGCGAATCCCGGCATGCTTTGGCATCTGTTTTCAATGATGCGGAAGACTCGATGAACCCGTTAAAAACTGATGATGCGCAAGACCCGAAAATCGATTCATTGCCGGGAGAGTTGGGCGAACTGATCCGCCAGGCGCGGCAAAAAGTGCTGCGTGCGGTGGATACGATCCAGGTGCAGACCTGCTGGCAGATCGGCCGGCATATTGTCGAGTTTGAACAGCAAGGGGCGCAGCGGGCGGGGTATGGCAAGCGGTTGCTGGCCTTGTTGGCGAAGGATCTGACGGCGCAGTTCGGGAAGGGGTTTGACGCTTCCAACTTGCGCTACATGCGCCTCTTTTATCAGGCATTTCCAATTCGTGACGCACTGCGTCACGAATTGAGCTGGACCCATTATCGGCGGCTTTTGGGCGTCACCAGTGACAAGGCTCGCCATTGGTACATGGAAGAGTCTGCCAACCTGAACTGGTCCAGCCGCGCCCTTGATCGCCAGATCAATACGCTCTACTACGAGCGACTGCTGATGAGTCGAGACAAGACCGATGTGATCGAAGAAGCCACCACCAACATTGCAGCCATGAAACCCCATCCCCGCGAGTTCATACGCGATCCCGTCATGCTCGAATTCCTTGGGCTACCGTCGGCCGGCAAGGTCAGGGAGAGTCGTCTCGAACAGGCTCTCATCGACCACCTGCAAGGCTTTCTCCTGGAACTGGGCAAAGGCTTTTCCTTTGTCGCTCGACAGCAACGCATCAGCACCGATGGTGACGATCTGTACATCGACCTGGTGTTCTACAACTACGTACTCAAATGCTTCGTGATCATTGACCTCAAGCGCGGCAAGCTCAGCGCTCGCGACGTCGGACAAATGGACATGTACGTGCGCATGTACGACGAACTCAAGCGCAGCGAAGGCGACAAGCCGACAGTCGGGATCATTCTGTGTGCAGAGAGCAATGACTCGGTAGCGCGTTACTCGATACTCAAGGGCAATGAGCAACTGTTCGCCAGTAGTTACAAAACCATACTGCCGAGTGAGGAAGAGCTGCGCGCCGAACTCAATCGGGAACAGGCCCTGATCGAAGAGCGCCTGCTCCTGCAATCCGCTGAATAGAAACGGCGGATTGTTCCCGTGTGGCGCGAAGGCTATTGTTGACAGCTCCGCGAAAGGGTCGAAAGCGATGAGCTGTCAGGATGCGCCAGCAACGCAAGACATGCAGTCACCGTCACCGGTGTTGACAGGTAAACAAGGTGAAGCCTTCAAGGAAGTCGCCGCCGATGGCTTTGTGCTCGGCGGTTTCACCTGGCAGCACACCCTGCCTGACCCGCAACGCCCGGTGGTCATCATCAACGCTGCCACCTCGGTACGCTGCCGACACTACACGCGCTTCGCCGATTACCTGTTCGCCAACGGCTTCGACGTGATCACCTACGACTACCGCGGCATCGGCGAATCACGCCCGGTAACCCTGAAAGGCTGTGAGGCTTCATGGACCGACTGGGGCGCGCTGGATTTCGAAGCGATGCTCAAGCGCGCGCAACGGGAATTCTCCGGTCAGCCCATCGATGTGGTCGGCCACAGTTTCGGCGGTTGCGCGGCGGGACTTGGCAAGTCCGGGCAGGTCATTCGTCGGTTGGTGACGGTCGGCGCGCAGTTCGCTTACTGGCGCGACTACGCGCCGGCACAGCGCTGGCGCATGTTTGCTAAATGGCATTTGCTGATGCCGCTGCTGACGCGCATCTGTGGCTACTTCCCGGGCAAGCGCCTCGGCTGGCTGGAGGACACGCCAGCGGGCGTCGTACGCGACTGGAGCACGCCCGCATCGCGTTATGAGCAACGCCCGAGCGGCCGCAGGCTACTGCAGCAAAGCGGCCGCCTGCCCTTCGCCAACGTTCGTGCACGCACCCTGGCGATCAGCATCAGCGACGACCCGTACGGCACGATCCCGGCCATCGAACGCCTGCTCGACTACTTCAGCCATGCGCACAAAACCCACCTGCGCATCGAGCCGCAGGACATCGGCGAACAACAAGTCGGACATTTCGCCTTTTTTCGTAGCGCATACCAAGCCACACTATGGCCCATCGCTCTGACCTGGCTGCAAACCGGTGAGCTGGCCCCCGACACACCCGGGCGGCCAGTGCCACGCAGCTGAGCCCTTTCCACGCACGACGGAACACACCATGGCCTCCGCCAACAAGCAGCAAAAACGCGCCGCCCGGGCCAAGACCAAGGCCAAGCAGAACCGCACCAAACGTGCCGAGACACCGGTAGAACTGGACCCGAACGATGACCGCATCGACTTCGAGTCGGTGGATCTGACCGAGCTGTTCAAGAAAATGATCGACGCCGAGAAGATCAGCCAGCAGGCCATGTGCACCGCGTTCCTCGAAGACCCGCTGCTGGAGCTGGTCTACGAGCAGGAAGGCGAAGAAGGCGCGATGGACTTCATCCTCGCCGCGCTGATCGAGTATCGCCAGTGGTCGCAGGAAACCGACGAAGCCGGCGCCCTGGCATGGATCGAATCCCCGGCCTTCCAGGCCGACTATGTGGCGGCGTCCGACGCGATTGCCGCACAAACCCAACAGAAGAACTGAGTTCCCATGGCATCCCTGAACAAGCAACAGAAACGCGCCAAACGCGCCAAGGCCAAAGCCAAACACATCCGCATGGTCGGCCGTAAGCCGCTGGACCAGGACGACAACCTCGGGCATCTGGACGAGCCGATCCCGGAATACACCTTGGCGATGTTCAGCAAAATGCGCGACGCCGAAGCCGTCAGCCGCAACGAAATGCTGCTGACCCTGCTGCGCGAACTGGCGTTCATCATCGTTGACCATCCAGAGCTGCTGGACATGGAAAACGCCGAGAACGAAGGCATGGCCGCCACCCACCTGGCCGCCGACATGCTGATCGACTACCGCATGTGGGCCGACGGCATGGACATCGAAACCGCCCAGGCCTGGCTGACCGAGCCACAGTTCATCACCGATTTCGGGATTGCGCTGGATACGTACGGCAAGTCGGTTGAAGCGCAGGAAGACAAGAGCGAATAAAATTACGCTCACAAACAAAAACGGCCGCTCGTCATCACTGACAGCGGCCGTTTTGCATTACGCGTTGCGGATCAGTTCAACACCACCGCACCACGGTTTTCCAGCTTGCGGCGGCGCGCCACCAGCAGGCCGGCGGCGACTACCATGAGGCTCAGCAGGCCGGTTGCGAGGATTTCCACGCGGTGGGCTTCCTGGAACAGCATGATGGTCAGGGCCGCGACGATGAAGATGATCACCGCGTAGGTCAGGCCCGGGAACAGCCACATGCTGAAGACGATTTTCTCGCCGCGGGCCATGCGCTGTTTACGCATGCGCAGTTGCGAGAACGCGATCACCAGGTACACCAGCAGCGCGATGGCACCGGAGCTGGCCAGCAGGAATTCGAACACTGCGGCCGGGGCCACGTAGTTGGCGAAGGTGCAGAGGAACGCCGCGCCGGTCGACAGCATGACTGCCCAGTAAGGCGTACCGCTTTTGTTGACCCGAGTCGACATGGCCGGTGCATCACCGCGTTTGCCGAGGGAGAACAGCATGCGCGACGAGGTGTACAGCGCCGAGTTCAGGCAGCTGGTGACCGCGACCAGCACCACGATGTCGACGATCATTTTCGCGTTCGGAATGCCCATGCGCTCTAGCACGGTCTGGTAGGAACCGAGGTTGGCCAGCGTAGGATCGTTCCACGGCACCAGGGCCACAACGATGAAGATCGACACGAGGTAGAACAGGCCGATCCGCCAGATAACGGAGTTGGTGGCCTTGGAGATCTGCTTGCCCGGATTCTTCGATTCCGCGGCCGCGATGGTCACGATCTCGGTCCCCATGAACGAGAACATGGTGGTCAGGATCGCGCCCAGCACCGCGCCCATGCCGTTGGGCAGGAAACCGCCGCTGTCGAACAGGTGCGAAACGCCGCTGACCTGGCTGTTCGGCAGGAAGCCGAAGATTGCCGCGAGGCCAAGAATGATGAAGCCGATGATCGCCAGGACTTTGATCAGGGCGAACCAGAACTCGAATTCACCGTAGTTTTTCACGCTGAACAGGTTGGTGACCGTCAGCAGCATGGTGATGATCAGTGCGAACGCCCAGATCTCGATCCCCGGGAACCAGGCATGGAGGATGGTCGCGGCGGCGTTGGCTTCCAGTGGAATCACCAATACCCAGAACCACCAGTACAGCCAGCCGATGGTGAAACCGGCCCAATGCCCGATGGCACGGTCGGCATAAGTCGAGAACGAACCGGTGTCAGGCGAAGCGACAGCCATTTCACCGAGCATGCGCATCACCAGCACCACCAGAGTACCGGCGGCGGCATAAGCCAGCAGCACGGCGGGGCCGGCGGCGGCGATGGCATGGCCGGAGCCAACGAACAGACCGGCGCCGATAACACCGGCGATCGACAACATGGTCACATGACGCGGTTTGAGCCCCTGTTCGAGGCCATTGGAGCTTGGGGTACTGCTCATCGAAACTACCTTTGCGAGGAAAGCGATTGCGTCCGTCCTGTCTGGTTTTCCTTCTCGTAAAAAGAAACCAACGGGGCGTTCCAGATTCTGCACGCAATAAATGCGCCAAAATGTTTCAAAGTCTTCTGGCCCGCGGCTTCTAACGCGACCGGACAGTCATCGCAAGTCCTTAAAATTAATGGCAATTCGCCAGAGCGTTACCCTGCGACTCACTTTTCAAACGAATGACCGCACCAGAAACACACTGAAAAAGTGTGGGATGCACAATAAAAGGGCGAATCGTGTACGTTCAGCCGGATAGCGCTTCCAACACCCCGCCAAAGCTGGCAACATCGCGCCTTTTTTTACGCAACACCCGCGGGTCTGCACGATCAAACACCCGTTCGGTTGTTGATGGGGCGACAGTCTGCTGTGCCGATGCGACAACCCGCCACATGCCATCCGCTTACTGCTCGCAGCGCTGTTGGCTGCCATTGAAACGCTATGCTAGCGTGGCCGCCTCACCAGGAAGGCCCGCCAACAGCAGGAGCGCAACATATATGAGGAACGCACATGGCTGAGGCCACGCCCGCGCTTGAAATCCGCAACTTGCACAAACGCTACGGACAGCTCGAGGTGCTCAAAGGCATCTCGCTGACCGCCCGCGACGGCGATGTGATCTCGATCCTCGGTTCCTCCGGTTCCGGCAAGTCCACGTTCCTGCGTTGCATTAATCTGTTGGAAAACCCGCACCAGGGTCAGATTCTGGTGGCCGGTGAAGAACTCAAGCTCAAGCCCGCCAAGAATGGCGAACTGGTTGCCGCTGATGGCAAACAGATCAACCGCCTGCGTTCCGAGATTGGTTTTGTATTTCAAAACTTTAATCTGTGGCCGCACATGAGCGTGCTCGACAACATCATCGAGGCCCCGCGCCGCGTGCTCGGCCAGAGCAAGGCCGAGGCCATTGAAGTCGCCGAAGCGCTGCTGGCCAAGGTCGGCATCGCCGACAAGCGCCACGCCTACCCGGCGCAACTGTCCGGTGGGCAGCAACAACGCGCCGCAATCGCCCGCACGCTGGCGATGCAGCCGAAGGTAATCCTGTTCGACGAGCCCACCTCCGCCCTTGACCCGGAAATGGTTCAGGAAGTACTTAGTGTCATCCGCGCACTGGCCGAAGAAGGCCGCACCATGCTGCTAGTGACCCACGAAATGGGCTTTGCCCGTCAGGTCTCCAGCGAAGTGGTGTTCCTCCACCAGGGGCTGGTGGAAGAGCAAGGATCGCCTCAGCAGGTGTTCGAAAACCCGCTTTCGGCGCGCTGCAAACAATTCATGTCCGGCAACCGCTAACGGAGCAACATGCATGCAGAATTTTAAAAAGGTCTTCCTGGCCGCCGCCGTCACCCTCGCATTCAGCGCCGGTGCCATGGCCGAGACCCTGAAGATGGGCATCGAAGCGGCTTACCCGCCGTTCAACAACAAAGACGCCAGCGGCAACGTGGTCGGCTTCGACAAAGACATCGGCGACGCCCTGTGCGCCAAGATGAAAGTCGAGTGCAGCGTGGTCACCTCCGACTGGGACGGCATCATCCCGGCGCTGAACGCCAAGAAGTTCGACTTCCTGGTCTCCTCGCTGTCGATCACCGAAGAGCGCAAGGGCGCGGTGGACTTCACCGACCCGTACTACTCGAACAAGCTGCAGTTCATCGCACCGAAAAACGTCGACTTCAAAACCGACAAGGATTCGCTCAAGGGCAAAACCATCGGTACGCAGCGTGCGACGCTGGCCGGCACCTGGCTGGAAGACACCTACGGTGACGACATCAAGGTCAGCCTTTACGACACACAGGAAAACGCCTACCTGGACCTGACCTCCGGTCGTGTCGATGCCATCCTCGCTGACAAGTACGCCAACTATGACTGGCTGAAAAGCGACGCCGGCAAGAACTACGAGTTCAAGGGCGACCCTGTCGTGGAAAGCGACAAGATCGGCATCGCTGTACGCAAAGGCGATCCGCTGCGTGAGAAGCTGAACGCTGCCCTGAAGGAAATCGTCGCCGACGGCACCTACAAGAAAATCAACGACAAGTATTTCCCGTTCAGCATCTATTGATCTGACCTGCGGGACTGGCGCCGTGATCCGACGGCGCCGGCTCCCGGCCTTGCCTGCCGCGATTTGAAAAGAAATCCATGATTATCGACCTCTACGGATTCGGCCCGGCCCTCGCCGCCGGTGCGCTGATGACCGTCAAACTGGCGCTGACGGCCCTGTGCCTGGGACTGGTGCTCGGTCTGCTCGGCGCCTTGGCCAAGACTTCCCCGTACAAGCCGCTGCAATGGCTTGGCGGTACTTATTCGACTTTGGTGCGTGGCGTCCCGGAATTGCTCTGGGTGTTGTTGATCTACTTCGGTACGGTCAACCTGATGCGCAGCCTCGGTGAGTTCTTCGGCAACCCTGACCTGCAACTCAGCGCCTTCGCGGCCGGCGTGATTGCGCTTGGCCTGTGCTTCGGCGCCTACGCCACGGAAGTTTTTCGCGGCGCGATTCTCGCCATTCCCAAGGGCCACCGCGAAGCCGGTGTTGCGCTGGGACTGTCGAAATGGCGGATTTTCACCAAGCTGATCATGCCGCAGATGTGGCGCATCGCCCTGCCTGGCCTGGGTAACCTGTTCATGATCCTGATGAAGGACACCGCACTGGTCTCGGTGATCGGTCTGGAAGAAATCATGCGTCACGCGCAGATCGGCGTGACCGTCTCGAAACAGCCGTTCACCTTCTATCTGGTGGCGGCGGTCATGTACCTGGGCCTCACCGTACTGGCGATGACCGGCATGCATTTCCTGGAAAAACGCGCCGCTCGCGGCTTTGCGAGGAGCGCTTCATGAACTGGGAAGTGATCATCAAGTGGCTGCCGAAACTGGCGCAGGGCGCGACTCTGACCCTGGAGCTGGTGGCGATTGCCGTGATTGCCGGCCTGTTGCTGGCAATCCCGCTGGGCATCGCCCGCTCGTCGAAGCTGTGGTACGTGCGCGCCCTGCCCTACGCTTACATCTTCTTTTTCCGTGGCACGCCGTTGCTGGTGCAACTGTTCCTCGTCTATTACGGCCTGGCGCAATTCGATGCGGTTCGTAACAGCGCGTTGTGGCCGTACCTGCGCGATCCGTTCTGGTGTACGACTGCGACCATGACCCTGCACACGGCGGCGTACATCGCCGAGATCCTGCGCGGCGCGATCCAGGCGATTCCGCCCGGGGAAATCGAGGCGGCGCGGGCGCTGGGCATGTCCAAGCCCAAGGCAATGTTCTACATCATGCTGCCGCGTGCAGCGCGCATCGGTCTGCCGGCCTACAGCAACGAAGTGATCCTGATGCTCAAGGCCAGCGCACTGGCGAGCACCGTGACCCTGCTGGAGCTGACCGGCATGGCCCGCACGATCATCGCCCGCACCTACCTGCCGGTGGAAATCTTCTTCGCCGCCGGCGTGTTCTATCTGCTGATGTCCTACGTACTGGTGCGCGGCTTCAAGCTGCTGGAGCGCTGGTTGCGCGTCGATGCCTGCCAAGGACGCTGAAACTTCCCACGTGCTGACGGGCGAGGATCTGCTCGCCCGCTTCACCGCGCTGGATGCTTTTCTTACGGAGCATCAGGCGCTGTGGAAGCCTCGTCCGTTCACTCATCTTTCGCTTCCATGGGAAACCACCTACCCCGAATTGGCTTCCTGGCTACGCGGACGATCGCTGGGAGATGCAGAGCGGGCGCATAACCATCCTGCCGACCTCATCGATGCCCCGGAGCCGTTCGCTTCATTGGCGGCGTTGTCGGCTGAGCTGAGCGCAATCGGAGAGTTGCCGGGACATGCGCTGGAAGCGGCAGGCCATCGATTGAATGTCGATGTGCCGGGGCGCAAGTGGCAGCAAATTGAGGCGTTTGCAAGTTGCCTGTCCTTTGCCGCGCAGCCAAAGCATTGGCTCGACTGGTGTTCGGGCAAGGGACATTTAGGGCGGCGTCTAACAGGCGAAGGGCAACAACTGACGTGCGTTGAGTGCGATCCGTCGTTGGTCGCCAGTGGTCAGGCGTTGAGCCAGCGTCATCATCTGCCTGCCGTGCATGTCGAGCAGGATGTACTGGCCGCAGACGCAGCGACCGTTCTAAGCGCCCAACACACACCCGTCGCTCTGCATGCCTGCGGCGACTTGCATGTGCGCTTGATGCAACTGGCCAGCGCGGTCGGTTGCCGACAAATGGCGATCGCCCCTTGTTGCTTCAACCGCATCGCTCGCAACGCATATCAAGCATTGTCCTGCGCAGGTTCGCGATCCGCCCTACAACTCTCACTCGAAGATCTGGCACTGCCGATGAGTGAAACCGTCACCGCCGGTGCACGCGTACGACGTCAGCGTGATATTTCCATGGCCCGGCGCCTGGCTTTTGATCTGTTGCAGCGACAAGTGCGCGCTGTAGATGAATATCTGCCAACCCCATCCCTGCCAAGCGCCTGGCTGGACAAACCCTTCGCTGTGTACTGCCGCGACCTGGCAGCGCTGAAGGAGTTATCCACAATCGGCACGCCGAACTGGCCAATGCTGGAAGCCGCCGGCTGGGCGCGGTTGGCTGAAGTTCGTAACCTGGAATTGTTGCGCGGACTTTTCCGACGGCCGCTGGAGCTTTGGCTGAATCTTGATCGCGCACTTTTTCTCGTCGAACAGGGTTACGTCGTACGCCTCGGCACTTTTTGCGCAGATACGGTTACACCACGCAATTTGCTGTTGCTGGCCGAACGCGCCTAAGGCTTCACTGCCTGTGGATAACTCTGTTGATGAATTTGCCACGGATCCAATATCCACACCTGTTTCATCGCCTTAACGGCAATGATCATTTTTTGTTCACTTCAATAAAAAACCGGTAAAACAGGGATTTGCATACAAAACGAGAACGTGTCCACATTTCCCCCCGCAAACCAGCGCCCCTGACAACCCTTTGTGCATAAGCTTCTAATCAAAACGACATAAACGCCGAAATTCGTGCACGCACGGCGAACAATTGCGACCTTGCGCCAGCCTTGCTATACAAGGCCCAAGCGTGCGCTCGCGCACCATCAAACAAGAACAATCTACCGACAGGAAGCGCCCGTGACGTTCATTTCATATGCACAGAATTTTGAAGATGTTCGCCTGTGGCGTGCGTTCAGGGAGCTGGAAGACGGTTTCTACATCGACATCGGCGCCAATGATCCAAACCACGACTCGGTCACCAAAGCGTTCTACGACCACGGCTGGCAAGGGGTGAACGTAGAGCCGATACAGAATTATTACGATGCGCTGTGCCAGCAACGTCCGCGCGATACAACGCTGCAGTGCATTGCCAGTGATGCGCCTGGCGAAGTGACTTTCTACAGTATTCCCGACTCCGGTCTCTCCACCGCCGATCCGCGGGTGGCGCAGGAGCGCAAGGATGCCGGCTTTGAGGTACAGCGTCTGACGGTGAACGCCCGCACCCTGACCTCGATCTGCGAAGAACACGCCGCCGACCGGGCGATTCACTTCTTGAAGATCGACGTCGAAGGCCACGAAGAAACCGTGTTGCGCGGCATGGACTTCAGTTGTTTCCGCCCGTGGATCATCGTCATCGAAACCCCATGGCAACGCGATCACACCTGGGAGCACCTGGTGACCGACGCCGGGTATCAGCCGATCCTGTTCGACGGCCTCAACACCTGGTTCCTCGCCGATGAACAAATGAACCTCAAACCCGCCTTCGACATCCCGCCCTGCAACCTCGACAACTTCCAGCTGTGCCGCGGCCACGCATTCGCCCATCCGATCGACGTCGCCGAACCCGACACCGCCCAGCAACTGGCCAATGCTCTGCAGCGCGCCGAACAGGCCGAAAGCCAACTGCGCACCCTGCAAAACAGCCGCACCGTGCGCGCAGTGCAAAAGCTGCACAACATGCTGCGCAGGGCGTGATTCGAGCGACTGCAAAAATAGTCTGAATTCAGGGGTTTACAGAACCATCCCAGTCGCTATAATCGTCGCCCACACGCCGGTATAGCTCAGTTGGTAGAGCAACTGACTTGTAATCAGTAGGTCCCGGGTTCGACTCCTGGTGCCGGCACCATACAAAACAAAGCCCCTGCAGAAATGCAGGGGCTTTGTTGTTTCCGGAGTGTCCACATTTCGTCCACACCTCCGATCGCCGGCAATCGCATAGCCAGTTTCTAATCGGAACACTCCATAGACGATTTCACCTCAGGCTGGCTCCAAATCCCGCAATGCTTCCGGATGCTGGCTCGCAACACGCAATAGAGTCTGTGCCGCACCTGTCGGCTGCCTGCGACCTTGCTCCCAATCTTGCAACGTCCGCAAACTCACACCAATCAACTTGGCGAACGCACTCTGCGAAACGCCCACCTTGGCTCGCGCTTCAGCGGCCGCCGAGAGCGGCACCTCTGTCACACGCGCTGCTTTTCCCGCCCTCATTTGGCGGACAGAGTCCAGCAAGTCCTGCTGGAATTGCTCCAGTTCATTGACCATCGCTGATTTCCTCCTTCAGTTGCTTAAGGAAGGCTGCGGGCAGGTTGTCGAATTTGGCCTTGGTGTAGGCTATCAGCAACCAAATTGAGCCTTCGGAAAGCGTGTTGTAATAAATGACACGTGTACCACCTCGCTTGCCCATGCCGCTACGAGACCAGCGCACCTTGCGCAGGCCTCCGCTACCCGGAACGACATCACCGGCCAACGGATTTGTGGCAAGCCAGGTTATGAATTCATGCCGCTCACCATCGGCCCAGATACCGTCAGCATAGCGCTTGAAAATTTCGGTTTCGATAATGGTATACATGGGCGGAACTATACGGCTTTGCCGTATAGCTTGGCAATGCACACTTGTCTGATGCACAGTCTTGCAACTTTGACAGGGTGAGAATTTAGGCGACCTGTCCGTACCAATGCACGTTGCTCAAACCACGCCAACACACAGGAGCTTCCCAGTATCGAATGAGCAGGCAAAAAATAAATCTGTCACCTTTCTCCAACATTCTCCCGACAAATCTCCCCAGCGCTAAAACTCTACAATACTCACAAACAAAGATTAGACATATAAAAGTTTTAACTTTACATGGACAACGGAAGCGCAAAAAAATACGCTTCCTATATAATTTATTCAAAATGCTATAGTATCTGGGCGATCCTCTACAAGTTCATCTGGAACTATCGGAATTGAAGGCTCATCTGAAACTAGAGCAGCTATAGTAATTTTTTCTCTTTCAAGTACAAAAGCCAACCCCAGCCACTGGGCTTTTTTTGTAGCATCCCCAATCTTGAATGACCATCTTTTTTCCATAAAATCCAAAAGATAGATACCGCGACGCAGTATTTCTTTTGGCCCCCAAGCATCAGAGGTTGATACCTGTATTTCTGACAAGCAGCCATACTTGTAACCCACCTGATTTTTCTCAGAACCTTTCTTCACTTGGAAAGACTTATTACTCAAAGAAGCATTTTTTCCATGCGACACTGGTAAAAGATTGCCTATAGAATTACGTAGCTTATTACGTTCAGGAACACTATAGCCGGAAAACTGCGTTTTCCAATAGCCATCTTTAGCCTGCTGCGGATATATGTGCTCTACAGTTCGATAGTCGTCTAAAAAAACCTCACGAGAATTGTCCCCAGCCCAACTCAACAGCTGCCTGCTAGTTTTAGAAAGTTTTCTGAGATGCTGTTCATACTCAAACATGAAATAGCGTATCAAAAACCAGCCATAGTAACCATTACTATGCTTACCGAGCCCTTTAATAGATTCTTTAAATTCCGAGGTTTTTACCATCCGATCACAAGCGTCTTCCAATATTTTAGCTACTTGCGAAGGAGTTTCAGCTCCAGAAAGTACCCTAAGGGTCAACTCACTAAGATCCAACTCTGAGTGATATGGAACTATTCTTGATATAAATCCGAACTTCTCTCCTGCGATAAGTAATGCCTCTCTGTCGCTTGATGGCTTGAATGTAAAAACGCTAGCTACAACAAGCAAAAAAAGCTCATAGTCAGAAAGTCTATTGATCTGATTTAGAGAAATCTTTTCTTGTTCACACCAATGAGCCAAATCAGGATAAGCAACCTCATAAAAGCTTTTGACCACCGACTTTATACTTGCCGCATAATCGTATACATCTTGAATCTTAAGCGGATCGGCGCCTTCTTCCGACAGAAGGCGCTTAGGAGTAAAAACCTCTTCTAGTAATGCATCTTTGTACCGCTGTTCATTCCTCAAGTACCTTTTAAAACTTTTGGGTTTATCATCCAACCCAGCGTATTTAGCGCCAAAATACATTACATAATGAGTTCGTAAAAATATATCATCGTCATACTTATCATTATCAATCAACCCAAGATAATGATATACAGCCTTCCAACTTTCATTGATAGCTTTCCTGAGATGTTCGCTCTCCCGTCTCTCAACATCAAATTTTGTCGAGAGATAAATGAGACGATTCTTCAAAAGCTCCAAATGAGAAAGCAATTTCCCACGATTGTTCATCGTTTCAAAAGTTACAAATACATCCAAATCCTGCTCTATGTAAAAAATATTAAACTGAAGATGCTGAGTTAGCTTTGTATAAATGTTTTCAAGGCCCTCCTCACTCAATCCTTCTAATTTATTTGAAAAAAAGTTTTGGCCGCTAACAAATTTTTTGTATAAATCGTTTCTTCGTACAATGAGTGATTAACTGACTCATCACCGAATATTTTCTGTTTTAGAAACTCATAGCTTGGATTGTCTTTTTCGTACCCAAAAATATACGACCTAGAAATCCCCCTTCCCTTAACCTCACATATATACTTTCTCCGTATATCGTCTTTTTCAGTATAATTTAGTTGATCACCGTCACTAACCTTATCTAGAACAGCCTGCAATAAAATAACAGCAGTCGTAAGCCGCTGTTGACCATCAACAACATACATAGGACTATAACGTTTGGCTTCGATTATCCAAATATCATCATCCCATCGCTGATAGCTTTCTTGTGTTACTGGCTCGAGCGTTAATACACCTGTGTAATGACTTTTACCTTTTGGCAATTGTTCAATATCATTCCAAAAATCTTTAAGATGTTTTTCTTCCCAAGAATAGCCGCGCTGATAATCAGGAATTCTAAATATTACTTCAGAAAAAATCTTGGAAAGAGACTTCAACTCTGATTGCATTCACCACCTCACCAAATGCTTTAGTTTTTCGAAATCTAGTACAGAAATTACGAAAATACACGCTTCATGCAAATATTTACATAACTTATGAACAGTTAACCGACACAAACCAGCCTCACAAAAATCAAACATATAAATAGCAGTTCGCCATTAGCACCTTAGTTTTATGTTTCTTTCAATTTACTCTAGTTAAACGAGCTGTGCCACTACCATGCCACGATTACGCCCCCCCTCCCACCACGTTACCGTCAAACCCGTCGCTGCCACTTCAGCGACCAGGTTTGAGGATCCGCGTAAGATGCACGCGCACCAGCGCCCCCAAACCACGATTGCCAATGCTTTTTTAGTGTCCGCGTTCACGTGTAATGGCGGCTGCACGTGGGAGACCTTCGGGTCTGTCGGGCTCCTGTATCTCCGATTTTCAGCCTGCGCATAGCTGCCACCTTTTCGCCTGAGAACGAACATGGC
>NZ_QAIK01000107.1:0-45742 GCF_003061005.1 Pseudomonas sp. HMWF021 | reverse complement strand
AAGGCAAGTGAAGCGAAATGACTACCTATCAAGATCTGAAAACTCTCGGTCTCACCCATTTTTCTTCACAATCCAATCAAGCGATGTTCCGCACAAATCACGGTTAAAGCGGCCCTTTCCCACGCCACCCACTCGCTTCACATCTCACGATTGCTCACTGCGGACACTTCAGTCTCGCGGTCCTGATCTTCACGCTTATGCCCAGCAGTATTTACAGGAGTTAAGTACGGCACTGATTGATGATGTGGTGAAAGTAATGGATACGCCGTCCGACAAGCCGTTGATGTAAACACCGATGCCCTTGCAGATGCGAGGGCATTTGGCATTTCAGACCTGACTGATCTCAAGCACAAACGAAATCTTCTGCTGACTCGCACTCCACACATAGCGCAGATGCTTGCCCTGCTTTGGAATCGACACCGCCGGGGGCCTGAATGCGGCAACACATTCGTGGCCCGGCAAACGGACGCTGTTGTACAGCAAGCCCCAGGATTGAGACTCACGCAGTTGTCGGGCAAACGTCTGGGAAGGACCATAGGCGTCTGGATCGGGTTGATGTAAATCGGGAAAGTCGTGACGAACATCATGCAGCGGTTTCACCACGCGATTGACGTAAGTACGCATGGTCAACTCAAGATCCACCTCGTTGGTGGCCGCAAGGAAACGTTCCTGGTGATAGCAGGTTTCGGCGATGGCGGCGGCCTGGCTGCTGGCGGCGTAGTAGACGCCGAAGGTGCCATCGGTGAAGCGGCTGCTTTTGCCGATGTGGGTAAATGCCGCCATCACCGGCGTTGAACCGGGGCCGGAGAGTCGGTCTTCGGGGCGTACGCGGGCGAGGACGCCGGCCTGTTCGATCAGGCGATCATTGGTCAATGCTTCCAGCGCGTAGGCGATTTCCAGGTCTTCGGGATCGAGCACGTCTTCGAACAGCGCAATCGGCGGGAAGCTGCTGTTGACGATCCGATAAGCCTTGGGCCATTGCGGCTCGGCCAGCGGCGGGGCCTTCAACCGCGCACCCCATCGAGGTAGCGGCGCACGTCGGCAATGTCGACCACCCTCCCCGCCAGCATGTAATCCAGCGCCGTTCGCCCATTGAATGGCGCAGCCGTGTTAGGGCTACTGACCCACGTATAAGCGCGTTCGCGACTGTTGCTGAAGATGATGCTCAACGCCTTGTGGATACCCATCAGGTACGAGATGCGCTCCAGCGTGTCGTGCGGCAGGCGAATGTTCGGCGGCAGGTGTTTGTACTTGTAGAACGTGGTGTTGCCGACGCCACCCAGCAGCGTGCGTTGCTGCTCGGCGTTGCAGCCCCAGCGCTCCATGAGGTTGAAGAAAAACTTCAACGCCACGCGCCCGGCTTCGGGGACGTCGAGTTGTTCACGCGGGGTGAGGGCTGGGGATGAGGTAGGCATGTTCGTCCTTTTTAACTGTCACGCAACTTGAGCGTAGTACAAATATGAATATTTTCCATGAAATTATTCGCATACGAATAAACGCCTAAGAATTCCCAAGTTGACACGTTAATGTTCCGTGGCAGAGGATCTGCCTCAAGAGCGCGAAACCGACTGCCATCAGGTGGCGATAGTCGGCGTTAGGAACCCCGTTGATGACCTGAAGATCAGCGCTCGGGTGAGACCTCTACCCTTGTTTAAGGGAGCAAAAAGCCGACAGCAATGTCGGTTTTTTTATTGCCTGGTTTATTTGAGCATTTCGCTTGCCTAATCGAAGTGCTGGCGAATTTTCCCTATGTGCATTCACATGCGGACGCTCTTCAGCGCCCCGTGAATGGCAGCTCCAGAGTCGCAACAACCTGGTGAAGAAGAAATTGGAAAGCATCCCTGATGCTAAGGGTACTCGCGCTCAAAGCTGAAAAATATGCGCCTATCTCGCCGGGGAAATTACAGGAGCCATAAGCCGTTTCTCCTCGAAAAACCCTCCCTGCGCACCAAAACCACGCACTTTTCTTGACCCCAATCACCCCCACGTCATCAAAAATCCCGATCCTGTGTCAGCTTCCAGCCATCGGCGGGGACATCAATTCGCTACTAAACCCGCGACAACTATGCTCAGGTGCTGGAATATAGCCGGCATATGACGGCGGATCGGCCGTCTCGTAAACAACAATACCCAGCCCACTTCAGAGGGCATTACCCATGGATAGCAGAACCTTACGCAACCTCATGCGCATCGTGCAGACCGGCTCGTTGTCGGCCGCAGCCGAGCATTCGTGCCTGACTGTGCAGGCCCTGGCCGCGCAGTTGAACAAGGTCGAAGAGCAGTTCGGTTTCCGCTTGTTTCGTCGTTCCAACAAAGGGCTGACGCTGACGCCACAAGGCACTGAGCTGACGCCCTACATGGACAAAGTGCTGATTGCCACGCGACAGATGGAAGAAAAGGTCGAGGCGCTCAAGGTGCCCGGCCAGCGCACATTGAAGGTTGCGTTGAACAACACGTTGTCGTCTGACTTCAACCGGCGAATGATCGGGCGCCTGATCGAGGTGTTTCCCGATTACCAGATGGAATTCAGCTACGCCGAGTCGATGGAAAACCTCAGCAAGCTGAAGAACGAGGACTTTGACCTCGCAGTGCTGATCGGCCCGCAGCGGCCGGGTTTGCCGAGTATTGTCCTGCCGGATGTGCAGGTGCAGGTGGTCGGTGCCCATTGCGGGCAGGAAAACGATCCACTGACGTTGCTGGGCAACAAGTTTCAGGTGCGTCCTGCGGAAGATTGTCCGTATTCCCACAGCTTTTTGCGTTTTCTCGACGCAGGCCTTGGCAATCACGAGAACGGTCAGCGCATGGTCTATTCCTGCAGCGAGACCCTGACGCTGTCGTTGATCACGCAGATGGACGCGGTCGGCATGGTGTCTCGTGAGGCCGCGCAAAAGAACGGCCTGACGATTTTTCCCGGTTTCGAGGATTTCCTCGAAGTGCGACTGGCGGTGAACAACCCGAACCTGTCGGGCCAAGCCCTGAACGACGTGGTCGATCTGCCGCTACATGAACGAGCCGAGCGCAATGTACGCAGCCGTCCCAACCGCCACACTGAGAAAGAGGTTTTTGCTGAAATACGCACATAACAGCGTCGGAATGGCTGCATAAAATTCCGGGCGATCGAGCTGTATGTGCTGATCCTTGATCAACAAGGGTGTCAGGCTGATCGCAGCGACGATCGCCACCGGCAGGTATTCCAGCGCTCGTGCAACGAATGGCGGCCAGTGCTCGGTGTTGACCTGCAGTGGCAGCGCGCGTGGCAGAAAGGTCACGGCCATCATCAGCGCGACCACCAGGATCAGGAACGTCTGGTCAGGCATACACCCACTCCGCAGCCCACAAACGTGGCGATGAATACATTGAATGGCGAAGTGCCGACCAGGCTCAGTGCGCCCATGCACGCCACGGCAGCTGCTGCGGCGATGAGTTTGTTGCGGGTGTTGCACAGCGACACCAGCACGTAGAGCATCATCGCGGTCAATGCGTAGTCGAGCTGATATTTGATCAAGTGCGACGCATATTGCGCGCAGACGGCGCCCAGCAAGCCGCCCAGTACCCACGAGGTGTGGCAGAACAGGTTGAAGCCGATCAGATAACGGATGTTGACCGGCGCGCCGGTGCCCAGTTTGACGCTGTGAAACGCAAAGGACTCGTCGGTCAGGCCACCGGCATAGGCCCAGCGTTCCATGCGGCTCAGCCCCAGTGCGCGCAGGGCTTTGGCCATGTACACCGACATCAGCATGTGCCGCGCGTTGATCAGAAACGTGGTCAGCACGATGGTGGTCAGCGAAGCCCCACTGGAGATCAGCGCCAGCGCGGCAAATTGCGAAGCACCGGCGTAGACGAACAGGCACATCGCAACCGGCAGCCACATCGGCAGCCCGGCGTTGACCGCCATCAGCCCGAACACGAACGACACCGTGAAATAACCGGCCACCACCGGGCTGGCTTCGGCAAACGTGCGCGATGGCTGATGGGCAGCCATCAGCGGCGCACTGCCGGACGTTTCATTCATAGATCCCTCTCAAATGTCCGCTCGCCGTGGGGTTCGCAAAAACCCTGGGCAGTCCAGAATCGCTTGCCCGCGAGGTTAGCATCGTCGACGAACAGAAACATCCGTAATACACCGACCCGCTTCATGTCGGCCGACGCCGCTTCCACCAGCCGCTGACCGACGCCCTGGCTGCGATAGCGCAGGCTGACCGCCAGATGGTTGATGGTGCCGCGGCTGCCAAGCATGCCGCCGAGCACCGCGCCAACGATCTCGCCCTCCACATCGAAGGCCAGATAGGCTGTGGTGGTCTTCTGGATCAATACACCGCGCAGACATTTCGCGTCCTGCCACTCACAGAACGACACTTCGTCGAACTGGCGGAAGAAGCGCTCCATGCGCTGCGCGTCCTTGGCGGTGGCGCGTCGCAGCACCACCGGCGTCGAGCACTCGACGCCATCGATTGGGGTGATCTGATTAGCGAACAATGTCGAAAGCGGTCCCGGGCCGCGAGAAGGAAATCGCCAGAATCTGCCGGTACGCCATCGCATGAGTGTGCGTATTGCGGGCTGGGGTCACGTAGTGGCGCATATCACGATCAAGGAAGTAGGTGGTGTCGAGAATTTCCTGGTAGGTGGTCGACGCCAATTGATGCTCGTGGATATCGTAAAGACGACTCTCCGCCCCCTCGACATTGTTGCGTCCCCAGAAGTGCACGCCGCTGAACGGATAACCGTCGCAGTGAATCCCTTCCGGGGTGATTTCCAGTTGCTTGCCGGGTTTGATCTCGATACGGATCTGATGGATCTGGCACTGCCAGATTTCATCGTGCAATTCTTCCGGCAGCACGCTTTTGTACACTTCAAAATCGGTGTCGATCAGGCTGCGCATCACCGGCGAAGTAATCACTTCATCGGAGAAGTCCTGGAAGTGCCGTACAACACCGCCCACATAGGCGTTGTTTTCTTTGGACTGAACGTAGGCGCGATGCTCCAGTTGCTTGAGTTCGCGTGTTTTCGGGTTGTACTCGAAGTCGCTGTAACGACGGTAACGCATGCCGGCTTCGGCCTGACCGTAATAGCTGTCAGGCTCCATGTTTTCCCAACTTTTGGTCAGTCTGACGAAGTCGGCAAAATGACCGTAGAGATTGAAGTCACCACCCTGGACGTTGACATATTTGTCGCGCCGTAGCGATTCGCCCACTTCTCTGTTCAAAACGATCATTACCAAATTCTCCGCTGCGTTGAGCGGCCTAATCTATTAGGTGGAGAATTTGCGTCCATGAGAAAGAATTTCAGGCATTTAAAGCCCTGTTTGAAACGGTACTTGAAGACGCTTGAAAACAACTTTTACGTGACAAAAACACGGGTTTTTTACGGTTTTTGCAGAAAAGACCTCGAAAAAAAACCCCGAGGTAAGTCGGGGTTTTCTCATGTTTCTTACACCCGATCGTTCATCAGAAGATGTTGATCGGGTAGTCCACGAATACACGCAGCTCGTTGCCGCTGACGTTGTACTCGCTGGATTTCTGCGACACACGCAGGATCGAGCTGCGCAGTTTCACGCTCAGATCTTTAGCCGGACCGCTTTGTACGACGTATTTGACCTGGTTGAAGATCTCGCGCTCGGTACCGCCTTCGCTGGTGGAGGTGGTGATGTTGTCGCCACGCACATAAGCGAAGTTGTAGCTCAGACCCGGTACGCCAAATGCGCCGAAGTCCAGACCGTAGCCCAACTGCCAGCTGCGCTCGTCTTCAGCGTTGAAGTCCGACCAGTAGGAGTTGGCCAGGTAGATAGTGTTGCCACCGTCACCGACACGACCTTGCTCTTTCTGATAGCCGCCGTAGGCGTAGCCCAGGTTGCTGTCGCCGGTGGAGCGCTGGTGCGCCACGGTGAACGAGTGAGGGCCGGTGGCGAACGTCGCTGCCAGGCTCCAGATCTTGTTGTCATCGCCGGTAGCGCCACTTTCGCGGACGTAAGAGTCGTCCAGCTTGGTGCGATAGCCATTGAAGTCCAGGGTCAGGGACTGATCCTTGTCGATCGGGAACACGTAGTTGGCGTTCACGTATTGCTTCTTCAGCACGTCCTCGACGTCGGAAGCGTACAGCGCCGCCTTGAATCGTTCGGTGAACTGGTAGCTACCGCCCAATACGTTGATCGCCTTCAGACCACCGCTGTCACGGCCTTCAGCGCTTTTGCGCGACTCGGCAGTGAAACGACCGGCGTCCAGTTGCAGGCCTTTGATCTCTTTGGAAGTAATCAAGGTACCCGTGTAGCTTTCCGGCAGCAGACGCGAGTTGTCGTAGTTCAGCACCGGCAGAGCCGGCATCTGGTCGCCGTAGGTCAGCACGGTGTTGGACAGACGGAATTTGACCGCAGCACCGCCCTTGGACAAGTCGTTGGCAGGTTTGCCGCTGTCGCCACGCTTGAAGAAGTCGATGCCGCCGGCACCGCTGCGATCTTCGCTGCGCTCCAGGTTCAATGCGTACAGACCGAAAGCATCGACACCGACACCGATGGTGCCTTGGGTGAAGCCGGACGAGAACGTACCGATGGCCGCTTGGCCCCACTCGGATTTGTCCGCGTTGCCGTCTTTGTAATCACGGTTGATGTAGGCATTGCGCAGCAGCACTTTGAGACTGCTGTCTTCTACAAAACCCTTGGACTCGGCCTGGCCGTCAGCCATGGCCTGTGTGGCACTCAACATCCCCAGTGCGATCAGACTGATTCGCTTGTTCAACATTTTGTTTTCCTTATTACGGGTTGAAACGCGCTGTGTCGAACGGCTGAAACGGCGCTATTGCACTCTTTTTTCACCCCGAAACAAAAAGACCCGCCCACGGCAAGACCGTGTCGGGCCCTTTTATTATTTTGAGTCATGGCGGTTGGCCACAGGCGTTGGGCCGAATCGTAGCCGCGCCCTCAATAATGTGTCAATTTCAAGAATCGTCTTTAAATAGGTAAAAATCGTCTAAGAATCGTAAATTTTGCGATAGCGCATTGCTCGGAAATGCGCTGAGCCAGTGAATCCAGTGCGATTACGCGCAGCCGTCGAGACGGCATTGCGCGGCGGATTGTCCCGGCTCAACCGCGACCACCGCTTGTCCCAACCAGTCGGCGAAAGCCTGCGGCTTGCCAAGCCATGGGCTGATGTCGATCAGGGTGAATTGCCCGTCCTGCTCCAGCGCCAATGTCGGAAAACCCTGGCCGCCCAGTCGCGCCAAGAGTGCACGGCTGGCTTTTACATGCGCGGTCGTATCAACGGACTTAAACGCAGCCGCAAAGGTGGTCTCGGCGTAGCCCAACTCACTGGCGAGTTCGAAAAGCACGGATTCTTCGGCAATCCGCCGTCCTTCAACGTAATGCGCCGTTTGCAAACGCCCAAGCAATTGAAGGCCGCGGCCGTCGATGGACTCTGCCGCCATTACCGCCGCAATCGGCGGGGTCGAATCGAAAACCGCCGAGTGATCGCGCAGGAGACCTTCGAAATACGCCTCACCAAAGGGTTGCCCGGTGTACTCGGCAATACGCCGATCATGGGGCATGACGTAGTCGCGCAGTTGCGGCGAAACGCGCTGACGGTTCGCACCGCTCATCATTCCGCCGGCATGGCCAATGACCGGCAGCACTTGCTGCGCCGCTTGCACCAGCGGTTTGGCGCCGTAGCACCAGCCGCACAATGGGTCGTAGATGTAATGAAGGATCATGGGAGGACTCCGGCAGGCAATCAGGAAAAATCGATGGCGGCAGATTATTCCTCCGCGCATAGGGGAAAAACGCCGGTATGGCTTTCAGACTGTTTCGCGTATCGGTCGAATGAACCGATCGGTCAGGTTGTATCGAGATCGACACAAATTGAAACAATCCCGCAAAGGAACTTTTCAGGAATAAATTACGGAAGCAAATGTAAAGCATTACCATTCGCGCGTTTGAATTTCCCTACCCTTTCGGATGCGCTTTTTCATGCCTGCCCCGTTCCGTCTCACGCCCGTTACCCTTGGATTGTCTGCCGTTCTGTCCAGCGGTTTTGCTTACTCCGCCACCGAATTGCCCGCCACCGCAATCAGCGCCGAAGAACAAGCGGAGGACCCGCGCGTCAAGATCAGCAACACCGCGACCCGCACCTCCACCCCGGTGCGTTATGTGCCGCAGGCCATCGACTCGATCAAGACCGCGAACGTCGCCGACTACGGCACCAATGACATCGGCGATGCCTTGAGCGGCATTCCCAACGTCAGCAGCAGCGCCGACACGCGCTTCGACAGCCTGCGCATCCGCGGCTTCGACGCCAGCAACGACTTTTATCTGGACGGCATTCGCGACGACAGCCAATACAAGCGCGACCTGCACAATATCGAGCGGGTCGAAGTGCTCAAAGGTCCGGCAGCCGTACTTTATGGCCGTGGCAGCCAGGGCGGGATCGTCAACCGCGTGAGCAAGCTGCCCGAGTTCGGCCGTCGCTCGACCATCGAGGCCCAGGGCGGCACCGAAGACCTGCGCAGCCTGTACGCCGACCTCAGCACCGACCCCAGCGAAAACCTCAGCCTGCGCCTGAACATGGGCAACATGGATGAAAACAGCTTTCGCGACGGCGTCAGCGGCAACCGGCAGTTGTTCGCGCCATCGATGAGCTGGCAACTGACCCCTGACCTGAACTGGCTGGTGCAATACGAATACAGTCGCTACAACCGCACCCCGGATCGCGGCATTCCCGGTGTGAATGGCCGCCCGGCGGACGTTGGTCGCGACACTACTTACGGCAACGATCACGATTTCATCGACGACAAGGCGCAATCCCTGCGCTCGAAACTCACCTACGAGTTCAACGACGCCTGGCAACTGCGCCAGACCTTCGGCGTGTTCAAGCTCGACAGCGATTTCGACAACACCTACCTGACCGGCTTCGATCCGAAAACCAACAAGGTTGCGCGCCAGCACTGGCAGCAGGACCTGACCACCCGCAACGTCTACAACAACCTCGAACTGGAAGGCGGATTCGATACCTTTGGCCTCGAGCATCGCCTGTTGACCGGCGTCGAGATCGGCAGCCAACGCCGCGATCCGAAGTTGTACAACGCCGCCACCGGCAAGACGCCCGGCGCACAACCGGTGCCGTCGCTCGACCTGTTCAACCCCAACCGCGAGCTGCGCCACACCGGCAGCCTGCAAACGTTCAGCGACAGCCACACCGAAGTCGAGAGCCGCGCAGTCTACGTGCAGGACCAATTGCGCCTGAACGATCAATGGCAACTGCTGGCCGGCCTGCGCTACGACACGTTCGATATCGAGTCGACCAACAAACTCAAGAACATCACCGAAGACCGCGACAGCCACAGCACCAGTCCGCGTTTCGGGATTGTCTGGACGCCGCTGCAGAACCATTCGTTCTACGCCTCCTGGTCCAAGACTTTCTCGCCGGTGGGCGGCGGCCTGATCGGCATCACTCCGGGCGCTGCCGGCAACACCAATGACTTGAGTCCGGAGCTGACCAAACAGAAAGAAATCGGCGTGAAGAGCGACTGGCTCGATGATCGCTTGAGCACCACGCTGGCGGTCTACGACCTGGAACTCTACAACCGCCGCACCAGCGATCCGAACGATCCGACCCTGACCGTCATGACCGGTTTGCAGCGCTCACGGGGCGTCGAGCTGACCGCCACCGGCAAACTGGTCGGCAACTGGTACATGCGCGGTGGCGTCGGCGTGCAGGACACCACCATCGAGAAGGACAACAACGGCCTGGAAGGCAAACGCGTCAACAACGTGGCCAAACACAACGGCAGCCTGTTCCTGACCTGGAAACCGGAGATGGGCTGGTACGGCGAAACCGGCTTGACTCTGGTCGGTCAGCGTTATGCCGACAACGCCAATACCACCGTGCTGCCGGGTTATGGCCGCTGGGATGCGCTGCTTGGCTATCGTTTCAAGGACTGGGATTTACGCGCGGCGCTGAACAACATCACCGATCGTGAATACTACGCCTCGGCCACCAGCCAGTATCAGATCCAGCCAGGCGCACCGCGCAGCGTGGTGATGACCGGCACCTACAGTTTTTAAAAAAAGGATCAAAAGATCGCAGCCTTCGGCAGCTCCTACAGGCACACCACCCCATGTAGGAGCTGCCGAAGGCTGCGATCTTTTCTGTTTTCCATAAAAAAGCGCCGCCATCCCGGCAGCGCTTTCAGCAATCCTTGTTGTTTTTTCTTATCCCTGCATTACAGCCCATAACGCTTCCAGTTCGGCCTCGCTGAACAGGCCAGCGGGGTAGCGCTCGATCATCATCCGGCGCGGATCAGGTTCCCTGATCTGACGCGTTCCGTTGGATTTCAAAAAGTGCGCGACAATCTGGAGCGATTCACCGTTTACGACCATGGGATGCATATTCCGCTCGCTGACTACGTTCACTTCGGCGTTCATTTCAGCGCTCTCTCCCCGTTCGTGAGCGGCTAAGTTATCCAAGGTTTATGACAGAACTGTTGAAGTTCCCCCCTCTCCCTAGTGCGCGTAGTCCGATACAAGAGCTATGCCAAGGTCGGCGTATTGTCGACAAGCGGATACAAAGAAGCCCGCAGTCCAGTGGGGCCGCGGGCTTCTGCGCATACATAGCAAGCTAATCTTCACTTGATTGATTTATTAATCAACTCAAGCTGTTACGTCTCAACTCACTCTTTGTGCGGCGCGGGTTGCTGTTGGGTAAGGCAGTGGATATTGCCGCCACCCAGTAACAATTCACGGCCCGGCACCATCACCACTTCGTGCTGCGGGAACAGCGTCTGCAGGATTTCCCGCGCCGGGGCATCCATTGGATCGTCGAAGCTCGGCGCGATGATGCCGCCGTTGACGATCAGGAAATTCACGTAGGAACCGGCCAGGCGCACGGACGGGTTACGCTCCTGCGTACCGTCAACCGGATCGACACCGGCGCACTCTTCTTCGGTGGCGTACAGCGGCCCCGGAATCGGCATCTTGTGCACCGTGAACGGGCGACCTTTGGCGTCGGTGCTGCTTTGCAGCACGTTCATTGCGGCCTGGCAGCGCGGGTAGTTCGGGTCCTGCGGATCGTCGGTCCACGCCAGCAGCACTTCGCCCGGGCGCACGTAGCAGCAGAAGTTATCCACATGGCCGTCGGTTTCGTCGTTGAACAGGCCGTCCGGCAGCCAGATGATCTTGTCCACAGACAGATTGTCGCGCAGCACCGCTTCGATCTCTTCGCGGCCCAGATGCGGGTTGCGGTTGTGATTGAGCAGGCACTCTTCGGTGGTGATCAGCGTGCCTTCGCCATCGACGTGAATCGAGCCGCCCTCGAGCACAAAACCTTCGGTGCGATAACGCGGGCTGCGCTCGATTTCGAGGATCTTGCCACCGACCTGCGAATCACGGTTCCACGGCGAATACAGACCGCCCTCGAAGCCACCCCAGGCATTGAAATCCCAGTTTACACCGCGCACTTCACCGCTGTTATTGATGACGAAAGTAGGGCCGCTGTCGCGCACCCAGGCATCATCGCTGGACATCTCGACCACGCGGATATTCGGCACGTCGAGGCGCGCGCGAGCATTTTCGTACTGGCCGGCGGACACGGCGACGGTCACCGGTTCGAAACGCGCGATGGCCTTGGCCACGGCAGCATGGGCCGCCTGCGCCGGCTTGCCACCCAGGCGCCAGTTGTCCGGACGCTCGGGCCAGATCATCCAGGTCTGGGTCTGCGGCGCCCACTCGGCCGGCATGTAGAAGCCATCGTCACGCGGGGTACTTTTCAAAGTGGTCATCGGCACAGGACTCCTGGGGAACCGTCGAAGGGTTACAAAGCAATGGCGACTTTATAACCGATAAATATCGGCATTAAAAGCTAGCCAACAACCGAACATCTAAAATCCCACAACAATTATCGATATAAATCTGAATCCCTGTAGGAGCTGCCGCAGGCTGCGATCTTTTGGCTTTGCCTTTGAAAAGCCAGATCAAAAGATCGCAGCCTGCGGCAGCTCCTACAGGGGTATGGGTTACAGGCCTTCTTCGAGCACCTGATCCAGCATGTCGACGAAGAAATCCACACTGCGCCGCGAGGTGACCATCGGCGGTTTGATCTTGAGAATGTTCAGGTCATCTCCGGTCGGCTGCATGAAGATCCCCAGCTCGCGCAAGCGATCGCACAACAGCGTGGTTTCTTCGGTAGCCGGCTCCAGGGTCTCGCGATTGCGGATCAACTCCACGCCCAGATAAAACCCGGAACCGTGCACCGCGCCCACCAGCGGATGTTTATCGATCAAGGCTTCCAGCCGCGCCTTGAAATGCCCACCGACCACCTGGGCGTTTTCCCAGAGTTTTTCTTCTTCCATCACATCCAGCACCGCCATGCCGATCTGGCAACTCACCGGACTGCCGCCAGCGGAGGAAAAGAAGTAGCCCTCGGCTTCCAGCGCTTCGGCGATTTCCCGGCGCGTAATGACGGCGCCGAGCGGCTGACCGTTGCCCATGCCCTTGGCCATGGTAATGATGTCCGGCACCACGCCCTGCTCTTCGAAACCCCAGAAAAAATGGCCCATGCGTCCGTAACCGACCTGTATTTCGTCGGCGATGCACACCCCGCCCTGGGCACGTACCAACGCATACACTTGCTTCAGGTAATTGGGCGGCAGGGAAATACCGCCGGCGTTGCCATACACCGGCTCGCAGATGAACCCGGCCAGTTGACGCTTCTGCGCGGCGATATGCGCCAGTTGCGCTTCGACGCTACGCACATAACCCGCCGCAGAATCGAGGCCACGGAATTCACCGCGATAGATATTCGGCGCGGTCACCGGATGCACCCAGTCAGGGCGACTTTCAAGTGCACGCGGATTGTCGGCGATTGACGTCGATACCGCATCGGCACCCACCGTCCAGCCGTGATAAGCCTCAAGCACGCTGAGCATGTCGCGGCCGCCGCTGTAAGCCCACGCCAGGCGGATCGCCAGATCGTTGGCCTCGCTGCCGCTGTTGACCAGAAACACCCGGTCCATGCCTTCCGGCGCCAGGTTCAGCAAACGTTCGGAGAACTCCGCCACGGCTGCATAGTTGAATCGCGAGTTGGTGTTGAGCAGCGACCACTGCCGCGCTGCCACCTGCGCCATGCGCGGATGACCATGACCGAGCACCGCGACGTTGTTGAGCATGTCGAGGTAGGAGCGGCCCTGCATGTCGATCAGGTGATTGCGCCAGCCGCGTTCGATGCGCGGCGGGTCGACGTAATAGTGTTTTTGCGTGCGGGCGAAACTGGCGTCTCGCCGCTCAAGCAAGGTTTTCGCGTCCAGCTCCGGCTCGGCATCGCAGGCCAGGCCCAACAGCGTCGCCGGTGACGGACACAACCCCTGCCACGCAGCCGCGCGCGAAGGGCTGCAGAACAACGGCGCATCCAGCGAAGCGACGCGGCTCAACTGCACAAGCAGTGGCCCATTGACCGCACCCAGCACCTGACCTTTGACCAACGCCGCGCCACTGTGCAACGAGGCGTTCACGCCCCACAGGCGCACGCTCAGCTGCGGCCCGTCGAGTTGCAGCACACCGTACGGCGCGTGATGCAGCACACCGGCAAACGGCGCTTCCACGGCCGAACCCTGCGGCACGCGCAGTTCAACGTGCAGCGGGAAGGTCTGGGGTTCAACCGCACTGTCCGCTCGCGTCTGCGACAAGCGATATTGCCCGTAACGACTCGCCGCCAGGCCATGCGCGGCGGCAGCTTCAGTCAGCAGTCGCTGATCGATGCCCTCCTGCTCCCAGTTGCCCGCCTCGAAATGCGGACTCAGAACGCCAAGATCGATCAGCGCGAATTCGCGCCCGACCAGTTCCGGCAGCAAAGGTGCGAAGCCATCACTGCCAATGGCCGGCAGCGACTGGCCGACCGCCGTGAGGATCGCCGCTTCCATCAGCGCCAATGGCACCGAAGTCGCCACGTGGAAAATTTCCCATTCGTGGCCAAGGTTGTCGCGGCTGTAGGTGTTGCCCGGGTCGATGCTGACCTGCTGCTCGCCACTGAGTACCAGCACCGCCGCCCGCGCAACGATCAGCGGCCACAGTGCCTGCAACTCTTCGTGCTGCAGCGGATTGACCGCGTGATAGGCCTGCACCGCCGGCAGAATCACGAACGGATCACCACCGGCATGGTGCAGCAACGCCGCGCAGGTCACCGACAGATCGGTGATGCGCCATGTGCGCACCAGATCGCCAAAATCGATCACGCCCTGCAATTGCCAATGACGTTTGGCATCGCGTTGCCACACGGCGTTGTCATCGGTGATGTCCATGTGAATCGCCTGCACCGGCAGTTTGTCCTGCAACGGCTGCAAGCGGCGTTCGGCCTGTTCGGCCGCATCAGCGATCAGTGCGCGTTGCTGTTCATCCTTGATCACCGGCAGCAGATGGTTGATCAGCGCACTGGCGTGGCGTGCATCCCATTGCAGCGTGCGCGCAAGGCCCGGGTGATCGAAGCCGGCCAGCGCCAGGTCCATCTCGCCACACAGCCGCCCGAAACCGGCCACCACCTCCTGGCCCAGATGCTCAAGATGAGTCAGCGACTGGCCTTCGATGTAGTCCAGCAGCCGCACGTGTACCGGCCCGCCGTTGGCCGGCAGCGACAACAGGTCTTCGCCATTGATGGCCGGGATCACCTTGGGTACGTGTATCGATGAATGCTCGGCAAGGTATTTGAGGCCTGCATGCTGGGCCTGCAGCTCCACCAGCGCGTAATCGCCACGGCAGATTTTCAGGACAAAGCGCCCACGCTCACTGTCGACCCGGTAATTGAGGTCCTGCTGACTGCCCAGCGCCTGTAACGTGCCGCTGAGGCCGTAATGCTCTGCCAGCCACTGCCGGGCCAGTGCCTCAGAGACCTGCGGGCTGGGCAAACTGGCGCGATGAATCAACGTGGCGAGCGGCATGGAACGACCCCTGAAATTTTATTAGGCGCCTATATCGCCATCGGCTCGAAGGATAATCAACCCCCGACCGGTGAGCGTACCCTCGGCCATGTGCGAATCGGCAACGCCCGTGCGTCGAATATCCAGCGGCAAAACGCGGCGCAGACAAAATAGCGGGGGCATCCCTCTTGCACCGCCCCTCACCTGCCGACAAGCTATGCTCCACTCGCTTTATCGTCTTACGGAAAAAGGCCAACCTGCATGCGTATTCTCATCACCGGTGGTGCCGGTTTCATTGGCTCCGCACTGGTTCGCCATCTGATTCGCAACACTGACCACGAGGTGCTTAACCTCGACAAACTGACCTATGCCGGCAATCTGGAGTCCCTGACCAGCATCGCCGACAACAGTCGTTACGAATTCGTCCAGGCCGACATCGTCGACCAGCCCACGGTGAGCGCCATCCTGCAGCGCTTCCAGCCTCATGCGATCATGCACCTGGCTGCCGAATCCCATGTCGACCGCTCCATTGACGGTCCGTCGGAATTCATCCAGACCAACATCGTCGGCACTTACAGCCTGCTGGAAGCGGCCCGAGCCTACTGGTCAGGGCTGAGCGAGCCGCGCAAAAGCGCTTTCCGCTTTCACCATATCTCCACCGACGAGGTCTATGGCGACCTGCATGGCGTCGATGACCTCTTCACCGAAAACACGCCTTATGCGCCGAGTTCGCCTTACTCCGCGAGCAAGGCCGCGTCCGACCACCTGGTCCGCGCCTGGCAGCGCACCTATGGCTTGCCGGTCCTGCTGACCAACTGCTCGAACAACTACGGGCCGTATCACTTCCCGGAAAAACTGATTCCACTGATGATCCTCAATGCCCTGGCAGGCAAACCGCTGCCGGTGTACGGCAATGGCCAGCAGGTACGTGACTGGCTGTTCGTCGACGATCATGCGCGGGCACTGCTCAAGGTGGTCACCGAAGGCGTGGTTGGCGAAACCTACAACATTGGCGGCCACAACGAGCAGAAGAATATCGACGTGGTAAACGGCATCTGCGCGCTGCTCGAAGAGCTCGCCCCGCACAAACCGCAAGGCGTCGCCCGGTTCGCCGACCTGATCACGTACGTCGAGGATCGTCCCGGCCATGATCTGCGTTATGCGATCGACGCCGGCAAAATCGAACGCGAGCTTGGCTGGGTGCCGGAAGAAACCTTCGAGAGCGGACTGCGCAAGACCGTCCAATGGTATCTGGACAACCTCCAGTGGTGTGCTCGTGTCCAGGACGGCAGCTACCAGGGCGAACGCCTCGGTTTCACGGATATCAAGGATCTGCACGCATGATGAAAGGAATAGTTCTGGCCGGTGGCTCCGGTACGCGGTTGCATCCGATCACACTGGGTGTATCGAAACAGCTGTTGCCGGTCTACGACAAACCGATGATCTATTACCCGATCTCGGTACTGATGCTGGCCGGCATCAAGGACATCCTGGTGATTTCCACCCCCCAGGATCTGCCGCAATATCGCAATCTGCTGGGCGACGGGAGCCAGTTCGGCGTGTCGTTCAGTTATGCCGAACAACCGTCCCCGGACGGCCTCGCCCAGGCCTTTCTGATCGGCGAGCAGTTTATCGGTAACGATCCGGTTTGCCTGATCCTCGGCGACAACATTTTCCATGGCCAGTATTTCGGCGAGCAGTTGAAGAAGGCTGCCCAGCAAAAGGCGGGCGCAACCGTATTCGGCTACTGGGTCAAGGATCCGGAGCGTTTCGGCGTGATCGATTTCGACAGCGAGGGGCGCGCGCTGTCCATTGAAGAAAAACCGGCGAAACCAAAGTCCAGCTACGCCGTCACCGGGCTGTATTTCTACGACAACGATGTGATCAGGATTGCCAAGGCGGTCAAACCCTCGCCCCGTGGCGAACTGGAAATCACCGACGTGAACAATGCCTATCTGCAGCGAGGCGATCTGCAGGTCGAGCGCTTCGGTCGCGGATTCGCATGGCTGGATACCGGCACCCATGACAGCCTGCTGGAGGCCTCTCAGTACGTGCAGACGATCGAACACCGGCAGGGCCTGAAGGTCGCGTGCCTGGAAGAAATCGCTTATCAGAACGGCTGGATCACTCGCGATTACCTGCTCGAACGCGCCCAGTATTTCGGCAAGACCGGATATGGCCAGTACCTGTTCTCGATTGCCGGAGACCACCAATGAATGTCATTGAAACCGGCCTGCCGGGTGTCGTGATCATCGAGCCGAAGGTATTCGGTGACGAGCGCGGTTTTTTCTATGAAAGCTTCAATGCCAGGGCGTTCGCTGAAGCGACGGGAGTAAACGCCCGGTTCGTCCAGGACAACCACTCGCGTTCGCAAAAAGGCGTGTTGCGAGGCCTGCACTATCAGCTGGAAAACACCCAGGGGAAACTGGTACGGGTGACCGTAGGGGAAGTGCTGGATGTGGCCGTGGACATCCGCCGCAGTTCGCCGAATTTCGGCAAATGGGTCGCCGTACGCCTGTCCGCCGACAACCATCGTCAGCTCTGGGTTCCGGAAGGCTTTGCCCACGGTTTCGTCGTGCTGAGCGAGGTGGCCGAGTTTCTCTACAAGACCACCGACTACTACACGCCGTCGGCCGAACGCAGCATTCGCTGGGATGACCCGACATTGGCCATCGACTGGCAATTGCAGGAAGCGCCGAAGCTGTCTGCCAAGGATCAGGACGGCAAAAGCCTGCAAGAGGCCGACCTGTTCCCATGAAAATCCTTATCTGTGGTCGCAATGGACAGGTCTCGCAGGAGTTGCAGGCGAGCCTGGCCGGTCTCGGCAGCCTGGTGGTACTGGGGCGCGACCGCCTCGACCTCGCGCAACCGGCGCAAATTCGCCAGCATGTCAGGCAAGTCGCGCCTGATCTGATCATCAACGCAGCGGCGCATACCGCCGTCGATCAGGCACAGAGCGAACCGGAGCTGGCGTTCGCCATCAACGCGACCGGCCCCGGCATCCTGGCCGAAGAAGCCGCCTCGCTGGGCGTTCCGCTGATTCATTACTCCACCGACTACGTATTCGACGGCAGCAAGCACGAGCCTTATGTCGAGTCCGACGCGCCCAATCCGCTGGGCGTCTACGGTGCAAGCAAGCTGGCCGGCGAGCAAGCCATTGCCGCCGTTCATGAACAACATCTGATCCTGCGCACCAGTTGGGTCTATTCGACCCATGGCCGCAATTTCCTGTTGACCATGCAGCGCCTGCTTCAGGAAAAACCCGAGTTGCGGGTCGTCGCCGATCAGATCGGAGCGCCGACCTGGGCCGGTAGCATCGCCCGCAGTACCCGCGCACTGATCGAGCGCTGGCAAGCCGGTCAGCCGGGGGCCTGGGGCACCTACCATTTGACCGCACAAGGTGAGACATCCTGGTTCGGCTTCGCCCAGGCCATCGGCAACGCGCTGCGTGAACAAGGCAAGCCTTGCGCAACGCTGCTGCCGATTCCCTCCAGCGACTATCCGACGCCTGCCGCCCGGCCATTGAACTCGCGTCTGGATTGCAGTCGTTTGCAACGCGAATGGGGCGTCAGTCAGCCCGACTGGCAAACCGCGCTGCATGAGTGTCTTGCCCGGCAAGCCTAGGCATAATGCGCCTGTACCCACAGGCGCACGCTCATGAAACCAACCCAACCCCGGCGTCCCCGTTGGCGCAGCCTCGCCCTGCTGGCCCTATGTCTGGCACCGCTGCTGTGGCCGCTGGAACATCTTGCCGAGCGCTATTACCGCAGTGAACTGGCCGGGCAGAACCGCCAGACCCTCGACCTCTACGTCGCCAACCTGCTGGGCACCCTGCACCGTTACGAAGTATTACCGCAGATTCTCGGCGACCTGCCGGCGCTGCGCGCCGTGCTCGGTGCACCGGACGACGGCGTCACCCAGGGCAATGCCAATCGCCTGCTGAAAAACATCGCCGCCCAGACCGGCGCCGAAGTCATGTACCTGATGGACACCAGCGGCCAGACGCTGGCGGCCTCAAACTGGGACAAACATGACAGTTTCGTTGGGCGCAACTTCTCCTTCCGGCCGTATTTCAGCGAAGCGATGGCCGGACGCCTCGGACGCTTCTTCGGCCTGGGCACCACGTCGGCCAAGCGCGGTTACTTCTTCGCGGCGGCAGTGCGCAACGGCGAAAAGATCATCGGCGTGCTGGTGATCAAGGTCGACCTGGACCATACCGAAAGCCTCTGGGGCAAAACCCCGGAACAACTGCTGGTGACCGACCACAACGGCGTGGTGATCCTCACCTCGCGCCCGGAATGGCGCTTTCGTTCGACCCGCGTCCTCAGCGACAGCGAGCGCGCTGCCATCACCGCGATCCAGCCCTACCCGACCCGCGAGCCGCGCCCGTTGAACCTCAGCCCCAGCGCGTGGCTGATCCAGACCCACGACATCGCGGAAACCGGCTGGAGCGTGAGCATTCTCGCCCCGCGCACCCTCATCGACCGCCCGGTGCGCACCGTCGTGGCCATTGGTGGCGCCACCCTGCTGGTGGTGATGTTGCTGCTTGGCCTGATGATGCAGCGCCGTCGCCATTATCTGGAGCGCATCGCTTTCGAGGCCAAGGCGCGACGTGAACTGGAAGGCCGGGTCGCTGAACGGACCAGCGACCTCGAAGGCCTCAACCGGCGCCTCAAGGAAGAAGTGCTGGAGCGTGAACAGGCCCAGCAGGAGCTGGTGCGCGCCCAGGACGATCTGGTCCAGGCCGGCAAGCTGTCGGCACTGGGGACAATGTCAGCGAGCATCAGCCACGAACTCAATCAACCGCTGGCGGCGATCCGCAGCTACGCCGAAAACGCCGAAGTGCTGCTCGATCATCAACGCACCGACGACGCCCGTGGCAACCTCAAACTGATCAGCGAACTGACCGGGCGCATGGCTTCGATCATCGCCCACCTGCGAGCGTTCGCCCGCCGTGATCGCCACGCGCCGGAGAGCGTCGCCCTGCAACCGGCGCTGGACGATGCGTTGGCGTTGCTGGCCAAGCGGCGCCGCAGCATGGAGGTCGAACTGATTCGCGATCTGCCCGCCGCTACGCTGTGGGTCGAGGCCGGGGAAACCCGCCTGCGTCAGGTGCTCGGCAACCTGCTCGCCAACGCGCTGGACGCCCTCACCGAAAAAGGCCCGCCGCGCAAACTGTGGCTGAGTGCCGAATCCACCGCCGAGGGCGTCAATCTGTACATTCGCGACAACGGCCCGGGCTTCTGCATGGAAGCCCTCGGTCGCGCCAGCGAGCCTTTTTACACCACCAAGACCCGCACTCAAGGCCTTGGTCTGGGCCTGGCAATCTGTGAAACCCTGATGCGCGCCTTCGGCGGTGAACTGTCGTTTGCCAACCACAAGCAAGGTGGCGCCTTGATTACCCTGCGCCTGCGCGCCGGCGCGCCCGGGGTCAGCCTGCAACCGTCCGAGGATCGAAGTGCATGACCATCGACAATCGCATTCAGGTAGTGCTGATCGACGACGATCCGCACCTGCGTCAGGCCCTCGGTCAGACACTGGATCTGGCCGGCCTGAAAATCCTTCCGCTGTCCGAAGCCAAAGGCCTGGCCGCACAACTGGAGCGTGACTGGCCCGGCGTAGTGGTCAGCGACATCCGCATGCCGGGCATGGACGGACTGGAATTGCTCAGCGAACTGCATGCGCAGGATCCCGAGCTGCCGGTGCTACTGATCACCGGTCACGGCGATGTGCCGCTGGCGGTGCAGGCGATGCGGGCCGGCGCCTATGACTTTCTGGAAAAGCCGTTCGCCAGCGATGCCCTGCTCGACAGTGTGCGCCGTGCCCTGGCCCTGCGCCGACTGGTACTGGACAACCGCAGCCTGCGCCTGGCCCTGAGCGACCGCAACGAATTGAGCGCGCGACTGGTCGGCCATTCGGCGCCGATGCTGCGCCTGCGCGAGCAGATCGGCGCGCTGGCCGCGACCAAGGCCGACGTGTTGATCCTTGGTGAAACCGGTGCCGGCAAAGAAGTCGTGGCCCGGGCGCTGCACGACTTGTCGAGCCGGCGCAACGGCCCGTTCGTGGCGATCAACGCCGGGGCACTGGCCGAATCGGTGGTCGAAAGCGAACTGTTCGGGCATGAACCGGGTGCCTTCACCGGCGCGCAGAAACGCCGGATCGGCAAGTTCGAATTCGCCAACGGCGGCACACTGTTCCTTGATGAAATCGAAAGCATGAGCATGGACGTGCAGGTAAAACTGCTGCGCATGCTGCAAGAGCGCGTGGTCGAACGGCTGGGTGGCAATCAGTTGATCCCGTTGGACATCCGTGTCATCGCCGCGACCAAGGAAGACCTGCGTCAGGCGGCCGATCAGGGTCGCTTTCGCGCCGACCTGTATTACCGCCTCAACGTCGCGCCGCTACGCATTCCGCCACTGCGCGAACGCGGCGAAGACGCGCTGGTGCTGTTCCAGCATTACGCTGACGAAGCCAGCGCCCGCCATGGTCTGCCGCCCCACGAACTGCAACCGGCGCAACGGGCGCTGCTGCTGCGCCACCCTTGGCCCGGCAACGTGCGCGAGCTGCAGAATGCGGCTGAACGTTTCGCCCTCGGCCTGGAACTGGCGCTGGACGACAATCAGGCGAGCACCAACGCCGACAGCCGCGTGCAAGTGCTCGACGGCGGCCTGAGCGAGCAAGTGGAGAATTTCGAGAAGTCGCTGATTGCTGCCGAACTCGCACGCTCGCACAACTCGGTACGCAGCCTCGCCGAGGCCTTGGGCATTCCGCGCAAGACCCTGCACGACAAGCTGCGCAAGCACGGCTTGAATTTCGCTGACAGCGCCAGCCATGGAGACGAAAACGAATGAGCCGCGACGCTGCTTACCTGCAATCGATCCTGCACCACGACATTCCCCTGACCCGGGACATGGGCCTCACGGTACTCGACTGGCATGAGCAGCAATTGCGCCTGCGCCTGCCGCTGGAGGCCAACATCAATCACAAGAGCACGATGTTCGGCGGTAGCCTCTATTGCGGCGCGGTTCTGGCCGGTTGGGGCTGGTTGCACTTGCGGCTCAAGGAAGAAGGCATCGATGACGGGCACATCGTGATTCAGGAAGGGCAAATCAGCTATCCGCTTCCCGTCACCGAGGACGCCACGGCGATCTGCCCGGCGCCGGATGCAGCGGTGTGGAAGAAGTTTCTGACGATGTACCGGCGCTACGGACGCGCTCGCCTGACCCTGAACACGCGCATCGTCAACGCTGCGAGCGATGAAGATGCCGTCAGGTTTACCGGGCAATATGTGCTGCACCGCTGACGCAGTGACAGGCCTTGTTTGAATAATGGCCATCAGCCAATTTTCTACTGAACGAATCCCCGCAAACCCGCGTCATACCCCTCCTTGAGCTAGCGTAGGAAAACTACCGCTTGGCCGTGCGATTAGTCCTTAGCGCCCCATCCATGTTTAACTTGAACGTTCATTCAAGTTAAACCGGTGGTTCGCTGCCCGCTCACAACAGGAGGCTTGCCTTTGCTGAGTCCGATCATTTCAGCCACGTTTCAACCCCTCGAGGTGCACGTTTCATGAGTGCATCGTCCACCCCCGCCAGCGGTCTGGTACGCATGAATCCGCCGGTGTTCTACTTCGCCGCGACGGTCATTCTGCTGTTTGGTCTGGTTGTCATTGCCATGCCGCGAGAGGCCGGCGCCTGGTTGCTGGCCGCACAAAACTGGGCGGCCAACACGGTCGGCTGGTACTACATGCTCGCAATGACGCTGTATCTGATCTTCGTGGTGGTCACCGCGTTGTCGGGCTACGGCAAGATCAAACTCGGTGCCGACCACGACGAACCCGAATTCAGTTATCTGTCCTGGGCCGGCATGCTGTTCGCCGCTGGGATCAGCATCACGCTGTTTTTCTTTTGCGTATCCGAGCCACTGACGCACCTGGCCCAACCGCCACAAGGCGAGGCCGGCACCGCCGATGCGGCGCGCCAGGCGATGCAGATCCTGTTTCTGCACTGGGGCCTGCACGGCTGGGGCGTGTTCGCCTTTGTCGGCATGGCGCTGGCCTATTTCGCCTACCGGCATAACCTGCCGCTGGCACTGCGTTCGGCGCTGTACCCGTTGATCGGCAAACGCATCAACGGCCCCATCGGTTACGCGGTGGACGGCTTCGGCATCATCGCCACGGTGTTCGGTCTGGGTGCCGACATGGGTTTTGGTGTGCTGCACCTCAACTCCGGTCTGGACTACCTGTTCGGCATCGCTCACACCCAATGGATTCAGGTCGGCCTGATCACCCTGATGATGGGGGCGGCAATCATCGTCGCCGTCTCCGGTGTCGATAAAGGCGTGCGGGTGATGTCCGACATCAACATGCTGCTGGCCTGTGCGCTGCTACTGTTCGTGCTGTTCGCCGGCCCCACCCAGCACTTGCTCAATACCTTGATCCAGAACCTCGGCGATTACCTCGGCGCCTTGCCGATGAAGAGTTTCGATCTCTACGCCTACGACAAACCGAGCGACTGGCTCGGCGGCTGGACCGTGTTCTACTGGGCCTGGTGGATTGCATGGTCGCCGTTCGTGGGCCTGTTCATCGCACGGATTTCCCGCGGCCGCACCATCCGTGAATTCGTCTTCGGCGTGCTGCTGATTCCGCTGGGTTTCACCCTGGCGTGGATGTCGATCTTCGGCAACAGCGCCATCGATCAGGTGCTCAACCACGGCATGTCGGCACTGGGGATGTCGGCCCTCGACAATCCGTCGATGAGCCTTTACCTGCTGCTGGAAACCTACCCGTGGAGCAAGACCGTCATCGCGGTGACGGTGTTCATCAGCTTCGTGTTCTTCGTCACCTCGGCCGACTCCGGCACCGTGGTGCTCTCGACCCTGTCGGCCAAGGGCGGCAACCCGGACGAAGACGGGCCGAAATGGCTGCGGGTGTTCTGGGGCGCGATGACCGCGCTGATCACCAGTGCGCTGCTGTTCTCCGGCAGCATCGATGCACTGAAGTCGGCGGTGGTGCTGACCTCGCTGCCGTTCTCGATGATCCTGTTGCTGATGATGTGGGGCCTGCACAAGGCGTTCTATCTGGAGTCGCAGAAGCAGATCGCGCAGTTGCATTCGCTGGCCCCGGTCTCCGGTTCACGCCGTGGCAAGGGTGGCTGGCGTCAGCGTCTGAGCCAGGCCGTGCACTTCCCGTCACGCGACGAGGTGTACCGCTTCATGGACACCACGGTGCGGCCGGCGATCGAAGAGGTGACGGCAGTGTTCGCCGAGAAAGGCCTGAACGTGGTCACCCAGCCGGATCCGGCGCACGACAACATCAGCCTGGAAATCGGTCATGGCGAACAGCATCCGTTTGTCTACCAGGTGCAGATGCGCGGCTACTTCACGCCGTCGTTTGCGCGCGGAGGCATGGGTTCCAAGCAACTGAACAACCGCCGCTACTACCGCGCTGAAGTGCACTTGAGCGAGGGCAGTCAGGACTACGATCTGGTGGGCTACACCAAGGAGCAGATCATCAACGACATCCTCGACCAGTATGAACGCCACATGCAGTTCCTGCATCTGGTGCGTTGATCAGCGGCTGGGCGCCGGGACGTTTCACGACTCGGCGCTCAGCACCATGAACAACACCATCGCCGCCATCGGCACCCCGAACACCGCACTGCCCACCGCGATTTCCGACCCCAGCGGCTGCCCGGCATGCACCACCCCCACCGCGCCATTGATCACCGTCAACGCCAGCCACAGCGCGGCGAAACTGTAGGCCAGCGTCTGCCGGCTGAAGCCAATGCGCTCGCCGATGTAGAGCATCAGGGCGAGCAGGACCAGGCCGAAGAAGATGATGATGGCGGTGTGCATGATCGGGGTCTGCCTGATAGGGATGTGTTGTTTGGCGGGACCTCATCGCGAGCAGGCTCGCTCCCACAATGGACCTCGATTGTTCACTGATTCCGTGTTCACCGCAGATCCCTATGGGAGCGAGCCTGCTCGCGATAGGACCAACTCGGTGTTTTTTAGAGCATAGCCAATTCAGTCCACATCCATTCAAGCCAGGCTCAATCGTTGGCATAACCAAGAACCTGTAGGAGCTGCCGCAGGCTGCGATCTTTCGCTTTTAAAAGCCCGAATCAAAAGATCGCAGCCTGCGGCAGCTCCTACAGAAGCATGTGCGTCAGGTACTTTCGCGCTCGATCATTTGGCACTGCAGCAGGTTCAGCCGCTGCACATCATCGCTCGGCAACACCCCGAGGCTTTCCAAAACCCGTGTTGCCGCCAGTACGCCAATCTCCAGTGCCGGCGGTTTGATCGTGCTCAGGCTCGGCAGCAGCATTTCGGCGAAGGGGTAATCGCCGAAGCCGAGCACGGCGCAGTCTTCGGGGATTTTGAGGCCGGCGCGTTGTCCGGCGAGCAGGCCGCCGGCGGCGAGGTTGTCGTTGGCGAAGATAATCGCGTCGGGGCGGGGAGCGGCGCTCATCAGCGCTTCCATCGCTTGCTTGCCGGCTTCGAACGGCGCGCGGTCGGCGTCCGGGGCAAAAACCCACGGCTCAAGGCCGAACCCGCGCACGGTCGCGGCGTAACCGTCGCGGCGTTCGAGGGCACTGAGGTCACCGGGAGCGCTGTTCTGCACGAAGGCGATGCGGCGATAGCCTTTGTCGTGCAGATAACGGGCAGCGGTCACGCCGACCTCATAGTGCGAAAAGCCGATCTGCATCGGTTCGCGATCCGGCTGGTAATCCCAGGTTTCGATCACCGGAACATCCGCTTCGGCGATCATCTTTTCCGTGCCCGAACTGTGAAAGTGGCTGGTCAGCACCAGCGCTGCCGGCGACCAGCCGAGAAACGCGCGCACGGCGTTTTCTTCCTGCTCGGTGCTGAAGTAACTCGACGCCAGCAGCAACTGATAACCGTGGCGGCTGAGGGTGTCGCTGAAGCCCTGAATGGTGTTGGCAAAGATCGGCCCGGAGATGTTCGGGATCACCATGCCGACGATCCTCCCCCGCGCTGAGGCCAGCCCGCCGGCCACCAGATTCGGCACATATCCCAACTCGGCCACCACCGCCGCAATTCGCTCGCGACGTTCCGGCGAGACGGTTTCCGGTTGATTGAAATAGCGCGACACGGTAATCGCCGACACCCCCGCCTCGCGCGCCACCGCATTGAGGGTCACGCGTCCGGCACCACGGCGTTTGCGGGGCTTTTCCTGACTCAAGGCTCGATCCCTCTTAAAAACCAAAACGCATATAAAAGTAATTTTTCAGTATTGGACGCTCTATGCCCAGCTTGCCAATACTGGCGATGTTAGCGCTAACAAAGCGCTTTGTCTGCTACTCGCTCGAGCGAATGCCCAAGACACCGATTCAGGCGCTGTCGTCGCAGAACGGCAGCGGTTCAGGGCCAATTTCGAGCGGGCAACCATGCACAACATTCCTGGGGCGACACACAAACTGGCGCAATCGATTCGCGCCGCTGGCTGGATTTTTACCGGGCTGGCGGCGTTGCCCCTGGCCGATACTTTCGCCGCCGACAGCAGCGATCAGGAGCCAACCCTCAAGTCCGTCACGGTCACTGCCACCCGCCGTGAAGAGTCACTGCAAAAGGTGCCGGTGGCAGTCTCGGTGATCGATGGCGAACAACTGGAACGCGACAACCGTAACGGCGTGGCGAGCATCGTCCAGCAGGTGCCGTCACTGAATTTCCGTACCGGTGCGTCGAACAAGGACACCTCGTTGTTCGTGCGGGGCGTCGGTACGATTTCCACCTCCCCCGGCGTCGAGCCAACGGTGGCCACGGTGATCGATGGCGTGGTCTACGCGCGTCCCGGTCAATCGACTCTCGACCTGCTGGATCTGGAGCGCGTCGAAGTGCTGCGTGGCCCGCAGGGCACGCTGTTCGGCAAGAACGCCTCGGCCGGTGTGCTCAACATCACCAGCAAGGCGCCGACCAACGAGATCCACGGTTACATCGACCAGTCGTACTACAGCGGTAACGAAAGCCGCACCCGTTTCGGCATCGGTGGCAGCCTGATACCGGACACGCTCAAGGGTTCGATCAGCACCCTGTTCGGCACTTACGACGGCAACGTCGATAACCAGCACAACGGCCAGGAGGTCAACGGCTACAACCATCGCGGTGTGCGCGGCAAACTCGAATTCACCCCGAACGATGACGTGACCTTCACCCTGATCGCCGACTACATGCAGTCCCACGACGACGGCCCCAATGGCGTCGTCAGCAAATCGCTGACCCCGGCCTTCGCCAACGCGCTGAGCCCGGTGAACGCGACCAGCCACAACCGTGACATCAACACCGACACCCGCACTCACGTCGAGGACACCAACAAAGGCCTGTCCGGCCAGCTCGACTGGCAACTGGGCGATTACACCTTGACCTCGATCACCGCGTGGCGCGGCTGGGACAACACTCAGTATCAGGACGGCGATCGGCTGAGCACGATCACCCCGGCGTTCCCCGGCACCGCCGACAAGGGCGCCCTGGCCTTCGATCAGTACTCGCAGGAGCTGCGCCTGGCCTCGCCGAAAGGTGAATTCCTAGAGTACGTCGGTGGCCTGTTCTATATGCACGGCAAGGACGACGAGACCTATCAGCGCACCTTGACCACCACCACGCGCACCGACCGTGGCGTCGCCGATTACAGCACCACCAGCGACAGCTACGCCGCATTTGGCGAAGCCACGCTGAACTTCACTTCGGACCTGCGTGGCATCGCCGGCCTGCGCTACACCCACGATGATCTGGAATACGATCACCGCCGCGTCTCGACCTCGGCGACCACGGTCAGCGGCATTCAACCGGCCACCAGCAGTTCCGGCTCGGTGGACGAGGACGGCTGGTCCGGCCGGCTTGGCGTGCAGTACGACCTCAGTGATGCCGTCACCACGTACCTGACCTATTCGCGCGGCTACAAAGGCCCGGCGTACAACGTGTTCTTCAACATGCAGCCGCGTGACACCGAGGCGCTGAAGCCGGAAACCTCGAACACCTGGGAGGCAGGGATCAAGGCCACCAGCTGGAGCAACCGGCTGACCACCAATCTCGCGGTGTTCCACAGCGATTACGACAACTACCAGGCGAACTTTTTCGACACGGTCGCCGGGCAAGTGGTGACGCGTCTGATCAACGCCGGCAGCGTCAGCACCGAAGGCGTCGAACTCGATTACGCCTTGCAGGCGACCCAGCAACTGAAGTTCTCCGGGGCGCTGGCCTACACCCGCGCGCGCATCGACCAATTCAGCTGCCCGGCGGGGGCTGCGGCGTCGTGCAACGTCAATGGCAAGCCGTTGCCGTTCAGCCCCGACTGGAAAAGCTACGTGCGCGCCGATTACAGCATCCCGCTGGACAACGGCCTCGATATCGAACTCGGCACCGACTACAGCTGGCAGAGCGAGGTGCAGTACGACATCAGTCAGAACGCCGACACCAAACAAGGTGCCTACGGCATCTGGAACGCCAGCGTCGCTCTCGCCGATTACAGCAACGGCTGGCGCGTGGCGCTGCTGGGCAAGAACCTCGCCGACAAATCTTATTCACCCCTGCTCGCCAGCGGCGGCAACTACATCTACCGCGCCGTGCCACGGGATGACGAGCGCTACTTCGGCGTGCAATTGCGCAAGGATTTCTGAGATGAGCAGACAGCTGAAACTCGGCGCCTTTCTCATGGCCACCGGGCACCACGTCGCCGCGTGGCGTCACCCGCAGGTGCCGGCCAATGCCGGGCTGGATTTCGCCCACTACAAGCGTCTGGCGCAGATCGCCGAGGCGGCGAAGTTCGATGCGCTGTTCGTCGCCGACAGCGTTGCCGCGCCGACCCAGACCATCGCCAGCCGCATGGCGCGCTCCGATCACTTCGAGCCGCTGACTCTGCTCTCGGCCCTGAGCGCCGTCACCGAACACATCGGCCTGATCGCCACGGCGACCACCAGCTACAACGAGCCGTACCACGTGGCGCGCAAATTCGCCTCGCTTGATCATCTGTCGGGCGGGCGTGCGGGGTGGAATCTGGTGACTTCGGACAACGCTGCCGAAGCGCTGAATTTCGGGCGCGAAGAGCACATCGCCCACGCCGAACGCTACAGCCGCGCCCGGGAGTTTCATCAGGTGGTCACCGGGCTGTGGGACAGTTGGGAGGACGATGCCTTCGTGCGGGACAAGGCCAGCGGCGCGTATTACGACCCAGCGAAGCTGCATGTGCTGGATCATGTCGGTGAACACTTTCGGGTGAAAGGCCCGCTGAACGTGGCGCGCTCGCCGCAGGGACAACCGGTGATCGTGCAGGCCGGTTCATCCGAAACCGGGCGCGAACTGGCGGCTCAAACCGCTGAGGTGGTGTTCACCGCGCAGACGTCGTTGGCCGGCGCGCAGGCGTTCTACGCCGACCTCAAGGGACGCCTGACCAAATACGGGCGCAGTGCCGATTCACTGAAAATCATGCCCGGGGTGTTTGTCGTCGTCGGGCAGACAGAAGCCGAAGCGCAGGAAAAATGTGAAACGTTTCAGCAATTGGTCGAGCCGGAGGTTGGCGTGGCGTTGCTTGGGCGTATGCTGGGCAACTTCGACTTGTCGAAATACCCGCTGGACGGACCGTTGCCCGAGTTACCGCTGACCGACAGCGGCCAGCAGAGCCGGCAGAAATTGCTGACTGACCTGGCGGGCCGGGAGAACCTGACCCTCGCCGAATTGGGCCGCAGGATTGCCGGTGGGCGTGGGCATTACAGCCTGGTCGGCACCCCGGCGCAGATCGCCGATCGCTTGCAGGCGTGGTTCGAACAGGGCGCGGCGGACGGTTTCAATGTGCTGGTGCCGCACCTGCCGGGCGGGCTGGAAGATTTCACCCATGGCGTGGTGCCGGAACTGCAACGGCGTGGGTTGTTCAGAACCGAGTATGAGGGTCGGACCTTGCGCGAGAACCTGGGCCTTGCCCGACCGCAAAACAGATTTGTGTAAACACCCTGTGGTGAGGGGATTTATCCCCTCACCACAAAATTGGGATTCACCCTCAATTTGCTGTTAATCAAACAAGAGAGGATTCGATGACTTACACCGCTGCCGAAAACCGCTACGACTCCATCCCTTACCGCCGCGTCGGCCGCAGCGGTCTGGTGCTGCCGGCGTTGTCGTTGGGCCTGTGGCACAACTTCGGCGACAGCACGCCGATCGACACCCAGCGTGCCCTGCTGCGCACCGCGTTCGACCTGGGGATCAACCACTTCGACCTGGCCAACAACTACGGCCCGCCGTACGGCAGCGCCGAGATCAATTTCGGTCGTTTGTTGCGTGAAGATTTCAAGCAGTACCGCGATGAGCTGATCATCTCGAGCAAGGCCGGTTGGGACATGTGGCCTGGCCCGTACGGCCAGGGCGGCGGTTCGCGCAAATACGTGCTGGCCAGTCTCGACCAGAGCCTGCAGCGCCTGGGTCTGGACTACGTGGATATCTTCTATTCGCACCGCTTCGACCCGGACACCCCGCTGGAAGAAACTGCCAGCGCCCTCGCCACCGCCGTGCAGCAGGGCAAGGCGTTGTACATCGGCATCTCGTCGTATTCAGGGGTGAAAACCCGTGAAATGGCAGCGCTGCTCAAGGAGTGGAAAGTGCCGCTGCTGATTCATCAGCCAGCGTACAACCTGCTCAATCGCTGGGTGGAAAAAGACCTGCTCGACACCACCGAAGAGCTCGGCACTGGCGTCATTGCGTTCACGCCGCTGGCGCAAGGTCTGCTGACCGACAAGTACCTCAACGGCGTGCCGGCGGATGCGCGGGTCAATCGCCCGGGCGGCGGTTCGCTGCAGGCTTCGCACCTGTCCGAGGCCAACATTGCCCACGTGCGTGCGTTGAACGAGATCGCCAAGCGTCGCGGCCAGAGCCTGGCGCAACTGGCGCTGGCCTGGACCCTGCGTGATCCGCGAGTGACCTCGGCGCTGATCGGCGCGAGCCGGCCGGAGCAGATCATCGAGAACGTCGGGGCGTTGAAGAACCTGAGCTTCAGTGCCGAGGAACTGGCGGAGATCGACCGCTTTGCCCAGGAGGGCGGGATCAATCTGTGGGAGAAGCCTTCGACGGCGGAATAATTGTCAGGCGCCGGTTGATCTGGCGCCTGCATTGACGCTTTCGCGGGCAAGCCCGCTCCCACAGGATTCCAGTCGTACACAAAGTCTGTGAACGGTGCTGTACCTGTGGGAGCGGGCTTGCCCGCGAAGGGGTCAGTTCAGACAACGAGGAAATCGGGTCTTATCTGAAGAACGGCACATCCCCCAACACCGTCGCCCGCTGCATCACCCGTCGTGCCGGGCGGTAATCATCCACCGCGTAATGCTGGGTCACGCGGTTATCCCAAAACGCAATGTCGTCCTGCTGCCAGCGCCAGCGAATGGTGAATTCCGGGCGGGTTGCGTGGGCGAACAGAAATTTCAGAATCGCCTCGCTCTCGGTATCCGACAACTCGTTGATCTTCGAGGTGAAGCCTTCGTTGACGAACAACGAGCGGCGCCCGCTCACCGGGTGCGTGCGGATCACCGGGTGCGACAGCGGTGGATTCTTGCGCCGTGCCTCTTCCCACTGCGCCAGCGCTTCTGGCGTATTGCCGTAACGCTCCAGCGGAAACGAGCGAGTGAAGTCGTGGGTCGCGGTCAGCCCTTCGAGCAGGGTTTTCATCGGCGCCGACAGCGCTTCGTACGCGGCAATCCCGCTGGCCCACAAGGTGTCGCCACCAAACTCCGGCAGCAACTTGGCGCTGAGCACCGCGCCCATCGCCGGGGTCGGCAGGAAGGTCACGTCGGTGTGCCAGATCGCGTTGTCACGGACGTCGGTGACGGCGGTGTCGAGGATCAGCACTTCGGGCTGTTCCGGCACGTTCGGATAGATCGGGTGAATGTGCAGGTCGCCAAAATACGCGGCGAAACGCGCCTGTTGCGAAGGCTCGATCGGCTGGTTGCGGAAGAACAGCACTTGATGCTTGAGCAGCGCCTGCTCGATGGCGTCGCGCTGTTCCAGGTTCAACGGCTGGCTGACGTCGACGCCGCTGATCTGCGCGCCGAGGGCCGAGCTTAAGGGGGTGATGGTCAGGCTGCTCATGGTGGTTCTCTTCAATTCCGGATAACCGACCCTGTGTAGGAGCTGCCGCAGGCTGCGATCTTTTGATCTGGTTTTTAAAAGATCAGGATCAAAAGATCGCAGCCTGCGGCAGCTCCTACACAGGACGATTCATAAATTATTCAGTGCGCCTGGCCGTGCCACGGCACCAGTTTGCGCTGCAGCGCACGCAGGCCCATTTCCATGGCGAAGGCGATCAGGGCGATCACCAGAATCCCCAGCACCACCACATCGGTGACCAGAAATTGCGCGGCCGACTGCACCATGAAGCCCAAACCGCTGGTAGCGGCGATCAGTTCAGCGGCGACGAGGGTCGACCAGCCGACGCCCAAACCAATGCGCACACCGGTGAGAATGTCCGGCAGGGCGCTGGGCAAAATCACATGGCGAATCAGTTGTGCGCGAGTGGCACCGAGCGACTGCGCGGCGCGCAATTTCGCCGGGTCGACAGTGCGCACGCCGGTCGCGGTAGCGATGGCAATCGGCGCGAAAATCGCCAGGTAGATCAGCAGCACTTTCGACAACTCGCCAATGCCGCACCAGATCACGATCAGTGGCAGATAAGCCAGTGGAGGAATCGGCCGGTAGAACTCGATCAGCGGATCCAGCACGCCACGGGCAATGCGGTTGGCACCGATGGCAATGCCCACCGGCACTGCGGTCAGAATCGCAAAACCGAGGCCCAAACCGATGCGGCTAAGGCTCGCGCCCAGGTGCTGCCACAGGGTCGAATCCATGTAACCGGTGGTCGCGAGCAACCAGCCTTTTTGCAGCACGGCGGAGGGTGGTGGCAGGAACAGCGGTTCGATCAAACCAGTGGCGGTCACCGCCCACCAGATCACCAGCAAGGCGAACAGGGTCAGCAGGCTGATCCACCGCGTGCTGAGGCTGCGGCGCACGGGAATCGCCACCGATGGGCTTTTCACTGCGGGGGCGGAAACGTCGTAACTGCTCATGCGCGCTCCTGCCGTTGTACGGCGCTGCGTTGCGAGAACACTTTGCTCAGCACGTGCTCGCGGGTTTCGATAAAACGCGGATCGGATTTGATCGCTCGCGCCGACTCACCGGCGGCGTAGCGCTGACCGAAATCCAGATGCAGACGCTCGACGATCTGCCCCGGATTCGGCGCCAGCAGAATCAGGTCGGTGGCGAGGAACACCGCTTCTTCGATGTCGTGGGTAATCAGGAACACCGGTTTGGCCGTGCGCTGCCAGACTTGCAGCAACAGCTCCTGCATCTGCTCGCGGGTGAAGGCGTCGAGGGCGCCGAAGGGTTCGTCCATCAGCAGCACGCGCGGGTCGGCGGCGAGCGCGCGGGCCAGGCCGACGCGCTGCTTCTGGCCGCCGGAAAGTTGCCAGATTCGGCGGTGTTCAAAACCTGTGAGGTCGACCAGCGCGAGCATTTCACGAGCGCGCTGTTCGCGTTTGTCTTTGGCGACACCCGCCAGCTCCAGACCGAAAGCCACGTTGGCCAGCACATCCTGCCAGGGCAGCAATGCGTCGTCCTGGAACACCACGCCGCGCTCGGCGCTCGGGCCTTTGACTGGCACGCCGTCGAGAGTGATGCGCCCGGCGCTGGGTTCGACGAAACCGGCAATCAGGTTCAACAGCGAAGTCTTGCCACTGCCGGACGGGCCGAGGGCAACCAGCAACTGCTGAGGCCCGAGGGTCAGGGAAATGTCCGCCAGCACCGGTGCAGGGCTGCCGGGATACTGTGCGCTGATGCGCTCCAGCTGTAGCAAGGCCATCGCAGTCAACTCCCGATCAGTTGGTGATGTATTTGGCGCTGACGTACGGCGCGTAGTCCGGCAGGACAGCTTCGACCTTGCCTTGCTCCTTGAGGAACGCGGCGGTGTCGGTAATGGCTTTGGTGGTCGGCGCGCCGAGGGTGATCACCTGATCAGCCGCCAGCGGGTAGACGTTGCCTTGCAGCAGCAATGGAATGTCGCTGGCCTTGGCGCCGGAGAGCTTCACCAGTTTGTCGACGTGGGACTGGTCGGCGAGCCAGGCTTTGGGATCCTTGCGGTAGTCGGCGTAGGCGTCGAGGGTGACCTTGGCGAACGCGGTGACGATTTCCGGGTGCTTCTCGGCAAAATCCTTGCGCACGATCCAGGCATCGAAGGTCGGCGCGCCGAACTTGGCCAGTTCGCCGGAGGTGATCAGCACTTTGCCGTTTTCCTTGGCGACACCGAGTGCCGGATCCCACACGTAAGTCGCGTCGATGTCACCGCGTTTCCAAGCGGCAATGATCGCTGGCGGGGCGAGGTTGAGCACGGTGACTTTCGACGGATCGATATTCCAGTGCTTCAACGCAGCGAGCAGGCTGTAGTGACCGGTAGACACGAACGGCACGGCGATTTTCTTGCCGATCAGATCCTGCGGCGTTTTGATGCCGGAGCCGTCGCGAGCGACCAGCGCTTCGGCAGCACCGATCTGGGTGGCGATGAGGAAGGTTTCCACCGGCACCTTGCGAGTGATCGCCGCGGTCAACGGGCTGGAACCGAGGTAACCGATCTGCACGTCACCGGAGGCAATGGCGGCGATGATGTCGGCACCGTTGTCGAACTTGCGCCAGCTGATGTCGGCCTTGGTGGCTTTCTCGTAGGCGCCATCGGCCTGAGCGACTTTCGCCGGGTCAACGGTGGTCTGGTAGGCGACGGTGAGGTCGGCGGCCTGCGCCAGAAAGCTCGCAGCAGCCAACGAGGCCACGGCCAGCAGGCGAAGCGGGAAATTCAGTTTCATGGGGGAGTGCTCCAAGTCAGGCGACCGATGATCGGCGTGAAAGGAGACTAAATGATCTAAGAATCTAAAAATAAATAACTTTTTAGACTTAGCTTATGAGCGGAAAACTCTAAAGATCAAAAGATCGCAGCCTTCGGCAGCTCCTACAGGGCATGCCCATATCCCATGTAGGAGCTGCCAAAGGCTGCGATCTTTTCAAAGACAGCGCCTAGTTGCTGATCGCCAGAATGCTCGCCTGATACGACCCGACAAACACGTCGAAATCGCCGACTTCGTTCTGCTCAAGCTCCGCCTGTTGCGCCAGCGACGAACGCGCCAGTTCTTCAAACTTTGCTTGTTCCTCGGCCGCCAACGGCTCGCTGCGGAAGAATTCGGCATGTGCCTGGCTTTGACGCAGGGAGAACTGCGCGAAGCTTTCCTTGTGTTCGGCCATTGCCGCCAGTACCTGGGCCGAAGGTGTCAGGGATGGGTCCTTGACCTTGGCCAGTTGCGCGTCCAGCGCCTTGTTGTGCGCATCGCCGCCGTGGCTTTGATCAAGCAGGGCGGCCAGCGGAGCGATTTGCTCCAGCAGCTCGGCGGCCCACTCCTTCAGCTCGACTGCCTGACCGTCGCGCTGCAACTGCAGGCCCGGACGCCGGCCTTCCTTGACCACGCTGAGGAAGTTCGAGGTGGCGTTGCCGCACGAGGTGCTGGTCAGCAGCGGGCTGTCGTTGAGCGCGCAGTACAGCAGGAACGCGTCGAGGAAGCGCGACTCGGTGACGTCGATGCCCATCGGCAAAAACGGGTTGATGTCCAGGCAACGCACTTCGACGTACTGAATGCCACGGGCCATCAGCGCCTGGATCGGCCGCTCGCCGGTGTAGGTCACGCGCTTGGGGCGGATGTTGGAGTAGTACTCGTTTTCGATCTGCAAGATGTTGGTGTTCAACTGCACCCACTCGCCATCCTTGTGCGTGCCGACTTCGACATACGGCGGGTACGGCGTAGCAACGGCCTTGCGCAGGCTGTCGGTGTAGCTCGCGAGATCGTTGTAGCACGGCGTCAGGCCGGCCTGAGCGTTGCTCTGGTAACCGAGATCGCTCATGCGCAGGCTGGTGGCATACGGCAGGTACAGGGTGTCCGGGTCCAGTTGTTCCAGCTGATGCGAACGGCCACGCAGGAAGCCGGCGTCCAGCGCTGGCGAAGCGCCGAACAGGTACATCAGCAGCCAGCTGTAGCGGCGGAAGTTACGGATCAGCGCGATGTAGGACGACGACTGGAAATCGCGGTCGGTGCCGACGAACCCCTCGGCTTCGCGCAGCAACGGCCAGAGCTTTTCCGGCAGGGAAAAGTTGTAGTGGATCCCGGCGATGCACTGCATGGTCTTGCCGTAACGCAGGGCCAGGCCCTTGCGGTAGACATACTTGAGCTGACCGATGTTGGAGGTGCCGTAATAGGCAATCGGAATGTCTTCCTCGGCCGGCAACGGGCACGGCATCGATGGACTCCACAGGTACTCGCTGCCGAGCTTGCTGTAGGCAAAACGATGAATCCTGTCCAGGCTCGCCAGTGTGTCAGCGGGGTCAGGCAGAGCCGGTGTGATGAATTCCAGCAACGACTCGGAATAGTCGGTGGTGATCTGTTCGTTGGTCAGCGCGGAACCCAAGGCTTCCGGGTGCGGCGTTTGCGCCAGACGACCTTCACTGGTCACGCGCAGGCATTCACGTTCGATACCGTGGAGGCACTGTTCGAGCAGAGAGAGGTTGGCGCGCTCGCCGAGCAGAGCCAGGCGGCGGTTGAGAAGTTCGCTCAATTTGGATTCCTTCACGCGTCAGTCGCCCCAATATGGGGGTGGGCAGGACGGTCTACAAGGGTGAAGTTGAAACTGGCGTTTTCGCCTGGTTTTCTAGCCGGTCAGCCACACACATAAACTGTAGGAGCTGCCGCAGGCTGCGATCTTTTGATCTTGCTATTGAAAAACAAAATCAAAAGATCGCAGCCTGCGGCAGCTCCTACAGGATTCGTTGCGCCGAAATTAACTCAAAATGATGAACAACATCTACAGGACAGCGAACGTGCCTTGCGCTTTTGCGACCAGTTTGTCGCCCTGCATCACGTCGGCTTCGACCACCAGCGTGCGGCGGCCCGGGTGGATGACCCGGGCCGTGCACAGCACCTCGCCGTCAGCGACGGCGCGGATGTAGTTGATCTTGCACTCGATGGTCGCGCTCTGCTGGTCGAAGCCGTGGGTGCTGGAACAGGCCAGCCCCATGGCGATATCCACCAGACTGAACAGCGCGCCACCGTGCAACTTGCCGCCGCGATTACGCAGTGGCGGTTCCAGCACCAGGGCGACTTGCGCCACCCCGGTTTCCAGGCTGTGCAGGCGACAGCCCAACAGCTTGAAAAACGCGCTCTCGACGAGCCCGGCCGGAATCTCCATCAGCGTTTCTTCAGCTGCTTGGCGTTGGCGAACAGCGAAGCCATGGCGTTGTTCACCGGCGCGGCGGTGGCGGTTTCCTTGCGCGGCGCGTTGCCCGCAGACTGACGCGGTGCCGAGCCCGGACGCGAACCACGAGCGCCGTCGATTTTCTCGCCCGGGGTGTCGCTCATGCGCATCGACAGACCGACGCGTTTACGCGGAATGTCGACTTCCATGACCTTCACTTTCACCACGTCACCGGCCTTCACCGCTTCGCGTGGGTCCTTGATGAACTTCTCCGACAGCGCCGAGATGTGCACCAGACCGTCCTGATGCACGCCGATGTCGACGAACGCGCCGAACGCGGTCACGTTGGTCACGACGCCTTCGAGGATCATCCCCAACTGCAGGTCTTTGAGGTCTTCGACGCCTTCCTGGAACTCGGCAGTCTTGAACTCCGGACGCGGGTCGCGGCCCGGCTTTTCCAGTTCCTGCAGGATGTCGGTGACGGTGGGCAGACCGAAGGTTTCGTCGGTGAATTTCTTCGGATCCAGACGCTTGAGGAACGCGGCGTCACCAATCAGCGAGCGAATGTCGCGGTCGGTTTCAGCGGCAATGCGCTGCACCAGCGGATAGGCTTCCGGGTGAACCGCCGAGGAATCCAGCGGGTTGTCGCCATTCATCACGCGCAGGAAGCCTGCGGCCTGTTCGAAGGTTTTTTCGCCCAGACGCGCGACTTTCTTCAGCGCCGCACGGGTCTTGAACGCACCGTGTTCGTCACGGTGGGCGACGATGTTCTGCGCCAGGGTCGCGTTGAGGCCGGAGATCCGCGCCAGCAGCGCCACCGAGGCGGTGTTCACATCGACGCCGACGGCGTTCACGCAATCCTCGACCACCGCGTCCAGGCCGCGTGCCAGTTTCAGCTGCGACACGTCGTGCTGGTACTGGCCGACACCGATGGATTTCGGGTCGATCTTCACCAGCTCGGCCAGTGGATCCTGCAGACGACGGGCGATGGAAACAGCGCCACGGATCGACACGTCCAGATCCGGGAATTCCTTGGCGGCCAGTTCCGATGCCGAGTACACCGATGCGCCGGCCTCGGACACCATGACCTTGGTCATCTTCATGGCCGGGTATTTTTTGATCAGCTCGATCGCCAGTTTGTCGGTTTCGCGGCTGGCGGTGCCGTTGCCGATGGCGATCAGGTCAACCGAGTGCTTGGCGCACAGGGCGGCCAGAATCGCGATGGTCTGATCCCACTTGTTGTGCGGCACATGAGGATAAACCGTGGCGTGATCGAGCAGCTTGCCGGTGGAATCCACCACCGCGACCTTGCAACCGGTACGCAGGCCCGGATCGAGGCCCAGAGTTGCACGCGGGCCGGCCGGCGCGGCCAGCAGCAGGTCGTGCAGGTTGTGGGCAAAAACGTTGATCGCCTCGGTTTCGGCGCCGTCGCGCAGCTCGCCGAGCAGGTCGGTTTCCAGGTGGGTGTAGAGCTTGACCTTCCAGGTCCAGCGCACCACTTCGCCGAGCCATTTGTCGGCCGGGCGGTTCTGGTTCTGGATGCCGAATTGCTGGCCGATCATGCCTTCGCACGGGTGCATGGTGCCCGGCAGTTCGTCGCCGACTTTCAGCGCGGAACTGAGAATGCCTTCGTTGCGGCCACGGAAAATCGCGAGTGCGCGGTGCGACGGCATGCTTTTCAGCGGTTCGTCATGTTCGAAGTAGTCGCGGAACTTGGCGCCCTCTTCTTCCTTGCCGGCGATGACGCGGGCGCTGATCGTTGCTTCCTGCTTGAGGAAATTACGCAGCTTCTCCAGCAGGCTGGCGTCTTCGGCGAAGCGCTCCATCAGGATGTACTTGGCGCCTTCGAGCGCAGCTTTCACATCGGCCACGCCTTTTTCGGCGTCGACGAAACGTGCGGCTTCGGTTTCCGGCGTCAGATTCGGATCGTTGAACAGGCCGTCGGCGAGATCGCCAAGGCCGGCTTCCAGGGCGATCTGACCCTTGGTGCGGCGCTTTTGCTTGTACGGCAGGTACAAGTCTTCGAGGCGGGTCTTGGTGTCGGCGAGTTTGATGTCGCGCTCAAGGGCGGGCGTGAGTTTGCCCTGCTCCTGGATGCTGGCGAGGATGCTGATGCGCCGTTCGTCGAGTTCTCGCAGGTAGCGCAGACGCTCCTCCAGATGACGCAACTGGGTGTCATCGAGGCTGCCGGTGACTTCTTTCCGGTAACGGGCGATGAAGGGAACGGTAGAGCCTTCATCGAGTAGCGCGACGGCCGCTTCGACCTGTTGCGGGCGTACGCCGAGTTCCTCGGCGATGCGGCTGTTGATGCTGTCCATAAAACCACCTGACATATTGTGAAAGCAGGCTCGCAGGCACGAAAACAAAGGCCCGGAGTCTGGTTGAGCGGCTAGAAAATTGCCGCTGCCTGGGTCAAAAGGCACCCCATTGACCCGTGAAATCGAACAATTACTGCGGCCACCGGTAAAAAAGCCCGGCCACCTGCGGTAACGATTCAGACGTTGCCTGGCACAAAACGCCGCGCATTATAACCAGCGTTCTGTCATTCGGGGGTGCAGCAGTCTGTAGGCTTAAACCCCGGTTTTCTGGCAGTGAAGGAAAAATCTGCTAACAATGCACACGGTGCGTATAACGGCAGCTACGCCATAATGCGCGCCGAGCTAAAAGGAGCATCCAATGAGCAGCACTGTAAATAATGCTGAAGGCGAAAAAATTCTTATTGTTGACGACGATCCGGGGCTGAGCAGCCTGCTGGAACGTTTTTTCGTCAGCAAGGGCTACCGCGCCCGCACCGTACCGAATACCGAGCAGATGGATCGTCTGCTGTCGCGTGAAGTGTTCAATCTGGTCGTCCTCGACCTGATGCTGCCGGGCGAAGACGGCCTGACCGCATGCCGTCGTCTGCGGGGAGTGAACAATCAGATTCCGATCATCATGCTCACCGCCAAAGGCGATGAGATGAGCCGCATCAAGGGCCTGGAACTGGGCGCCGATGACTACCTGGCCAAGCCGTTCAACCCGGATGAGCTGATGGCTCGCGTCAAAGCGGTTCTGCGTCGTCAGGCCGCACCAGTGCCGGGCGCGCCGGGCAGCGAAGACGAAAACGTCACGTTCGGTGATTACGTGTTGTCGCTGGCGACCCGTGAACTGAAGCGCGGCGACGAAGTGCACATGCTCACCACCGGTGAGTTTGCGGTACTCAAGGCGCTGGTGATGAACGCACGTCAACCGCTGACCCGCGACAAGCTGATGAACCTGGCCCGTGGCCGCGAGTGGGATGCCTTGGAGCGTTCCATCGATGTGCAGATTTCCCGCCTGCGCCGGATGATCGAGCCCGATCCGTCGAAACCGCGCTACATCCAGACGGTCTGGGGCGTGGGCTACGTGTTCGTGCCGGATGGCGCCGCCACCAAGTGATCGGCGATTTGTAGGAGCGGGTCTGCGCAGACCAGGTTGAAGACCCTGCGCAGACTCGCAATCCGCAATATGCGAGCATTGCTCGCTCCTGCAAGTGTGTAACGGTTATCGATGAAAACCCCCGTCTGGTTCCCCCAAAGTTTTTTCTCCCGCACCCTTTGGCTGGTGCTCATCGTCGTGCTGTTTTCCAAAGCGCTGACCCTGGTTTATCTGTTGATGAACGAGGACGTGCTGGTGGATCGTCAGTACAGCCACGGCGTCGCCCTGACGCTGCGTGCCTATTGGGCCGCCGATGAAGAAAACCGCGCGAAGATCGCCGATGCCGCGACCCTGATCCGGGTAGTCGGCGCCGGAGTACCGGAAGGCGAACAGCACTGGCCCTACAGCGAAATCTACCAGCGGCAGATGCAGGCAGAGCTTGGCGGCGACACTGAAGTGCGTTTGCGCATGCACTCGCCGCCGGCGCTGTGGGTACGTGCGCCGAGCCTCGGTGATGGCTGGTTGAAGGTGCCGCTGTACCCGCATCCGTTGCGTGGCCAGAAAATCTGGAACGTACTCGGCTGGTTCCTCGCCATTGGTCTGCTATCCACCGCCTCGGCGTGGATTTTCGTCAGTCAGCTCAACCAGCCGCTGAAACGTCTGGTGTATGCCGCGCGCCAGCTGGGTCAGGGCCGCAGCGTACGTCTGCCGATCAGCGACACACCGAGCGAGATGACCGAGGTTTATCGCGCCTTCAACCAGATGGCCGAAGACGTCGAACAGGCCGGCCGCGAGCGCGAACTGATGCTGGCGGGGGTGTCCCATGATTTGCGCACGCCGCTGACCCGCTTGCGCCTGTCACTGGAGTTGATGGGGGATCGCAATGATCTGACCGAGGACATGGTGCGCGACATCGAGGATATGGACGCGATTCTCGACCAGTTCCTCGCGTTCATTCGCGACGGTCGCGACGAGTCGGTGGAAGAAGTGGATCTCAGCGATCTGGTGCGTGAGGTGGCCGCACCGTACAACCAGAACGAAGAAACAGTGCGCCTGCGCCTGGAGCCGATCCAGCCGTTCCCGTTGCGTCGGGTATCGATGAAGCGCCTGCTGAACAACCTGATCGGCAACGCCCTGAACCATGCCGGCAGCGGCGTCGAGGTTGCAGCCTATGTGTCCGGCGATACCAGCGCGCCGTATGTGGTGCTGAGCGTGATGGACCGTGGCGCGGGGATCGACCCGTCGGAGCTTGAGGCGATCTTCAACCCGTTCACCCGTGGCGACCGTGCCCGGGGCGGCAAAGGGACGGGGTTGGGACTGGCTATCGTGAAGCGGATTGCTTCGATGCATGGCGGCAACGTCGAATTGCGCAATCGGTCCGGAGGCGGATTGGAAGCGCGGGTGCGGTTGCCGTTGGGGTTGATGTTGCCGCGCGATGCGGTTTAACAGTTGAAAAAAAGATCGCAGCCTTCGGCAGCTCCTACAGGGTACGGACTCCCATGTAGGAGCTGCCGAAGGCTGCGATCTTTTGCTTTTAACCTTTGCCTTTGGTCCGGGTCATGTTCGGCCCGCCATTCTTTTCAAGATGCTCGATGATGATCCCCGCCACGTTCTTGCCGGTGGTGGTCTCGATCCCTTCCAGGCCCGGCGAGGAGTTCACTTCCATCACCAGCGGCCCGTGATTGGAGCGCAGGATATCCACACCCGCCACCGCCAGGCCCATGACCTTGGCCGCACGCAACGCTGTCATGCGCTCTTCCGGGGTGATCTTGATCAGGCTGGCGCTGCCGCCGCGATGCAGGTTGGAGCGGAACTCGCCCGGCTTGGCCTGACGCTTCATCGCCGCGATCACCTTGTCGCCAACCACGAAGCAGCGGATGTCCGCACCGCCGGCTTCCTTGATGTATTCCTGAACCATGATGTTCTGCTTCAGGCCCATGAACGCCTCGATCACCGACTCGGCCGCCGTCGCGGTTTCGCACAGCACTACGCCGATGCCCTGAGTACCTTCCAGCACCTTGATCACCAGCGGTGCGCCGTTGACCATGTCGATCAGGTCGGGAATATCGTCCGGCGAGTGGGCGAACCCGGTCACCGGCAGGCCGATGCCGCGGCGCGACAGCAGTTGCAGCGAACGCAGTTTGTCCCGCGAGCGGGCGATGGCCACCGACTCGTTGAGCGGGAATACCCCCATCATTTCGAACTGGCGCAACACCGCGCAGCCGTAGAACGTCACCGACGCACCGATCCGCGGGATCACCGCGTCGAAGCCTTCCAGCGGCTTGCCGCGATAGTGGATCTGCGGCTTGTGGCTGGCGATGTTCATGTAGGCGCGCAAGGTATCGATCACGACCATTTCATGCCCGCGTTCGGTGCCGGCTTCGACCAGGCGACGGGTGGAATACAGACGCGGATTGCGCGACAGCACAGCGATCTTCATGCAACACCTGTGGAGGAGGTAGATACCGGGAACACCGGCTTGTCTTGTACATATTTGATGCCCGGATTGACCACCAGCTGGCCATCGATCAGGGCTTTGGAACCGAGCAACAGGCGATAGCGCATGGACTTGCGGCAGGCGAGCGTGAACTCGACCGGCCAGACCCGATCACCGAGGGCCAGGGTGGTGCTGATCACATAGCGCACCTGGGCCTGGCCGTTGGAGCTTTTAATGGTCTTGCGCGTGACCAGCGGTGCTTCGCAGCGCCGGTGACGCAACTGCACCACCGTGCCCAGGTGCGCGGTGAAACGCACCCACTTCTCGCCATCGCGTTCGAACGGCTCGATGTCGGTGGCGTGCAGGCTGGAGGTGCTGGCGCCGGTGTCGATTTTCGCCCGCAGGCCCGCGACTCCCAGATCCGGGAGCGCCACCCACTCGCGCAGACCGACAACGGTCAAATGGTCAAATGTCTTCAAAAAAGTGCTCAACCGTGGCAACCGCTCAGCCCGCAAGGGGCCGGATTCGCGGTATTCACGCAGAATAAGGGTTAAAAGGCGACAGATTTCTACGGCCCGGATCGCCGACGCCTCAAGCAGGTGTCGGGTGGTGCGCATTGTAATCCGGGATGCTGCAATTCATGGCACGAGAGAAACGGTAGTACAGTTCATCAATATTTCAGAATGAGGAAATTCCATGGCACAAAAAAGCGAAGAGGACGAAAAGGTCCGTCTCGACAAGTGGTTGTGGGCTGCACGTTTTTATAAGACCCGGGCTCTGGCCAAAGCGGCCATCGAGAGTGGCAAGGTGCATTGCCGGGGAGAGCGCTGCAAGCCTGGCAAAGAGCCACGCATTGGTGATGAGTTCGAAATCCGGACCGGTTTTGAAGAACGCACGGTGAGGGTTGAAGCCTTGTCGATCGTGCGTCGCGGCGCACCCGAAGCGCAGACGCTGTATTCCGAGACCGAGGCGAGTATTGCCAAACGTGAAGCGGCAGCGGCGATGCGCAAGGCCGGGGCGTTGGGCGTGAGCACCGACGGCAAGCCGAGCAAGAAGCAGCGGCGGGATCTGTTCAAGTTTCGTGGCAGCAGCCACGAATAAAAAGATCGCAGCCTGCGCCAGCTCCTACAGGAAAATGTATTCCCATGTAGGAGCTGCCGCAGGCTGCGATCTTTTCAGCATTCACCCCATTAACGGGCAGACACCACACTCATCCGCGAAACCACCGGCAGCTTGCTCAGCAGATTGAAAACCGGCGCAGTGACCTTCAGCCAGAAGTTGGCGGCGTGATAAGCGAACGGTGTGTAGTAACCCCAACCCAACGCCCACACCGCCAGCAGCATGCCGCCAATGTAATCGTCCTGACCCCAGTGCGCGCCGGCCACCAGACGTGGCAGCATGAACAGCAACGCCAGGCCCCAGATCGTCAGGAACTGGCCGACCGAGCGACTGAACACCCCCATGAACAGCGCCCAGATCAACAACACCGAAGCATGGTCGCCGGGGAAGCTCTGGCTCGAGCGGTCCTTCAGCTCCCAGGCCTTTTCCAGATGCGGAAAATAGTCACTCAGGTGCACCGCGCCTTCCAGCACCATCGACGGGCTGCTGTGCTGCCAGTCCATGTAGTCGGCGAATTTGGAAAACAGCGCGCGAATCACCACCATCAGCAGCAGAATCGAGAGAAAACCGAAGAACGCGCGACGCACGTCAATCGCCTTGAACACCCAGTCACCCTTGATCAGCAGTGTCAGCAGGATCAATCCAACCACGATGTCGAACGGGCGCAGACTTGCAATTGCCCAGATGTGGAGCCATATGGGGTTGCTGGCCAGTGGTGCATTGAGTGAGCGGAACAGCCACTCGTCGAAAATCACACACAGCATCTGGCCCGTAGGCCATAACCAGAAAGCCAGTAGCGCCAATGGCACTACGTTACACAGAACCAGCCGGCCGAGGTTCCACCTTGATTGGAACAAACCCGGATTGTTCATAAAATGCCTCCCGTGGCTGAACATTTCGCACCAAATGGGTGCGGATAAGCGCGGGATTTTCAACTTTTGTAACCATTTTGTCATCAATTCAGATACCCAGACCTATGACCGACCTACCGGATACCGACTACACCCAACGCTTCATCTTCGATGACAGCGACACTCGCGGCGAACTGGTGGCGCTGGAACGCAGCTATGCCGAAGTCCTCGCCAAGCACCCGTACCCGGAGCCGGTTGCGCAACTGCTGGGCGAACTGATGGCGGCCGCTTCGTTGCTGGTGGGCACCCTGAAATTCGACGGTTTGCTGATTCTGCAGGCGCGCTCCGAAGGCCCGATTCCGCTACTGATGATCGAGTGCTCCAGCGAGCGCGAGATCCGGGGTCTGGCGCGCTACAACGCCGACCAGATCGCTGCGGACGCCACCCTTGCCGACCTGATGCCGGGCGGTGATCTGACCCTGACCGTCGACCCGACGATCGGCCAGCGTTACCAGGGCATTGTCGACCTCGATGGTGAAACCCTGTCGGAATGCTTCACCAATTATTTCGTCATGTCGCAACAGGTCGGCACGCGCTTCAAGCTGTTCGCCGACGGCCGTCGTGCCCGCGGCATGCTGCTGCAACAACTGCCGGCCGACCGTCTGAAAGACGAAGAAGAGCGCGCCGCCAGCTGGCAGCACGTCACCGCACTGGCCAGCACCCTGACTGCCGACGAATTGCTTAGCCTGGACAACGAAACCGTCCTGCACCGCCTCTACCACGA
>NZ_QAIK01000106.1 GCF_003061005.1 Pseudomonas sp. HMWF021 | reverse complement strand
CCGGATCACCGCCTCAAAAAACTACATCACCAGTTACGCCTACTGGACGACAGCATTTGAGCATCTGAGCGGCGATGTCGATGTAGGGTGGGCATATACCGATCAGAATATGGGCAAGACGCTGTTTACCAGTGATGGTTACGACGGTGTCTTTGTGCTGGATCGGGAGCGCACCAAATACGCCTTGGTCAGAGGCCAACTCCTGCAGTCAGATCTCTCTGCCTACCTCCAATTACCCGCTACCGCTCTGATTGATCAGGTCCAGTCTCAAGCGGATCTCACCAAACCCATCAGTACCTATTCGCTCTTTGAAGGCTGGCCCGCTCTCGTCACTGCGTCGGCGATACTGCCCAACGACGAACGCCCTATGGGTGATTCCAGAAAAACTTCGGTTTTGGTCTTCGTGGACAAGCTGACCCCGACCAAGCTACGCCAACTTGGTAGTGCCTATGGTCTGACGAATCTGACTTTGGCCCTGGACGAGACTCTCGCCGGCAGCGTTCAAAAAGTCCCACTCGACAGCACCGGTTACAGCATGGTCGCCGACCTGGAACGTCCAGGCCATCATTTGCTGTGGTCACTGTTACCCACTTTGGCCGTCACCTTGGTGGTGCTCATGCTGTTGACGGCCTACTTTTTTCGGCATGCGCTGCGTTCATCCAGGTATGTCGACACCAGCTTCGAAGTGATGCAACGCTCCAACAAAGCGCTGGAAGAGGCCAACCGCGCCCTTGAAGCCAGCGAGGAGCGTTTTCGAGCGGTCGCCGAAGCCGCCTCTGATTGGATCTGGGAAATAGACAAAGGCCAGTCCATCACTTACCTCTCTGGTCGCTTCAGTGCCGTGACTGGATTTTCAGATCGCCAGTGGCTGGGACAGGACATAGAGGAGCTGCTGGGATGCGACACCACACCGCTGTCGTTGTGGTTCAACAAACTGACTGAAGAAAGTCATGCAAGCGATCTGCGATGCACCTATCGCGATCAGTCCGGGCAAACGCGTTATTGCCGGCTTTCGGCACGACCTATCGTGGATGACAGCGGCGTGATCGGTTATCGAGGGACTGCTAGCGACATCACCGATGAAGTCGCGGCACACGCCCAGATTCAGCACCTTTCGATGCACGACGCGCTGACCGGGTTGCCCAACCGCAACAAGCTGAGTCGTTTTCTCGAAGATGCCCTGTTACTCAATGAGCACTCTGCGCCGTTGTCAGTGCTGATGATTGACTTGGACAACTTCAAACCAATCAACGATTCGCTCGGGCACCCCGTAGGTGATGCCGTATTGCAGGAAGTCGGCCAGCGACTTCGCGAGTGCACGCGAGATCACGATCTAGTCGCAAGGCTCGGGGGCGATGAGTTTGTAGTAGTGTTGAGCGGGATGGACACTCATAACGAGATCGACAAGTTCTGCACGCGCTTGATCGGATGTCTGCATCAACCGATTGATCATGATGGGCATGCGCTGCATGTTGGCGCCAGTGTCGGGGTGGCGGTGAGTCGCCAGCAAGGTTATGTCGCAAGTGAACTGATCCGCTGTGCAGATATCGCGTTGTACCAAGCCAAGGCAGACGGCAAAAATACCTGGTGCTACTTCGAACCGCACATGAGCGACCAGATACAGTCGCGTCGTCAGATGGAAGACGATCTCAGAGTGGCCGTCAAGCATCAAGAGTTTGTATTGCATTACCAGCCCCGCTACAAGGTGGATGGCAAGGAAATTGTTTCGGTAGAGGCCTTAGTCAGATGGCAGCATCCCACCCGGGGCTTGCTCGGCCCGGATCTCTTCATTCCGCTGGCAGAGCAAACGGATCTGATTGTACCGCTGGGACGATGGGTGTTACGCGATGCCTGTGAGACGGCGCTGACTTGGCCTGACGATGTGATGCTGTCCGTGAACCTGTCACCTGCTCAGTTCACTCACAGTGATGTTGTCGAGGATGTGCGGGAGATTCTGGTCAGCACGCAATTTCCAGCGAGTCGACTTGAGCTTGAGATCACGGAGAACGTCATGCTCAATGACACCGAAGGCGCATTGACCACAATGAACGCGCTCAAGCAGTTGGGCGTTCGACTGAATATGGATGACTTCGGTACCGGGTACTCCTCACTCGGTTACCTGCGCGCCTACCCTTTTGACGGCATCAAGATCGACAAACGGTTCATCGCTTCCATCAGCAACGGTGAGAATGATCGTGCAGTGGTACAGGCGATCATCAGCCTTGGAAAGGCGATGGGGCTGACGGTGACCGCAGAAGGCGTGGAGACCGAGGAACAACTCGGTCTCCTGGGTAAAGATGAGTGCCATGAAGTGCAAGGTTATCTTTTGAGCAGGCCCGTCGACAAACACACATTCGCCCGGCTGTTGGAGGCTTCCAGACGCCACGCATTCACCAGGCCCTTCAAGACAACTCCCCCCAGCCATCTTGTGAGCAAACGATAAGTCTGGATGGGCCATTTACACTCAGACCTCTACTTTTTAGTAGCAACTGGGAACATGTTGCAGATGTATCCCTCCAATGCCGCGCTGGTCGGGGCGATTGCTTTAAATCACTGAAATTTTCAGTTCTCGTTCTAAACTGGCGGACGTAATATTTTTTCAAACGCCAGACAAAAAGGATCTGGAGATTGAAGCTAAATTGGGAAGGGTTACTGCCAATCACCGGTAAAGTCATTGTGATTGAAGATGATCAGACGCTTCGTTTGCTCATGGTCGATATCCTGAAGGAAATCGGTGCTCAGTCTTTGGCATTTGAAACAGCCGATGATGCGTTGACATACTTGCTTGAGGCTCATGCCCCGTGCCCCCTTGTGGTTGTGGATCATGCATTGCCTGGGCAGATTCAGGGGGCAGAATTCATTGAGATGGTGAAAGGCAAGTGGCCCTCCACTGGCTCTATACTGATTTCCGGCTATCTGCTGGAGCCGGCGACTGTCCCTCACTCGACAAAATATCTGCAAAAACCTTGGTCTCTGGATGACTTTGTCGTCGCGGTGGCGCAGGTTCTCCAGCCAGGGTACCCATTGCGTAAAAACTAAAGAACGCAGGGGGCATTTAGAGGCGCTATTTCTCTGCCTTGGTGCAACGGCCGTACAGAGCAGCAGTAATGAAAATTACTGCCAATACCAGTGTGTAAATTTCATAATTCCCTTCCAGGCCCATCCCCCAAAAGAGCCCCACGCTCAGGGTCCCGAATATGCAAATTATTTGAGTGACATACACGATCTCAGTGGAAAAAGTCCGCATGATCGCTCCTCTAAGAATGCCAGCCCCGCTCTCTACAGGATAGATGAGCAAGACCGGCATGCTTCAATTGAAAACGACATTGATCTGGATAGAGAACATGCCCGCGCTTACTTGGGCATCAAAACGGTGTCAATGACGTGTATGACCCCATTGGACTGCATGACGTCGGCAATCGTGATGGCGGCTTTACCGCCTTTTGCATCCTCTACCCACAACTTGCCTGCGTGCAGCCAGACCGTCAGCGCCTCACCTTGAACGGTTTTAAGCATCACCTTCCCGCCATGCATGTTGGCATCATCCATCAGTTGCTTGGCCGTATGGGTACCGGATACAACGTGGTAGGTGAGGATTTTCGTGAGGTCGGCCTTGTGCTCAGGCTTGACCAGCGTTTCAACTTTGCCAGCAGGCAATTTGGCGAAAGCTTCGTTGGTCGGAGCGAAGACCGTGAACGGACCTTTGCTGTTCAGCGTATCAACCAAGCCGGCGGCTTTGACCGCTGCGACAAGTGTCGTATGGTCTTTAGAGTTGACGGCATTTTCCACGATGGTTTTGTTGGGGTACATGGCAGCGCCGCCTACCATCACAGTGTCGGCGGCGAAGCTTGAACCAGTGCTGATACACAGAAGGACGAGGCAAGCGATAGCAATGCGTTTGATCGTGTGCATGGTGCGTCTCCTTGAATCTTCGACCCTTCGAATGAGGGGTAATAGATTTACGTAGCAAACGGCGAAATGGATGCAACGCGGCGACAATGACTCTACTTGAGCCTTCCCTATGCCCACATGCCCGATGTTTTCCACCTTCAACGGGCGGTATCCTCGTACGGATTATTCTCTCTTCAATCGTGGTAATCAGCGCCGGCGACCGCCCGCAGGTAGGCCTGATCCGCTGCAATCCGCAGCTCCCGCCATTCCTGCCACGTCACAACGCCTAACCTGTCCAACTCATCTGCCTGGCGCAGAAGTTCGTCATGGTAGGCATCCGGGCAATCTCTTCGCAGCTTGCAATCTTCCAACGTTAGATGCCAGTGATCGTAGGCACGAAGCTTGGCTTCCTGGGCCGCAGAGAAAACACGTTTACAGGTTTTCATGGCAATGACTCTTCAATAGGTTTTGCCTGTTGAGCCGGCGAATCTGGGGGCAGTTCACAGGAGCCGACCGGAGGACAGAGCAGGCGCAAGCAAGGAGCGCTATGTTCTCGACATGGTTCGAGAACTGGACACGTAAAACTGCCATTTTTTTGGAATTTTTCAGCCACGGATAGCTCCTTTGCATATGAGCATATGGAGGGCCTATGAACCGCACTGATCTGTACGTCATCGAATACCGGCTTCATGGGAAGCCGAAATCGTTCGTTATTCGTTCGCCAAAAATGCGAAATGCAGATGCTTGGCATTGGGCGTGTTGCGACGCGGACCTAGCGCCCATTCCAAAGCCGGGTAAAGCACCACTCAAAGTGTTCAGCAAACCCATGGCTGAACGGTTCGGCGTGACGGATGTGAGATGGCGGGAGACCACCACGGTAGAGTGGACGGAGGCTGTTTCATGAGCCAAGACAGAAAGCCGCCGGCGCTTTCACCGGTCGATGATGAGTTAGCGCGAAATGCAGCTCTTTTCCTCGAGGCGGACCGGCTGGAGGCGCATGCCTACAGCATGCTTGAGGGCGACTCTACCAGTGCAGTGTCCTGGGAGCGCTTTACTGAAGCGAAAGCGCAGGCCGATGCTAAGCGTATCGAAGCGCAGCAGGATCTCCTGCGCATTCGCGGTCAACTTTTAAACTCACCAGTGCCGTGAG
>NZ_QAIK01000105.1 GCF_003061005.1 Pseudomonas sp. HMWF021 | reverse complement strand
AAACGGTACTGCGTACCAGGCTCCGGCCAAGTACGAGCCGATCCACATGCCGAACAACACCGCCACTGGCGTGGTGATGGGCGCACTGCTGACCGTCTTCGGTTTCGCGATGATCTGGCACATCTGGTGGTTGGCGATCGCCAGCCTGGCCGGCACTGTCATCTACTTCGTGATCCACGCCGCACGTGACGACCAGGGCTACATGGTTCCGGTTGAAACGATCGAGCGCATCGAAGCCGAGCAGCACAAGCGTCTGGTCGCGGCAGGGAAAATCCCGGCCAATGGCACCCGTGTAACCTCGTTGGAACAGGCTTAAACCATGTCGAACTTAGTGACCAATGTTGGACACGCCCATGGTGACCATGGGCACGATGACCATCACCACGACTCGGGCGAGATGACCGTATACGGTTTCTGGCTCTACCTGATGACCGACTGCATTCTGTTTGCGTCGATCTTCGCGGTGTACGCAGTACTGGTAAACAACGTCGCCGGTGGCCCGTCGGGCCACGACATCTTCGAACTGCCCTACGTGCTGGGCGAAACCGCTCTGCTGTTGTTCAGTTCGATCACCTACGGCTTCGCCATGCTGGCGTTGTACAAAGGCAAGAAGCAGCAGGTCCTGGGCTGGTTGTTCATGACCTTCCTGCTCGGCGCAGGCTTCATCGCCATGGAGATCAACGAGTTCCACCTGCTGATCTCCGAGGGCTTCGGTCCTAGCCGTTCGGGCTTCCTGTCGGCGTTCTTCACCCTGGTCGGTACTCACGGTCTGCACGTATCCGCGGGTCTGATCTGGATGGGCATCATGATGTACCAGGTCAACAAGCACGGCCTGACGGCGACCAACAAGACCCGTCTGAGCTGCCTGAGCCTGTTCTGGCACTTCCTGGACGTGGTGTGGATCTGCGTATTCACCGTTGTTTACCTGATGGGGACCCTGTAATGGCTAATGCACACTCCCATGACAGCCATGATGCTGGCCACGGCAGCGTAAAGTCGTACGCCATCGGCTTCATCCTGTCGGTGATCCTGACCGTCATCCCGTTCGGCCTGGTGATGTACCCGACCTTGCCGAAGTCCACCACGCTGGCAATCGTCCTG
>NZ_QAIK01000104.1:80395-86771 GCF_003061005.1 Pseudomonas sp. HMWF021 | reverse complement strand
TTCCAGAACCGCCCATGTCCCCTATCACCGCCACACCCGCCCCACTTTCCCGCCGCTTCTCCGTCGCCCCGATGATGGATTGGACTGACAGGCATTGCAGATACTTCCTACGCATCCTGTCGAAGAACGCCCTGCTCTACACCGAAATGGTCACCACCGGCGCGCTCCTCAACGGCGATCACGAACGTTTCCTGCGTCACAACGAAGCCGAACATCCACTGGCGCTGCAGTTGGGTGGCAGCGTGCCGCTCGATCTGGCCGCTTGCGCGCGCATGGCGCAGGAGCATGGTTACGACGAGGTGAACCTGAATGTGGGCTGCCCGAGTGATCGGGTGCAGAACAATATGATCGGTGCGTGCCTGATGGGGCATCCGCAGTTGGTGGCCGATTGTGTGAAGGCGATGCGCGATGCGGTGTCGATTCCGGTGACGGTGAAGCATCGGATCGGGATCAATGGGCGGGACAGTTACGCCGAGTTGTGTGATTTCGTCGGTACGGTGCGCGAGGCCGGGTGCACCAGTTTTACCGTGCATGCGCGGATTGCGATTCTGGAGGGGTTGTCGCCGAAGGAGAATCGCGACATTCCGCCGCTGCGTTATGACGTGGCGGCGCAGCTGAAAGCAGATTTTCCGGAGCTGGAGATTGTGCTCAACGGCAGGATCAAGACGATGGAGGCCTGCCATGAGCATTTGCAGACCTTTGACGGTGTGATGCTCGGGCGTGAGGCTTATCACAATCCGTATTTGCTGGCAGAGGTCGATCAGCAGTTGTTCGGCAGCAGCGCGCCGGTGATCAGCCGTGCCGAGGCGCTGGCGCAGTTGCGGCCATATATTGCCGAGCATCTGCAGGCGGGCGGTGCGATGCATCACATCACCCGGCATGTGCTGGGGCTGGGCACCGGGTTCCCGGGGGCGCGCAAGTTCCGTCAGTTGTTGTCGGTGGATATTCACAAGGCCAAGGATCCGCTGGCGTTGCTGGATCAGGCTGGTGAGTTGCTGCAAGGGCGTTAATGCCCCTCTTCCGTAATACGCGCCAGGCGGATTGATCCACCTGGCGCGCGCATCACCCCGCCGCTTCCGTCCAGTTCACCCAGCCAAACACCCACGTCGCCAGAATCAACAGGCCGAACGCGATCCGATACCAGGCGAACGCCGCGTAGCTGTGGTTGGCGATGAATTTGAGCAGGCCGCGCACGGCGATCATGGCGAAGATGAAGGCGATGACGAAACCGAGGGCGAACACCGGCAGATCGCTGGCCTGGAACAGGTCGCGGTATTTGTAGCCGGAGTAAACCGCGGCGCCGACCATGGTTGGCATGGCGAGGAAGAACGAGAACTCTGTGGCGGCTTTGCGGGACAAGCCGAACAACAAACCGCCGATGATGGTCGAGCCGGAACGCGAAGTACCGGGGATCATTGCCAGGCATTGCACGAAACCGATTTTCAGCGCATCTGACCAGCGCATGTCGTCGACATGTTCGACGCTTACCACATGGCGCCGCTGTTCGGCCCACAACATCACGATGCCGCCCACCACCAATGCAACAGCCACGGTGATCGGGTTAAACAGGTATTGATGGATTTTGTCAGCGAACAATACGCCAAGCACCACTGCCGGCAGGAAAGCGATCAACAGGTTGAGGGTGAAACGTTGCGCATTGCGCTGGGTCGGCAGGCCTCTGACAATTTCAAAGATCTTCGGACGAAATTCCCAGACCACCGCCAGGATCGCACCCAGCTGAATAATAATGTTGAACGCCATGGCGCGTTCGCCCCCGAAGTCGAGCAAGTCGGCGACGATGATCTGGTGGCCGGTACTGGAAATCGGCAAGAACTCGGTCAGGCCTTCTACCGCGCCCAAAATCAACACCTGGATAAAGGTCCAGAAATCCATTAATCCTCCATCAGAGCGCTCTTGATGAGCGGCCGGTCAACTGTATTCAGGAATTGAGTATCTGAAGTTAAACAATCGGTATAACGCGACACCCATTGCCTGATCAGGCGACGGAGAATATGTCTTATTAAAAGACACACTCAAGCCATGTTAATAATCGTCCGCCTACGAATCACTCAGAAAATATTTAGGCATCCGATGGAAAAAAGTTGGATCAACCAATAAAGTGTGATCCGGCTCACATTATGTCTGAATGTCAGACAGTGGCAATTGGACATGAACAAAGCCTTGTCCATAGATTCAAAATAGTGGCACAATTCCACATTGCCACCATGTAACGACTAGTTCACAGCCCCGAGAAAATCAACTAAAAGCTTGAAATGCTTAATTATTGTTAGAAAACTCGGGAGCCACGTCTAAAAATCGCGTGAATGTTACCAATTGTCAGTCACAGATGAGAACCGGTGCTTTAACATCCCGATGTCAGCACCTAATTCGAGTCAATGCATGATGCTCTCAGGGAACTTGGCGACTAGAAGTCCGCGCCCGACAAACGACGAACCCGGTGTTCTCACTCTGGGTCGTACCCGTGGCGTGGCCGAGCATTTCAGGGCACTGATCGCAAAGCATGTGCGCGCTGATATGGCACTTGAGGCCGGTTCGTACACTAGTTCCTATAACAATGAACTTTCTGGTTCGTATCGAGCCATCTTCATCGTTATCGACAGTCCGCAAGCGCTGGAAGACAATCTTGCGCTGATCGAGAGCCTACGCAGCGAAAACTTGAAGCCCATCATTTGCGCGGTCATTACCGGTCGCGGCGCCTTCAACAAGATTAAGTACTTCCTGGCCGGTGCCGACTTCTGTATCAAACTCAATACCCTTTCCGACGAGGCAGACGATTTGCTCGGTGAATTCTTCAACAGTGAAGAATGGCAGCGGGATATCAATCTGACGCTCGACCCGACACGCATCTGCCTGCTGGGCTGCAGCAGCAAGAAACTCGACATCTCGTTTGCCGAGATGAAGATCCTGGAGGCCTTTGCGCAAACCAGCAACCATATTCTCAGCCATGATGAAATCGCCGGCGTCATGGGGCTCAATACCAATTTCTACGATCCGAGAGCGCTGGAAAAATCCATCAGCCGCTTGCGTGGAAAAATCAAGGACATGTATGGTACCAACGCGATTCAGAGCATCCGCGGCTACGGCTATCGCCTGATGCGGGGTCTGATATCGACTGCCTGACTCTCGGGCAGCCATCCTCTTTGCATAATCACGAAGGATCGTCATATGCAACCATACAGCTCTAGTTGTACTTCAAACCTACTTATAATCAAGCAATTGAATGAGCACGGCTACACCGAACCATAACAATAAACTTAACAACATAGCAGCAGAACGAGTGGAACTTATCGAGGGCCATTTTGGGCCCAGACCCTGCCTGTCGATTACTTCCAAGGAAGTCATTGCTCGCCTGCCGATTTATCTTTTAGCCAAATTTGGCGCGTATTTTAGGAGAGAGACATGGAAACTAGTACAACCCTCCCAAGAAAATATTTTGTCGTCGTGACTCACAGTACAACGTCGCAGCGTGAACTTGAGAGCATTCTGTCCAGCGAGCGCTTCAATTCGTTTGGCACGTCTCAGGCACAAATGTTTATTGAAGGTGCTACTTCGCCCTCTTCCGCCCCCATGCTGATGGAGTTCTCTTACCCAAGCGGCACTCGGAAAAACGTCGCCCGCACGATCGAACACGATACTCAGCGCATATTGGCCACCCTCGAATCGGAGTGGCTGGCCGCACAGTCGGCAAATCCGTTTCACAAAGCTCCGATGATGAATGCGGACGCCAACCACCAGACTTCGACCATTGAGAACGGTACTCCGTGCAGCGAGACCTGGCACCTGGACAACGATCAAGGCGCGCTGGTGAAAGAGGGCGTCGAGATCAGTCTGACCGGCCTGGAAACCGCGCTGGTGCGCAAAATGCTTCACCACGAAGAACGCGTAGTCAGTCGCGATGACCTGATACTCAGCATCGGTCGAGAGCCGGAACAATATCGTGGCCTGGAGATGTGCCTGAGCCGCCTGCAGGACAAGTTCAAAAGCGCAAGTAATGGTGAGCGCCTGTTTCGTGCCGTAAGAAACCGCGGTTATTGCCTCATTCAGGACATCGTCGCGTAACCACAGTCGATATCCGCGAACAAAACAAACAGAAAAACAGTGCGATTACAAAAACAACAAGAGCACTCTGTTTGGCTTCACCTCCTTGATAATAAAAGCTCCCTGCCTCCACCCCTCCTACAGTAACAAACACAACATAATTTATTCACCCCCTGCTCTGCGACCTTTTCTAACAACCTGGTATTTGATTATTAAAAAGTTGGCACTGTGCCATCTTGTTAGAACTCGTCAGACACCCTCTCCGGCAATAACTTAGTCTATTGATTGACGACAGTTCGGCCTATCGACGTTGTTACCTCAGGACACTCGTCCAATAACAACAACAAGCCTATCTAGCAACTCGGACTTCAACTGTCGAAACCTGAATGGACGTATTTCTGGGGATATCTCATGGAACTTTCTCTACGGATCAATCGAAATAACGGCCTCAAGGGACTTACCTTCTGGGGCCAATGGGCATTGGCGCAGGCTTTCATTGTTGCGTTGTTGTTCATACTGGCTGAACGACATACAGGCACCGTCGAGTTCTATTACCGCATGTGCGCAACACTGGCGGTATTGGCCTCGGTGCCGGCGTATACGTTCAGCGGCGTGTATCGCAAGCAGGACAATTACCTGACTGGACTTGGACGCTTGTTCATGGGCTGGTCGATGACCATGGTGGCACTGGCCGCCATCGCGTTCGTGTGCAAGGCCGACGAGGTGTTCTCCCGCGAGGTGACGCTGAGCTGGGCAGTCTACGGCTTCCTCGGCCAGGCTTTGATGTACGCGCCGCTGCATGCGTTTTCCAAGTACTACCAGCGTTCCCGCACCAGCGCGCAGAAGACGTTGATCGTCGGCACTGGCGAGCTGGCTCTGGGTCTTGCGAAGAAGATCAGTCAGGTGGAAAACCTGCCGCTGGTAGGTTTGGTCAGCAATGGCGCGAAGCCGCAGCTGGATGCGGACGCACCCCGTGTGGTCGGTGACCAGGAAGACTTGCTGGAACTGATCAAAGACCATGACATCCGCCGTTTATACATCACCCTGCCGCTGGCCGAGGCCGCGAAAATCGAAGCGATGTACCTCGATTTACTCGGTGCCAACGTCGATGTGGTCTGGGTGCCGGACTTGAACAGTCTGACTCTGCTCAACCACTCGGTGAAGGTCGTGGACGGTCTGCCGGCGATCTGCCTCAACGAAAGCCCGCTGACCAGCCGCCCTACCGCTGCGCTGAGCAAAAGTCTGGTGGAAAAAGGCGTGGCGCTGCTGGCGATCATCCTGTTGAGTCCGGTGCTGCTGTTCATTGCACTGGCGGTGAAAATCAACTCGCCGGGCCCGGTTTTCTTCAAGCAGGATCGTCACGGCTGGAACGGCAAGGTGATTCAGGTCTGGAAATTCCGTTCGATGCGCGTTCACGATGACCGTGAAGTGATTCAGGCCAGCCGCAACGATTCGCGCATTACCGCCGTTGGACGTTTCATCCGCCGCACGTCGCTGGATGAACTGCCGCAGTTGTTCAACGTGCTGCAGGGGCAGATGGCCCTGGTCGGTCCGCGTCCGCACGCGGTGGCGCACAACCACTACTACTCGGGGAAAATCCTCGCGTACATGGCTCGTCATCGAATCAAACCGGGCATCACCGGGCTGGCGCAAATCAGCGGTTGCCGTGGTGAAACCGACACCATCGACAAGATGCAGCGCCGCGTTGAGATGGACCTGCACTACATCAACAACTGGTCGTTGTGGCTGGATCTGAAGATTCTGGTGAAAACGCCGTTTACGTTGTTGTCGAAAGATATTTATTGATGGGTTGGTGGTAAAGCCGACAATGCCTAAGGGGACGAAAGTCCCCTTTTTTGTGGGCGGGATTTGGGCAGTGGGTCAGGCTGTTGCGATGGTTGCAGTGCTGACGCCTTCGCGGGCAAGCCCGCTCCCACAGGGGACCTCGGTATGGATCGGGATATGTGCCTCACCACAAAACACTGTGGGAGCGTGGCTTGCCCGCGAAAGCGGTGGGTCAGGCAGCATGGTTGCTGGATGTGCCGACGCCATCGCGGGCAAGCCCGCTCCCACAGGGGGGTTGTGGTGTAAGCGAAATATTCGCTTCACCCCGGACCTCTGTGGGAGCGTGGCTTGCCCGCGATAGCGGTGTGTCAGGCAGCACATATGTTGAATGTGCCGACGCCATCGCGGGCAAGCCCGCTCCCACAGGGGGGTTGTGGTGTGAGCGAAATATTCGCTTCACCCCCAAACCCCTGTGGGAGCGTGGCTTGCCCGCGATAGCGGTGTGTCAGGCACAGAGATGTTGAATGTGCCC
>NZ_QAIK01000104.1:75049-80385 GCF_003061005.1 Pseudomonas sp. HMWF021 | reverse complement strand
GGGATATGTGCCTCACCACAAAACACTGTGGGAGCGTGGCTTGCCCGCGAAAGCGGTGGGTCAGGCAGCATGGTTGCTGGATGTGCCGACGCCATCGCCAGCAGGCTAGCTCCCACAGATTCCCGGGATTTACTCGGTAATCTTCGAGAAGTTGCGATAGAACATGTCGCCCTCGCGGCTGTCGGTCATCGAGTGCAGCTGGAAACTGCGATTGAGCCTTGCGCCGCCGTCGCGGGTCAGGGGAGCCCAGACCAGATTGGCGCGGCGCATGGTCGACATGCTCATCATTTCGTCGAACGGGATCGACAGGTAGATACCTTTGTCGAAACTGCCCTCCCCGTACTCGGCGCTGCCGGCGGTGGTGATCGTGGCCCAGGCGCCGAAGCGCACGCCATTGAAGAACTCGCGGGAGATATCCAGCGTGCCGCCCCAATCGCCGGCCAGGTAGCGACCGACACTGACCGCCGCCAACGTGTCATACGGCAAGTCGGTGTAGCCGGTGATGTGCCCGGTCCAGATCGAGTAATCGCGCAAACCGAAACCCTGGTCGAACTCGCGCTGACGCACGTAGTTCAGATCCGCCCCCACCGACCAGCGTTCACCGGTCGGCCGGAACAGCACTTCACCGCCGACACCGGCAAACATCGACTCCAGATATCCGCCGTAGACCATGCCATACAGGTCCTTGTCCAACTGCTCGGCATGGCTGACCTGAAACAACGGCATGGTCACTTCCGAGGTGGTCAGGTACTGACGCAAATCGGTGCGCACCCGCGGCAGGCCGCTTGGCGCATCATAGGTGAACTTGTCGAAGTTGTTGATCAGGTTGGCGCTGAGCAGCCCACTCCACCAGGTGTTGCGATTGAAGCGATACTCAGCGTCCGCGTCGGCACTGAACTGATAGAGCAAGCCATCCGGGCCACCCACGTTCTGCTTGAAGCCCAGACCGACGCCATAACTGAAGTGCTGCGGCGCTTCGCTGTAGAGGGTTTTCTCGTTGTGCGGCATCGCCGGGTTGATCTCGGTGGTGCGGTGCAACGACTCCAGCGGCTCCTCGTTATTGATCACTTCGCGGAAGGTCTGGCGTGGCACGCTGGTCTCTTCCAGCGGCAGGTCGTAGCGCTTGTTGACCACGGTGAACCAGTTGATGTCGTCGTTCACGCTGTTGTCGAGAATCCGGCTCGCGCGGCCGACAGCCTTCGACGAATGAAAGTAACGCTGCTGCTCGCCGTACACGATCAGCTCGGAATCACGCTGGCTGATGCGCTCGACCTTGTACCCGGCATTCTGCTGCAGGCGTTGCGATACGTCAGCCCAGTTCACCTGCTCCATCGACGTGCTCGGCAGCTTCGCCGGCAGCGGTTCCGGCGCTGGATCGTAGGTCTTGGCCGGTGCCTTGCGGCTGACAAAATTGGTGTGGAATGTGATGCCGAACATCGCCGTATTGCCACGCTCCCACGCCGCGCTGACATCCACCGAATCGGCCACCTTGAACACTGCGCCGAAGTTGATCGGCGAGTCCTGCTTGATCACGTTGTCCTTCGGCTCGTGCTTGTAGTCGTTGCCTTCGTATTCGAGTTTCAGACTCAGGCGATCCCACGGCGTCTGGTAGCTCACGCCACCGAAGAACGACGGCTTGCCACGAAAGTACGAACCGGCATTGACGTCACCGGTGCCTTCCATCGCAGGCCGGGTCTTGAAGCGGTCATCGAGATAGCCCAACGGGTTGTCGATGTCGCCGCGATTGCCGAGGTAACCCCAGGCGATGCCGGCGCTGAAATCGAAATTGTCATAGCGCTTGTTGGCGACGAAATATTCACTGGCGAACAAGCCAGTACCGCCGATGTCCCGGAAGCCCAGCGCGAAATCCGGCGCCCAGTGGCTCTCCTCCCACAGCCGGACTTTGACGTCCACCGCCTTGTCCTTATAGCTCTGGCTGCCGCTCATCGACTCCGGCCCGTACGGGCGGTTAGTGATGGCGGTATAGCGGAAAGAGCCTTCGAGCCAGTCCAGTGGCTGCAGCGACACGCTGTAGCGGCTGTAAGGCTCGGTGCGATTGGCGTTGACGCTCAGCTCGCCCGCCGGGGCCATGCGCGCGGTCGGGGTCTGCAACAGACCGGTGCCACCAAAATCATTCTGGGTAATGCGCGGTTCGGCATGGACCAGACCGCACGGCAATAACAACACAGCTGCAACACGTAACTTCAACGAACCACCCCAGCCAGCTGCGTGGCAATAAATTCGGCCAACTGCTGATTCAGTTCAGGAACAGGCGGATCCAGATCATCGTTTTTCAGCCCCACCAGAATCTTGCTGCCGGCGACCGGGAACTGCCCGCTCTCGCGATTCCAGTGCGCCATGCCAACCTTGCGCGTGACGCCATCGGGCTGGATCAGCCACAGATAATCGGCTTCGGCGTCCACCAGTGGCGTGCAGTCCTGCAGGTACTCGCGCGCTTCCTGCAGCGGCTGATAAGGCAGGTGACAGGTCTGGGCGACGGCGCCAAGCACTTCAACTTCATCAACTCGCGGCGGGTAAATCAGGCGATCGCCATCGCCCAGACGGACGTTGCGCGCAAAGCCGACCTCCAATGCCACCGGGTCCAGATTCGCCACCTGGCGTCCGGTAACCGGCATCTGCCGCACCTGCCCGGCGACGCGCTGCGCAAGTTCTGCCCTGCCTGGCCGATCGAACAGCAAAGCCAGCCGATACAGCACATCCAGATCGAACAGCACCCCGGCCTTGAGCTGCGCCTGCTGCTCCAGCAACGACTGACGCAACAAGCCACCCGCCAGCCAGTAACCCTCGGCATTCGGTTGCGCCACGCTGATCACATCGAGCAAACGACCGTTGGCCGGCAGCTCGACCGGCCCGGGATTGGCCACATCGCCACTGACCGTCACCGCCGCCTGACTCGCCGCGCCGAACATCATCAAACACGCCGAAAACACCCTGAACCGCTTCACGGCAAATGCCTGCGAGCAGGGGTCAACTGGACGATCCGGACCCGCAGTTGCGAGGTCAGTTGCTGTTCACTGCGCAGGATGAAACCGTCCACCGGGTCGACCCAGTAACGATTGGTCGCGCGCAGGCCGAGGGCCGGCGCATCAATGCGTTCGTCGACACGCAGCACGGTGTATTCCTTGTTCAGAATGTTCAGGGTTTCCACCGAGCGGCGGGAGAAGCGACTGTTCACCAGCACCCCGATTTCCTGCCCCTTGTAGAGGTCGATCCAGCGCTGGCTGGTCTGGCCGTCGATGACGTGGTGCAGGCCTTGCTTGAACGGCGAGTCGTCGGACAGCCGCGTGCCGTCCAGATCGCCTTCCACGCCCAGGCCGATGGTGCGCACGGCGAGGCCATCGCGCAGCAGCAACACCTGCTTGCCCGAGGCGACCCAGAACTGCAGGTCGCCGCGCTCGCGTACCAGCGCCAGCACCCCGGAGCCGGAGGGCGTGGTCAGTTTGAGTTGCGGGTAATCGACCTCGGCCACCTGGGCCGGGGTCACCTCCAGTTCCGCCGGGCCTACCACTGCGGCCTTGAGGTTGTTCAACGACGCGCTCATCAGCGGGTTACAGCCACACAGCAACAAGGCCGCCATCAAGACGCCAACTTTCAACGGGTTCACAGTCGGGCCTTATTTGCTGTTGTTGGTGAATTCGCTCCAGTTCTTCGCAGCGGAAGCCCCGGTCCCGACAATCGATGCCGAAGGCACCAGTTGGCTGATGAAGCGGTTCCAGCGCGTGACGTTGGCCGGACCAACATAAACAACATCCTGGGGACGGACTTCGAAGTGCGAAGCCAGCGCCATGGCGGTCGGCGACTGGGCTTCCAGTTGATAGACCTTCGCCGGCTCGACATCGAGGTTTTCCACCCCGCGAATCACGTACACGGCGTTGCCGTTGGACGTGGTCTGGCTCAGGCCGCCCACCGAACCGAGGACATCCGACAGGTTCATGGTCGCGGTCTTGAAGCTCAGCGCACGCGGCTGATTGACCTCACCCATGACGTAGATGCGCTTGTTGTCGTTGTACGGCAGGTACAGCTGATCGCCCCCCTTGAGGTAGACGTTCTGCAACGCGGAATCCTGCTGATTGAGCGTATCGAGATTCAGCGCATAGGCGCGCCCCTTGCGCGTCAGCACCAGCCCTGACAAGTCGGCGTTGTTGGTATCGATCCCGGCCGAACCGAGCGCCTCGACCACGCTCAGCGGGTTGGTCGAAATCGGCTGCGGACCGGCCTTGGCCACGGCACCCGAAACCACCACTTTCTGGCTGGCGAAACGCAGCACCGCGACATCCACTTGCGGCTCGGCGATGAATGCCGACAGCCGCTGTTCGATGTCCGAGCGCAATTGCTGGATGGTCCGGCCGGCGGCCTGGACTTCCTTGATATAGGGGTAATAGAGCGTGCCATCGGTGCGCACCAGACGGCCGTTGGCATCGATCTGTTGTTGCGCCCCCGAAGGCGCGGTCAGTTCGGGGTGATCCCAGACGGTGATGTACAACACGTCGTTGGCACCGATGCGGTACTCGCTCGGTGCCTCCAGCAGTTCGGTCGGCACCTGGCTGCGCTTTTGCGTGGCGCGGTTCATCGAAATCAGTTTGGGTGTGATCGGAATCAGCTCGACCCGGCTGCTTTCGCTGGCGCCCTGGCGAGTGATATCGCCGGTGCTCAGGTATTGGCCCGGGGAAAACATGCAGCCTTGCAAAGCGATACTTGCCAACAGCAAAAGAGAAAAACTACGAGTCATAATGGCACTACGCTATTCAAGGGCGAATCTAAAAACAAAGTCACCCGACTTGCGTCGGGCGACCTTGTACTGCACTAACAACTGTTCCTGTTAGTTATGCGTGCCGGTTGTGCCGGTGGTCCCGGTCGTACCGGTAGTCCCGCCGTTGGCACTTCCACCACTGTTGGACGCCGCTACAGCACTGGCGACCATTGCAGTGCTGGCTGCAGGCGCTGTGGAAGCCGCTACATTACCCGCCACATTGGTCACCGCTGTCAGCGGCGCTTCAGCTGCGGATGCCAAGTTGCTCAACATCGACAACAGAGCAATCGCCATCACTTTTTTCATATCAACTCCTTTCTAACATTTGACCTGTTAAAAACCGGCCTGAGTTAGAGGTGGTAGCGTTCAAGTCCGCAAAAAGCGCGAACAAGATCCGTCGTTCTTTCACAGTCTTACCCAACTGATAAAAGTCGAACGGCAGGTTTATATCTACGGACTTGCAAAAGGCATTTCCAGCGTATTTTCCCGACGATATCTAACACCTGACCGAAACTAACATTCAGTATTGGAACGACATCATTCGAGATAACCGCGCGGATGGTTC
>NZ_QAIK01000104.1:69602-75039 GCF_003061005.1 Pseudomonas sp. HMWF021 | reverse complement strand
GCAATATCACCGCTGCGACGCGGCATCACCCGGTACGGCACCGGACGGCCGCTGGCTTGTTCGAAGGCGTGCAGCACTTGCATCACGCTGTAGCCGTCGCCGGTGCCGAGGTTCCAGGTGTGAATGCCCGGGCGTCCGGCAATGGATTGCAAGGCCTTCAGATGGCCATCGGCAAGGTCAACGACGTGGATGTAATCACGCACGCCAGTACCGTCGATCGTCGGGTAGTCATCGCCGAAGATCGACAACTCCCGCAGGCCACCCACCGCGACCTGGCTGATGTACGGCAGCAGGTTGTTGGGAATGCCGTTGGGGTTTTCGCCAATGTGGCCGCTTTGATGGGCACCAATCGGGTTGAAGTAACGCAGCAAGGCGATGCTCCAGCGCGGCTCGGCCTGACTCAGGTCGCGCAGCACGTTCTCGACGATCAGCTTGGATTGCCCATATGGATTGGTCGGAATGCCGGTAGGGAAATCCTCGCGGATCGGCATCTGCTCAGGCTCGCCGTACACCGTCGCCGAAGAGCTGAACACCAACCGGAATACCCCGGCTGCCGCCATCGCCTGACAAAGCGTAATGCTGCCGCCAACGTTGTTTTCGTAGTAGTCCAGCGGCTTGCGTACGCTCTCGCCGACGGCTTTGAGCCCAGCAAAATGCAGCACGGCTTCGATCTGATGTTCGTGGAAAATCCGGTCCAGCAAGGCCCGGTCGCAGACATCGCCACGAATCATCAGTGCGCTTTTGCCGCAAATACCTTCAATCGCGTGCAGTGCCGCATCGCTGCTGTTGCAAAGATTATCCAGGACAACAACTTCATAACCTGCTTCAAGTAGCGCAAGTGTGGTGTGCGAGCCGATATAGCCGGCGCCACCCGTTACCAGAATCTTCATAGCGCGGTCCGTCATTGGATAAGTGACAAGTAGCGTGTCAAGTCCCTTTCATTCAAACTGTGGCGCACCACACAAATAAGGACGACAACAGTCTCGGGCAAAATTAGTTCAACCACTGGCAATAAATATTTTTGCAGGTCAAACTGTATTGCCCGGTACTTATTAGCACTCCAGGTACATTCATCACTATCAACGGATACCGACTAAAAATAACCAATAAGGCAATAGCCGACATCTCATAACATTGTCATGTTTTACCGCCCGCACTAATTGCCATTAACAACCTGACTCAGGTATTAAAGCACTCGTTCAATAATCATTGAAACTTTCACGCCTTCTTTCAGTGCGCGTATCGTTGCCTGTGTTCCATGACTGTCCAGGATACTTTTATGATTCGTAAATGTTTGTTCCCCGCTGCCGGTTATGGCACGCGTTTCTTGCCGGCCACCAAAGCCATGCCGAAAGAAATGCTGCCGATCGTCAACAAACCGTTGATCGAATACGCCGTCGAGGAAGCGCGGGACGCGGGCCTGCAACACATGGCCATCGTCACCGGTCGGGGCAAGCGTGCGCTGGAAGACCACTTCGATATCAGCTACGAACTCGAACACCAGATTCGCGGTACCGAGAAGGAAAAATTTCTAGCCGGCACCCGCGAACTGATCGACACCTGCACCTTCTCCTACACCCGTCAGGTAGAAATGAAGGGTCTCGGTCACGCGATTCTCAGCGGCCGCCCACTGATCGGCGACGAGCCTTTCGCCGTGGTGCTGGCCGATGACCTGTGCCTGAACCTGGAAGGTGACGGCGTGCTGTCGCAGATGATCCAGCTGTACAAGAAATTCCGCTGTTCGATCGTCGCCATTCAGGAAGTCCCGGCCGACCAGACCCACAAGTACGGGGTGATCGCCGGTGAGCTGATTTCCGAGGGCATCTACCGCGTCAACCACATGGTGGAAAAACCGGCGCCGCAGGACGCGCCGTCGAACCTGGCGATCATCGGTCGCTACATCCTCACCCCGGACATCTTCGACCTGATCGCCGATACGCAACCGGGCAAGGGCGGCGAGATCCAGATCACCGACGCGCTGATGAAACAGGCGCAGAACGGTTGCGTGCTGGCCTACAAGTTCAAGGGTCTGCGCTTCGACTGCGGCGACGCCGAGGGTTACCTGCAGGCAACCAATTTCTGCTACGACAACGTCTACCTCAAGGGCCGCTGAGACGGCCCCCGCCCACTTCTCTTTTCAGGAGGCAACCCATGAACATGGCACAACATGCGGCAGAGATTGAACGGGAGGTGGGCAACCTCGGAGCGGTCAGCTGGTTGCCTCGCCACCAGCCGTTGCTCAGCGCCAATGAGTCGTGGCTGGGCAGCATTCTGCTGGTGGAGCGCATCGGCATGTTTCCCGCGTCCGGCGACATTCGCCGGGCGCTGGCCGATCCCTATCCCCTGCTCGCCCATCTGAAACAACGCTATGCCGGGCAGGCGCTGGAAATGGACGATCGCGATGGCCTGAAGGTGATCTTCAGCGACTGGCGCTTCCGCGTGCGCCTGTGCTGCAACGAGCCGGCGATCATCATCAATGTCGAGACAAGGTGTGCCACGCAATTGATGCCACAAAAGACTGCCGAACTCCTGAGCGAGATCGATCACTTCCAATAAAACACAACCCTGTAGGAGCTGCGGCACGCTGCGATCTTTTGACTTTGTTTATAAGATCAAGATCAAAAGATCGCAGCGTGCCGCAGCTCCTACAGGGGTTTTGTGGTGTCGCAACTGGCTGTGTTGATGCCGCTGACGATCCAGCGATAGAAGTAATCGGCGATCACCTTGCCGCCCGTGGCCGGTTGCGGATGAATCTTGTCCGGGCCGATCATCGCCGCCGCATAGCGTTTGACGTCCGGGCCGAACGCGCATTGCAGATTGGCGAAACCCAGCTGTTGCTCATGCGCCCACGGCTGCAGCACTTGCACATACGCCGACATCGGATAAGCGCTGGAGCGGGTGGTGTCCTGCCGCATGATCAGGTTGATGCTCGCCGCCGGTTGAATCTCACGGATCATCGCTACCAGGCCCTGAACATTGTGCCGGTACTGCTCAGGTTTGACGCCGAAGCCCTGGTCGTTGCCGCCGAGCATGATCAGGTAAACGTCGGCGGGGATTTTCGATACGGCGGCTTTCCACTGCACCTGCCAATGCGGATCGTTGTGATAAAAGTCCGCAGAGGCCGCGCCGGAGGCTGCCAGTTTCGAGACGCGCACGCCATTCTGCTCGTTGCTCATCCACAGGCCAAACAGGGTCGGCGCACCCTTCACCACTTCCAGTTTGAACGACCAGTCTGGCGCCGAAGTGAGACCTGCGAGCGGCACTTCCTGTACGCCCGAACCTGTGAGCTTCAAGGGTTGCCAGTCTTGCGACGGCGTCCAGCGGTAGCGCAGTTCTGAGGACTCGCCGTTGCCCAGGTAGAGCAGTTTCGCCAGAGTGATTTGAGTGTCGATGGAGGGCGTCGGGCTGGCATCGATTTGCAGCCAGGCGCCGGGTTTGCCCGTCACTGTGCGGCTGTCGGGGCTGGCCTGGCCGAGGCCGGATACCTGCCAGCCACCGCCGAAGTATTTTTTGCTGTTGCGGGTGTATTTGAAATGCGTACCGCCCAGCGCCGCGCCATGGTTGAAGCCGACATAACCGGGACCGGCAAACCCAACCTCCCCGGCCACGCGCTGCACCAGTTTGTTCAGGTAGAAATCCTGCCCGGCGCTGTAGCTGTCGCCAATCACCGAGACCGACAACACCTTCCCGGCCTTGCCTTCGCGCCACTGCGCAAAGCGCTCGCGGGCATCGCCCACTTCGATCACCGACGCCGCGACGGGCTGAGCGTCATTTACTGCCAACATGCATTATTTCCTTCAGTCTGGAATGGCCCCTTCGCGAGCAGGCCCGCTCCCACCCGGATCGATGCCATACACCAATCCCCTGTAGGAGCTGCCGAGTGAAACGAGGCTGCGATCTTTTGATCTTCAACATCAACATCAACATCAAAAGATCGCAGCGTGCCGCAGCTCCTACAGGGATTGGTGTGCGACGTTAAATCCTTTGGGTCTGCACCACCGAAGTAACGCTCGCCGCCGGTTTTTTCTTCGCCGCGCGCTCCCCGAGAAACAGCACTGAGGTGACATTGAAGCGGCTGAAAATCATCGACAACACCACCGGCCCCAACAGACCAAACAGCAAGCCGCTGGCCACCAGAATGCTTTCGTCCTTCACCCCGAGCCGCCCCATGACAAACCGCGAAGTCGCCGCAAACAGCACATGGAACAGAAAGATCGCGTAAGAATAACCGCCCAGCCAAGTCAGCCACTTCGAACGCATGTCACTCGACAGCAAAGCGATGCAGGACACGCAACCCACGGTCAATCCGATCAGGCTGCGGCGGTCGACGATCAACTCGCGATCAATCGCCGCGACATACAGCAGCGTCAGCGAAATCAGCACAAACACCAGCGGCCCGATCACCTTGAGCCGTTGCTTCAACGCCTCGACATTTTCCTGGCCGATCATCCCCGCCACAAAAAACGGCAACAGATAAATCGCGCCATTGATGCCGAACGCATCGAGCTTGAACGGCGGCAACAGAAACACCACAGCGGCAAACGCGAACAGCGCATACACGCGCGTCATCGAGCGCAGCATCCCGCGCCATTCCAGCAGACCGACGAACATGAAAATGATGAACACCGCCTGCAGAAACCAGAAGTGATTGACCGGCACCCAGAACGACAACAACGCATCGATCACACCGACGTCCTTGTTCACCCCCGGCCCCACCGCCTGCAACACCGAGAACGGCACGCCGACGCAAAACAGCGGCACGATCAGCCGTCGCACCTTGCCGCTGAAGAACGCAGAAAAGTCATTGCCACGGATTTTGTAGATCGAATAGATGTAGCCGGAAATGAAGGTGAACAGCGGCATGCGCACGTACACCATCGAGTCGGCGATCACCCGGAACGGCGAGCCGATATCGATCTTCAGGCCCCCGCCCAACGGGCCAATGACGTGGTAGAGCACCAGCAAAAGGCACGCCAGGCCGCGCAGGGTTTCGATCTCCAGGGACTTTTTCTTGCTCGACATACAGCACCCGCCTCAATTCAGAACTCTTGATTCAACCCGCACCGGTTTGTTCGCGCGCAACATCAATCCCAGGCCAACGAACAGCACCGGCACCACCATGGAAAAGTGCCGGGCGAAGGAGCCGAAGTCCGGCTCGAACAAGCCTTGCACCAACAGGAACGCCAGCGGAATCGCGATCAGTTCCTTGGGTTTGGTCTCGATCGGGGCGCCTTTGTAATCGGTGGAGGTGATGACTTTGAACAGCAGCAGCGCGGTCATGATCATCAGCGCCACAAAGATCACCTGGCCCGGCCCCGACAACAGAATCAGCTCCACCGGGAACGACAACCGGAAGAAAATGATCATCGAGTCCAGCGCCTGAGAGACGAAGTCGCTGCCGCTGAGCCACGACACGATCAGCGATTTCGAACCCTCC
>NZ_QAIK01000104.1:48897-69589 GCF_003061005.1 Pseudomonas sp. HMWF021 | reverse complement strand
CCGCCGTGCGCAACTCGTTGTTGCTGGCGCGAATCGACGACACCGGAAAGCCCAGCGCCAGCTGAATCGCCATGGCCACTGCCAGATAAAACAGGAACAGCATCAGGAAGAAGGTGAAGCGCGACACGTACTTTTTCATCACGCAAACGCCGACCCACGACAGCGAAAACAGAATCCAGTAAGGCCGGATCAGTACGCCGTAGATCACCGCCGAGAGAAAAAAACCGCCGCGATATTTGCGCGTCAGCGAGCTGAACAAGATGCTCAGTACCGCCACCGAGACGATGATTTCCTTGGTCAGGTTTTCCAGAAAAAACGAACGCACAATCCCCCACAGACACAGGGTGCCGAAGATCGCCAGCGGCATGCGCCGGAACACCACCACCGGAATCGCCGTTAGGAAGAAATTGCAGAACATCCCATAGGCCCAGGCGTTGGTCAGGTTGATCCCGGTGGGCCGCAGCAGGAAGGCCGAACACTCGTAGGAGGAGCGATCCGGCGAGAACGGGTTCCAGAAATTGCAGTTGTCGGCCCGGGCATAGGATGACCACAAGGTCATGGCATCCGGGCCCGGAGCGCGCGGGATCAGCAGCGGCATCGCCACCGACAGAAACAACCCGGTGAACAGAATCAGGAACGACAGCGAGGAATCGAGTCTGCGGCCGCGAAACTCGATGCACGGCAACTTCAACCCCATGCCAGCGCCCCTTTTGCGCGGGTCGCTCGGGTCAACACGGCAATCACGCCAAGCTGCACGATGATCGCGAAGACATTGCCCCACGCCGCGCCATAAATCGAATAGTGCTTGATCAGCACATAGCTGACCGGCACCGACACCAGCAGGCAGATCGCCGCGCTGGCGAATGACACCCGACTGTTTTTCGAGGCGATCAGACCGCCCCAGACGATGTCGCCGATGGCCCGCAGGGCAAAGGAAAAGATCAGCACGCCGAGGATCGCGTTGTCCGGGCGCGGCACGCTGGTGGCGACGTAATCGAGCACCACGTTGAAGAACAGATAGATCAGCACCGCCACCGCCGCTGACACCGCTAACGAACGCATCACCCACTTGTTGACGAACAAGTGCCGTACGGTGAACGTTTGCTGATCCGCCTGAAACCGCTTGGCCAGCACCGGAATACCCACCACCGCCACCACCGCGTAGGACAGCGCCTGCAAAGTGTTGGCCGCCGACCATGCGTACACGTATTTGCCGAGGCTGGCGTAGGGTTCGAGGTCGGCAATCAGAAAGCGCTCGGCGTACTGACTGAGTGCGATCAACCCGGTGCCGAAATAGAACGGCAGCCCGGCCTTCCACACGGTCGCCGTCGTCAGTGCCTCACTGACCCGGCCCTTGTGCACGTTCACCACGATCAGGTATCCGGCGAGGATCACCAACACGTTGGCGGCCACCCACAGCCACAGCACACTGGCGATCCCGGAGACCCAGTCGAGCATCATCCCGCCCACCGCCAGCAGCGCCCACAGCCCAGTCTTGATGAAAAACAGCAGCGCGCCCGCCGTGGCTTTCTGTGCAGAAAACACGAACGAATTGATCTCGAACGACAGGTGTTCGGTGAGCAGCACCAGCGTCACACAGAGGATCAGCGCGGTGCCCGCCTCGACCTGCTGGAACAGCGAGTAGATCCCCACCGTTGCCAGCGACAGCAACAGCCCCACCGCCAGATACAGCAGCAGGACTTTATCGACCACTCGCCGCGAGCTGCCGCCGACGCTGATCAACCGATTGATCTCGGAACTGAAACCGACGCTGTAGAACTTCGAGGCGATCAGCGACGCTGCGACCACCACGCCATAAAACCCCAGCGCTTCGTAGCCCAGGAAATGGGTGATGGCCAACACCAGCAGAAACTTCGCGCCTAACGCTCCGCCGCGAAGCAGAAGGCGAAAAATCATCGAACGACGCCTTTGATGATCTCGTCCATCATCACCGTTTTGGCTTCGATTTCGCGGCAGGTATCGGTCAGGCGCTTGCCGAAATTCGACAGCGCGTTCGGCGCATAAACGGTGTCGATGATGGTATCGACATTGATGTCGCCGCCATTGATCACCCAATCTTCCACGCCCATGTCCTGATAGGCGCCAAAGCCTTTGCGCTCATAGCTGATGTGGTACGCCGGAACACCGGACAGCAGCGATTCGATGGCGCCGTGCAGGCGCACCGAAATCACCAGGTCCGGCTGATATTTGGCAATCGTTGCTTTCAACGACAGCAGGTCTTCGCTGATGCCCAGTTCGCGATAGAACGCGCCGTCATCGTTGCCGCGAACGGCGCTCTGTACCGCGCAAACCACTTTGCTCTTGTTCTTCAGGCGCTGCAGCAACACCTTCAGATTGGCGACGTAGGCGACCTTCTTGTCCTTGCTCCACTCCGGCGGCTTGCGCAGCACCACGCACACAGTGGCCGGCGAGGCGGCGCAACGGGTGAATTTCGGCTGCTGAAGGATCTTGCTGGCCAATGACTGCACCGCCAGATCCGGCGCGCGGTAGACGTTTTCGCAGGCATCGAACATCGCCGAGGAACGGTTATCGCGCACGAATACCGCGTCGGCGCTGGCGTAGTGATCGACGATCTTGCGGCTCTCGCCATGGAACGGGCCGATGCTTTGCGGCAGGTACACCGACGGCACCTTGCTGAGGATCGCCGTTTCCAGCTGCTTGGCGTGGCCGAGTTTGAGCTTGATGTGTTCGAAGGCGCTTTTCGAGCGCATGTAGCCGCCACCGACGCCGACGATCAGATCGGTCTTGCGCAGCAGATCCGCCAGCCCGGCATACGACTGATTGAGAAACACTGCCTGCTTCACCCGCCCCAGGCCCTTGGCCGCCATCACCGGTGCATCGAAACGCGGGTGCGGCAGGTAAGCGAAAGACTGCGGATCGGACGCCACGACGTTGATCGCGGTGTCTTCGCCAAAGTTGCGCTGCACCAACGCGATGGCCAGATCGACGAGCAGGCCGTCACCGGAGTTGGATGCACTGTAGCCATGCAAAATCGTTACGTTCATAAGCTTGAGTTCTACTTAATAAGTGGGAGCGCAATACACGTCGTAGGTCTGGCGAATCATCAGGGCGGCGCTGAAGCGTTCACGCACGATGTTCCGGCCTTCGCTGCCGAGGTCGAGCAACCGCGGTTTCTGGATTCGCGCCAGCACATCGGCCAGTGCCTGGTGATCACCGGTGGGAAAGACGTAGCCGGACACTTCATGGGTGACCAGTTCAGGCAGCGACGTGCAGTTACTGGCAATCACCGGTAAACCCATGGCCATGCCTTCGAGCGGCACCATGGCGAAACCTTCCCAGCGGCTGGGGACGATCAGCGCGTCAGCCTGTTGATACAGCGCCTGCACTTCGGCCGGCGTGACCCACGGCAGGTACTCGACCGCGTCCATCTGCGGGCACTCGACCTTGTCCTCGTTGACCGCACTGCCAACCACTGTCAGCTTCAGATCGTTGCGCTGTACCTTGGCGAAGGCTTTGAGCAATACGTCGAAGCCTTTCTGGTAGTCGAGGCGACCAACGAACAGCAGATGGATCGGCTCGGGGTTGTCGGCCTTCGGGGCGTCATCCTTGTGCGGGATGCCGTTGTAGATCAGGCGCATGCGCTTGCGCTCAATGCCGAACCGCGCGGCTTTGTCCATCTCGTAGCGGCTGACGCAAATGATCACGTCGGTGACTTTCTGCAACACGCGCTCGATCCAGGCGTAGACCTTCTGCTTGATGGGCGAGCTTTCCATCAGGAACGAAAACGCGTGCGGGCAGTAGACGATTTTCGGTTTGCGCCACGGTCGTAGAAGCACGCAGACCACGCGGCCGATCACCCCGGAAAACGTGCTGTGCAGATGCACCACATCGGGCTTTTCCTTGAGCAGCGTCCGGGCCAGCTCCCACGCAAAGCGCAGCAGCGAAGGCACGTTGCGCCCAGACCTGACGAACGTGCGAATCTGGCGCTGATCGATGCCGTGTAGCTCCTGTTTCTGGTCGAGCGGCACCAGATAGACCAGCTCGTAGTTCGCGTCCTGGCCTTCGGGCGACGCCGATATCGTGCGGATAACGGTGGCAACCCCACCTTTTATCGTTTCTGCCACGTGCAGTATTTTCTTCACAACCCACCCACTTCCTTGCATGTAAGGACAAGCGCTGACACTCAGGATTTGTCCGACGCGTATTCGTAGTTGTAGTAACCGTAGCTGCCGTTGCCGTAGTAACTGGCCGCGCGCTTCTCGACGCCGTTGAACACCGCGCCCTTGAGCTCGATGCCGTTCTGCGCGAAGCGGCGGATGGTCATTTCGATTTCTTTGGCAGGGTTCACCGCAAACCGCGTGACGATCAGGCTGATACCGGCTTCACGCCCGACGATCGCCGCGTCCGTCACTGCGAGCAGTGGCGGCGTATCGATGATCACCACGTCGTAACGCTCGCTGAGTTCGGCCAGCAAGTCGCGGAAGTTGGCGTGCATCAGCAGCTCGGAAGGATTGGGTGGAACCTGCCCGCGGCTGATGAAGTGCAGGTTGTCGATTTCCACCGTGTTGATCGCCTGCTCGATGCTGCAGCGCTTGACCAGCAGGTCCGACAGGCCATTGGCGATCGGCACGTTCAGGGTCTTGTGCAGGTGGCCCTTGCGCATGTCGGCGTCGATCAGCAGCACACGCTGACCGCTTTGTGCCATGACCGCCGCGAGGTTGGACGAGACGAACGTCTTGCCGACCTGCGGGCTGGGGCCGGAAATCATGATGCGGTTGTTGGTCGAATCCAGCGCGGCGAAATGCAGGCAGGTGCGCAGGCTGCGGATCGACTCGATGGACAGGTCGGTGGGATTGCGCAGCGCCAGCAGGTAGGCCGGCGTTTCGGCGGTGACTTTGGCCCGGCCCTTTTTCGTGTCTTCTTCGCGCTGCAGGGTGCTGTAGGGAATCGAGGCATACACCGGCAGCCCGAGCTGTTCGATGGCTTCCGGCCCTTCCAGGCCCTTGCTCAGGGATTTGCGCAACAGCACCAGCGCGACACCGATGAAGGCACCGAGGAATGTCGCGATCAGTACGATCAGGGCTTTTTTCGGTTTGACCGGGCTGGTCAGGTCAACGTCGGCCGAGTCGATCAGGCGCACGTTGCCCACTGCACCGGCGCGGACGATGTCCAGTTCCTGCGACTTGTTCAGCAACTGCGTGTAGATCTGCGAAGCCACTTCCACATCGCGGGTCAGGTTGAGCAGTTCCTGTTGCGTGGCCGGCAGATCGCCGACCTTGCCTTCCAGCGATTTGCGCTGCTGGGTCAGCTCGCCAATCTGCGACATCAGGGCGCGATACGCCGGATGCTGCTTGGTGAACTTGCGATCCAGTTCCGCCTGCTGCATTTTCAGCTCGGAAATCCGCGTTTCCAGCGCTACGGACTGACCGAGCACCGATTGCGTTTCCAGGGAAATGTTCACGGTCTTGCCGTGGGTCTGATAGGCGTTGAGTGCATCGCTGGCCTTGGCCAGATCACGCTTGACCTGCGGCAACTGGCTCTGCAGGAACGCCAGGCTTTGCGCCGCTTCCGCTGAAGTACGGCGCACGTTCTGATCGACGTACAGCGCAGCAATCTTGTTGAGGATCTTCACCGCTTCGGCGGCGTCGCTGCTGGCCAGGGCGAGGCGGATAATCCCCGACTCCTTGCCCTGCTCGGAAATATCCAGCGCATCCTGGTAACCCTGAATGGTCACGATCCGTGGATTGCGCACCACTTCAAAGCGGGTGCCCGGATTGGCTTGCAGGCGCTCGATCTGCCCCTCTACGCCGTCCTGCGCGAAGGCTTCACCGGCGACGCTCTCGACCAGCAGGTTGTCGTTGTCATCGAGCAACTGAAAGCGCTGTTGTTCGCCAGCTACCAGAGTGAGCTTCTTGCCCAGCAGCTCTTTGGGCAGATTGAGTCGGGTGAACTCCAGTCGCTCGCCACCCCAGGCGTAGCTGTTGAAGCCAAAACGCGGCGGCGCGACGCTGAACTCGGTTTCGCCGCGATAACGCCGGGCGAGAAAACCACCGATGACCGGGAAGGTATTGGGGGTGACGTCGATGTCCAGGCGCAGGTCGTCAACGGTTTTGCCGATCACCGCGCGGGACTTGATGATGCCGATTTCGGTCACCGACGGCGATTGCCCGCCGAGCATGCTGCTGAGGTCGGAAAAGCCGAGCATGTCGTTCTTTTTCGGTTCGACCTGCACCAGCGCGTTCGCCAGATAGACGGGCGTCGCCAATACCGCGTAGGCAACGCCGGCGGCCATGAATGCACCGGTGAATGCACCGATCAGCCATTTCTGGTCGATCAAACTTCCGAATATGCCGAGAAGATCGATACTGTCTTGATCGTTATCACGGTTGGCGATTACTGACGGTAACTGCATAAGTCTTTCTTACCACTCACTGATCTGAAGAATATTCATCAATGTCCGAGGCGCTGCGCCCACGAGCCAACAGCATCTTCAATCAATGCATGGGCATGAATAAAAGCGGCCTTGCCTTGACGATAGGGGTCTTGTATTTCTCTTTCGCTCTGCCACTTGCCAAGAAGAAACACTTTGCCTCTGGCATGCGAGGCAATCTTCAGCACTTGATTGACGTGTTGTTTTTCCATGACCAGGATCAGGTCGGATTCGTTAACGATGTCGGCGGTCAGTTGCCGTGCGACAAATCCTTCGGCGCTTTGCCCACGGTCTTCGAGAACCTGCCGCGCCGTCGTTTCCATGGCTTCTCCCACCCGGGCGGCGAGGCCTGCGGAGGTCACCGAGATCGTTGAAGGCGCCAGCGCGTTACGCAGCAACAACTCCGCTGTTGGACTTCGGCATATATTGCCCACGCAGACGACAAGGATCTTTTTGAACAAGGTTTACATTCCTGTGTAATATCATTCGGCCAACATGCCTTGAGGATTTAAATGAACCCCGAAGACTTACTTCACTCAGAAATAGATTCGCCCTGTAAGTAACAGTGTATTAAGTACCACAGCCTCGAAAACTCCCCCAACCTGAATTACCGGACTAAAAATAACTGTGATTTTTGGCTGATTGTTTCCTGACAAAAAATAACATTCATGCACTTCGGGTCCGCCGGCCTATCGGAATTGGTGTAATGCGAGATTTATTGATCCATATCAATTTCCAGCGGGAGAGCAGCCATGAAAGCAGTCAATTTCAAACGGCTTAGCGTAGTGACCCTGTTGACGCTCAGTGCCACCAGCCAGCTTCACGCCAGTGAACTGTTCCCGGCTCTGAGCACCAAGACCGTCGGTGCCCAGGTCAAGATCCAGAATTTCTCCGCCGCCGACGCTGCGCGCATCAAGGACACCGGTTTCGCCTTCGTACGCTTTGGCGTGTGGACCGACAGCCTCGGTGCCGCGGCCTACCAGAAGCAGATCAGCGAGGCCTTTGCCACCGCCAGGTCGGCCGGCCTGCCGGTGTTGTTGACCGTGCGCGCCACCAAACCACTGACCTCCAATCCCGGCGATCCGGCGCAACTGACCAGTGCCGGCGAGGCGTTCGCCAATGCCGTGACCAGCCTGGAGAAGTCCTACCGCACGCAACTGGTGGCGATCGAGTTATGGAACGAGCCGGATCTGTCGACTTACTGGCCGACCGGCAATTTCGACACGACGTTCGTACCGTTCATGAGCGCAGCGTGCAAGACGCTTCAGGCCGCCCCGCCGTTGACCCCGGTGGTCGGCTTCGGCTTCGCCCGACCACCCACCGCAGGCTCCGCATCGACCGTGGCGCTGAACCGGATCGTCAGCGAGTACCCCAAATGCCTCAATGCGGTGTCCTATCACCCGTATGGCATGACAACCACTCAGATCAGCAACGCCCAGGCGTTCATTCAGCAGAACTTCCACCTGCCCGGGGTCATCAGTGAATGGGGCATATCGGCCCTCAGTTCCAATGGCGGGGTCGATGGGCAGGCGAGCAAGATCGTTGCGTTCATCGCCGACATGAAAAGGCTCAACATTCCGCTGACCTCGATCTACGAATGGAAAAACACCGATACCGGGAGCAATGACCGCGAGAAGAATTTCGGCTTGCTGACCTCCAGCGGGCAGCCGAAACCGGCTGAAAGTGCCGTCAAGACCGAGCTCAACGCTCAATAAGCGGTCTGGCGGGGCGTTCGCGGTCAGACCGGTGGAACCTGTGCCGCGTTTTGGCATCGTATTTATCGATACCGCGCCCCGCCTTTCAAACAGCCGTACTCAGGTTGTTGCCTGCGAGGCTTCCGATACAACCGGATACCCTTGAGTGGCTGTCAGCGCTCGGGTAATGTCGTCAGACCCACAGGACAGAGCACGCACATGACTTCCAAGCTGGAACAACTCAAACAGATGACCACCGTGGTTGCCGATACTGGCGACTTCGAAGCGATCTCCCGGGTCAAACCGGTGGATGCCACCACCAACCCTTCCCTGCTGCTCAAGGCCGCCGCCATCCCGGGCTACGCCGAGCTGCTGAACGCCTGCGTCAGCGACTGCAAGGGTGACGTGGGCCTGGCCAGCGACCGTTTTGGCGTCGCCGTGGGCCAGGAAATTCTTAAAGTGATCCCGGGGCGGATTTCCACCGAAGTGGATGCACGCCTGTCGTTCGACCAGGACGCCGTACTCAAGCGCGCGCATCGCCTGATCGAGCTGTACGACAAGGCCGGCATCGGCCGTGACCGCGTACTGATCAAGATCGCTTCGACCTGGGAAGGCATCCGCGCTGCCGAGATCCTCGAGAAGGAAGGCATCCAGACCAACCTGACCCTGCTGTTCTCCTTCGCTCAGGCTGCCGCTTGTGCTGACGCCGGGGTGTTCCTGATTTCGCCGTTCGTGGGCCGCATCTACGACTGGTACAAGAAAGCCAACGGCAACGATTACACCGGCGCCGATGATCCGGGTGTGCAATCGGTCACGCGCATCTACAACTACTACAAGGCCAATGACTACAAGACCGTGGTCATGGGCGCCAGCTTCCGCAACCTGAGCCAGATCGAACAACTGGCCGGTTGCGATCGTCTGACCATCAGCCCGGACCTGATCGACAAACTGGCGGCAGACACTGGCAAACTGGAGCGCAAACTCGCCCCGGGCCATGCCGGCGAAGCCCGCCTGAGCCTGAACGAAGCGCAGTTCCGCTGGCTGTCCAACGAAGACGCAATGGCCACCGAGAAACTGGCCGAGGGCATCCGCCAGTTTGCCCGTGACCAGGAGAAGCTTGAGGCGCTGCTGCAGGCCAAGCTGTGATCTGAGTCGTTGAAATGCAAAAAGGGCGAACCCAAACGGGTTCGCCCTTTTTATTTATTCGGTGCCGGGAGATGCATCGTCTGGACTGGCGCCTTCGCGGGCAAGCCCGCTCCCACAGGGTCAGGTGTGGAATGAAGATCTCGGGTTCACTCAATCACTGTGGGAGCGGGCTTGCCCGCGAAGAGGCCGGAACAGACAACCTCAACCGCAAAGACTCAGTGACGCTCGAGGGCATTCACCAGGTCATGAAAGGCTTCACGGTTGGAGTCGTTCAGGCCCATGAGGATCTTGTGCGCTTCGAGCACCTTGATCCGCACCACTTCTTCGGACTGGTCCTGATCCGGCAGGTCGTCCAGGCATTCCGGGCAAGGCACGGGATGGTTGACGATGTTGAACACCTGCTCGAAGCCCATCGATTGCAGCAGACGGGTGATGTCATCGTGGGTGGTAACGACGGTCGGCAGCAGGCCGACCTTCTGCCGCGACAGGATCGACAGCTTGGCCAGCAGGCCCAGCGTGGTGCTGTCGATGCTGCGGGTTTCGGTCAAATCGATCACGATCGCGTTGAAATTCAGCGCGGTGAAGATTTTTTCAATAGTCGCATCCAAGGCCGAACACAAGGTCAGGCGGACTTCACCGACAAACTTCAGGACGAAGGTGCCGTCCTGCTCGGCGAACTGGATTCTACCGGTACTCATCAAAGATTCCTGCTCAGCACCAACAGGGCGATATCATCCGGCATCTCCCCTAGCGTGGCCAATCCAAAAACCTGCCGCAGACCATCCAGGCTGCCGCCCGCTGACTTCACCCGCTGGGGCAAAGCAGCTTCTTTTTCTTTGAGCGTGGGTTCTGGCAAAAGGTCCAGAATGCCGTCCGACATCAGCGTCAGGCTGAACGCCGGCGGCAGCTCAAGCACGTGATCTTCATAGGTGGCTTCATTGAAAAGCCCCACTGGCAGACCGCGGCCTTCGAGATAACGAACACTGTCAGGCGTGTACAACACAGGCAACGGCAGATGGCCGCCGATGCTATAGGTCAACAAACCAGTCTCCTCGTCGATGACTCCACCGACCATTGTGACGTGTTTACCCAGCTTACAACTGATCAGCCCCCGGTTGATATGACCAAGAACTTCCGAAGGCTTGAATTCCGGCAAGGTGCCGTTGCGCTTGGATTCGAACAGCAAGCGCGTGGTCATGAACTTCAGCAGCACGGTGACGAACGCTGAAGAGGCGCCATGGCCCGAGACGTCTGCCAGATAGAAAGCGACCCGACGCTCGTCGACCCGGAAATAGTCGACAAAATCACCCGACAGGTACAACGACGGGATGATCTGGTGAGCAAACTGGAACTCGTCGATGCTCCACGGGCTCACCGGCAGCATGTTCATCTGCACCTGGCGGCCGGCGTTCTGGTCTTCCTGCAGCAGGTTCAGACTGGCTTCGAGTTCACGGTTGGCCTTTTCCAGCTTCTCGCGGTAGCGCTGGTTTTCCAGCAGCAGCCGCGCACGATCCAGCGCCCGGCGCACCGAATGCTCGAGCACAGCCAGGTCTTCGAGAGGCTTGATCAGGTAGTCCGCCGCGCCCAGGCGCAATGCCTCGACCGCGTCGTTCATCACGCCGGCGCCCGAAACCACGATCACCGGGGTTTGCGGTGAAAGCTCGGTGACCTGACGGATGAGTTCGAGACCGCCCATCTGCGGCATGCGCAGATCGCAGATGACCAAGTCGGGCTTGTCTTGCTCGAATACCTGAAGACCCTGTTGGCCATTGCTGGCCTGCAGGACGCTGAAACCACTGTCTTCCAAATAGGCCGCGAGGCTCGCGCGCACTACTTCGTCATCATCGATTATCAGCAGCGTGGCACTGGTTTTTGGCATGTGGGCAAACGGCGCCAGAATTAGGTTGGCGTAGCAGGCGGGGCTTTGGCCCGGCACAGACTACTGGATTCGCTTTCTAGCCTCTCTGCTGCACCGCTTTCGAGCATTGGCTCTGACACGGTTACACCAGAGGTGCCCTTCTAAGGCGCAGACGGTACTCCCATCCGCGGGGCGTTTCAAGCATGCGCCGATGGTCGCTTGACGACTTTACTTGTCAAATCACCGAGAGTTATAAGAACAGCTCAAACCGTAACCCAATGGAAGGACGAAGGCATGAGTCAAACCGGCCGGGACTACAGCGAAAAGCGCGACTTCATCCGCATGCGGGTCGATGCCGATGTCGTTTTGATCCATGAAGGTGACGAAGTATCAGCGGTGTGCATCGACCTCTCCAGCAGCGGCATGCAGGTCCAGGCACCGCGCCAGTTCGCGGTCGGCGACCGCTTGAGCGTGCGCATCGATTCCGATCATGCGGCCCTGAGCGGGCTGGAGGCCGATACCGAAGTGGTCTGGGTCAAGGCCCAGGACGGTGACAGCCAGAAGCTCGGCCTGGCCATACTGAAGATGAAATAAGCGCTCACAAAAAAGGCGGCCTCCAGGGCCGCCTTGTTTTTATCGGTCGGGATTAAAAATCGTCTTCGACCTGACCATCCTTGACCTTGAACTCGCGGTTCTGCAGGTAAGCGTTGCGGATGAAGGTGTACTTGTCGCCGCTGATCAGCTTCTCGCTCGACAGCAGGCTGGCGCGGGTGTCGACGATGTTCAGGCCAAACACCGAGTTACGTACAGGCACGTCGTTGATGTAACGGTACGGGCCGGTGTAGCTGTCGACATACTTCGAAGGCGCATCACGCAGGGTGCTTGGGCCGAGCAACGGCAGCATCACGTAAGGGCCGCTGCCAACGCCCCAGTAACCGAGGGTCTGGCCGAAGTCTTCGTCGCTGCGCTGCAGGCCCATTTTTGTGCCGACGTCGAAGAAGCCCAGCAGGCCGAAGGTGGTGTTGAAAATGATACGCGCGGTATCGACGCCGGCCGCTGCAGGTTTGGCCTGCAGAATGTTGTTCGCCAGGTTGGTGACGTCACCGACGTTGCGGAACATGTTGTGAATGCCGTCTTCAAGGAACTGCGGCGTCACGAATTCATAGCCCTGGGCCAGCGGCTTGAGCGCGTAAGTGTCGACGAAGTCGTTGAACTGGAAGATCGGGCGGTTGACGCTTTCCCAAGGGTCTTCTTCCGTTGCGGCGTTGGCAGCAAACGGAACCAGCAAGACGCTGGCACATACACATAGCTGAGCGAGAGGATTGCTCCAGCGCATAGAAAAGCTCCTTGGATTCGTACTGGCGCGGGCACCGTCGGCCCAAGCGTTAAGAGCGCTAGTATAAGCGCAAAAGCCAGTTTGGGCAGTCCACCTGTGAACAGTCATGCAGGACGCTTCCTACAAGCCCGTTCACACGCCTGTCATCCAACTGTCACCGGCGTCCCCTAGCCTCCTGACTATTTCAGGGACGCTGCCATGACTCACGCCGAAACCTTGCCTGTCGCCGCACCCGGCCTGACCGCCGTGCTGTTCGGACTCAGCGGTTGTCTGGTGGATTTCGGTGCCCGTGCCCATCAGCAGGCCGGCGTGCTGCCCGAGCATGCCGACGCGACACCCGGCGCCCTCGACAGCCTGCTCAGCCTGCAGCGCCAGCAGATTCCTTGTGCGTGGATCGATGAACTGCCCCCTGCCCTCGCGCAATCTCTGGCGGCCTCGCTGCCGGGGTGGATCCAACCGACGCAATATTCAGCAACAATCAATCCATGGCCGGCGCCGAACGCCTGCTGGCAGGCACTGATGGGGCTGAATGTCAGTCGTCTGGACGGCTGCGTACTGGTCAGCGGCGAGCCGCGCCTGCTGCAATCGGGCCTCAACGCCGGGTTGTGGACCATTGGCCTGGCGTCCTGCGGTTCGCTGTGCGGCCTGTCCCCCAGTGAGTGGCAGGCCCTGAGCCAACCGGAACGCGAACAGCGCCGCGGCAAAGCGACCCTGCAGTTGTTCAACCTCGGCGTACATTCGGTGATCGATCATCTGGGCGAACTCGACACCTGTCTGGCCGACATCAACCTGCGCCGCCTCAAGGGCGAAAAGCCCTGACCGGGATCATGCAGGTTGCAGCAGAGTGGATTAATCTAAAGGTCAGCCATAGACCTTTGGCGCGCGGCTGCGGTCAATGCCAGTGCCTCTTGATAAAAGGAACCACACCATGCCCGCCCAAGAACTGCAAAAACAACTCGACACCCTGCGCGAGCAACTGGAGCAGAATCCGCCGCTGTCCGAAGCCGAGCGTGAAGATCTGCATGCGCTGATGGCGCAGATCGAAACTGAAATCAAACTGGAGAGCGCCACTCAGGATGCCAGCATCGCCGATGGCGTGAACCTGGCGGTGGACCGCTTCGAACTTGAACACCCGGCCATTGCCGGCACCCTGCGCAATATCGTCAATGCGCTGGGCAGTATGGGGATCTGATTCCCGGTAACCCAAAAAGCAAAAGATCGCAGCCTGCGGCAGCTCCTACAGGGAATCTCATGTAGGAGCTGCCGCAGGCTGCGATCTTTTGATCTTACTGACGGACCAGACGATGGTTCGGCAGTTGTACCGCTTCAGTGCTGCGATACGGGTTGATATCCAGCCCGCCGCGACGCACATACCGCGCAAACACCGTGAGTTTCTCTGGCTTCAGCAAACGCTGCAGGTCGAGGAAAATCCGCTCCACGCACTGCTCATGGAAGTCCGAGTGCTGACGGAAGCTGACGATGTATTCCAGCAGGCTGGCGTGATCCAGCGCTGCGCCGCGATATTCCACTACCACACTGCCCCAGTCCGGCTGGCTGGTCACCGGGCAGTTGGACTTGAGTAGATGGCTGTGCACGCTCTCTTCGACAATCTTCGAATCATCGCAACGCAGCAGCTCGGGGCGCGGATGCTCATAGTTGCTGACGCTGATGTCCAGATCGTCGATGCACACGCCCGGCAACGCCACGACGCCTTCGGCTTCGACCTCTTTCAGGCTGCGCACCCGCACGCCCACTGGCTTGCCGGCAGCGGCCGACAGGTCTTTGACCAGGGTCGCTTCCAGGCTGGCGATGTCGGCGAACGGCGTCTGGTTCAGCGAGTTCAGGTACAGCTTGAAGGACTTCGATTCGATGATGTTCGGCGAATCCGCCGGAATGCTGAACTCACCGATCGCCACCACCGGTTTGCCCGATGGCAGCAGCCACGACAGCTCGAAGCAGTTCCAGAAATCCACACCTTTATACGGCAGGGTTTCGGCGGTCAGGCCCAGTTCGGCCCATTTCGCGGTGCGCGGAATCGGGAACAGCAGGGACGGCGTGTACGTGGCGATGTATTCGCTGGATTTGCCCAGCGGCGAATGTTCGGCTGCGGGATGCATGGCGGAAACCTGACTGAAGAATCAGCGGATTCTATCAGCCTTTGCGCCCGCCTTTGAGTGCTTACTGACTGACAGTCAGTTTGCCGACCATGCCCGCCTGGTAGTGACCGGGAATATTGCAGGCGAATTCCAGGCTGGTGGCCTTGCTGAAGGTCCAGGTCAGTTCGGCAGTCTTGCCCGGCTCGACCAGCACGCTGTTGGGGTCGTCGTGCTTCATGCCGTGGCCCATGCTGCCGTGATCCATGCCCGCCATGTCGTGGGACATTTCTTTCATGCCGGTAGGCGTGAGCATGCCGCTTTGCTGCATCTGCAACATTTCCTGCTGGTGTCTGGCATGCATCGCTGCGTCACCGAGGTTGAATTCGTGCAGCAACTGGCCTTTATTCACCAGCACAAAGCGAACGGTCTCACCGGCCTTGACCTGAATGGCTTTCGGGTCGAACGACATGTCGTTCAGCACCACCTCAATGCTGCGCGAGGCCTTGGCTGCCGGCGCCGGCTGGCCGAAGTCATATGTGTGCGCGGGCGCGGCCCAGACAGGTGAACTCAGCGCCAGCAAACAGGCGGCGACGGCCAGAGGGTTGCGCAAAAACATAGTCATACTCCAACAAGATAAGGTTCAGCCTGTGGGAAACTCTAGCCCGCCTGCGCTGGCAGCGACCTGACAGGCAGATTACAACTTTGTCAGGTTGGCGCCTGTCGCCAGCGCCCACGGTATAACGCTTTTGTTTTTATCACCGAGCCGCCCATGAAACTGCTGATCGTCGAAGACCAACCGAAAACCGGCCACTACCTGCGCCAGGGCCTGACCGAGGCCGGGTTCAACACCGAACTGGTGGCTGACGGCAACAGCGGCCAGCAACTGGCCTTGAGCGGTGATTATGCGCTGCTGATTCTCGACGTGATGTTGCCCGGGCGCAGTGGCTGGCAGATCCTGCACGCGGTGCGCAGTGCCGGCCTCGACACGCCGGTGCTGTTTCTCACCGCCAAGGATGCCGTGGAGGACCGGGTACACGGCCTCGAACTCGGCGCCGACGACTATCTGGTCAAACCGTTCGCCTTCTCCGAATTGCTGGCCCGGGTTCGCAGCCTGCTGCGCCGCGGCAGCGCCCTGCCCCAGGAAACCAGTCTGCAACTGGCCGACCTGCGTCTGGACCTGATTCGCCGCCGGGTCGAACGCGGCGGCCAGCGCATCGACCTGACCGCCAAGGAGTTCGCCCTGCTGGAAATGCTCCTGCGCCGCCGGGGTGAAGTGCTGCCCAAATCGCTGATTGCCTCGCAGGTCTGGGACATGAATTTTGACAGCGACACCAACGTGATCGAAGTGGCGATCCGGCGTCTGCGCCTGAAGATCGACGATGACTTCCCCGACAAACTGATCCACACCGTGCGCGGCATGGGTTACGTGCTTGAAGAGCGCCCTGCCTGATGGGTCGCCTGTCGCTGAGTTCCCGTCTGGCTCTGCTGTTTGCCGCCTGCACCGCTGTGGTCTCGCTGTTCGCCGGGGTGCTGTTCAGCCGCGCCAGCGAGGCGCATTTTGTTGAGCTCGACCAGCAGCTGCTGGACGGCAAACTGATCGGTTTGCGTCGCGCCCTGCAGGATGTTCAACCCGGTCAACGTGAGGCACGGCTGGCGGATGAGCTGAGCCGTCAGGCCGATCTTTCGCTGCGCATTACCGGGCCGGATGGGCAGCGCTGGTATGACAGCTCGATCAACGTGCCAAGTGAGTTGCCGCAACAGCCCGGCCTGTCGACCATCAACAACGACGGCACCGACTATCGCGTACTCAACGCCCCGCTTTACCCGGACACGTCCGAAACCCCACAACTGACACTGCTGCTGGACATCACCCACCACCAGCACTTCCTGCAACGCATGCAGCATCTGATCTGGCTGACCGTTGGGCTGTCAGCGCTGGCCACCGCGCTGCTCGGCGCCTGGGCTGCGCGCAGCGGCTTGCGTCCGTTGCGTCGTATGAGTGCAGTCGCCCGCGGGATTTCCGCGCATTCGCTCAACGCCCGACTGCCGGAAGCGCAAATGCCGCCAGAACTTGCGCAAATGGCCCACAGCTTCAACGCCATGCTCGGACGGCTCGACGACTCGTTTCAACGGCTGTCTGCGTTTTCTGCCGACATCGCCCATGAACTGCGCACACCGTTGTCGAATCTGCTGACTCACACCCAGGTCACCCTCACCCGACCGCGTCCGCTCGAGGATTACCGCGAGGCGCTGCACAGCAATCTCGAGGAACTGCAATGGATGGCGCAACTGGTCAACGACATGTTGTACCTGGCAAAGGCCGACCATGGCTTGCTGATGCCAAGGCGTGAGACGCTGGAACTGGCGGATGAGAGCGATGTATTGCTGGAGTTTTTTGCGCCACTGGCCGAAGACGCCGGGGTGACGCTGAGCCGCGAGGGCCATGCGCGCATAGGGGGCGACCGGAGCATGCTGCGCCGGGCCTTGTCGAATCTGCTGGATAACGCGCTGCGCTTTACCCCTGCGGCGGGCAGCGTAAGGGTGTCTATCGCCGATCAGCTTCACGCCGTGCAGGTGTCGGTGGAGAACAGTGGCGAAGGCATTTCGGATGAACTGTTGCCACGGCTGTTTGACCGGTTCTATCGAGCGGATCCGGCGCGACGGGAAGGCAGCAGTGAGCATGCGGGGTTGGGGCTGGCGATTACGCAGTCGATCGTCCGGGCCCATGGTGGGCAGATTCATTGCGAATCGGCTGCGGGGTGGACGCGGTTTGTGATCGAGTTGCCCAAGGGGAATTGAGGCCGGCAGGTCCGGCCCCTTCGCGGGCAAGCCCGCTCCCACAGTGTTTTGCGTCGTTCACATAATGGTGACTCAACTCAATACCTGTGGGAGCGGGCTTGCCCGCGATGGCGATTTCAGAGCTTACGAATATCTCAGCGCGTGAGCCGGCTCGATCTTCGCCGCCCGCAACGCCGGGTACACCGTCGCCAAAAAGCTCAGAATAAACCCGGCCGAGCAGATCAACAGCACATCCCCGCCCTGCAATTCCGAAGGCAGGTTGCTGACGAAGTACACGTCGGAACTGAAGATGTGCTGCCCGGTAACGCGCTCGACCCAGCCAACCATCTCACTGACGTTCAGCGCCGCGATCACGCCGAGCACGCCGCCAATCAACGTGCCGACAATGCCGATCACCGTACCCTGCACCATGAAGATCGCCATGATCTGCCGTGGCGTGGCGCCGATGGTGCGCAGGATCGCGATGTCCGCGCCCTTGTCGTTCACCACCATGATCAGTGTGGCGATGATGTTGAACGCCGCCACGGCGACAATCATCAGCAACAGCAGGCCGATCATGGTTTTTTCCATTTTCATCGCGCTGAACAGGCTGCCCTGGGTGTGGGTCCAGTCGTCAGCCTTGAACTCGGCGCCAAGGCCGGTGGCGATGTCCGAAGATACTTTCGGCGCGGCATACAGATCCTTCACCGCCAGGCGCACGCTCTGCACCTGATTCGGCTGCCAGTGCTGCATGGTGGCGGCATCGGCCACGTGGATCAGGCCCATCGAACCGTCCAGCTCGGCGCCGACCTTGAACACGCCGACCACGTTCAGCCGCTGCATGCGCGGGGTGATGCCCCCCGGTGCGGTGCTGACTTCCGGGACGATCAGGGTGATCTTGTCGCCGACGTTGAGGCGGAAGCGCCGTGCGGTGATTTCACCCAGTACCACGCCGAACTCGCCCGGTTTCAGGTCATCGAGACGACCCTGCACGATGTGCTGGGCAACGATCGACACCTTGCCTTCCTGAGCCGGATCGACACCACTGATCTGGATCGGCTGCATCAAGCCCTTGTAAGACAGCATGCCCTCCATCTCGGTAAACGGCACGGCAGCGGTCACTTCAGGATTTTTCAGCGCGGCGGCGGCCACCGGTTGCCAGTCATCGATCGGCTTGACGCCAACGATGGTCGCGTGCGGCACCATGCCGAGGATGCGCGAGCTCATCTCGCGCTGGAAGCCGTTCATCACCGACAGCACCACGATCATCGCCAGCACGCCGAGGGCGAGCCCGATCATCGAAGTCATCGAGATGAACGAAACAAAGCGATTGCGGCGCTTGGCGCGGGTATAGCGCGTGCCGATAAAGATCGATAACGGTCTGAACATTCGCTGGGGCACCGTATAAAAATAAAAGACCCGATGCCTCTACAGGCACCGGGTTTCGGTCGGTCAGATGGCGGTCAGGCAACCTTCCTGCAACTGCAGGACGCGGTCCATCTGGCGGGCCAGGTTCATGTCGTGGGTCACCACCAGGAACGCGGTGCGCATCGAGGTGCTGAGTTCCAGCATCAGATCCTGAATGCCTTCGGCAGTGTGCGAGTCGAGGTTGCCGGTCGGCTCATCGAGCATCACCAGGCCTGGATTGTTCACCAGCGCACGGGCGATGGCCACACGCTGGCGTTCGCCCCCGGACAGCTCCGCCGGTTTGTGCTCCAGACGATGGCCCAGACCTACGCGCTCCAGCAACGCGGTGGCGCGCTGACGTGCTTCCGGGATCGCGGTCTTGCCGATCAGCAGCGGCATGCAGACGTTTTCCAGCGCGGTGAATTCCGGCAGCAAGTGGTGGAACTGGTACACGAACCCGAGAGCACGGTTACGCAGCAGGCCACGCTTCTTCTCGCTCAGGGCCGACAGCTCTTCGCCGTCGAGCCAGACGCTGCCCTGGGTTGGGGTGTCGAGGCCGCCCAGCAGGTTGAGCAAGGTACTCTTGCCCGAACCGGACTTGCCGACGATCGCCACTCGCTCGCCCGGGTGCAACTCCAGTTGCAGACCGGCCAGCACTTGTACCGATTCCGGGCCTTCCTCGTAGGATTTGCCCAGGTTGCGGCAGCTCAAGATTGCTTTATCACTCATGCCCGACTCACTCATAACGTAGCGCCTCCGCCGGCTGGGTGCGCGCGGCACGCCAGGCGGGATACAGGGTGGCGAGGAAACTCAGGACCAACGCAGCGGCGCAGACCATGATCACGTCCTGGCTCTGCACCTGCGACGGCAGGTAATCGATGAAATACACGTCGGCGTTGAGAAACTTGTGGCCGATCAGCCCTTCGAGGGCGGAAATCGCGGCGCTGACATTGAGCGCGGCGAAGATCCCGACCACGGCGCCAATCGCCGTACCGACCACGCCGATCACGGTGCCCTGGACCATGAACGTACGCATGATCGTCCCCGGCGTGGCGCCGAGGGTGCGCAGAATGGCGATGTCGCCCTTCTTGTCGTTCACCACCATCACCAGCGTGGAAATGATGTTGAACGCAGCCACCGCAACGATCAGCAGCAACAGCAGGCCGATCATGGCTTTTTCCATGCGGATCGCCTGATACAGGTTGCCGTGGGTACGGGTCCAGTCGCGGGCGTAGTAATGGTCTTCGCCCAGCTGCTGGGCGATGGTCCAGGCCACGCGCGGCGCCTGGAACAGATCATCGAACTTCAACCGGATGCCCTGCACCTGATCAGGCTTCCAGCGGTGCATCTTCGCCAGATCCTGCAGGTTGGTGACACCCAGGTAGCCGTCCAGCTCACCGGCGCCGACATGGAAGATGCCGACTACGGTAAAGCGCTTCATGCGCGGGAACATCCCGGCCGGGGTCACGCTGACCTCCGGCGCGACGAAGGTGACCTTGTCACCCAGGCCCACGCCAAGCTTGGTTGCGGCCTTGTCGCCGATGACGATGCCGAAACTGCCCGGCGTCAGGTCGTCGAGTTTGCCCTGCTTCATGAAGTTGTCGATGATCGACACATTGCGTTCGAGCGCAGGGTCGATGGCGTTGAGCAACACCTTGGACACCTGGCCGTTGTTGGTCAGCAAACCCTGCATCTGGGTGAACGGCGCAACCGCCGTCACCTCCGGGTTGCGTTTGACCTTGGCGGCCAGGCTCTGCCAATCGTTGATCGGTTCGCCGGTTTCCAGAGTTGCGTGGGGCACCATGCCCAGCACGCGGGTGCGCATCTCATGATCGAAGCCGTTCATCACCGAGAGCACCACGATCATCACGATCACGCCAAGGGCGAGCCCGATCATCGAAGTCAGGGAAATGAATGACACAAAATGATTGCGACGCTTTGCACGGGTATAACGCGTGCCGATAA
>NZ_QAIK01000104.1:33367-48826 GCF_003061005.1 Pseudomonas sp. HMWF021 | reverse complement strand
CCACCGCCGCTACCATGGGTTCGCCATGTCGACATTAGATGAAGAAGATCGCCGCGAATACTACCGTATCGAGGACATGATCGCACTGGAAATTCGGCCCCTGTCCGCTCCCGAAGCCGCAGGCCAGGAAGTGTTGCAGGATGCTTCCCCACTGTTCAACCTGCTCAGCGAACTGCACCTGAGCGAATTCGAGTCGCAGCACCTGTTGCGCCAGATCAGCGAGCGCGACCGGGCCATTGCCGCGTTCCTCAAATCCCAGAACAAACGCATCGATCTGCTCAGTCAGGTGGTCGCCCTGACCGTGCTCGGCCATATCGGCGAGCCGCAACCGGTGATCATTTCCGAAGGCGGGATCGATTTTCAGCACCCGACCCCGATCGCCACCGGCGCGCACCTGTCGGTGAAACTGGTGCTGATGCCCCAGGCGCTCGGCCTGCTGCTGCGCGCCCGCGTCACCCATTGCGACCGCAAGGGCGACGGCTACGACGTCGGCACCGAGTTCGAACACTTGACCGACGCCCAGCGCCAGTTGCTCGCCCGCTACATCTTGCAGAAACAGGCCCAGGAACGACGCCTGGCCCGTGAACAGAACGAATCCGGCATTTAAATTAAGGAAGCACCGTGACCCTCATCTACGGCCACCGCGGCGCCAAGGGCGAAGCACCGGAAAATACCCTGACCAGTTTTCAGGAATGTCTCAAGCACGGCGTACGCCGTTGCGAACTGGATCTGCACCTGTCCAAGGACGGCGAGCTGATGGTGATCCACGACCCGACCCTCAAACGCACCACCGACCGGCGCGGCAAGGTGGTCGAGCACACCGCCGCCGAACTGGTGACCTACGACGCACGCAAGGGCGGCCCGGGCTGGATCAAGCCGTGCCCGATTCCGACCCTGGAAGAACTGTTCGAGAAATGCGATTTCGAGCACTGGCAGCTCGAAGTCAAAAGCGCATCGCGCACCCGTGCGGCAACCACCGTGCTGGCGATCCGCGAAATGGCCCAGCGTCATGGCCTGCTGGACAAGGTCACGATTACTTCGAGTTCGCGGGAAGTGCTGAAAGCGGCGCTGGATCTGGTGCCGGACGTGTCACGGGGACTGGTGGCCGAATACGCCTGGCTCGACCCGTTGAAGGTCGCGGCCAGCTATGGCTGTGAGATTCTGGCTCTGAACTGGACGCTGTGTACGCCGGAACGCCTGCAGAAGGCGCAGCGTCAGGGGCTGCATGTGTCGGTGTGGACCGTCAACGAGCCTGCGCTGATGCGCAGACTCGCCGACTTCGGCGTTGACAGCCTGATTACAGACTTTCCCGGTTTGGCCACTGCCACCCTCGAGAATTGCTGAAATCGGTCTCCCCGGCCGGCTCAGGCCACCGGCCGGAGCCCGTCAAAAAAGCCGGTTGAGGCCGTCGTACGCCGCTACCCGATAGGCTTCGGCCATGGTCGGGTAGTTGAACGTGGTATTAACGAAATACTTCAGCGTGTTCAGTTCGCCCGGCTGGTTCATGATCGCCTGACCGATGTGCACGATCTCCGATGCCTGATAACCGAAGCAGTGAACGCCCAGCACTTCCAGGGTTTCACGGTGGAACAGGATCTTCAGCATGCCTTGCGGCTCGCCGGCGATCTGCGCACGCGCCATGCTCTTGAAGAACGCCTTGCCGACTTCGTACGGCACCTTGGCCTGGGTCAGTTCCTGCTCGTTCTTGCCGATCGAGCTGATCTCCGGAATGGTGTAGATGCCGGTCGGCACGTCATTCACGAAACGCCAGCTACCGTTATCGACGATGCTGCCGGCCGCCGAGCGACCCTGGTCATGGGCGGCACTGGCCAGGCTCGGCCAGCCGATCACGTCACCGGCGCCGTAGATGTTCGGCACGCAGGTGCGGTAGGCCTCGTCGACTTCGATCTGACCACGGCTGTTGACCTTGACCCCGATGTTTTCCAGACCGAGCTGATCGGTGTTACCGGTACGGCCGTTGCACCAGAGCAAGGCGTCGGCCTTGATCTTCTTGCCGGATTTGAGGTGCAGGATCACGCCGTTATCGACGCCTTCAACGCGATCGTAATCTTCGTTGTGGCGCACGGTGATGTTGTTATTGCTGAAGTGGTAGCTCAGTGCCTGGGAAATTTCCGAGTCGAGGAAGCTCAGCAACTGACCGCGGTTGTCCACCAGTTCAACCAGTACCCCCAGACCGCTGAAGATCGAGGCGTATTCGCAGCCGATCACGCCGGCGCCGTAAACGATCAGTTTGCGCGGGGTGTGGCCGAGGCTGAGGATGGTGTCGCTATCGTAGATACGCGGGTGGTGGAAATCGATGTCCGCCGGGCGATACGGGCGCGAACCGGTGGCGATGATGATGTGCTTGGCCACCAGTTTCTCGACCACGCCGTTGGCGCAGACCACTTCGATGGTTTGCTCGTCGGCGAAGCTGCCGGTACCGAAGAACACGTCGACGCGGTTACGGGCGTAGTAGCCGGTACGCGACGCGACTTGCTTGGAAATGACTTTTTCGGCGCTTTTCAACACGTCCGGGAAGGAGAACCAGCGCGGCTCGCCGATCGCCCGGAACATCGGGTTGGTGTTGAACTGCATGATCTGCCGCACCGAGTGACGCAGGGCCTTGGACGGAATGGTGCCGAGGTGGGTGCAGTTGCCGCCGACCTGGCGACGGCTGTCGACCATCGCCACCTTGCGCCCCGCTTTGGCGGCGTTCATTGCCGCGCCTTCTCCCGCCGGGCCGGAACCCAATACCACCACGTCGTAGTTGTAGACAGCCATGCGTACTCCTCAGAACAGGCCGCGGTGCCAGCAGCACCGGCGGCTAAATCACGCCGAATCGCGGCGCGAAGGAACAATTGGGGGCCAGTAAAGAACCCGGACACAGTCTATAGAAGCGTCAACGCCGCGCACATTAACCCTTGGTCGCGTCGTAGGCTACTTTTGCCTGCACTACAACGCCAGCTTTCGTACTGTTTTCAGTCAACTTTTGCGCCACTGAGGCGCTCGAAAGCCGCGCTGGTGCGAATGACGAAACCTGTATCGGCACGAATCACGAAGAATGCACCTATGTGATGTTTTTCGGCATAGTCCCAAGCCCTTTCAGGCCCGAGAATCAGCAACAGCGTCGATAGTCCATCGGCCATCAACGCTGAAGGATGAATCACCGTGACTGACGCCAGGTTGTGTAGGACCGGCGCCCCGCTACGCGCATCGAAGGTGTGGGAATAGCGCCGGCCATCCTGCAGGAAATAGTTACGGTAATCCCCGGAGGTGGACACGCCGTAGCCATCGACATTGATGACGCGCTCAGCCACCTGCTGATCGTCACGCGGCTCCTCCAGCGCGACGCGCCATGCCGAACCGTCGAGTTTTTTGCCCTTGGCTTTCAGCTCGCCCGTGGCTTCGGCGAGATAATCATGGATGCCCATCGATTCGAGCCGGGCAGCGATGGTGTCGACGGCGTAACCGGCGGCGATGCTGTTGAAGTCGACTTCCACCGGCGCATCCTTGCACAAGCGGTCGCCGTCGATATGCAGATGGCGGTAGCCGACCCGTTGCAGGGTGGCGGCTAGCGCCGCGGGACTCGGGATTTTCTCTTCACGCCCTTGCGGGCCGAACCCCCACAGATTCATCAGCGGTTCGACCGTGAGATCGTAGGAGCCTTCGCTTTGTTCTGACAGTTGCTCACCAACTCGGACCAATTCGAGCACCGCAGCCGGCATGGTCTGACAGCTGTTCGACGGCAAGGCATTGAAGCGCTCGATGTCGGAGTCACTGCGATAGGTCGACATCTGCCGGTCGACGTCGCTGAGGATTTTTTCCACTTCAAGCTGGACCTGCACGGGCTCGGGAAGACTGGCGTGGCGCACGTATTTGATCGAATAGGTGCTGCCCATGGTCGGGCCGCCGAAGCTTTCCATGGAATCGCCGTTGCCGCAGCCGGACAAGGCGCCCACCAGCAGCAAAACGCCAATCAGCCTCCCTTTAGACAAATCCCCTACTCCCCACACAAAGCTGAAGATTATGCGCCAGAACCTGTAGGAGCTGCCGAGTGAAACGAGGCTGCGATCTTTTGCTTTTGATCTTTTCAAGCAACATCAAAAAATCGCAGCGTGCCGCAGCTCCTACAGGTTTTCATTCGTTTGATAGCCAGATGCTGGCCTTGGTAATGGCTATATCGTTTAAGCAGCGCCCTAACCAGTTGTTGCCTAACGATCTTTATACACATATGGTTACAAAACTGTTCACGGGTACTGCCTGAGTTTGCCGCGTGACGGCGAGGACGTGTCTAGATCAGGGATTTCCAATAAGACAGCCAACAGAGAGTACGAACCAATGTCCTCCACAACGGGCAAAGGCAAAGCGATTTTTCGCGTTGTCAGCGGCAATTTTCTCGAGATGTTCGACTTCATGGTCTACGGCTTCTACGCCACGGCCATCGCCAAAACCTTCTTCCCGGCCGACAGTGCCTTCGCTTCCCTGATGCTCTCTCTGGCCACTTTCGGCGCAGGCTTCCTGATGCGTCCGCTGGGGGCGATTTTCCTTGGCGCCTACATTGACCGTCACGGTCGTCGCCAGGGTTTGATCATTACCTTGGCGCTGATGGCTGCCGGTACGATCCTCATCGCCTGCGTGCCGGGCTATGCCACCCTGGGCGTCGCCGCGCCGTTGATCGTGCTGTTCGGTCGTTTGCTGCAAGGCTTCTCGGCCGGCGTCGAACTGGGCGGGGTTTCGGTGTATCTGGCGGAAATCGCCACACCGGGCCGCAAAGGCTTTTTCGTCAGTTGGCAGTCCGCCAGCCAACAGGCGGCGGTAGTCTTTGCCGGGTTGCTCGGGGTTGGCCTGAACCACTGGCTTAGCCCGGAACAAATGGGTGACTGGGGCTGGCGCGTACCGTTCCTCATCGGCTGCATGATCGTTCCGGTGATCTTCATCATTCGTCGCTCGCTGGAGGAAACCCCGGAATTCCAGGCGCGCAAACATCGCCCTACCCTGCGGGAAATCGTCCGCTCGATCGGTCAGAACTTCGGCATCGTCATCGCCGGCATGGCATTGGTGGTGATGACCACCGTTTCGTTCTACCTGATCACTGCTTACACACCGACCTTCGGCAAGGCCGAACTGCATCTGTCGGACTTCGACGCGCTGCTGGTGACCGTGTGCATCGGCCTGTCGAACTTCTTCTGGCTGCCGGTGATGGGCGCGGTGTCCGACAAGATCGGGCGTAAACCCCTACTGCTGGCGGCGACCATTCTGGCAATTCTGACCGCCTACCCGGCGCTGTCGTGGCTGGTGGCTAATCCGAGTTTCAGCCATTTGCTGATCGTCGAACTGTGGCTGTCGTTCCTCTACGGTTCGTACAACGGCGCGATGGTCGTAGCGCTCACCGAAATCATGCCGGTGGAAGTGCGTACCACCGGGTTCTCGCTGGCGTATAGCCTGGCGACGGCGACCTTCGGTGGTTTTACACCGGCGGCGTGCACTTACCTGATTCATGTGCTCGACAACAAGGCCGCACCGGGGATCTGGCTCAGCGGTGCGGCGGTGCTGGGGTTGATTGCGACGCTGGTGCTGTTTCGTGGTAACAAGCATGAGCTGCGTACTGCGCAAGCGGCCGTGGCAGGTGGCGCCCGATAGGACGCCATCGCTGGCAAGCCAGCTCCCACAGGGGATTTGTGAATGGCACAGATCTCCTTCTGGCACTACATTTTTCATTGACCTTAAAGAAAAGATCGCAGCCTTCGGCAGCTCCTGCAGAATCCAATGCGACCCCCTGTAGGAGCTGCCGAAGGCTGCGATCTTTTGACCTTCTCCAAACAAAAACGCCCCGACCTAAGTCGGGGCGTTTTCATTTGCAGCGAAGGCTTAGCGCGGGAACGCTGGCGGGTTTACACCGGCCATGTCTTCCATCACGCGAACCACCTGGCAGCTGTAGCCGAACTCGTTGTCGTACCAGACGTACAGTACAACGCGGTTGTCCTGAACGATGGTCGCTTCAGCGTCGACCACACCGGCGTGACGCGAACCCACGAAGTCGGTGGACACCACTTCCTGCGAGTTGACGAAGTCGATTTGCTTGTGCAGATCGGAGTGCAGCGCCATGTAGCGCAGGTACTCGTTCATATCTTCACGGGTGGCGGCTTTCTCAAGGTTCAGGTTGAGAATGGCCATCGACACGTTTGGCGTCGGAACGCGGATCGCGTTACCGGTCAGCTTGCCGGCCAGCTCAGGCAGAGCCTTGGCAGCAGCGGTGGCAGCACCGGTCTCGGTGATCACCATGTTCAGCGCGGCGGAACGGCCACGGCGATCGCCTTTGTGGAAGTTGTCGATCAGGTTCTGGTCGTTGGTGTACGAGTGAACGGTTTCGACGTGACCGTTGATGATGCCGAACTTGTCATTCACGGCTTTCAGCACCGGCACGATGGCGTTGGTGGTGCAGGAAGCGGCGGACACGATCTTGTCGTCAGCGGTGATTTCGTTGTGGTTGATACCGTGAACGATGTTCTTCAGCTTGCCTTTGCCAGGCGCAGTCAGAACAACGCGGTCGATACCCGGGCAGGCCAGATGCTGGCCCAGACCGTCGGCGTCACGCCATACACCGGTGTTGTCCACCAGCAGCGCGTCTTTGATGCCGTACTGGGTGTAATCCACCTCGGTCGGGTTCTTCGCGTAGATCACCTGGATCAGGTTACCGTTGGCGGTGATGGTGTTGTTTTCTTCGTCGATGGTGATGGTGCCGTTGAACGAACCATGTACCGAATCGCGGCGCAGCAGGCTGGCGCGTTTGGTCAGATCGTTTTCGGCGCCTTTGCGCACGACGATGGCACGCAGACGCAGACCGTCGCCACCACCGGTTTTCTCGATCAGGATGCGCGCCAGCAGACGGCCGATACGACCAAAGCCGTAAAGCACAACGTCAGTGCCTTTGCGGGCCGAAGCGTTTTGCTGGCCAACCACATCGGCCATTTCTTCGCGCACGAACTGCTCGGCGCTGCGGCCGTTGCCTTCGTTGCGGAATTTGAACGCCAACTTGCCCAGGTCTACCGAAGCCGCGCCGAGCTTGAGCTCGCTCATGGCTTTAAGCAGAGGGAATGTTTCGTGGACGGAGAGTTCGCTATCGTCGGAGGAACGGTGGCGAGCAAAGCGGTGAGCTTTGAGAATCGCGATGACAGACTGGTTGATCAGGCTGCGGCCATAGATCGAGCTCACCACGTTGTTATTGCGGTAGAGCTGACCGATAAGCGGAATCATCGCTTCTGCGAGTGCTTCACGGTCGATCCATTCACCAAGACACTGGTCGGGCTTCTGAGTCACGGGAACCTTCCACATGTAGGGGCAGAAAAAAGGGGCTACATTATGCCGCCGAGAACCTCTTGTAGCAATGCGCGCTTGTCGCGCAATCGGTAACAAATTTCCGTTCAAAAAAATCACGCCCCGCGCCAGCCCAGTAAAACCGGGGCTTTCAGCGCAGTCAATTTTTCGACGACTGTTAGACGATGTCTGTAACCCTCCGTAACACCAACCGATTTCGGCACTACAAAACCCTGAAAAAAGTGCTCGTTTTTATGGTTACCACTACATTTTGCGCAAACCGCGAAGATAGACGCAGTCTGCAACTGACAGCCGGCACCGGACGCCGCTACAATTACCGACTTTGTCGCAAAGCCTGGAGCTCAACCTTCCGTGCCCGTTCTGCGTCTACCGCTTCTCCCTGCCGCGGCAGGTAAACAGCATTGGGGCAACCTGCCCGGTGCTGCCCTCAGCCTCGCGATTGCCGAGGCTGCCAGCGCTGCCAAGCGCTTCACCCTGCTACTGACCGCCGACAGCCAGAGTGCCGAACGGCTGGAACAGGAGCTGAGTTTCTTCGCCCCGGATTTGCCCGTGCTGCATTTTCCCGACTGGGAAACCCTGCCGTACGATCTGTTCTCGCCGCACCAGGACATCATCTCCCAGCGCATTGCCAGCCTTTATAGACTGCCGGAACTGGCGCATGGCGTGCTGGTGGTGCCGATCACCACCGCCCTGCATCGCCTGGCGCCGACCAGGTTCCTGCTCGGCAGCAGTCTGGTGCTGGATGTCGGACAGAAGCTCGATGTCGAACAGATGCGCTCGCGTCTGGAAGCCAGCGGTTATCGCTACGTCGATACGGTTTACGAACACGGCGAGTTCACCGTGCGCGGCGCGCTGATCGACCTGTTCCCGATGGGCAGCAAACTGCCCTATCGCATCGACCTGTTCGACGACGAAATCGAGACCCTGCGCACCTTCGACCCGGAAAACCAGCGTTCCATCGACAAGGTCGAATCGGTCAAGCTGCTGCCGGCCCGCGAGTTCCCGCTGCAGAAAGATGCGGTCACCCGCTTCAAGGCGCGGTTCCGCGAGCGCTTCGATGTCGACTTCCGGCGCTGCCCGATCTTCCAGGACCTGAGCAGCGGCATCACGCCGGCCGGCATCGAGTACTACCTGCCGCTGTTCTTCGATGAAACCTCGACGCTGTTCGATTACCTGCCGCAGGACACCCAGGTGTTCTCGCTGCCAGGCATCGAACAAGCAGCGGAAAACTTCTGGAACGACGTGCGCAATCGCTACGAAGAGCGCCGTGTCGATCCATCGCGCCCTTTATTGCCACCCGCGGAACTGTTCCTGCCGGTGGAAGACTGCTTCGCCCGCCTCAAGAGCTGGCCGCGGGTAGTCGCCAGTCAGCAGGACGTCGAAGCCGGCGCCGGCCGCGAACGCTTCCCGGCGCAAGCGCTGCCGAATCTGGCGATCGAAGCCAAGGCCACGCAACCGCTGGCGGCGCTTTCGGCATTTCTCGACGAATTCCCCGGGCGCGTGCTGTTCACCGCCGAATCCGCGGGCCGTCGTGAAGTCCTGCTGGAGCTGCTGGAGCGTCTGAAGCTGCGACCGAAAACCGTCGACAGCTGGCCGGACTTCGTTTCGAGCAAGGATCGCCTGGCGATCACCATCGCCCCGCTCGACGAAGGCTTGATGCTCGATGACCCGGCGCTGGCGCTGGTGGCCGAGAGCCCGCTGTTCGGTCAGCGCGTGATGCAGCGCCGGCGCCGGGAAAAACGCGCCGACGCCAACAACGATGCGGTGATCAAAAACCTCACCGAGCTGCGCGAAGGCGCGCCGGTGGTGCATATCGATCACGGGGTCGGGCGCTATCTGGGCCTGACGATTCTGGAAATCGATAATCAGGCGGCCGAATTTCTCACCCTGGAATACGCCGAGAACGCCAAGCTCTACGTGCCGGTAGCCAACCTACACCTGATCGCGCGTTACACCGGCAGCGATGACGCACTGGCGCCGCTGCACCGCCTCGGCTCCGAGACTTGGCAGAAAGCCAAGCGCAAGGCCGCCGAGCAGGTGCGCGATGTTGCTGCTGAATTGCTCGACATCTATGCCCGTCGCGCCGCCCGCGAAGGCTATGCGTTTGCCGACCCGAAAGCCGATTACGCGACGTTCAGTGCCGGTTTCCCGTTCGAAGAAACCCCGGATCAGCAAGCCACCATCGAAGCCGTGCGCGAAGACATGCTCGCGCCGAAACCGATGGACCGACTGGTCTGCGGCGACGTCGGTTTCGGCAAGACCGAAGTGGCGATGCGCGCCGCGTTCATCGCCGTGCACGGCGGACGCCAGGTGGCGATTCTGGTGCCGACCACCCTGCTCGCCCAGCAACACTACAACAGCTTCCGCGACCGCTTCGCCGACTGGCCGGTGACCGTGGAAGTGATGAGCCGCTTCAAGTCGGCCAAGGAAGTGAATGCGGCAATCGCCGATCTGGCGGAAGGCAAGATCGACATCGTCATCGGCACGCACAAACTGCTGTCCGACGATGTGAAGATCAAAAACCTCGGCCTGGTGATCATCGACGAAGAACACCGTTTCGGTGTGCGGCAAAAAGAACAGCTCAAGGCCCTGCGCAGCGAAGTCGACATTCTCACGCTGACCGCCACGCCGATTCCGCGCACGCTGAACATGGCGGTGTCGGGCATGCGCGATCTGTCGATCATCGCCACACCGCCGGCGCGTCGTCTGTCGGTGCGCACCTTCGTCATGGAACAGAACAAGAGCACGGTCAAAGAGGCCCTGCTGCGTGAACTGCTGCGTGGCGGTCAGGTTTACTACCTGCACAACGACGTGAAGACCATCGAGAAGTGCGCGGCGGATCTCGCCGAACTGGTGCCGGAAGCACGGATCGGCATCGGCCACGGGCAGATGCGCGAGCGCGAACTCGAACAGGTGATGAGCGACTTCTACCACAAGCGTTTCAATGTGCTGATCGCCTCGACCATTATCGAGACCGGCATCGACGTGCCGAGCGCCAACACCATCATCATCGAGCGCGCCGACAAGTTTGGCCTGGCGCAATTGCACCAGTTGCGTGGCCGCGTCGGTCGCAGTCACCACCAGGCTTATGCCTACCTGCTGACGCCGCCGCGCCAGCAAATCACTTCCGATGCGGAAAAGCGTCTGGAAGCGATTGCCAACACTCAGGATCTGGGTGCCGGTTTTGTGCTGGCGACCAACGACCTGGAAATCCGTGGCGCCGGCGAACTGCTCGGCGACGGCCAGAGCGGGCAGATTCAGGCCGTGGGTTTCACGCTCTACATGGAAATGCTCGAGCGCGCGGTGAAATCCATCCGCAAGGGCGAGCAGCCGAACCTCGATCAACCGCTGGGCGGTGGCCCGGAGGTCAACCTGCGCGTGCCGGCGCTGATTCCGGAAGACTATCTGCCGGATGTTCACGCCCGTCTGATTCTGTACAAGCGCATCGCGTCGGCCACCGACGAGGAAGGCCTGAAGGATCTGCAAGTGGAGATGATCGACCGTTTCGGCCTGCTGCCTGAACCCACCAAGAATCTGGTGCGCATCACTGCGCTGAAGCTGCAGGCCGAACAGCTGGGCATCAAGAAGGTCGATGGTGGTCCGCAAGGTGGACGCATCGAGTTCGCCGCGCAGACGCCGGTCGACCCGATGACCCTGATCAAACTGATCCAGACTCAGCCAAAACGCTACAAATTCGAAGGCGCGACGATGTTCAAGTTCCAGGTGCCGATGGAACGCCCGGAAGAGCGCTTTAATACTGTAGAGGCGCTGTTCGAGCGCCTCCTCCCGAAAACCGTTTGAAGGACGCCGCATGCGCCTGTTTCGCTCACTGACTTTGCTACTCACTTTCGTAGCACCGATGGCGTTTGCCGATGACCTGTATCAGGTCGAAATGATTCTGGTGCGCCAGAACGCCGTGCCGGCGATCGTCAGCCGTGCCGCCCCGGAAGACTGGGCCGCCGGCGCTCAACGCCTGGGTGATGACAGCCTGCGCACACCCGCGCTCGGCGACGTTGCCAGCAAACTCAGCGCCAGCGGTGATTACAGCGTGCTGATGCACAAGGCCTGGCAGCAGACCCTCGGCGAAGCGCCGACCAAGGTGGCCGTCAGCGACGGCAAGGAACAGTTCGGCCAGTTCCCGATCGAGGGCACGCTGGAAATGAAACTCGGGCGTTTCACCGACGTGAACGCCGACTTCTGGGTCAACCAGATCGACGCCAACGGCCTGGTCACTGCCAGCGAACGCCTGAAGCAGGACAGCCACACCAAGAATGGCCAGCTCAATTATCTCGACAACGGCCACCTGGCCCTGCTGATCAAGATCACGTCCCTGACGGCGCCCGCCCCTCGGCAAGCCCCTGAAGCGATTCCGGACTGATCGAAGTCCTTATGTCCCCGCCCCTGAGTAAACCGTTAGCACCCTCCTGGGTCAGCCGATTCAAGGAACAGAGCCTGGAGCGTGGCCGCCGCTACGCCCTGGAGAACCGGGTACGCATCGCCCAGGTCGGCGATGCCACCATCACCGCCAGTTGCGAAGGCTCTGGCGGTAACGTCTACCGTCAGACCATTCACCTGCGCGAGTCAGCCAAAGGCACCCTGCTGCTGGTTGATGCGGTTTGTACCTGCCCGGTGCGCAACAACTGCAAGCACTGCGCCGCGGTACTCCTGCAAGTGCAGGAAACCCTCGAATACCCTGCCGCCGCGAAAGACGCCGAACTGCTGGAAAAGCTCCAGGCCGTATTGGAGAACCGTAGCCCCAAGGCCCCGCCGCAAGTGCTGGTGGACAACGTGCAACCGTTGCCGCGCCTGTGGCTGGCGAGTGTCGAGTTCAGTGCGTTTGAACCGCGCAACGGCAAGATGCAGCGCTATATCCAGCACCGGGCCGCGTTGTCGTTCAGCTACCTGGATGAATACGTCAGCGGGCAGAAAAACAGCGACATCCTGATCCGTCAGGAAACCCAGACCCTGCGGATAAAACGCCACCCTGAAGTGGAACAGTCCTACCGCGAACAGTTAAGAATCCTCGGCTTTCGTATCGCCACACGCCAGAGCAAAGCGCTGCCGGAAAGCGCCGGCGAGCTGTACGAGATGGTCAACGACAGTGCGTGGCTGACGTTCACCCTCAACGAACTGCCAAAGCTGCGCACCCAAGGCTGGGAGTTGCAGATCGACGAGGAATTCGGCTTCGACCTGACTGCCGTCGACGACTGGTACGCCACCGTCGAACAGGCGCCGGAGCGCGACTGGTTCGATCTGGAACTAGGGATCATCGTCAATGGCGAACGCCTGAGCCTGCTGCCGATCCTGCTCAACCTGATGCGCTCGCACACGGAAATCCTCAATCCGGAACGCCTGGCGCGGCGGCGCGATGACGAGCTGATTCTGGTCAATATTCCACAGCGCAACAGTGAGCACGGGCCGCTGCAAGTGGCGTTGCCCCTTGGCCGACTGAAACCGGTACTGGCGACGCTGGGCGAGTTCTACTTGCAGGAGCCCGGGGAAACCACCCTGCGCCTGAGCAAGGCCGACGCCACGCGCCTGAACTCGCTGGAAGGCCTTCCCCTGCTGTGGGAGGGCGGCGAGCAGATCCGCAGCTTCGCCCAACGCCTGCGCGACATCCGTGATTACACGGCCAAGGCACCGAAGGGCTTGAACGCGACGTTGCGGCCTTATCAGCTCGAAGGCTTGAGCTGGATGCAGTCCCTGCGTCAGCTAGAGGTTGGCGGAATCCTTGCGGACGACATGGGCCTGGGCAAAACCCTACAGACTCTGGCGCATATTCTCAGTGAGAAAAACGCCGGGCGCCTGGATCGGCCATGCATGGTGGTGATGCCCACCAGTCTGATCCCGAACTGGCTCGACGAAGCTGCGCACTTCACGCCGCAACTGAAAGTGGTCGCGCTGTACGGCGCCGGCCGTAAAAAGCATTTCGAGCATCTGGCCGACTTCGACCTGATCCTGACCACCTATGCACTGCTGCCCAAGGACGTCGAACGGTTGGCACAACAGCCGCTGCACGTTCTGGTGCTCGACGAAGCGCAGTACATCAAAAACCCCAACAGCAAGGCCGCGCAGGCCGCTCGCGAACTCAACGCGCGCCAGCGCCTGTGCCTCAGCGGTACGCCGCTGGAAAACCACCTCGGTGAGTTGTGGTCGCTGTTCCACTTTCTGTTGCCGGGCTGGCTGGGCGATGTGAAAAGCTTCAACGCAGACTACCGCGTGCCGATCGAAAAGCGCGCCAGCGAAGTCAGGCTGCAGCACCTCAATGGGCGGATAAAACCGTTTCTGCTGCGCCGCACCAAGGAACAGGTGGCCACCGAACTGCCGCCCAAAACCGAGATCATCCACTGGGTCGATCTCAACGAAGCCCAGCGCGACGTGTACGAAACCATGCGCCTGGCGATGGACAAGAAGGTTCGTGACGAGATCACTCGCAAGGGTGTGGCGCGTAGCCAGATCATCATTCTCGAAGCCTTGCTCAAGCTGCGTCAGGTTTGCTGCGACTTGCGCCTGGTCAACGACGCCACCCTGCCCGCTCGCGGCAGCACCTCGGGCAAGCTCGACAGCCTGATGGAAATGCTTGAAGAGTTGTTCGAAGAAGGTCGGCGAATCCTGCTGTTCTCACAGTTCACCTCGATGCTGTCACTGATCGAAGACGAACTGAAAAAACGCAACGTGGCCTATGCCCTGCTGACGGGTCAGACCCGTGATCGGCGCACGCCGGTGAAGGAATTCCAGAGCGGCAAGCGTCAGATCTTTCTGATCAGCCTGAAGGCCGGTGGCGTCGGTTTGAACCTGACCGAAGCGGACACGGTGATTCATTACGACCCGTGGTGGAACCCGGCAACCGAGAATCAGGCGACTGACCGCGCGTACCGGATCGGCCAGGAAAAGCCGGTGTTCGTTTACAAGATGATTGCCCGGGGTACGGTGGAAGAGAAAATTCAGCACTTGCAGAAGGAAAAGTCCGACCTGGCAGCAGGCGTGCTGGATGGGCGCAAGGCCGGAGACTGGAAACTGCAGAGCGATGATATCGAAGCGCTGTTTGCGCCGTTGCCGGACAAGTTCGACAAGCGTTGAGACCCTCCCTGCCAATCAGAGAGCTATCGCTGGCAAGCCAGCTCCCACAAGGTTATGAGTCGAACACAAAACTGTGATTCAACTCGATACCTGTGGGAGCTGGCTTGCCAGCGATGGGGCCAAATCGATCTCGGTCAGACTCAGCCCTTGAGCACCCGCGCCAACGTCGATTTCACCTTGCCCATGCCGTCATGCAGCGCCTGCTCGATCTCGGCCATGGTGATCACTTCAGTGGTCTTTCCCGCTGCCGGATTCACCACCAGCGCCAGGCAGGCGTAATCCAGATCCAGCTCACGGGCCAGCGCTGCTTCCGGCATGCCGGTCATGCCCACGATATCGCAGCCATCGCGTTCCAGACGCACGATCTCCGCCACGGTTTCAAGGCGCGGGCCCTGGGTGCAGGCATACACACCTTGATCACTGTATTCGCAACCTTCGGCGGCCACCGCAGCAATCAATTGCTGACGCAGCGGCTCGCTGTAGGGAAAGCTGAAATCGATGTGGGTGACGTGCTCCAGATCATCGGCGAAAAAGGTGTGTTCGCGACCGCTGGTGTAGTCGACGATCTGATGCGGCACGCAGAAATGACCGGTGCCCATGGCCGGATGAATCCCACCCACCGCGTTGACCGCGATGATCGCCTCGGCGCCGGCCTGCTTCAGCGCCCACAGGTTGGCGCGGTAATTGACCTTGTGCGGCGGGAAGCGGTGAGGATGACCATGACGGGCGAGAAACAGCACCTCCTTGCCCGCATATTCGCCGATCTGCACTTCGGCCGACGGCGCGCCGTAAGGCGTATCCACCGCCAACGACTGACGAATGCTCAAGCCTTCGAGCTGGGTCAGGCCGGTGCCACCGATGATTGCGTAAACCGTCATAACGAATGAGTCCTTAATCGATCAATTGAGCATCTTTGAGCGCGCCGATGGCGGTGAGCCAGCGCGGATCCTGACGGTAGTCGGTGCTGGCGACCGCCTGCCCGCGCATGCTCGCAATACGCGCCGACGGCTTGACCTTCATCCGTTGCGCAGCGCTCAAGGCCAG
>NZ_QAIK01000104.1:0-33357 GCF_003061005.1 Pseudomonas sp. HMWF021 | reverse complement strand
GTCGTTGCACACCAGACCCATGTCGCAACCGGCGCTGAGCGCGGCTTCAATTCGGCTGGCGGCATCGCCGACCACGTGGGCGCCGGCCATCGACAGGTCGTCGCTGAAGATCACGCCGTCGAACTGCAATTCGCCGCGCAGAATGTCCTGCAACCAGCGGCGGGAGAACCCGGCTGGCTGCGAATCGACTTGCGGATAGATGACGTGCGCCGGCATGACCGCAGCCAGTTGCTTGCTGAGCCGGGCGAACGGTACGAGATCGTTGGCGCGGATCTCGTCGAGGCTGCGCTCGTCATTCGGGATCGCCACATGGGAATCCGCCTCGGCCCAGCCGTGACCGGGGAAATGCTTGCCGGTAGCGGCCATGCCCGCGCTGTTCATGCCACGGATGAAGGCGCCGGCGAGCAACGCAGCGCGCTCGGGATCACCCTCGAACGAACGGGTGCCGACCACGGCGCTGCGCTGGTAATCCAGATCCAGCACGGGGGCGAAGCTCAGGTCGAGGCCGACTGCCAGCACTTCGGTGGCCATGATCCAGCCGCACTGCTCGGCGAGGTATTCGGCGTTCGGGTTGTCGGCAATGGCGCGCATCGCCGGCAGGCGCACGAAGCCCTGACGCAGGCGTTGCACGCGACCGCCCTCCTGGTCCACCGCCAGCAGCAGATCCGGGCGAATGGCGCGGATCGCCGCACTGAGCTCACGCACCTGGCGTGGATGCTCGATGTTGCGCGCGAAAATGATCAAGCCGCCCACTTCGGGCTGACGCAACAATTGGCGATCTTCGGCCGTCAGCCAGGTACCGGCGACGTCCACCATCAACGAGCCTTGCAGGCCAGCAGTCATAGAGATTCCTTGAAAACGAAAAACCCGATCCGCCAGAAATCACTACCGTGAGCAGTGCCCGGCAGTTCAGTAATTTCTATGAAGATCGGGTTCAGAACGAGAGTCGGCATGGGCGGCTAGCTTAGCGGATACAAGCAGCCGCGCCCACCCGTGCGCGGCTAAACCTTGGCGGCGACCGGGGTCGATTTGCTGCGCGGGCGAAGCTGCGCAGTTGCCATCGCCGGGTCGGTGACGCCGGTTTCGGCGCGCATGCCAGCGGCGAGGAACGGCACCATCAGGCGCATTACCTGTTCAATCGAAGTGTTGACGCCAAAATCGGTTTCGGCAATCGCACGCAATGCCTTGATGCCAGACATGCTGAAAGCCGCAGCGCCGAGCATGAAGTGCACGCGCCAGAACAGTTCGATTGGAGGAATGCGTGGCGCAGCTTCGTTGACCAGCAGCATGTAGCGACGGAAAACCTTGCCGTACATGTCCTCCAGATAACGACGCAGGTGGCCCTGGCTCTGGCTGAAAGCAAGCCCGAGCAAACGCATGAAAATCGACAGGTCATTACCACTGCGAGGCTGCACCACCAGTGCCTGCTCAACGAGCATTTCCAGCAGTTCTTCAAGAGTGGGCTTGTGTTCGGGCTTGGACTGGCGGCGCTCAAGCTCTTTATCGAGGCTAATGCAGAACGGCCCGAGAAAACGCGAGAAAACTGCCTGGATCAGCGCCTTCTTGGAGCCGAAATGATAGTTCACCGCCGCGAGGTTTACCCCGGCCTTACTGGTGATCAAACGCAATGAGGTTTCGGCAAAACCTTTCTCCGCGAACAATTGCTCGGCAGCATCAAGAATGCGTTCAACGGTTTCCGACTGGGCCATGGCTACTCCGCCTGACAAACACTTGTTTGAAACATACGTTTCAGCCTGTGCCTTGTCAAGCCTGCCAGTTCGTTTTGGGAATGGTCGGTCAGCTATTTAACCACACCGCAACTGCTCATTAGAAAAGTCGCAGACCGACCGTCCGGCGGGCTACAAAAAAACGGCCATTGCCAAGGCTGCTTCACTGTATATAATCCCAGTCACTGTATAAAAAGACAGAGCGATCAATATGCTAAAGCTGACGCCACGCCAAGCCGAGATTCTGGCCTTCATCAAACGCTGCCTCGAAGACAACGGCTACCCGCCCACCCGCGCGGAAATTGCTCAGGAGCTGGGCTTCAAGTCGCCGAACGCGGCTGAAGAACATCTCAAGGCCCTCGCCCGCAAAGGCGCCATCGAGATGACTCCGGGTGCCTCACGCGGCATTCGCATCCCGGGCTTCGAAGCCAAGGCTGACGACACCACCCTGCCGATCATTGGTCGAGTCGCCGCCGGCGCACCGATCCTCGCCCAGCAGCACATCGAAGAATCCTGCAACATCAACCCGGCCTTCTTTCACCCACGCGCCGACTACCTGTTGCGCGTGCATGGCATGAGCATGAAGGACATCGGTATTTTCGACGGTGACCTGCTGGCGGTGCATACCACCCGCGAAGCACGCAATGGCCAGGTAGTCGTTGCACGAATCGGCGATGAAGTGACGGTCAAACGCTTCAAGCGCGAAGGCAGCAAAGTCTGGCTGATTGCCGAAAACCCTGAGTTCGCCCCCATCGAAGTCGACCTGAAAGACCAGGAACTGGTGATCGAAGGCTTGAGTGTCGGCGTCATCCGCCGCTAAAGGAGGCTTTATGCAGTTCCCACATCCCCCCCCAGCAAACACAACTGCCTTTATTCGAAGCGTTTCTGGCACAACCCATGGCGCCGGCCCTAAAAGATGTGGTCGAACGTCCATGGATTGCCGAACCGGAAGTATTCAGTGAGCTGTCACTGCGCGGTGCGGCCGGGAACTGCCTGAACCTGCTTGCCCCGATCCTTCGCGAACTGAGCGAGGATCAGGACGCACGCTGGCTGACACTGATCGCCCCGCCTGCCAGTCTGACCCAGATCTGGCTGCGAGAGGCCGGCCTGAATCGTGAACGCATTCTGCTGCTGCAACCACGTGGCGCGCAAAGCGCCCAGCAACTGGCATGTGAAGCGCTGCGCTTGGGTCGTAGCCACACAGTGGTGAGCTGGCTAAACCCGCTGAGCACAGGTTCACGGCAACAGTTGATCAGCGCAGCCCGCACGGGCGACGCTCAGAGTCTGAACATTCGATTGGGTTGATACTGTTGTAACACGCGCTGTGTGAAGCGCATGGCTTCTCCAGGGATAGAGAAGCCGACTTGATGCAAACGCCGACAGGCGGGGCTCAATGCAGAACCCGTGGCCCTTCTTCCTTATCAAACTCGCCTTCAACCATACGACCGGCCATCTGCACGCCGACGCTCAACATCGCCTTGGCGATTTCCACGTGCTGGCCTTGCAGGAACGCCTTGGCATCCTCGGAGAAATCCAGCGTCACCAGAGAACCCTCGTCCTCAGCCCTGCGCAGTTCGATTCGGCCGTCTGGTAACTCGACAATTTCTAGAAAGGACGTTGGCATATAGGTCTGTTCTCCACGAAAGGCAGGGATTATATAGACATCATTCGTGCTTCGCTCGGGATCTTGACCAGCAGCATGTTTCAGATTGCCACCGTGTCAATTGCCCTCAGCACTCGTTCAAGCCTTCGCGAAAGCGGATGGCCAGCCCTTTTAGATTCTGCCGCCAGCTCTCCAGCTCTTCGCGACTCAGCTCATGCGTCGCCTCTTCTTCATCCAGATTAACCGCCTGAATCAATGGCTGCGTCACATCACCCTTGGGCTTGTGCGGCACCCGTGGCGGTTGGAACAACGCCGAATGCGCCGCCAGCAGTTTCGCCAGCCAGGTTTCAGGATTGCCGGCCAATTCAACCATCTCGGCCAACTCAGGGATCGCGATCGACTCCAGAGTTTCACGAGTCAGCAACATCTCTGCCCGTGGCGAATTGGCCTGAGGCAGACGGTAGAAACCGGCGATTTCGTGGCACAACCCCAATAGCGCACCATAAAGATGAAACAACGCCGATTCACGCCCGGCCTGAATCAGCGCCAACGCGTTCATGGCCCGCCCCTCCTCGGCGCGAGCCAGAGCTTCCAACGACAGGCCGGCGAAATAGATCTTCTGATTGGTACGGGTATAGAGTTCGTGCGCCATGCCGGCAGTCTCCACAGCGAAATAATTGCGTCACACAGGCCGGACAGTGTCGTGGATCAGCCGATGCCACCGCAAGCACAAAACAAAAAGGCCGCATGAAAACCCGAGGGTCATCATGCGGCCTTTTATGTCTCGGACTGACGCTTACTCAGCCTTGGCTTTCGTACGCTTGTCTTCAACCGTCCACTTGCCACCGTCGTAGTACGCCTTCCAGCCGGTAGGCTTGCCGTCTACTTCGGTCTGCACGTATTGCTCCTTGGTCTTGCGGCTGTAGCGGATGACCGCTGGCAGACCATCAGGATCCTTCTGCGGCGCATCGCACAGGAAGTGGTACTTCGGATCGATCTCGTCCTTGTGCGGCAGAATCTCGATCACCAGCGGAGCACGAGTCTCCCGGTTTTTCGGGAACTGGCTGGCCGCCAGGAACAGACCGGACGCACCGTCGCGCAGGATGTAGGTGTCGTTGACCTTCTCGCACTTGAGTTCAGGCATCTTCACCGGGTCCATCTTCGGCGGCGCCGCATCACCGCTCTTCAGCAGCTTGCGGGTGTTCTTGCAGGTCGGGTTGGTGCAACCGAAGAACTTGCCAAAACGGCCGGTCTTGAGTTGCATCTCGCTGCCGCACTTGTCGCACTCCAGGCTCGGACCTTCGTAGCCCTTGATGCGGTAGTTGCCTTCTTCGATTTCGTAGCCAGCGCAATCCGGGTTGTTACCGCAGATGTGCAGCTTGCGCTTCTCGTCGAGCAGATAGGCGTCCATCGCCGTGCTGCAGATCGGGCAGCGATGCTTGCCGCGCAGCACCAGCGATTCCGACTCACCCTCGTCGTCCGCGGCGATTTCATCGCCCGGCACCAGGTTGACGGTGGCCTTGCAGCGCTCTTTCGGTGGCAGGCTGTAGCCCGAGCACCCGAGGAACACGCCGGTCGATGCCGTACGGATCTGCATCGGACGACCACACGTGGTGCACGGAATGTCAGTCATGACCGGCTGGTTGGCACGCATGCCGTTGTCCGGGTTTTCGGCCACTTCGAGCTTCTTCTTGAAATCGCCGTAGAACTCGTCCAGCACGTTTTTCCAGTCGCGCTCACCCTGAGCCACATCGTCGAGGTTCTCTTCCATGCCGGCGGTGAAGCCGTAGTCCATGAGGTTCGAGAAGCTCTCCGACAGGCGCTCGGTGACGATGTCGCCCATCTTTTCCGAATAGAAGCGACGGTTGTGCAGGGTCACGTAGCCGCGATCCTGGATGGTCGAAATGATCGCAGCGTAGGTCGAAGGACGACCGATACCGCGTTTTTCCATCTCTTTTACCAGGCTGGCTTCCGAATAACGCGCCGGCGGCTTGGTGAAATGCTGCGACGGATCGAGCTTGATCAGCTTCATCACGTCGCCTTGCGCCATATCGGGCAGAACGTCGTCATCGCCAGGCTTGGCGATCTGCGGCATAACGCGGGTGTAACCGTCGAACTTGAGGATACGGCCCTTGGCGCGCAACTCGAAGTCACCAGCACCGACGCTGACGGTGGTCGACAGGTATTGCGCTGGCAGCATCTGGCAAGCGAGGAACTGGCGCCAGATCAGCTCATAGAGGCGCTCAGCGTCACGCTCCATACCCGCCAGCTTGCTCGGCGTGGTGTTGGCGTCAGACGGTCGAATCGCTTCGTGAGCCTCTTGTGCGCCTTCCTTGCTGCTGTAGACGTTCGGGGTTTCCGGCAGGTACTTCTTGCCGAACTCGTCTTCGATGTAAGTGCGCGCCATCGCCACGGCGTCAGCCGAGAGGTTGGTCGAGTCGGTACGCATGTAAGTGATGTAGCCGGCTTCGTACAGACGCTGGGCCATCATCATGGTTTTCTTCACGCCGAAGCCCAGGCGGTTGCTCGCAGCCTGCTGCAGGGTGGACGTGATGAACGGCGCCGACGGCTTGCTGCTGGTCGGCTTGTCTTCGCGCTTGACGATGCTGTAGCTGGAAGACTTGAGCTTCTCCAGCGCGGCCATGGCCTGGGCTTCGTTGAGCGGCTTGAAGGCTTCGCCTTTCTCGCGAGCGACTTCGAAGCGTACGGTCGAGCCTTTGGTGGTGCCGAGATCGGCATGCACTTCCCAGTACTCTTCCGGGTTGAACGCACGGATCTCGCGTTCACGCTCCACCACCAGCTTCACGGCAACCGATTGCACCCGACCGGCCGACAGGCCACGGGCGATTTTCGCCCACAGCAGCGGCGAGACCATGTAACCCACAACGCGGTCGAGGAAACGACGCGCCTGCTGGGCGTTCACACGATCGATGTCCAGCTCGCCCGGCTCGGAGAAGGCTTCCTGAATCGCCTTCTTGGTGATTTCGTTGAACACCACACGCTTGTAGCGGCTGTCGTCACCACCGATGGCTTCGCGCAGGTGCCAGGCAATGGCTTCCCCCTCGCGATCCAAGTCGGTTGCGAGATAGATGGTGTCAGCATCCTTGGCGAGCCGGCGCAGCTCTTCGATGACCTTCTCCTTGCCCGGGAGAATCTCGTACTTGGCTTTCCAGCCATGCTCGGGATCGACCCCCATGCGCGAGACGAGCTGCTTGCGCGCCTTCTCTTTCGGCGTGAGCACCGGCCCTTCACCTGCGGCAGCCTTGCCGCGCTTGGCGGCCGGCTCTTTGCTGGCGCTAGCCGAACCGCTGGTGGGCAGGTCTCGGATATGGCCGATACTCGACTTCACCACGTATTGGTTGCCCAGATACTTGTTGATGGTCTTGGCCTTAGCCGGGGATTCCACAATGACCAGCGATTTGCCCATGGATCAGAAAATTCCTGAATTCTAGAAGTGAAAGGCGGTTGGCGCCTGACGCGGCACCGCTATATATAGTTGATACAAGGTGAGGTCAAGCACAGGGTTCTGTGCGCACTCGCCTCATGCCTTGGAAAAAAGGCTCGGTTCGGCTTGCACCAAAGCAAAGCGTGGCACCTGCTCGCCGTCAACCTCGACCGACTCGACGAACATGCTCAAAGGGCGTACCCAAAAGCCGTAATCCCCATACAGGGCTTGGTAAAACACCACTTCTTCTTCGGTCTCGGAATGCCGCGCAACACTGAATACGCGGTACTGCGGACCTTTGTAATGTTGGTAGAGCCCAGGTTGTATCGGCATGTTTTGGCCCTCACTCAAATTTTTTCAAAATAAATACAAAAATAAATCCACAAAAACAAAAACCGGGGCACTTGGCCCCGGCTTCCATCGACGAGACGCTTAAACGCGTTCGAAGACGGTGGAGATGCCTTGGCCGAGACCAATGCACATAGTGGCCACCCCGAAGGTGCCGCTATTCTGCTTCATCACGTTCAGCAAGGTGCCGGAGATACGGGCACCGGAGCAACCGAACGGGTGACCCAGGGCGATCGCGCCGCCGTGCAGGTTAACCTTCTCGTTCATCTTGTCGAGTACTTTCAGATCTTTCAGCACCGGCAGCGCCTGTGCAGCGAAAGCTTCGTTGAGTTCGAAGAAGTCGATATCGTTGATGCCAAGGCCCGCACGCTTCAGGGCTTTTTGTGTCGCCGGCACTGGACCATAGCCCATGATTGCCGGATCCACACCCGCCACTGCCATCGAACGGATCACGGCCATCGGCTGGATCCCCAGGTCCTGCGCACGCTGCGCCGACATCACGATCATGCACGAAGCACCATCGGTGATCTGCGACGAAGTACCGGCAGTCACGGTGCCGCCCTTTGGATTGAAGGCAGGCTTGAGGGCCGCCAGACTTTCCAGGGTGGTTTCCGGACGAATGGTTTCGTCGTAGTCGTACAGCTTCAGGAAGCCGTTTTCGTCGTAGCCCTGCATCGGAATGATTTCGTCTTTGAACTTGCCTTCCACAGTTGCCTTGTGGGCCAACTGGTGGGAGCGCACGCCGAAAGCGTCCTGCTGTTCGCGAGTAATGCCGTGCATTTTGCCGAGCATTTCCGCAGTCAGACCCATCATGCCCGAGGCTTTCGCCGCGTACAGCGACATGTGCGGGTTCGGATCGACACCGTGCATCATGCTCACGTGACCCATATGCTCGACGCCGCCAACCACGAACACGTCACCGTTACCGGTCATGATCGCTTGCGCCGCAGTGTGCAGAGCGCTCATCGAGGAGCCACACAGGCGGCTGACGGTCTGGCCGGCCGAAGTGTGCGGAATCTGGGTCATCAGCGACGCCATGCGCGCGATGTTCCAGCCCTGTTCCAGGGTCTGGTTGACGCAGCCCCAGATCACGTCCTCGACTTCGGCAGGATCGACCTTGGCGTTGCGTTCCAGCAGTTTGCTGATCAGGTGCGCCGACATGTCTTCAGCGCGGGTGTTGCGGTGCATGCCGCCCTTGGAGCGGCCCATCGGAGTACGACCGAAGTCGACAATCACGACGTCTCTAGGATTCAAGCTCATAAGTTCACTCTCACTCTAGTTGGGGGCGCTTAACCGAAGAAGCTCTGACCGTTTTTGGCCATTTCGCGCAGCTTCGCGGTCGGGTGGTACAGCGCGCCCAAGTCAGCGTACTGGTCAGCCAGGGCAACGAACTCGGCAACACCGATCGAATCGATGTAGCGCAGCGCACCGCCACGGAATGGAGGGAAACCGATGCCGTAGACCAGACCCATGTCGGCTTCGGCGGCGGTTTCAACGATGCCGTCTTCCAGGCAACGCACGGTTTCCAGGCACAACGGGATCATCATCCAGTTGATGATGTCTTCGTCAGTGACTTCGCGCTGCTCGTAAACGATCGGCTTGAGCACTTCCAGCACCGACGGGTCGGCCACCTTCTTCTGCTTGCCTTTCTTGTCGGCCTCGTAGGCGTAGAAGCCCTTGCCGTTCTTCTGACCCAGACGCTTGGCTTCGTACAGCACGTCGATGGCCGAGCGACGGTCATCCTTCATGCGATCCGGGAAACCTTCAGCCATCACGTCACGACCGTGGTGGCCGGTGTCGATGCCGACCACGTCCATCAGGTACGCCGGGCCCATCGGCCAGCCGAATTTTTCCATGACCTTGTCAATGCGGACGAAGTCCACGCCAGCGCTGACCAGTTTGGCGAAACCGCCGAAGTACGGGAACAGAACACGGTTGACCAGGAAGCCTGGGCAGTCGTTGACGACGATCGGGTTCTTGCCCATTTTCTTGGCGTAGGCAACGGTGGTGGCAATCGCCAGCTCGCTGGACTTCTCACCACGGATCACTTCCACCAGCGGCATCATGTGCACCGGGTTGAAGAAGTGCATGCCGACGAAGTTTTCCGGACGCTTGAGGGCCTTGGCCAGCAGGCTGATGGAAATGGTCGAGGTGTTGGACGCGAGGATGGTGTCCTCTTTGACCTTGTCTTCGACTTCAGCCAGCACGGCTTGCTTGACCTTCGGGTTTTCTACAACCGCTTCGACAACCAGATCCACGTGACCGAAATCACCGTAAGACAGGGTCGGGCGAATGCCGTTGAGCACTTCAGCCATTTTCGCGGCGGTCATGCGGCCCTTGTCAACGCGGCCAACCAGCAGTTTGGCGGCTTCGGCCAGCCCCTGCTCGATACCGTGCTCGTTGATGTCTTTCATCAGGATCGGCGTACCTTTGGAGGCCGACTGATAGGCAATACCGCCGCCCATGATGCCGGCGCCGAGTACGGCAGCCTGCTTCACGTCCTTGGCGATTTCGTCGTAGGCCTTGGCTTTCTTCTTCAGCTCCTGATCGTTCAGGAACAGGCCGATGAGGCTCTGCGCGGCAGAGGTCTTGGCCAGTTTTACGAAACCGGCGGCTTCGACTTCCAGCGCCTTGTCACGACCGAAGTTCGCGGCTTTCTGAATGGTCTTGATCGCTTCGACCGGTGCCGGGTAGTTCGGGCCGGCTTGACCTGCCACGAAACCTTTGGCGGTTTCGAAGGCCATCATTTGTTCAATGGCGTTCAACTTGAGTTTTTCAAGTTTTGGCTGACGCTTGGCCTTGTAGTCGAACTCGCCGGAAATGGCGCGCTTGATCAGTTCAAGAGCCGCTTCCTGCAGCTTCTCTGGAGCAACCACGGCATCGACGGCGCTGACTTTCAGCGCGTCTTCAGGACGGTTTTCCTTGCCGGCGGCAATCCACTCGATGGCGTTATCGACGCCGATCAGTCGCGGCAGACGCACGGTGCCGCCGAAGCCTGGGTAGATGCCCAGTTTAACTTCCGGCAGACCGATCTTGGCCTTGGTCGACATGACGCGGTAATCCGCCGCCAGGCACATTTCCAGACCGCCACCCAGGGCGATGCCGTTGATCGCGGCTACGGTCGGAACGTTGAGGTCTTCGAAATCGCTGAAGATCTTGTTGGCTTCGAGATTGCCAGCAACCAGCTCGGCATCCGGCAGCTTGAAGTTGTCGACAAATTCGGTGATGTCGGCGCCGACGATGAATACGTCCTTGCCACTGCTGACGATCACGCCCTTGATCGAAGCATCTGCCTTGATGGTGTCCACGGCCTGACGCAGTTCGTTCAGGGTAAGACGGTTGAACTTGTTGACGGACTCACCCTTGAGGTCGAATTTCAATTCGACGATGCCACTTTCAAGAGCTTTAACCGTGATGGCTTTACCTTCGTAAATCATCAACTGATCTCCACGATATGGAAGCTGAACAGTACACGTCGGACGCAGGCGAATGGTTCGGCAGGACGCTTTTTCGTCGATGCTGACACCCATCCACCCGGCACACCCGCCAACGCGATAGTCGGGATTCTGTAGGAGCAGTCTGTAAGACAAACGCTCAATTCATACGCCCGTTTGATTTGGGTACGTCACCTTCACGGAATTTCCAACAATTGTCAATCGCCCAAAATACGGGTTGAAATGCGACTTTGCAGTCATTTCCGTAAGACGAAGACCTGCAGCAACTCGCTGCATGGAGAGCCATTCATAGAATCAATAGTTAGAAAAGTCGCCCTAATTCGCGCCGTCCCTTGTTTAATAGGTAACGCAGACAGGACGACAAAGAGATGCGCTGATCCCGTTAAGGCCGGGTTAACCCGATGAGGAAATTACCGGCCTGCCTGACCACTCAGGCCCGAGGAATCATGCCGGGCTTTTTATGGCTCGTCTGCCGGACGCAACACACCATTGCAGTGCGAAAAATCCCAGAGTCATGCCAGCGCTTTCAGAGTGGCATCAATTTCCTGCAAAACGGCGGCCTCGCCCTTCTCGCCCCAATACAACGCGATCATCTGTTTGTCCGCTTCGATCTTGAAAACGTTGCCCGGCAATTTTTCGAAATGATTGAGCAACGCGCGATCGTCACAGATTTCCTGCCACTGATTGACCCAAACGCCCGGCGATTTCTGCCAGTACGTCCAGCACGCGGGCTGAGTGCCGCGCCGCGGTCGATGGTACTGCGCGCACGGATTCGGCGGCTCCTGGGCCAGCCAGTGTGGCCACTCCTGAGGCGCCAGTTGCATGGCCAGGCCAATGCGTCGCGCCTCCATGCGCAGGGCCATCCGACCGCTTTGCACACGCGATGGGCGCAACCATGCCAGCGGACTGAGAACCACCAGCAGGATTGACACCACCAGCCAGACCGTCATATCTCTACTCCCGACTTAAGGTGAGTGCATTGTGTCACTTTGGAACCAATGCGCTTGAAACCAGCCATACTTAACAAATTGATCCCTCACGAGGAGCACCTCATGCCCTACAACCACATTCTGGTCGCCGTAGATCTGACCGAAGAGTGCGACCCTGTGATCCACCGCGCCCGCGAGCTGTCGGTGAGCAATGGCGCGAAGCTGTCGCTGGTGCATATCGTCGAGCCGATGGCCATGGCATTCGGCGGCGACGTGCCGATGGATCTGTCACAACTGCAACAACAGCAGTTCGATCAAGCCAAGGAGCGCCTTGAGCGCCTGAAGCTCAAGTACTCCGAGCTGGAAGGTGCCAACTGCCACCTGACTTACGGCCAGCCACGCCAGGAAATTCACCATTTTGCCAAGGAACAACTGTGCGACCTGATCGTGGTCGGCAGCCATGGCCGTCACGGTCTGGCGCTGTTGCTCGGCTCGACCGCGAATGACGTGCTGCACGGTGCGCCTTGCGATGTTCTGGCTGTACACCTGATCAAACGCTGAAACACAAAAACCTGTGGGAGCGAGCTTGCCCTCGAAGGCGTCGGCACATTCAACATTGATGCTACCTGACATACCGCTTTCGCGAGCAAGCTCGCTCCCACATTGGAATCTTCACCGATACCCGCATATGAAAAGCCCGGCGCTCATCACTGAGCGCCGGGCTTTTTCATGACCGGATCAATCAGGCATCCAGCTCGGCCCAACGCTCCACCAGTGCATCCAGCTCAGCCTGCAATTGTTCCAGCGAAGCAATCACTTTGGCCGTTTCTGCCGGTGGACGCTGATAGAAGCCGGCCTCGGCCATTTCCGCCTCGACGGCAGCGATCTGCTGCTCCTTGGCATCGATGTCGCCCGGCAACGCTTCCAGCTCGCGTTGCAGCTTGTAGCTCAGCTTCTTCTTGGCTGCTGGCGCAGCAGCGGCAGGTGCAGCAGCGACAACCGGCTCAGCGGTAACCACCGCCGAATTCAGGTCAGCCTTGCCCGATTTGCTCTCGGTCACACCCAGCAGACGCGGCGAGCCGCCCTGACGGATCCAGTCCTGATAGCCACCGACGTATTCACGCACCTGCCCCTCGCCTTCGAAGACCAGGGTGCTGGTGACCACGTTGTCGAGGAATGCCCGGTCGTGGCTGACCATCAGCACGGTGCCGTTGAAGGTCAGCAGCACTTCTTCGAGCAGCTCGAGGGTTTCCACGTCGAGGTCGTTGGTCGGTTCGTCGAGTACCAGCAGGTTCGCCGGTTTGCTGAACAGTTTCGCCAGCAACAGACGTGCACGCTCACCACCGGACAGCGCCTTGACCGGCGTGCGCGCACGCTGCGGGCTGAACAGGAAGTCGCCGAGGTAGCTCAGGACGTGGCGGCTCTGGCCGTCGATATCGATGAAGTCACGACCTTCGGCGACGTTGTCGATCACGGTCTTTTCCAGATCGAGCTGATGGCGCAACTGGTCGAAGTACGCCACATCGATTCGGGTGCCCTCTTCCACTTTGCCGCTGGTGGGCTGCAGACCGCTGAGCATCAGTTTCAGCAGGGTGGTCTTGCCGGTGCCGTTGGCGCCGAGCAGGCCGATACGGTCGCCGCGCTGCAGGACCATCGAGAAGTCCTTGATCAGGTACGGACCGTCCGGGTGATGGAAGCTGACATTTTCCAGCACCATCACTTGCTTGCCCGACTTCTCGGCGGTTTCCAGCTGAATATTGGCCTTGCCGGTGCGCTCGCGACGTTCGCTGCGCTCAACACGCAGGGCTTTCAAGGCACGCACGCGACCTTCGTTGCGGGTACGACGGGCCTTGATACCCTGACGAATCCACACTTCTTCCTGAGCCAGGCGCTTGTCGAACAGCGCATTGGCGGTTTCTTCCGCGGCCAGCGCGGCTTCCTTGTGCACCAGGAAGCTGGCGTAATCGCCGTTCCAGTCGATCAGGCCGCCGCGATCCAGTTCAAGGATGCGCGTGGCGAGGTTTTGCAGGAAAGAACGGTCGTGCGTGATGAACAGCACAGCGCCCTGGAAATCCTTCAATGCTTCTTCGAGCCAGGCAATCGCACCGATGTCCAGGTGGTTGGTCGGTTCGTCGAGCAGCAGCAGATCCGGTTCGGACACCAGCGCCTGTGCCAGCAGCACGCGACGACGCCAGCCGCCGGACAACTCGGCGAGGGTCTTGTCGGCCGGCAGTTGCAAGCGGCTCAGGGTGCTGTCAACCAATGTCTGCAAGCGCCAGCCGTCGCGGGCTTCGAGGTCGTGCTGAACGTGCATCAGCTTGTCCAGATCGGCGTCGGTGACGATGTTCTGGCTCAAGTGATGGTATTCGGCGAGCAAGGCGCCAACGCCGTCGAGGCCCTCGGCAACCACGTCGAACACGGTCCGCTCGTCGGCCACCGGCAACTCTTGCGGCAATTCGCCGATTTTCAGACCGGGGGCACGCCACACCGAGCCGTCATCAGGCTTCTGGTCGCCCTTGACCAGCTTCATCATGCTGGATTTGCCAGTGCCGTTGCGGCCGATGATGCACACCCGCTCACCACGGGCGATCTGCCAGGACACCTTGTCCAACAACGGCATCGCGCCGAATGCAAGGGACACATCGCTGAATTTGAGCAGGGTCATGAGCTTCTCCAAAAACCGGGCGCGCATTCTACCTGATTCAGGCTCTCAGCAGGCCGGCAATTTGTCTGCTGAAGCACTCTGCACAACATTTGTTGCGAACTTGTGCCGTGAGGCCCGCAAAGCTTTCGCCCGTTGCTGGCAAAAGGCTAAGCTACAGACAATTCAGTGCCGGCCATGGCCGGTGCTTGTCATGATTTCTCTGCCCGGATGTCTCATGCGCAGTCGCCTTTTCAGTGTCTTGTCCTGTTTGCTACTTACCGCCGCTGCCGCTCAATCCGCCCAGGCGGTGGACCTGTCCACCCAACGCCAGTATTACGATGAAGCCAAGCGCGCGCTGGCCAAGGGCGATACCGGCCCGTACTTCCGTTACAGCCAGGCACTTGCCGATTATCCGCTGGAACCGTACCTGGCCTACGACGAACTGACCGCGCGCCTGAAGACCGCCAGCAACGAGGAAATCGAAAAATTCCTCGCCGAACATGGTGACCTGCCCCAGGCCAACTGGATGAAGCTGCGCTGGTTGCGCTGGCTCGCCGACCGTGGCGACTGGGCCACCTTCACCAGGTATTACGACGCGAAACTCAACTTCACCGAACTGGACTGCCTCAATGCGCAGTACCAGATCAGCAGCGGCCACAAGGCCGAAGGTTATGCCAACGCCGACAAACTCTGGCTGACCGGCAAATCGCAACCGGCCGCCTGTGACGCACTGTTCGGCATCTGGGCCGCCGACGGCCAATTGACCGAACAGAAACGCTGGGAGCGCACCAAACTCGCCGCTCAGGCACGCAATTATCCGTTGGCCAACAGTCTGGTCAACGGTCTGACCACCCTCGCCCCGCGCGGTCGGCTGCTGGTGGATGTGGCGCAGAAACCCGAGCTGCTCAATCAGCCGTCGCGCTTCACTCCCGCCGACGAGCCGATGTCCGACGTGGTCAGCCTTGGCCTGCGTCGCCTCGCCCGTCAGGACCCGGACAAGGCCATGGCCCTGCTCGACGGTTACGCCAGCAGCATGCATTTCTCTCGCGACGAAAAAGTCGCGATCGCCCGGGAAATCGGCCTGACCCTCGCTCGGCGTTTCGACAGCCGCGCACTGGACGTGATGACCAAATACGACCCGGAACTGCGTGACAACACCGTGTCCGAATGGCGCTTGCGCCTGCTGCTGCGTCTGGCGCGCTGGGACGATGCCTACCAGTTGACCCGCCGCCTGCCGCCGGATCTGGCGACCACCAACCGCTGGCGTTACTGGCAGGCCCGCAGCCTGGAACTGGCGCAACCGCAGAACCCGGAAGCGCAGTCCCTGTACAAGAATCTGGCGAAGGAGCGCGACTTCTACGGTTTCCTCGCCGCCGACCGCTCTCAACTGCCTTACTCGCTGATGAACAAGCCGCTGGTACTGAGCCAGGCGACCATCAACAAGGTGCGCAACACCCCCGGTGTGCGGCGTGCTCTGGAATTTCATGCGCGCGGGCAGATCGTCGACGGTCGCCGCGAGTGGTATCACGTCAGCCGTCACTTCAATCGTGACGAGATGGTCGCCCAGGCCAAACTGGCCTATGACCTGAAGTGGTACTTCCCGGCCATTCGCACCATCAGTCAGGCGCAATACTGGGACGATCTGGACATCCGCTTCCCGATGGCGCACCGCGATACCCTCGTGCGCGAAGCCAAGGTTCGCGGCCTGCATTCGAGCTGGGTGTTCGCCATTACCCGCCAGGAAAGCGCGTTCATGGACGACGCCCGCTCCGGCGTCGGCGCCAGCGGTCTGATGCAATTGATGCCCGGCACCGCCAAGGAAACCGCACGCAAGTTCAGTATCCCGCTGGCCTCGCCGCAGCAAGTGCTCGACCCGGACAAGAACATCCAGCTCGGCGCCGCTTACCTGAGCCAGGTGCACAGCCAGTTCAACGGCAACCGCGTCCTCGCCTCCGCCGCTTACAACGCCGGCCCGGGGCGTGTGCGTCAATGGCTGCGGGGCGCCGACCACCTGAGTTTCGACGTGTGGGTGGAAAGCATCCCGTTTGACGAGACCCGCCAGTACGTGCAGAACGTGTTGTCGTATTCGGTGATCTACGGCCAGAAGCTCAATTCGCCGCAGCCGCTGGTGGATTGGCATGAGCGGTATTTTGATGATCAGTGATCGGTAGGAGCTGGCGCAGGTTCGATCCTCGACCATAAAAAATGCCCGCATCGATGGATGCGGGCATTTTTTACGCAAAGATCAAAAGATCGCAGCCTGCGGCAGCTCCTACACGGCGATGGCGTGACCGTCGTTGAACTGCAAGGCCGCCAGCCGCGCGTACAGCGGATTGCTTACGATCAGCTCCTGGTGCGTACCGATGGCCACCAGGCTGCCCTGATCCATCACCGCGATCCGGTCGGCGTTTTTCACGGTCGCCAGTCGGTGTGCGATCACCAGCGTGGTGCGGTTCTGCATCAGTGTTGGCAATGCCTCCTGGATCAAATGCTCGCTCTGCGCATCGAGGGCGCTGGTGGCTTCGTCCAGCAGCAGGATCGGTGCATCCACCAACAGCGCGCGGGCAATTGCCAGGCGTTGGCGCTGACCGCCGGAAAGTCCCTGCCCGGCGTCCCCCAGATGCGTCTGATAGCCGTTGGGCATTTTCTCGATGAAGTCATGGGCGTGGGCAATTCTCGCCGCTTCCTTGACCTGCTCCAGCGTCGCGTTGGCGTTGCCGTAGCGAATATTTTCTTCGACGCTGCCGAAAAACAGCGCGGGTGATTGCGAAACCAGGGCAAAGTTGCGGCGCAGATCCAGCGGGTCGAGGCTGGTCAACGGCACGCCATCGATCAGGACCCGGCCTTGCAGCGGGTCGTAGAAACGCAACAGCAAGTCATACACCGTGGATTTGCCGGCGCCGGATGGCCCGACAAGGGCCAGGGTTTCACCGGCCCTGATGGTCAGGCTCAAGCCGTTGACAGCGTAGCTTTCCGGACGCGACGGGTAGGAAAAGTACACATTCTGTAATTGCAATTCACCCTTGATCCGCTCTGGCAACGTCACGAGCCCGAGGGTCGGTGGCTGGATGATGTTCTGCGAACTCAGCAATTCGGCAATTCGCTCGGCGGCACCTGCTGCGCGTTGCAGCTCGCCGATCACTTCGCTCAAGGTGCCGATCGCACTGCCGACAATCAGGCTGTAAAAAACGAAAGCCGCCAGCTCACCACCGGTGATGCGCCCGGCGATTACGTCCATGCCGCCGACCCACAACATCACCGCCACCGCGCCCAGCACCAGCACGATGACCACAGTGATCATCCAGGAGCGCTGAAAGATGCGTTTGCGCGCCGTGTCGAATGCGTCTTCGACCGTCGCGGCGAACCGCTGCTCGTCCTGCACCTGATGGTTGTACGCCTGCACGGTCTTGATCTGGCCGAGCGTCTCGGAAACATAGCTGCCAATGTCGGCGACCCGATCCTGGCTCAGCCGCGACAGATTGCGCACTCGCCGGCCGAAAATCAGAATCGGCGCGACCACGAACGGCAGGGCAATCACCACGATGCTGGTCAGTTTCGCATTGGTGACAAACAGCAGGACAACCCCGCCAATCACCATCAGCAAGTTGCGCAGGAACATCGAGAGCGAGGAGCCGATCACCGACTGCAACAACGTTGTATCGGCGGTCAGGCGCGATTGAATTTCCGAGCTGCGGTTGTTCTCGTAAAACCCGGGATGCAGATAAACCAGGTGGTTGAACACCTCTCGCCGGATATCCGCCACACAACGCTCGCCAATCCATGACACCCAGTAAAACCGCGCAAAGGTGCCGACCGCCAGGCCCAGAACCATCAGCATGAAAATACCGATGCTCTGGTTCAACTGGTGTGGCGACTGGGTCATGAATCCCCGATCGACCAGCAGTTTGATCCCTTGCCCCATTGACAAGGTGACAGCGGCGGTAACGATCAGTGCCAGCAATGCACCGCAGACTTGCCATCGGTAAGGCGCCAGAAATCGACTGGTCAGACTCAAGGCGCGTCGGTGTCGTGAGGAGAGCTTCGAGATCATTCAGGTCACATCTGAGTTGAAGAAAGGGCTAGCCTAAACCTTCTATAAGGCGGAACTCTGTAAATCACAATGAGTCAGGTTAAATATGCCCCCAAAGACTAGGCCATAGTTGCTAATGGTCTAATGTCGCGGTTGAGACGAACGGTCATTTCTGTTGGACTGGAGAAGCCGTTATGGACAGACCGAAGGGAGTTGTCATAGCCCCGTCACGTGGCGGTTTTAACCTTGGCGTACAACCTGATGAGGAGACAGGCCATGTCCTTGCAACACAGCAGCGATGACAAGATTCAAGTGATCCGCACCAAACCCGGCCAGCCTCTTGGTTGCTCCATTATTGACAAGGATGGGCGTGAAGTACCGATCACTGAAGACATGATCCAGGACGCATGCCGCGAACTGGAGAAGCGATTGGTCAAGCCTGCCGAACAAAAGTGATATAGCCACCGTCTTCCTGACCCGGCCCCTTTTGGCCGGGTTTTTTCTGCCTGCCGCTCTGTGCAGGAGCTGCCGAAGGCTGCGATCTTTTGATCTTGCCTTCAAAAAACAAAATCAAAAGATCGCAGCCTTCGGCAGCTCCTACAGAGGGCAGCGTTAACCTGTGGGAGCGAGCCTGCTCGCGAAAGGGTCAACCTGTTTACTGGACAGCCACCGCCCCCAACGCCACCACAATCTGCTGCAACTGCAGCGAGTCGCCTACAATCCGCACCTTCAGTCCCTCGATCTCACGCCGAACCGGATACTGCTTACGCAGCACATCAAACGCCGCACGCTGTTCGGCGACATTGCCTACGAGGCTGCGGCGAAAATCCGCGTCATCGCGGCGTGGGTCGTACACTCCGCGGCACAACATCGACAGCGCCCAGGCCGGATCGCTGTCGGCGTGCAGGGTCACTTCCGACAGCCACGGCGCAGGCAACAGATCGCTGAGCTGGATGCTCGCCGGTTGGCCGATAAATTCGCAGTAAGCCTGATAGATCTGTGCCGTCCCGCGCTGCTTTCCATCGAGGCTGTAGCCGGCAATGTGTGGGGTGGCCAGCACACAGAGTTCAGCGAGGACCTCGTCGACCTCAGGCTCGGCTTCCCAGACATCGAGCACCGCTTGCAGGTCTTCGCGCGCCAGCAGCACTTTGCGCAACGCGGCGTTATCCACCACCGGACCACGGGCGGCATTGATCAGCCAGGCGCCGGGCTTGAGTTGCTGCAAACGCTGTTCGTCAAGCAGATGCCAGGTCGCACCTTCGCCCGCACGAGTCAGCGGTGTGTGCAAACTGATCACGTCGCACTGTTCGATGATCTGTTCCAGACTGACGTAATCGCCGTCCTCGGCTGCCTGACGCGGCGGATCGCAGACCTTGACGTTCCAGCCCAGGCCCTTGAGAACCTTGACCAGTCGTCCTCCTACCTCACCGGCACCGATCACACCGTAAGTCCGCTGCGGCAACTCAGCGCCTTCTATTTCCGCCAGCGTCATCAGGCTGCCGAGCACATAATCGACCACGCCGCGCGCATTGCAACCGGGTGCGCTGGACCAGGTGATGCCCGCCTCGCTGAAGTATTCGAGATCCAGATGATCCGTGCCAATGGTGCAAGTGCCGACAAAGCGAACCTTGCTGCCCTCGAGCAACGTCCGGTTGACGTTGGTCACCGAGCGCACCAGCAACACATCGGCCTGCTCGACCGTCGCACGGTCGATGGAACGGCCCGGCACCCGGCGGATCTCGCCAAAACCGGCAAAAAAGGCATCGAGCAGCGGGATATTTTCGTCGGCAACAATCAGCATGGCGGGCTCCTTGGGCGGATCGGCAGTTTAACTGTAGGAGCTGCCGCAGGCTGCGATCTTTTGATTTTGTTTTTCAAGATCGAGATCGAGATCAACAGATCGCAGCCTGCGGCAGCTCCTGCAGATTACAAATCCGCAACAGAGGATTTTTCCTGACTGTCACGTCAGCGGCGTAGAATGCGGCGCCTTGCGCATCAACCCCTGTGGACGCTTTGCCTGTGAATTCTGTAATTGACCAACCGCTCGCCGTTTCCCTCACCCGCCCTGCGCGGATTCGTCTGGAGCTGAAGAATCTTCTCGGCCTGGCATTGCCGATCATCATCGCGCAACTCGCGACCACCGCCATGGGCTTCGTCGATGCGGTGATGGCCGGCCGCGTCGGGCCTCGGGATCTGGCGGCGGTGGCACTGGGCAACTCGATCTGGGTTCCGGTGTTTCTGCTGATGACCGGCACCCTGCTGGCCACCACGCCGAAAGTCGCCCAGCGCTTTGGTGCCGGCACCCACAGCGAAATCGGGCCGATCGTGCGTCAGGCCCTGTGGCTGGCGCTGGTGGTGGGCTTGATCGCGACGACGATGCTGGTGGCCGCCGAACCGGTGCTGCACCTGATGAAGGTCGATCCCGAGCTGATCGTCCCGTGCATGCAATACCTGCACGGCATCGCCAGCGGCCTGCCGGCGGTAGCCTTCTATCACGTGCTGCGCTGCACCAGTGACGGCATTGGCCGCACCCGTCCGGCGATGGTATTGGGGCTGTGTGGTCTGGCGCTGAACATTCCGCTGAACTACATCTTCATTTATGGTCACTTCGGCGTGCCGGCCATGGGCGGCGTCGGCTGTGGCTGGGCCACGGCGATCGTGATGTGGGTCATGGCGCTGGGTCTGGCCGGCTGGGAACGCTGGGCGCCGGCCTATCGTTCGAGTGAGATCTTCAGCCGTTTCGACTGGCCACAATGGGCGGTGATCAAGCGTCTGCTGGCGATTGGTCTGCCAATCGGCATCGCGGTGTTCGCCGAGTCGAGCATCTTTGCGGTGATCGCCCTGCTGATCGGTAGCCTTGGCGCCACCGTAGTGGCCGGGCATCAGATCGCGCTGAATGTCAGTTCGCTGGTGTTCATGATTCCGTATTCGCTGGGCATGGCGGTGACCGTGCGTGTCGGCCAGGCCCTGGGCCGCGAAGAACCCCGTGAAGCGCGCTTTGCCGCCGGCGTGGGCATGGGCACCGCGCTGGCCTACGCCTGTATTTCAGCGAGCATGATGCTGTTGCTGCGCGAACCGATCGCGTCGATCTACACCGCGGATCCGACGGTGATTCATATCGCGGCGATGTTGATTGTGTACTCGGCGCTGTTCCAGTTCTCCGATGCGATCCAGGTCACGGCTGCCGGCGCCCTGCGCGGTTATCAGGACACCCGGGTAACGATGATCCTGACCCTGTTCGCTTACTGGGGCATCGGCCTGCCGGTGGGTTACGCCCTCGGCCTGACGGACTGGCTCGGCGAACCGCGTGGCCCGAGCGGCTTGTGGCAAGGTCTGATTGTCGGCCTGAGCTGTGCAGCGTTGATGCTGTCGGTCCGCCTGACGCGCAGTGCACGCAAGCGCATCCGGATCAGTCGCTCGGCAGGTTGACGGCCAACGCAGGACAAAAAAATGTGGGAGCGGGCTTGCTCGCGAATGCAGTGTGTCAGTCACTGTTAATGTCGACTGAAACACCGCATTCGCGAGCAAGCCCGCTCCCACATTGGTTTTATGTGTGTGCGTGGGGTTCAGGCGAGTTTCTTGCGGATCCAGTACAGATAAGTACCCGCCTCTTCGTGCTGGCCGACCAGTTCATGGTCGAGAAACACGCAGAACTTGGGAATGTCGCGACGGGTCGAGGGATCGGTGGCGATCACCTTGAGCAGGCCGCCCGGCATCAGATCACGGATGTGCTGGTGCAGCATCATCACCGGCTCCGGGCAATTGAGACCGGTGGCGTCGAGGGTGCCGTCCACCGGGGTATCGATCATTTCACTCATGATTCACTCCTGAAACTGGCCGGCATTGTCGCGCATTGCCGGGGGCTCAGTCATCTGCGGTGTTACGCCACACCCCTGTAGGAGCTGCCGCAGGCTGCGATCTTTTGATCTTGTTTTTAAAATCAAAGTCAAAAGATCGCAGCCTGCGGCAGCTCCTACAGGGATCTACGGTGTTAGCGGGATTTGGGTTTCTTGATGTCGTGCCGACGCAAATGGCAGGTCACTTCCTCGCGGTCGTGATACAGCTGCTTGCAGCCGATATCGACCTTGATCCCCCGGGCCTTGAAGCCATCGGCGATGCGTTCGAGCAAGCGCTTCACTTCGGCGTAACGCTGCTTCATCGGCAGCTTGAGGTTGACCACCGCTTCGCGGCAATGGCCCTCGCCGATCCACTCTTCGAGCATCGCCGCGTTGCGCGCGGGTTTCTCGACGATGTCGCAGACCATCCAGTCCACCGGCTGCTTGGGCTTGAAGGTGAAGCCGTCAGCCATCAAGTGCTGCACCAGGCCGGTGTCCATCAGGCTTTCGGCCATCGGGCCGTTGTCGATGGCGGTCACCAGCATGCCGCGGTTGACCAGCTGCCAGGTCCAGCCGCCCGGCGCGGCACCGAGGTCGACGCCGGTCATGTCGCTGTGCAGGCGCTCGTCCCACTGATCACGCGGGATGAAGTGGTGCCAGGCCTCTTCCAGTTTCAAGGTCGAACGGCTTGGCGCCTCGCGCGGAAACTTCAGACGCGGAATGCCCATCGGCCACATCGCCGAGTTACCGGCGTCGGCCATACCGAGGAACACTTCGCGACCACTCTTGAAGGTCAGCAGCAGGCGCGGTTTGCTGGCGTCGTCCACCAGTTTGCCGGCACCGGTCAGCGCCTTGCGCAGCGGGCCTTCGAATTTCTTGCAGAAGTTCGACAACTCTTTGCCGTCGTTGGTATCGACCACTTCCAGCCACAGGCTGCCGCAGACCGGGAAGTCCGCCATCTGCTCGAGGATGACGCTGATGCGGTCGGTTTCCGGCAAATCGATGAAGACACCACGCGCCCACTGGCGCGGAAAAATCAGCTCGGCGAAACGCTGGCCGCGCATCAGGCGTTCGGCGCCGTCTGCTTCGGTGCAGACAAACTCGGCGTACGCGGTGGCCGGTTTGGCCTTGGCGTAACCGGCCACATTCAACTGGGCGGCGAGGTCGGAAATCTCCGAACAGACTTCGCCTTCGAAGCCTGGCCGGCAATGCATGAATAGGGTGTTCATTCTTACTCCTGGGCAGAGGGCGGACATTCGGCCCCTGCACGCTGCTCAAGCCTTGCGATGAAGCAAAGCCTGTCACGAAAACCGGCGCATGATAGCCGATGTCGGAACCTTGGACTTGCCCATAGAGTCCAGTTATTAGCCAGCTACTGAAAACAGGGCTACGTTGATAGCTCTGCCCGTCCCCTCAGTCCGTAGCCGTGCGGACTCAAAGGAGTGATCGTAATGCCGTCCCTCGATAGTCTGAAGACCCTCAAAACCCTGAAAGTAGACGAAAAAACCTACCACTATTTCAGCCTGCCGGATGCCGCGAAAAGCCTGGGCAATATCGACCAGTTGCCGATGTCGCTGAAAGTCCTGCTGGAAAACCTGCTGCGCTGGGAAGATGAAAAAACTGTCACCGGCGCCGACCTCAGAGCCATCGCCGCATGGCTCAAGGAGCGTCGCTCCGACCGGGAAATCCAGTACCGTCCCGCCCGGGTATTGATGCAGGACTTTACCGGCGTACCCGCCGTGGTCGACCTCGCCGCCATGCGTGCAGCGATGGCCAAGGCCGGCGGCGATCCGCAGCGGATCAACCCGTTGTCGCCGGTGGATCTGGTGATCGACCACTCGGTGATGGTCGACAAATTCGCCACCCCAAGCGCCTTCGAACAGAACGTCGACATCGAAATGCAGCGCAACGGCGAGCGCTACGCATTCCTGCGCTGGGGCCAAAGCGCTTTCGACAACTTCAGCGTGGTGCCGCCGGGCACCGGGATCTGCCACCAGGTCAACCTCGAATACCTCGGGCGCACGGTGTGGACCAAGGATGAGGACGGCCGCACCTACGCCTTCCCCGACACCCTGGTCGGCACCGACTCCCACACCACTATGATCAACGGTCTCGGCGTACTTGGCTGGGGCGTCGGCGGCATCGAGGCCGAAGCCGCGATGCTCGGTCAACCGGTGTCGATGCTGATTCCGGAAGTGATCGGTTTCAAGCTCACCGGCAAGCTCAAGGAAGGCATCACCGCCACTGACCTGGTGCTGACCGTCACGCAGATGCTGCGCAAGAAAGGTGTGGTCGGCAAATTCGTCGAGTTCTACGGTGACGGTCTCGCCGATCTGCCACTGGCCGACCGCGCAACCATCGCCAACATGGCCCCGGAGTACGGCGCGACCTGCGGCTTTTTCCCGGTTGATGACGTTACTCTGGAATACCTGCGCCTGTCCGGTCGCCCGACCGAAGTGGTGAAACTGGTCGAGGCTTACACCAAGGCTCAGGGCCTGTGGCGCCTGCCCGGTCAGGAGCCGGTGTTCACCGACAGCCTGGCGTTGGACATGGGCAGCGTCGAGGCCAGCCTGGCCGGGCCGAAACGCCCGCAGGACCGGGTTTCGCTGCCAAACGTGGCGCAGGCCTTCAGTGATTTCATCGATTTGCAATTCAAGCCTACCAGCAAGGAAGAGGGTCGCCTGGAAAGCGAGGGCGGCGGCGGTGTGGCCGTGGGCAACGCCGACCTGATTGGCGAAACCGAGTACGAATACGAGGGCCACACCTATCGCCTGAAAAACGGCGCGGTGGTGATCGCCGCGATTACCTCCTGCACCAACACGTCCAACCCGAGCGTGATGATGGCGGCCGGTCTGCTGGCGAAAAAAGCCGTGGAGAAAGGCCTGACGCGTAAACCATGGGTCAAAAGTTCGCTGGCCCCCGGTTCGAAAGTGGTCACCGACTACTACAAGGCTGCCGGCCTGACGCAATACCTCGATCAACTCGGCTTTTCGCTGGTCGGTTATGGCTGCACCACCTGTATTGGCAACTCCGGGCCATTGCCCGAGCCGATCGAGAAAGCCATCCAGAAAGCCGATCTCACCGTCGCTTCGGTGCTGTCCGGCAACCGCAACTTCGAAGGCCGGGTGCATCCGCTGGTCAAGACCAACTGGCTGGCCTCGCCACCGCTGGTGGTTGCCTACGCCCTGGCCGGCAGCGTGCGCACCGACATCAGCACTGAGCCGCTGGGCAATGACCAACAAGGCAATCCGGTGTACCTGCGCGACATCTGGCCGAGCAGCAAGGAAATCGCCGACGCGGTGAATCAAGTCAACACCGCGATGTTCCACAAGGAGTACGCCGAGGTGTTTGCCGGTGACGAACAATGGCAAGCGATCCAGGTGCCACAAGCCGCCACGTATGTGTGGCAGGACGATTCCACCTACATCCAGCATCCACCGTTCTTCGACGATATTTCCGGCCCGTTGCCGGTCATCACCGACGTCAAAGGCGCGCGGGTTCTGGCGCTGCTGGGCGATTCGGTGACCACCGACCACATCTCTCCTGCCGGCAACATCAAGACTGACAGCCCGGCCGGGCAGTATCTGCGTGAGAAAGGCGTGGAGCCGCGGGACTTCAACTCCTACGGCTCACGGCGTGGCAACCACGAAGTGATGATGCGCGGCACGTTCGCCAATATCCGTATCCGTAACGAAATGCTCGGCGGCGAAGAAGGCGGCAACACGATCTACATCCCGAGCGGCGAGAAAATGGCGATCTATGACGCCGCCATGCGTTATCAGGCCGATGGCACACCGCTGGTGGTGATTGCCGGTCAGGAATACGGCACTGGCTCCAGTCGCGACTGGGCGGCCAAGGGCACCAACCTGCTGGGCGTCAAAGCGGTGATCGCGGAAAGCTTCGAGCGTATCCACCGCTCCAACCTGGTGGGCATGGGCGTTTTGCCGCTGCAGTTCAAGCTTGATCAGAACCGCAAGAGCCTGAACCTCACTGGTAAGGAAACCCTGGATATTCAGGGCCTGACCGGCGTCGAACTGACGCCGCGCATGAACCTGACGCTGATGATCACCCGTGAAGACGGGAAACAGGAAAAAATCGAAGTGCTGTGCCGCATCGATACGTTGAATGAGGTGGAGTACTTCAAGTCGGGCGGGATTCTGCATTACGTCCTGCGCCAACTGATCGCCTCCTGAAACCGCGCTCCCCTGTAGGAGCTGCCGCAGGCTGCGATCTTTTGATTTTGGCTTTCAAGAAGCAAGATCAAAAGATCGCAGCCTGCGGCAGCTCCTACAAGGCGAAAAAAAACCCGCCGAAGCGGGTTTTTCCCAAGACCATTATCGACTCCCTGTCGGCAGCGATCCTTGCAATGGTCGATCATCCATGACCCTGAAACACTCCCTGTGTCTCAGTTGATGGGTGTAGATTACGGTGTGGATCCAATCTGTAAAAGTCGCAAAAGCTACCAGTGCGTGTAAGACATTCGCTATAGAAGCCCTTCCGAAAACCCTTACGCCAGTCAGGCATCCAGCATGCACGCCGCGATGCGCGCTATGTTCAGCTGCCCGTCGGCCTGTTCCTGCTGGTCATCCTCCAGAAACCAGGCGGCGGACAACCCGGCGAACGCATGCACCCACTGCAGCAACCGTCGGCGATCCAGCATGGCTGCGTCGACAATGACCTCGACCTGCCGCCGGAAACGCTCGGGGTCGCCTGCCGTGGGCAAGTCCGGGTTGCAGATCAGGTTGGCGTAATCAAAACCACGCTCGCCGCGAACCCGCTTGGGATCGATCGCCAGCCAGCCGCGCTGACCGAAATCAAGGACATTGTCGTGGTGCATGTCACCGTGCAGCACCACCACATCCTGCGGTTCAGCTAGCAACGTTTGCGCTGTTTGCAGGCTGCGGGCGTAAGGGCCGCCATGCTCGATGGCGGCCACTTGCAGCGACGCAAACCACGGCCCCAGCTCCACCAGCGGCGGTGGTGGCGTCGGACGTGGCGCGTGCAAGCGCGCCAGCGCCGTACACATGATCCGCGTGGCCGCGTCGTCCTGACCGTTGAGCGCCATGTGCATCAGCGAACGCCGGCCCATGGCCCGCTCCAGCAGCAGAGCGTTCTCGTGATGGGCCAGCACCTGCGCGGCGCCGTCACCGTCCCACCAGGTCATCAGCCGATTGCCGTACTGCTCGTCGGTATCCAGCGCGATCTTGAGCATGGCTGGCGCTTCACCGAAATAAACCGGTAACAGACGGCTGCCCGGAGTGATGATTGGCTCACCGTCCGGCACCAGCGCCCAGCGACGCAGCCAGGGTTCAAACATTGCGCTATCAGTCACCGTCACGCTTTCGGGTTTTGGCGCTTTCGGCAAGAAAATGTTCAAGTCGAGTCAGTTGTTCCTCCCAGCCACGGCTGTCCATGTGATACGCCTCTTTTTGCCGCACATCGGGAATGTGCGCGAAACCGGACTCGGACACCTTGAGCAACGTGCCGCCCTCGTAATCCTGCAGCTCGAACCTGACCAGTGTCGTCGGCTCCTGGGAATAGTCGATTTTCGGGTTGACCGCATACGGGTGCCAGCGAAACGAGAACAACTGCTGTGGCTCGACCCGTTCAACCAGCACGTTCCACAACACGTGTTCATAACCGGGGTAAGTAACCTGCCCCTGCGTCCATTCACCGGCGATGAACCGCCTGCCCTCCAGCGCTACACCAAACCACTGGCCAAACGCTTCGGCATCGACCAATGCACGCCAGACATAGGAACGCGGCGCCTTGAGGGTGATTTTGCGTTCGAAACTATTGGGTACTGGTTTCATACGTCACCTCCTGTTCTGAACAGTAGGCTTGTATGACCACATGTCCAACCTGAAGTTGTATCAAAAGCCGTGCACCTGTGCAGCACGAGGGAAACATTCGGCGGCATTTCCGATCACAGAACGAGAGAATGTCGGGCGCTCCCATCCGATGAACCTGTTACCTTTTCCCAAGAAATGGAATCGAACAAGGACGAAACATGCAGCCATCCCTTTGCGAGCGTTATCGCGGCGCCCTGCTCGGCCTTGCCTGTGGCGACGCTGTAGGAACCGCGGTGGAATTCAAGCCGCGGGACTCATTCCAGCCATTGACGGACATGGTTGGTGGCGGCCCCTTCCACTTGAAGCCAGGGCAATGGACGGATGACACCTCAATGGCGCTGTGCCTGGCATAAAGCCTGCTGAGCAAAAACACATTCGATGCGGTCGACCAGATGGGACGGTACCTCAACTGGTGGAAATGGGGCTATCTCAGCTCCACCGGTGATTGTTTCGACATCGGCATGACGGTCAGCCAGGCGCTGGCGCGGTATCAGCAAACCGGTCAGCCCTTTGCGGGATCCACCGACCCGTTTACCGCCGGCAACGGTTCGCTGATGCGCCTGGTGCCGGTGGTACTGTTTTGTTTTCCTGATGCCCGGCAGATCCGCCAGTTCGCCACAGACAGTTCGCGGACAACCCACGCAGCTGCCGAAGCCATCGAATGCTGTCAGTTGTTGGCCGAGGTGATCTACAAGGCTCTGCTTGGCGCCGCAAAGTCAGAGTTGCGCACACTGCCAGACTCGACCTTCGCTGAAAGCAAAGTCGCAGCCATCGCTCAAGGTCATTATCTGGCGAAGTCTGTGAGCGAAATCCGTGGCAGCGGCTATAGCGTCGAGTCACTGGAAGCGGCGCTGTGGTGTTTTCATCACACCGACAGCTTCGCAGCGGCGATTCTGCAAGCCGCCAACCTGGGCGATGACGCCGATACCACGGCCGCTATCGTCGGTCAGGTAGCCGGCGCCCATTACGGTGTTCGGGCGATTCCTGCCCACTGGCTGGAAATGCTCCATGATGGCGAGGAGATAGCGGCCACCGCAGATCGCCTGCTCGAAGCGTCCCGGCTACGCGTACCTGAATAGAAGCGCCCAGAGCCGCTAAGATGCTCAGTACTTCCTTCCGACACAGCGAGATTACCCATGTCCCCACGCCTGCTTCTGGCCCTGACCCCCTTCCTCTTCATTCCCGTCGCCCACGCTGCCGTCAACTGCGCCAATGCCAGCGATCAGGCCACCCTGAATCAGTGTGCCGGGCAGGAATTCAAAGCGGCGGACAAGGAATTGAACGCGGTGTATCAGCAGATCACCAGTCGCCTGAAGGACAACCCTGACAGCAAGAAGCTGCTGGTGGGTGCGCAGCGAGCGTGGATCGGCTTTCGCGATGCCGAGTGCAAGTTTTCGGCGTCCGGGGTCGAAGGCGGGAGTGTCTATCCGCTGATCTACAGCAATTGCCTGACCGGGGTGACCAAGGCGCGCGTCGAGGCGCTCAAGCAGTATCTGAAATGTCAGGAGGGGGATATGAGCTGCCCGGTGCCGGGTGCCTGATTTCGTAATGGTTTAGAGGGCATGCTCGCAAAAGCGTTGGAGCTGGTGCTGCAATATGTCACGCACAAAATCAAAATTAATTATTGTTATTCGATAATTTATCATTGAGAATTCGCTGCCTCACCGAAACAACCAGGAATTCTCATGAGTACTCTCAACAATGGATTGGCGCTGCAGCGCATGCACTGGATCGGGCTGCTGGCTGCGATTCTGGTCTGGGTTCTGGGTGTGACGGAGGCCGGCAGCACCGCCACGGTCTGGCTACTCAAGACCGATGAGATGGTGGCGAATCTGCTCTATGCGTTTGCTGAAGGCTCTCCACAATTGCGCGATCCGTTTGTCGAAGGCGCCTTGCTCGATCCCGACACCTGGCTGTCGTCAACGGCCACTGCGCTGATTATCGCTTTGGACTTCCTGCCCGTTATCCTGTCGGCCTACGCGCTCTGGCTGACGGGATTGTTTTTCCTGCGCTTGTCGCGCGGCGAAACCTGGACGGATCGTAATATCGGAGTCCTGTGGCGGGTAGGAATTATCTGCATCGTCTCCCCATCAACCTATCCGCTGGTAGAAACCCTGCAAGGTCTGGCCTTGTCGATAGATCTGCCACCGGGAAGTCGCATTTTCCGGTTCTCCATTGGCCTGTCCTCCTCCTCTGCCTACGAGATAATCAAAGGCGTATTGCTCTGTTCGTTTTCAATTATCATGCGTGACGCAAAAGCACTCAGCGATGAGCAAAGTCAGTACATATAGAACAATATAATGACCATTATCGTCCGCCTTGACGTCGTCATGGCCACGCAAAAAATTCGCTCGAAAGAGTTAGCCGCCCTGCTCGGAATCACCGAGGCCAATCTGTCGTTGCTGAAAAACGGCAAAGTCAAAGGGGTGAAGATGGCAACTCTGGACAAGCTCTGCGCTGCGCTCGATTGCCAGCCGGGCGATCTGCTGGAATACCAGAAAGACTGAGACTCCCCCCCAACGGCGACTTGTTTCTCGCTAGTCCCAATCGTTCAACACTTATTCAATCCTTAGTTTCAAGGCGGCTATTTCATGTCCCGTTTTTTATTATGCGCGCTGTTATCGCTGACAGCGTCACTCAGCGGCTGCGCCACGCAAATGGACGTAGCGCTCAACGCAATACCTGATCCGGACTACTCGTTTGATCGAAAGGCAACGGTGCTGGTGACCTCGGCAAGCGGCACGGCTGAAAATGCACTGACTGCCCGCTACTATCTTCGCGACATGGTGAATGCGTTGAAAGATCAGGGCTTTCGAGAGGTTTATACCGACGCTGATCTACCGAAAACCCACGCTCCGGTCAAAATGACCGTCACCCTCGATATCGGCAGCCGGCAAGTGTCCTACCGTTATACCGCCACTGATTACGGCCAGGTAACGACCAGCACCTCGACGGTGTGCAAAAACATCAAGAAGAAAGACGACCGACTGAGCTGTACCAGTACCCCAAAAACCACCTATGGCCCAGTAGGTACGTCGGAGCGGACCGGTTACACCACCCTCAGCACCTTCATCGCCACTGCCCGGGATGAAGTGAGCAAGCGTACGGTCTACCTGCTTCGGGCTTCGTCCTACAATGAAGATTGCCAGGCTACCAAGGTCGAAACCTTTCTGGTGGAACAAGGCCTGCAGAATCTGGATTTCCACGATCGCGTGCAGCGCAACTACACCGTAACGATGCCCGAGGGTTATAGCTGCAAGTAGTTCATGTGATTGCACGTCGCCCAGCGCGCTCCGCGTGCGTGAATTCGTGCCGGGCGACTTGCAGGATCAAACATGCGGATCACCCGCAGGTTTGGCCGGCGCGGCATATTGCGGCTTGAGATGGCCATCCTGATCCAGTAACCAGGCGTCCATGATCTGCCGCACCACGGGACCTGCAACTCGACCCCCAGCCTCGCCGTTTTCGATCATGACCGAGATCGCGATCTTCGGGTGCTCAGCCGGCGCGAAGCCCACGAATAACGCATTGTCGCGATGGCGTTCGAGAGTTTTCTCGCGGTTGTAGCGCTCGCCCTGCTTGATCGCCACCACTTGCGCAGTACCACTCTTGCCGGCAATGCGGTATTGCGCGCCTGCCGCAGCGGCGCGAGCAATACCCCGGGCATCGTGCATCACCATCTGCATGCCGTGATTGACCTGATCCCAGTCACGCGGGTTCTTCAGCAGAATGTTCGGCATCGGATGCTCGTCGACCGGTGCCACGCCATCGACCGTCTTCGCCAGGTGCGGGCGATTCCATACACCCTTGTTGGCAATCAGCGCAGTGGCCTGGGCCAGTTGCAGCGGTGTGACCTGCATGTAGCCTTGTCCGATGCCGAGGATCACCGTCTCACCCGGGAACCACGCCTGACGGCGCGTGGCACGCTTCCAGGCCTGAGACGGCATCAAACCGGGCGACTCTTCGAACATGTCCAGCGAGACTTTTTCGCCGAGGCCGAACATCGCCATGTAGTCATGCAGGCGATCGATGCCGAGCTTGTGCGCCAGGTCGTAGAAGTAAGTGTCGTTGGAGCGCATGATCGCCGCGTCCATGTCCACCCAGCCGTCGCCGCTGTGATTCCAGTTGCGGTACTTGTGATCGAAATCCGGGAGTTGGTAGTAGCCGGGGTCAAAGACGCGGGTCTGCGGTGTCACGACACCGGCATCGAGGCCGGCAATCGCCACTTCCGGCTTGATGGTCGAGCCCGGCGCATACAGGCCGCGCAGCACACGGTTGAACAGCGGCCGATCAATGGAGTCGCGTAGCGCCGAGTACTCCTTGGAACTGATGCCGGTCACAAACAGGTTCGGGTCGAAACTCGGATTGCTGACCATTGCCAGCACTTCACCCGTAGACGGATCAAGCGCAACCACCGAACCACGACGGTCGCCCAGTGCGGCTTCGGCAGCCTCCTGCAGTTTAACGTCGAGGCTCAGAACGATGTTTTTGCCAGGAATCGGATCGGTGTGTTTGAGCACCCGCAATACTCGGCCCTGAGCGTTGGTTTCAACTTCTTCATAGCCGACATGACCATGCAGCTGCGCTTCGTAGAAGCGTTCAATGCCGGTTTTACCGATGGATTGCGTGCCGCGGTATTCAACCGAGTCGAGGGTCTTGGATTCTTTTTCGTTGATCCGGCCGACGTAGCCGATCGAATGCGCGAAGTGTGAACCCAGTGGATAATGCCGAACGAACTGCGGCTCGACGTCGATACCTGGCAATCGGAACTCGTTAACCGCCAATACGGCGATCTGTTCTTCCGTCAGCTCGTAGAACAACGTCACCGGGGTGAATGGGTGACGGGATTGCTTCATGGCCTTATCGAAAACCGTGCGATCTTCGGCGGGCAAATGCAGCAGGTTGATCACTTCGTCCAACTCCTGATTGACATCAGTAGTGCGTTCACGGGTGATGATCAGGTTGTAACTGGGACGGTTATCGGCGAGCAGCACGCCATTGCGATCGTAGATCAGGCCTCTTGTCGGCGGGATTGGCAAGACGTGCACGCGATTGTTTTCAGAGATGGTCGAATGGTAGTCGTATTCAACCACTTGCAAGATGTACAAGCGCACCACCAGCGCGCAGCTGATAGCAAAGACGAACAGAGCGCAGGCAATCAACCGTTTGTTGACCAGCCGCTTCTCTTTTTCGTGATCCTTGATCGGGATTGGTTCAGGCATTTCTACAGCAACTCTTTGACATAATTTGAGTGCCGATCCGTGGGCATGACATCAGTCCGTTAAAAAACGAGCTGCACCATACCAAAAACCGAGTGGTCACTTCAGAAGGATTTTCCCCAATGGCGGTCCTCGCGACGATTGGACCGCGCGTACCTGCTGATTCGAACGAGCAAACCACTTTCCTGCGGGCAAAACAAAACCCCAACTGCTTTCGCAATTGGGGTTTCGGAATTTAATCTTGACGATGACCTACTCTCACATGGGGA
>NZ_QAIK01000010.1 GCF_003061005.1 Pseudomonas sp. HMWF021 | reverse complement strand
TCGTTCTTTAAAAATTTGGGTATGTGATAGAAAGATAGACTGGATGGCACTTTCACTGGTGTTGTTCAGGCTAAGGTAAAATTTGTGAGTGACTCTTAAGAGTTTTGCGAATTTTCGGCGAATGTCGTCTTCACAGTATAACCAGATTGCTTGGGGTTATATGGTCAAGTGAAGAAGCGCATACGGTGGATGCCTTGGCAGTCAGAGGCGATGAAAGACGTGGTAGCCTGCGAAAAGCTTCGGGGAGTCGGCAAACAGACTTTGATCCGGAGATGTCTGAATGGGGGAACCCAGCCATCACAAGATGGTTATCTTGTACTGAATACATAGGTGCAAGAGGCGAACCAGGGGAACTGAAACATCTAAGTACCCTGAGGAAAAGAAATCAACCGAGATTCCCTTAGTAGTGGCGAGCGAACGGGGACTAGCCCTTAAGTGGCTTTGAGATTAGCGGAACGCTCTGGAAAGTGCGGCCATAGTGGGTGATAGCCCTGTACGCGAAAGTCTCTTAGTCATGAAATCGAGTAGGACGGAGCACGAGAAACTTTGTCTGAATATGGGGGGACCATCCTCCAAGGCTAAATACTACTGACTGACCGATAGTGAACTAGTACCGTGAGGGAAAGGCGAAAAGAACCCCGGAGAGGGGAGTGAAATAGATCCTGAAACCGTATGCGTACAAGCAGTGGGAGCCCACTTTGTTGGGTGACTGCGTACCTTTTGTATAATGGGTCAGCGACTTATTTTCAGTGGCGAGCTTAACCGAATAGGGGAGGCGTAGCGAAAGCGAGTCTTAATAGGGCGTCTAGTCGCTGGGAATAGACCCGAAACCGGGCGATCTATCCATGGGCAGGTTGAAGGTTAGGTAACACTGACTGGAGGACCGAACCGACTACCGTTGAAAAGTTAGCGGATGACCTGTGGATCGGAGTGAAAGGCTAATCAAGCTCGGAGATAGCTGGTTCTCCTCGAAAGCTATTTAGGTAGCGCCTCATGTATCACTGTAGGGGGTAGAGCACTGTTTCGGCTAGGGGGTCATCCCGACTTACCAAACCGATGCAAACTCCGAATACCTACAAGTGCCGAGCATGGGAGACACACGGCGGGTGCTAACGTCCGTCGTGAAAAGGGAAACAACCCAGACCGTCAGCTAAGGTCCCAAAGTTATGGTTAAGTGGGAAACGATGTGGGAAGGCTTAGACAGCTAGGAGGTTGGCTTAGAAGCAGCCACCCTTTAAAGAAAGCGTAATAGCTCACTAGTCGAGTCGGCCTGCGCGGAAGATGTAACGGGGCTCAAACCATACACCGAAGCTACGGGTATCACGCAAGTGATGCGGTAGAGGAGCGTTCTGTAAGCCTGTGAAGGTGAGTTGAGAAGCTTGCTGGAGGTATCAGAAGTGCGAATGCTGACATGAGTAACGACAATGGGTGTGAAAAACACCCACGCCGAAAGACCAAGGTTTCCTGCGCAACGTTAATCGACGCAGGGTTAGTCGGTCCCTAAGGCGAGGCTGAAAAGCGTAGTCGATGGAAAACAGGTTAATATTCCTGTACTTCTGGTTATTGCGATGGAGGGACGGAGAAGGCTAGGCCAGCTTGGCGTTGGTTGTCCAAGTTTAAGGTGGTAGGCTGAGATCTTAGGTAAATCCGGGATCTTAAGGCCGAGAGCTGATGACGAGTTACCCTTTGGGTGACGAAGTGGTTGATGCCATGCTTCCAAGAAAAGCTTCTAAGCTTCAGATAACCAGGAACCGTACCCCAAACCGACACAGGTGGTTGGGTAGAGAATACCAAGGCGCTTGAGAGAACTCGGGTGAAGGAACTAGGCAAAATGGCACCGTAACTTCGGGAGAAGGTGCGCCGGTGAGGGTGAAGGACTTGCTCCGTAAGCTCATGCCGGTCGAAGATACCAGGCCGCTGCGACTGTTTATTAAAAACACAGCACTCTGCAAACACGAAAGTGGACGTATAGGGTGTGACGCCTGCCCGGTGCCGGAAGGTTAATTGATGGGGTTAGCTAACGCGAAGCTCTTGATCGAAGCCCCGGTAAACGGCGGCCGTAACTATAACGGTCCTAAGGTAGCGAAATTCCTTGTCGGGTAAGTTCCGACCTGCACGAATGGCGTAACGATGGCGGCGCTGTCTCCACCCGAGACTCAGTGAAATTGAAATCGCTGTGAAGATGCAGTGTATCCGCGGCTAGACGGAAAGACCCCGTGAACCTTTACTATAGCTTTGCACTGGACTTTGAATTTGCTTGTGTAGGATAGGTGGGAGGCTTTGAAGCGTGGACGCCAGTTCGCGTGGAGCCATCCTTGAAATACCACCCTGGCAACTTTGAGGTTCTAACTCAGGTCCGTTATCCGGATCGAGGACAGTGTATGGTGGGTAGTTTGACTGGGGCGGTCTCCTCCTAAAGAGTAACGGAGGAGTACGAAGGTGCGCTCAGACCGGTCGGAAATCGGTCGTAGAGTATAAAGGCAAAAGCGCGCTTGACTGCGAGACAGACACGTCGAGCAGGTACGAAAGTAGGTCTTAGTGATCCGGTGGTTCTGTATGGAAGGGCCATCGCTCAACGGATAAAAGGTACTCCGGGGATAACAGGCTGATACCGCCCAAGAGTTCATATCGACGGCGGTGTTTGGCACCTCGATGTCGGCTCATCACATCCTGGGGCTGAAGCCGGTCCCAAGGGTATGGCTGTTCGCCATTTAAAGTGGTACGCGAGCTGGGTTTAGAACGTCGTGAGACAGTTCGGTCCCTATCTGCCGTGGACGTTTGAGATTTGAGAGGGGCTGCTCCTAGTACGAGAGGACCGGAGTGGACGAACCTCTGGTGTTCCGGTTGTCACGCCAGTGGCATTGCCGGGTAGCTATGTTCGGGAAAGATAACCGCTGAAAGCATCTAAGCGGGAAACTTGCCTCAAGATGAGATCTCACTGGAACCTTGAGTTCCCTGAAGGGCCGTCGAAGACTACGACGTTGATAGGTTGGGTGTGTAAGCGCTGTGAGGCGTTGAGCTAACCAATACTAATTGCCCGTGAGGCTTGACCATATAACACCCAAGCAAT
>NZ_QAIK01000103.1 GCF_003061005.1 Pseudomonas sp. HMWF021 | reverse complement strand
CCAATTGCCGCCTGCGCTATTTGAGCAGCAGGCGGCCTAATACTCCTACGGAGTGGTTTAAAAAAACTGAACCACTACACCGCAGGCTGCGATCTTTTCAGCGATGGACAGAGATTTTTCATAAGCAGGCTAATAAATCTGCTTATCCCCCCATCGTCCGGGCTGCGAAACCGCTCAAGAATGAAGTATTGTTGTGCCCATCCAAAAAAAACGTCAGAAGCCTTGAACCGTTTCGGCGGTTGTTCAGTGATAGAGGGTGTCATGGGTTACGAAAGCATCAATTGGGACAAGCTGGGTTTTGACTACATCAAGACCGACAAACGCTATCTGTCGTACTTTCGCAATGGCGAGTGGGACAAAGGCACCCTGACCGAAGACAACGTGCTGCACATCAGCGAAGGCTCGACTGCCCTTCACTATGGCCAGCAGTGCTTCGAAGGCCTGAAGGCCTATCGTTGCAAGGACGGCTCGATCAACCTGTTCCGTCCGGACCAGAACGCAGCGCGCATGCAGCGCAGCTGCGCTCGCCTGCTGATGCCGCACGTCTCCACCGAGCAGTTCATCGAAGCGTGCAAGGATGTGGTTCGCGCCAACGAGCGCTTCATCCCTCCGTACGGCACCGGCGGCGCGCTGTACCTGCGTCCGTTCGTGATCGGCGTGGGTGACAACATCGGCGTGCGCACCGCTCCGGAGTTCATCTTCTCGGTGTTCGCAATCCCGGTTGGTGCCTACTTCAAGGGCGGCCTGACCCCGCACAACTTCCAGATTTCCAGCTTCGACCGCGCGGCGCCACAAGGCACCGGTGCGGCCAAGGTCGGTGGCAACTACGCCGCCAGCCTGATGCCGGGTTCCCAGGCCAAGAAGGCGAACTTCGCCGACGCCATCTACCTGGATCCGCTGACCCACAAGAAGATCGAGGAAGTCGGTTCGGCCAACTTCTTCGGGATCACCCACGACAACAAGTTCATCACCCCGAACTCGCCGTCGGTGCTGCCGGGCATCACCCGCCTGTCGCTGATCGAACTGGCGAAAACCCGTCTGGGTCTGGAAGTGGTTGAAGGCGACGTGCTGATCGACAAACTGTCGGACTTCAAGGAAGCCGGTGCCTGCGGTACGGCTGCAGTGATCACGCCGATCGGTGGCATCAGCTACAACGACCACCTGCACGTGTTCCACAGCGAAACCGAAGTCGGCCCGGTTACCCAGAAGCTCTACAAGGAGCTGACTGGTGTGCAGACCGGCGACATCGAAGCGCCAGCAGGCTGGATCGTCAAGGTTTGATCTGACGGCCAGATGTACAAAAGCCCTCCATCAAGTGATTGATGGGGGGCTTTTACGTTGTGAGGATCAAGATCAAAAGATCGCAGCCTGCGGCAGCTCCTACAGGAGATCTGTGTAGGAGCTGCCGCAGGCTGCGATCTTTTGATCTTTTGATTCTATTTCACCGCAATCCGCTTCCCGCCCCGCGCGGCAATCCCGCTGGCCTGCCCGTTCTGCTGCTTGCCCGTGCGCGCCTGGGTGATCAATCCGGGAATCAACTCCCCTTCCGGCAGATTCTTCCAGAACCGCACCGGCAAATGCCCTTGCATGACCTTCTCGTTCAACCGCGCCGGGTTGAAGATGTGGCTGTAGTACGTCAGCCATAGCTCGCCATGCGGGTCATCGATGTTCTGCGCCAGTTGCTGCCATTCCACCGGGCACTGGCGTTGATGAATCAACTGCTCGCCGTCGTAATACACCCCGTCACGCGGCGTGGCGATCAACCAGCGGTGGCGGCCCATTCGCCTGACGAAATGCTCGCTGGCGCTGTGCAGGATGTCGTGGGCCGGTTCGTGCCACGCCACGTATTGCGGGCCTGGCTGATCCTGCGGGCGTTCGATGAAACGCACGAACGCATGCAAATGGTGGGCTTCGCGGTGTACCTGTTTGATCCGCCGCTGCAACTCGCTGCCGAGTTTGTCACCGGCCATCATCGCCGTACGGTCGCCGTGGCTGACGCGCCACAGCACTTCATACAGCAGACTCCAGCGCTGGTCGCCACGGTACTGCGCCGCTTGTTCCAGGGTGTCGAGCAAGGCGCGAGGGATGCGTGCCTGAAACGGCCCCTGCCCCTCGGGCACCGACACGTCACTGGCAAACAGGTCGCTGACACCCTCCGACGCCCAGCTCACCAGGCTCGGGTCGACTTCATGGCTGAGCAGCCAGCGCGCCTGTTGGCGCCAGGTGTCGAACAGGTCGTCGCAATCGAGATTGATCATCCCCACAACCCCATCTGCTGCGGCTGCGGCCGGTCGCGCAGTTGCTGATAGAGCATGTGGCTGGTGACCTCCGCCTGCTGCGGATGGTAATCGCTGGTGATGATGAACGGCTTGGCCTTGGCCAAAACACAGCGCATGCGTGCCACGTCTTCGTAGCGAATGCGCCGTTGCTGGCGCAATTGCACCAGACGTTCGGTGGTGCGCAGGCCAATGCCCGGAATACGCGCGATCAGCGACGGCTCGGCGCGATTCAGGTCCAGCGGAAACACTTCGCGGTTCTGCAGCGCCCAGGCCAGTTTCGGGTCGATGTCCAGCGCCAGATTGCCCGGGCCTTTGAGCAACTCATTCGCGCTGTAGCCGTAACTGCGCAAGAGGAAATCGGCCTGATACAACCGGTGTTCGCGCATCAGCGGTGGTGCGGCCAGCGGCACGCTTTTCGGGCTGTCGGGGATCGGGCTGAAGGCCGAGTAGTACACGCGCCGCAAGCGGTAGTTGCCATACAACGACTGCGCGCTGTGCAGGATCGTGCTGTCGTCGGTGTCATCGGCGCCGACGATCATTTGCGTACTCTGCCCGGCGGGGGCGAATTTTGCCGAACGCGGTTCGTTGAGCACCGTTTGCACGCCGGTGTAAATGGTGTTCATCGCCTGCTTGATCGACCCGATCTGCTTCTCCGGCGCCAGGGTTTGCAGGCTGGCATCGGTGGGCAATTCGATGTTGACGCTGAGACGATCAGCGTAGCGCCCGGCCTCCTCGATCAACGCCGGGTCGGCCTCGGGAATGGTCTTGAGGTGGATGTAACCGCGAAATTCGTGCTCTTCGCGCAACAGCTTCGCCACCCGCACCAGTTGCTCCATGGTGTAGTCCGCCGAACGGATGATCCCCGAGCTGAGAAACAGCCCGCTGACGCAGTTGCGCCGGTAGAAATCCAGGGTCAGCGTGACCACTTCTTCGGGCGTGAAACGGGCGCGCGGCACATCGCTGGAGCGACGATTGACGCAGTATTGGCAGTCGTAGAGACAGAAATTGGTCAGCAGGATTTTAAGTAACGATACGCAGCGACCGTCCGGCGTATAGCTGTGGCAGATGCCCATGCCATCGGTCGAGCCCAGCCCGCTCTTGCCTTCGGAGCTGCGCTTGGGCGCGCCGCTGCTGGCGCAGGAGGCGTCGTACTTGGCGGCGTCGGCGAGGATGCTTAGCTTGTCGATGATTTGCATGGCGGTGACTCGATACTGGTTATGCGTACAGTATCGAGTCTATTGGATCGGCACAAGGTGCAAAACAGGATCAAAAGGCTGCAGCCGATCAGCTGTACTTCCTCTGTATGAGCTGTCGAAGGCTTGGGCCGCGATCGGACGATCTTTCGCTTGCGTGGATTGCGCTGCTGCGCCCCTTAAGCGCTGCGCAACTCGATAGTCAGGTGCGACAACTCATGCACCGGCGCCAGCCGTTCGCGAATCGCCTCCGCCGTCACACCTGCCGCCGCAACCACACTGACAATCGCCGCCCGCGCCTGCGGGCCGACCTGCCAGACGTGCAGATCGCTGATGCGAACATCGTCCGAAGTTTCCAGCAGCTCGCGGATCTCCGCTGCCACCGGCTCGTCGGTGGTGTCGAGCAGCACTGCGGCGCTGTCGCGCATCAGGTTGTAGGCCCATTTGGCGATAACGATGGAGCCGACAATGCCCATCACCGGGTCCAGCCATACCCAGCCCAGATAACGGCCGGCCAGCAACGCGGCAATCGCCAGCACCGAGGTCAGGGCGTCGGCCAGCACATGGACGTAGGCCGAACGCAGGTTGTTGTCGTGATGGTGATGATGATCGTGGCGCTGATCATGCTGATGGCCGTGGTCATGGCCGTGATGGCCCATCAGCAGGAAGGCGCTGAGGATGTTTACGCCTAGCCCGACGATGGCAATCACCGTCGCTTCGCCGAATGCCACCGAGGTGGGTTCAAACAAACGAAAAACCGACTCGCCGGCGATGCCCAGGGACACCAGGCCCAGCACCATGGCTGAGGCGAAACCGGCCAGATCGCCGACCTTGCCGGTGCCGAAACTGTAACGGCGGTTGTTGGCATTGCGCCGGGCGAAACCGTAGGCCGCCGCAGCGATGCCCAACGCGCCGGCATGGGTCGCCATGTGGAAACCGTCGGCCAGCAGGGCCATGGAACCGGTGAGGTAACCGGCGGCGATCTCGCCGATCATCATCACGAACGTCAGCGCCACCACCCACAACGTGCGGCGGGCGTTTTCGTCGTGGGACGCGCCGAGAAACTGGTGATCGTGGCTGAAACGGTCAGCGTTTGGGGTCAGGCTCATGATGCGCGTGCTCTATTTGGCATAACGACGGATGGCTTGCAGCAGATCTTCGGCGCCCTGGGCGCGTTGTTCATCGCTGAGGTCGGGATGGGCGACGTGCTCGCGGGTGTGGGCCTCGATGAACTGCTCCATCAAACCGTTGACCGCCCCGCGAATCGCCGCCACCAGATGCAAGGTCTTGGCGCAATCGGCATCGCCCTCCAGCGCTTTTTCCACGGCCTGCACCTGCCCGGCAATCCGCCGCACGCGGTTGAGCAGCTCGTCTTTGTGTTCATGAATGTGCGACATACCTATACCCCCTACTCCTATATGGCGGGCATGGTCGCCGATGGCTTGGGCAATCGCAAGTTCGGTGAGCATTCAAAGGATGAACGGGATGCTGAAAGCGACTTCACTCCCACTGGGGGAGCCAGCTGCTCGCGAAGGTGGTGTGCCTGCTAGTAAAGATGCTGGATGAGCCGGCCCCTTCGCGAGCAGGCTCACTCCTACATTT
>NZ_QAIK01000102.1:44227-50069 GCF_003061005.1 Pseudomonas sp. HMWF021 | reverse complement strand
GTGTAGTACAGATATTGGTGGGTGCCCAGCGGGCGCGAGGGAGGCAATGGCTTCATCGGAGCCGGGCTGTGCGCCGCAGGGCTCAGGGTCAGATCGGATACCGCAGTGGCCGGATTGTTTTTAGAAGTCATTGTGCGCCATATACCTGGACAGGGTTGGCTCGGCGACCGATGTCATCGAGCCTCACGGAAAGGGGATCTCGCGTCGTTGACTGCGCGTATTTGGCCCGGGCGTCAGGGGCTTGGCCTGATCGTCGCGCGGGGGAATCCTTTCCTGATCGTTCATGAATCGGCCATTATTCGGCGATCTTTAATCAAAAGGAGGCTAAATGATGTCAACGCTACCTTCGTTGGGATTCGCCGGAATCGGCCTGATGGGCCTGCCGATGTGCCGCCGTTTGCTGGCCGCCGGCTATCCGCTGACCGTGTGGAATCGCAACCCGGCCAAGTGCGCGCCACTGGTCGAGGCGGGCGCCCGGCAGGTGGCAAGCCCCGCTGAACTGTGTGAACACGCGGACGTGGTGATGCTTTGTCTGGCCGATACGGCGGTGGTGCGCGAGGTGGTGTTTGGCGCCGGCGGGGTCGCAGAAGGTGCGAAAAAAGGCCAGTTGCTGGTGGATTTCTCCAGCCTCGAACCGACTGCAACTCGCGAGATGGCGGCCGAGTTGGCAGACAAGACCGGGATGAGCTGGCTCGATTCACCGGTGTCCGGCGGGGTGGTCGGCGCCGAGGCGGGCAGTCTGGCAATCATGGTCGGTGGCGAGGCGGCGGATCTGGACCGGGTGCGTCCGGTGTTGCTCAGCCTCGGTCAGCGCGTCACGCACATGGGCGGCATCGGTGCCGGGCAAGTGACCAAGGCCTGCAACCAGATGATCGTCGCGTGTAATGCGCTGGTGATTGCCGAAGTGGTGGCGCTGGCCGAGCAGGCCGGGGTCGATGCGAGCCTGATCGCCGAAGCGCTGGCCGGTGGTTTTGCCGATTCGAAACCGTTGCAGATCCTCGCCCCGCAAATGGCCGAGAGCCGTTTCGAACCGGTGAAATGGCACGTGCGCACGCTGCTCAAGGACCTCGACACTGCGGTGAAATTCTCCCGCGAACAAGGCTCGGCCACTCCGATCAGCGGATTGGCCGCACAACTGATGCGCCTGCATGGGGCGCAGGGCTTTTTGGCGAAGGATCCAGCGACACTGGTGCAAATGTACCGCGCGCCAGAGTCAGCGGATTGACCGCGTGGGCGTGTTTGCGCTGATTGATTTCCTCCAGCACCGGGCGTAACTCGGCCAGCGGCACCGGGCGGCTGAGCAGGTAGCCCTGAATGAAGTCGCAGCCCGAGCGTTCGAGAAACTCGTACTGTTCCAGGCTTTCCACGCCTTCGGTCACCACCTGCAGATGCAGGGTGTGGGCCATGACGATGATCGCCTGGACGATCTCCATGTCGGCGGTTGCCTTGGGGATGTCGAGGATGAACGAACGGTCGATCTTCAAGGTGTTGAGCGGCAGGCGCTTGAGGTAGGCCAGCGACGAATAACCGGTGCCGAAGTCGTCGATTGACAGCGAAACGCCGAGGGCGCGAATCTGCCGCAGCAGCACCAGGGTGTTGGCGATGTTGCCCATCAGCGCGTTTTCGGTGACTTCCAGTTCGAGTCGTTCCGGCGCGACGCCGGCGGTGCGCAGCGCGCTTTCGATTTCGTCGGCCAGTTCTTCCCGGGCAAGGTTGAGCGGCGAGCAGTTCCAGGCGATTTTCAGTTCGTCGCAGCCATGACGGGACAGTTCGCCAAGGTCGGTGCAGGCCCGGCGCAGCACCCAGTTGTCCAGCTCGGCGATCAGGCCGTTGGTTTCGGCAATCGCGATGAAACGATCCGGGGCCAGCAGGCCGTGCACCGGGTGCTGCCAGCGAATCAGTGCTTCGAGTTTGGTGACCCGGCCGGTTTTCAGTTCGAAGATCGGCTGGTAGTAGAGCATCAGCCCGTTTTCTTCACGCAGGGCGTGGCGCAATTCTTCTTCCAGTTGCAGTTCGAGGCTGGCGCGGGTCTTCATGTTGGAGCTGAAAAAATGCAGGCCGTTGCGCCCGGCGCCCTTGGATTGATACAGCGCCAGATCCGCGTGCTTGAGCAGTTCTTCGCAGGTGGTGCCGTCGTCGGGAAACAGGCTGATGCCGATGCTGGTGGTCATCACCATGCGCCGTCCGGCCAGCTCGATCGGCTCCTTCATTTTCAGCATGATGCGTTGCGCCATGTTGCGCGCCTCTTCGCGGTCACGCAGGCCGATCAGGATGCAGAACTCGTCACCGCCAAAACGCGCAACCACGTCTTCGTGGCTGCGCACCGAACCCTTGATGTGATTGGCGATGACCTTGAGCAGGGCGTCACCGGCATCATGGCCGAGGCTGTCGTTGATCCGCTTGAAGTGGTCGATGTCGAGAAACATCACCGCGAGCATGCCGCCCTCGCTGGTTTTCTGGCTGAGTTTTTCAGCGAAGATCTGATTGAAGCCGCGACGGTTGATCAGGTTGGTCAGCGCGTCATAGTTGGCCACTTGCTGCAGTGACATGCGCGCCTGATCGAGCTGGCCGAGCAGGGCGTTGACCCGGCGCAGGTCGTGTTCCTTGTTCTGCAGTTTCTTGTCGGCCAGTGCCGCGCTGATCGCGCTGCCGAGAATCAGCAGGATGATCAGGGCGACCGTCAGGCCCAGTTGCATCTGGCTGGTTTCGGCCGCCATGGTCGGCGCGGTGCCTTCGGGCAATACCAGATGCAACGCGGCCATGCCGGTGAAATGCATGCTGATGATGCCGGCGCCAAGGATCAACGCGGCGGCATATTTGAGCAATTGATGCGACAGGCCGCTGCCCTCACGCAAATGCCCGGCGACCCACAGCGCGGCAAAACTGGCGACAATGGCAATCACGATCGAAAGGCTGAACAGCATGGGCTGGTAATAAGCGGTGGCCACCGAATGCATGGCCGCCATGCCGACGTAATGCATGCCGGCGATTCCGAGGCCGATGACGATGGCGGTTTTCAGGTATTGCAGCAGTGAGGGCTGTGGTTCGCTCAGGGTGTGCATCGCCAGCCACGAGGCGAGCAGGGCAATCAGCAGGGAAAACAGGGTGATCGCCAGATCGTAATGGATCTCGATCGGTGCCTGGAACGCCAGCATGCCGATGAAGTGCATGGCCCAGATACCGCCGGCCAGGCACGTCGCGCCAATCCAGCGCCACACGCGCTGCGAGCTGCGATCTTCAGCGTGACCGACCCGCTCTGCCATATCCAGGGTGGCAAAACTGGCGGCGCAGGCAACCAGATAGGCCACTATCACCAGCAAGGGATTATGTGTGCAATCGAGAATGACCTGCCCGCTCTCCGGCAGCTCGGTAACAAACTGCAAACCAAGCCACTCCATAGCATGCCCCGTCTCTGAAGTCGTCCCTACTGCGTCTGCGACGCAGGCGAATGACTGGAGTATAGAGGCGGTTTTTGCCGTGCAAGCGGTAGTGGCACATTGGCGTCAACGATTTTGACATGAGCCTAATAGCGATTAGCGCTAACGGTCAGGCGCTCTGCTCGTAAGGGATCTGATTCCAGCCGGGCTCAAGAGGCGGCAAACCGAAGCGGGCGCGCGCCTTGTCGCAATCGACATTCTGTTCGCCGTTTTCCCAGGACGACTCGAATTCGCGGCAGGGGCTGGAGCGTTGCTCATAAATCGAGCATTGCACCTGGCTGCCCACTTCGCCGACTAGCGCCGTGCAACGCGGCGATTTGCAGTCGGTGCCGTTCATCGCCACGCGACTGGGGCTGATCTGGGTGACCAGTTCATCGGGCACCGTACCGCCGGAGGAAGCGCATTCACCCCAGAAAAAAGACACGCGAAAATGGGAACAGCAGGCACCGCAATTCAGACACGGACTGACTTCGGACATTGGGAGGGCATCAAAGGGGTTGATCGGCGAATCCGGACGGATCCGGCGGCTATTCTAGGCTTCGCCATGAACTTGGGAAGGGGGGCGCGAAAGTATTTTTTTGTGGCAGGATTTTGCTGCAAAACCCCCGGTTTATGGGGGATTGCTGCGTTTTCAAGGGCTTACGTTTCGTTACAGTGCCATGGGCCGTCATCAGGCTGACGAATGATCACAGACAGTCCTTGCCCGCCTGTCTAGATTGCAGGTTCCGGGCTCGGATGCGACGGCAGAAGCCCCAATAACAATAAAGAGACGGACCCATGCAGAACTCGACCCAAGCGGCGAATGCCTGGCGCATTCTGTTCCTGTTGTTCCTCGCCAACCTGTTCAACTTCTTCGACCGCACCATTCCGGCGATCATCATCGAACCGATCCGCATGGAATGGCACCTCAGTGACTTTCAACTGGGGATTGTCGGCACCGCGTTCACCCTGGTTTATGCGATTGCCGGCCTGCCATTGGGCCGAATGGCCGACACCGGCTCGCGCAGCAAACTGATGGGCTGGGGCCTGGCGACGTGGAGCGCGCTGACGGCGGTCAACGGTCTGGTCGGCAGTTTCTGGAGTTTTCTGCTGGTGCGCATGGGCATCGGTATTGGCGAGGCCAGTTACGCGCCGGCCGCCAACTCGCTGATCGGTGACTTGTTCCCGGCCCACCGTCGGGCGCGGGCCATGGGCATCTTCATGCTCGGGCTGCCGTTGGGCCTGCTGCTGGCGTTTTTCACCATCGGCGCGATGGTCAAGGCATTCGACAGCTGGCGCGCGCCGTTCTTTATTGCGGCGGTGCCGGGGCTGATCCTCGCGGTGTTCATGTTCTTCATCAAGGAGCCGAAACGCGGGGCGGCGGAAACCGTGCAGGTCTCCCAGGAGAGAGTCGACAAGCCGATCCGCCGGGTGCTTGCCGTGCCGACGTTCCTCTGGCTGGTGCTGGCCGGGCTGTGTTTCAACTTCGCCACGTATGCCTGCAACTCGTTTCTGGTGCCGATGCTGCAGCGCTATTTCCTGATGCCGTTGCAGGAGGCGGCGGTGGCGACCGGCGTGATCGTCGGCATCACCGGGTTGATCGGCCTGACCCTCGGCGGCTGGATCGCCGACAAGATTCATCAACGAGTCGCCAACGGCCGGCTGCTGTTTGCCGGGTTCAGCCTGATCATTTCCACCCTGTGCACGGCGTGGGCGCTGCATGCCGGGCGGGTCGAGATCGGCGTGTTCGTTGCGGTGTTCAGCGTCGGCTGGCTGTTTGCCTATAACTTCTATACCTGTGTGTACACGGCGATTCAGGACGTGGTCGAACCGCGTTTGCGGGCGACGGCGATGGCGCTGTTCTTTGCCGGGTTGTACCTGCTCGGCGGCGGGCTGGGGCCGGTGGTGGTGGGGGCCTTGTCCGATCACTTTGCCAAAGCGGCGATGCTCTCGGCGGGGGCGGAGCAGATGACCGAGGCGTTCAAGGCCGTCGGGCTGCATGATGCGATGTACCTGATTCCGGTGGCGTTGTTTTTCACCATGGTGTTTCTGTTTCTGGCGGCGTGCTGTTTTGTGCGCGATGCGCAGCGAATGAGGGAGGGGTTGATGGCGGTGGTTGAGCCTGATGTTTCTGTGGCGACTGCATGATTGCTATCGCTGGCAAGCCAGCTCCCACAGTGACCGAGTCATACGCATAATTTGTAAACACTCCAAACCCTGTGGGAGCTGGCTTGCCAGCGATAGGGCCATCAGAATCAGCTGATAAATGACAGACAAACAAAAAGGCCCGCATCACTGCGGGCCTTTTCATTTACAGCGGTGGAGCAGGGGACTTAACCCGCCACCAGCACCCGGATCGCTTCCAGACGCAGTGCTGCTTTGTCCAGCATCGCCAGACCCTGTTCACGCTGCTGGCGCAACGCATC
>NZ_QAIK01000102.1:39867-44217 GCF_003061005.1 Pseudomonas sp. HMWF021 | reverse complement strand
CGCATCCAGTTCGCTGTCGCGCACGGTCGGGTTGACCGCTTGCAATGCGGTCAGGCGCGCCAGTTCTTCGTCGGTATCGGCGGCCAGACGACGACGGGCCTCGGCCACGCGCTCGGCGTGACGCGGGGTGATCTTGTCTTCACCGGCGTTGATCCGTGGCGTCAGCTGATCGCGCTGGGCCTGGATGAACTTGTTGGCGCTGGCGCGCGGCACGCTTTCCAGTTGATCGTTGAGGGTTTCGAACGAGACCCGTGGCGACAGGTCGTTGCCGTTGGCATCGAGCAGGCAACGCAGCGCAGCCGGCGGCAGGTAACGGCCCAGTTGCAGCGAACGCGGGGCCACCACTTCGCTGACGTAGAGCAGTTCCAGCAACACGGTGCCTGGTTTCAGCGCCTTGTTCTTGATCAGCGCAACGGCGGTGTTGCCCATCGAGCCGGACAGCACCAGGTCCATGCCGCCCTGCACCATCGGGTGTTCCCAAGTGATGAACTGCATGTCTTCGCGCGACAGCGCCTGGTTGCGGTCGTAGGTGATGGTCACGCCTTCGTCGTCACCCAGCGGGAAACTGGCGTCGAGCATCTTCTCGCTCGGCTTGAGGATCAGGGCGTTTTCCGAATGGTCTTCGCTGTCGATGCCGAACGCGTCGAACAGGGTTTCCATGTAGATCGGCAGGGCGAACTGATCGTCTTGCTCAAGGATGTCCTCGACCAACTGATCGCCTTCGCCCGAACCGCCGGAGTTCAGCTCCAGCAGACGGTCGCGGCCGGTGTGCAGCTCGGCTTCCAGACGCTCGCGCTCGGTGCGCGCCTCGTCGATCAGGGCTTGCCACTCGCCGTCGTCGGCTTCTTCGAGCAGCGGCAGCAGGCGCGGGCCGAACTGGTGCTGCAAGGCGTTGCCGGTCGGGCAGGTATTGAGGAAGGCGTTCAGCGCTTCGTGGTACCACTGGAACAGGCGCTCTTGCGGGCTGGTTTCCAGGTACGGCACGTGCAGTTCGATGATGTGCTTCTGGCCGATCCGGTCGAGACGCCCGATACGTTGCTCGAGCAGATCCGGGTGCGACGGCAGATCGAACAGCACCAGGTGGTGAGCGAACTGGAAGTTGCGACCCTCACTGCCGATTTCCGAGCAGATCAGCACTTGCGCGCCAAATTCTTCGTCGGCGAAGTAGGCGGCGGCGCGGTCACGCTCGAGGATGTTCATGCCTTCGTGGAACACCGTGGCCGGAATGCCGGAACGCACGCGCAGGGCGTCTTCCAGATCCATGGCGGTTTCGGCGTGGGCGCAGATCACCAGCACTTTGGTGCGTTTGAGCATTTTCAGCTGATCGATCAGCCACTCGACACGCGGGTCGAATTTCCACCAGCGCTCTTCTTCGCTGGCGTCCGGCTGGGCCTGGAAGCTGACTTCCGGATACAGCTCGGCGTGATCGCCCAGCGGCAGTTCGAGGTATTCGTCCGGGCACGGCAGCGGGTACGGGTGCAGTTTGCGCTCGGGGAAACCCTGTACGGCGGCGCGGGTGTTACGGAACAGCACGCGACCGGTGCCGTGGCGGTCGAGCAGTTCACGCACCAGACGGGCGCTGGCTTCGCTGTCGCCATCGTTGACCGCGGTCAGCAGGGCTTCGCCTTCGTTGCCGAGGAAGCCGTGGATGGTCTTGTGGGCTTCAGGCGACAGGCGCCCCTTGTCCAGCAGTTCCTGAACGGCTTCGGCCACCGGGCGATAGTTGTCGCTCTCGGCGCGGAACGCGGCCAGGTCATGGAAACGGTTCGGATCGAGCAGGCGCAGACGGGCGAAGTGGCTGTCCTGACCGAGTTGTTCCGGGGTCGCGGTGAGCAGCAGTACGCCGGGGATGGTTTCAGCGAGCTGCTCGACCAGGGTGTATTCCGGGCTGGCCTTTTCTTCGTGCCACACCAGGTGGTGGGCTTCGTCGACCACCAGCAGATCCCAACCGGCGGCGAACAGGGCGTCCTGGGCTTTCTCGTCGTCGACCAGCCACTCCAGCGCCACCAGCGCCAGTTGGGTGTCTTCGAACGGGTTGCTGGCATCGCTTTCGATAAAGCGTTCTTCGTCGAACAGCGCGACCTGCAGGTTGAAGCGGCGGCGCATTTCCACCAGCCATTGATGCTGCAGGTTTTCCGGCACCAGGATCAGCACGCGGTTGGCGCGGCCCGAGAGCAGTTGGCGATGAATCACCAGACCGGCTTCGATGGTTTTACCCAGACCCACTTCGTCCGCCAGCAGAACCCGCGGCGCAATACGGTCGGCGACTTCACGGGCAATGTGCAACTGGTGCGCGATCGGCTGCGCACGGACGCCGCCCAGGCCCCAGAGCGAGGACTGCAACTGGCGGCTGGTGTGTTCCAGGGTGTTGTAGCGCAGAGAAAACCACGACAGCGGGTCGATCTGCCCGGCGAACAGACGGTCGCTGGCCAGACGGAACTGAATGAAGTTCGACAGCTGGGTTTCCGGCAGGGTGACCGCTTCGTTCTGGCCGTTGAGGCCGTGATAGACCATCAGCCCGTCGACGTCGTCGACTTCACGGACGGTCATCTTCCAGCCTTCGAAGTGAGTAATGGTGTCACCCGGCGAGAACCGCACGCGGGTGAGGGGCGCATTCCGTAGCGCGTACTGGCGGGTTTCGCCAGTGGCCGGGTAAAGCACGGTCAACAAGCGGCCGTCCTGTGCCAGAACGGTGCCTAAACCAAGCTCTGCTTCGCTGTCACTGATCCAGCGTTGCCCCGGTTGATACTGCTGCGCCATGCTGCCTGACTCCCACCTTGAAAAAGCGGGCTATCTTAACGGAATGCAGGCCTCCAGACCAAAGGTTTACGAGTGTAGGAGCTGCCGAAGGCTGCGATCTTTTGATCTTCGGGAACGCTTGCGTTCTACGGTGTTCCATTAAAGATCGCAGCCTGCGGCAGCTCCTACAGTGCCAACCCGGTCACAAGTTTGCGACCAGTGGCTCAAGGCGCCTTTGCCGCAGCCGATAGCCTGCTGACAGGAGACCCTATATATGCTGCCACCGATGCTCCCCCTGAGCGCTGTGCCGATCACTTCCCAGCAGGATCCGATCCGCCAGCGGCCGGACATTCCTCCGGTGGTGCCGGTGCAGGAAAGCTCCAACGAAAGCACAATTGATCTGCAAAAGCGTGATCCGGAAGAGGATCGACTGCTGGCACGGGAAGAGCAGCGTCGCCAGCAGGAACGCGATCGCCGTCGCCGCGAGGCTGACGAAGATCCCGACGTGCATCTGGCCGTGCCAGGCACCGAGCTGAATGCCGACAATACGGTGCCGGTGGTGCCGCTGATGGAAGATCAGCCGCGTCAGGGCTTGTGGGTCGATATCGAGATTTGATGCCGTACATTTCACGGGGTGTTGTGGAGTGCTGGCGTCAGGCTGCATGATTGGCGCAGTCCTGCCTTTGATGCGGCAGTTGTGTTTTTTTCAAGTGATGCGCTGAACGCCATGAGCCAAGATGAAAAACTGATCGACCTCGGTACCGAACGCGCCAAGCGTGTGCATGATCTCAACGAAAAGCGGCTGAACGAAGTGCGCAAGGCCTTCGAGCAGGCCATGCCGTTGGGAAAAGTCCAGAAAAAGCCGAAAAAGAAACCGAAAAAGCGTTGATCTCCCGCTGCGTCCTTTGATGCAGGTCAGTTATTTTCCCGCCTTTACCTTCTGTGTTGTCCGGACTTGATCCTGGTCAATTTCTGCGTCTGCGTGATTGGTTAACTTAGTTCCATCGCAGCAAAGCAGGGGCCAGGAGGCCACAGTCATGTTTTTCGATAACGTGGTGTTTGCCGGGGTTCTTACTGTAGGTCTCATGGTTCTGTTTTTTGCCGGGTTTGGATTTTTTATCTGGAAGGATGCGAATAAGCACAAGAAGTAGGTCTTTCCGGGTTTGATGAGCACGCAAGGCATTTTGGGCGACTTCGGTTGCCCTTTTTTTTTGTCTTCTTGGCGGCCTCTGGGCCGACCATGTTCTTGGGGTTCTGGGTGTAGATCCGTTTCTGCGGGGGTTGCTGATTAGGGTTCCGCCCTTACGGCGGGTCACTTTTGGCAAACGCCCCAAAAGTAACCAAAAGGGCTTTACCCTGACGTTCGGCCCTCGCTTAGGCTCGGGTTCCTTCGCTCCGGGATTCATCCGGGGGGCAGCGCCTACGGTTTGCTTCGCTGCACCTCCTCTCGCTGTGTTTGGCTGCGCCAAACGGTCGCTGCGCTCCTACCCCCGGATCAATCCCTCCACTCAGCCTGCCGACGGGCCCTCGGATCAAAAGCGGTACTCGAGCTAACGCTCATCGTGTTGAGTGGGGCGGCTTTGCCGCAGGGGTTGTGCGTTTTCTGAACTG
>NZ_QAIK01000102.1:32313-39857 GCF_003061005.1 Pseudomonas sp. HMWF021 | reverse complement strand
CTGCTGGCGATGGCGGCCTGACAGCCGACCAATCTCATACTGAATAAACCCAATCCCCTGTAGGAGCTGCCGAAGGCTGCGATCTTTTGATCTGCTTTTGGCTTTGGCTTTGGCTTTGGCTTTGGCTCCTGATGTGGCTTTTGACCTTCAGCCCCTTCGGCAGGCCGAGCGTAGGTGTCCATCAGGGGGTAGGCGCGCAGCGCCATGCGGCGAAGCCGCATACATCGAGAGGAGGTGCAGCGAAGCAAACCGTAGGCGATGCCCCCTGATGGGCACCGTAGCGAGGGAACACTGAGCCTCAGCGAAGTGCCGTACGCCGGGGCAAAGCCTTTTGGGTTACCTTTTCGGCGTTTGGAAAAGGTGACTCGCTGTAAGAGCGAAACCGCCAGCGGCAACCCCCGCAGCAACGGATATGCCCCCAATCCCCCAAACCCAAAACCCAAAACCCGGCGTTTGCCAAAAGTGACCCGCCGTAAGGGCGGAACCCTAAGCAGCCGTGACCGCAGCAACGGATATCCACCCCAACCAAAGCATCACCCCAACAACCGCGCCAGCGCTCTGCTCAAATCTTCATGCACCTGCAACACATCAGGCATGACCGCAGCCATACGCAGCAAATCATGCGTCAACCCCGGACAGTGTTCGAGCTCGACACTCACCCCGTGATCACGCAATTTATCGACATAAGCCTGCCCTTCATCCAGTAACGGATCAAACCCGGCCAACAGCACGATTGCCGGTGCCACACCATGCAGATCCTCCGTCAGCAACGGTGAAAAACGCCAGTCCAGACAGTCGTGCGGGCTGCGCGCATAGTGCTGATAGAACCAGTCCAGCGTTTCGTTTTCCAGCAGGTAACCTTCGCCGAACAGCAGGCGCGAATCGTGGGTGCGGGAAGCATCGGTGACTGGATAGCACAGCAACTGCGCCTTGGGCGCGATGGCTACGGTTTGCGGTTGTACGACTGCCTGTATCGCCAGCACGGTGGCCAGTGTGGCCCCGGCGCTGTCGCCGCCGAATGCTACGCGGGTGGTATCGAGGCCGAGACTTGTGGCGTTTTCCGCCAGCCACGACAAGGCGTCTTCGCCATCTTCCAGGCCCGCTGGAAAACGATGCTCCGGCGCCAGTCGATAACCGACCGACAAAACCGCACACGGCGTGCGCTGGCAAAACTCGCGGCACACGCCATCGTGGGAATCGAGGCTGCCGACGACGAATCCGCCACCGTGGAAATACACCAGCACCGGCATCGGCGTGACGGCGCCGTTCGGCCGATACAGTCGCAACGCCAAAGGCGCACCGTTGCGGGCCACCATGTCGATCTGCGTCACCGACAGATCCTCGGGTGCTGCCCAGCGCAGCTGCGCGGTGGTCTGCTCGAAGGTCGCCCGGGCCTCGCTCGGGGTCATCTGGTGCATGGCCGGCAGACCGGCGTCCTGGCTGTCTTGGGCCAAGTCGAGGAAGGCTTCCAGATCAGGGTGTAACGACATCGCTAGGATCCTTGTATAGGCAGAAAAGGGGCGCGCCTGGGCAACGCCCCCAAAAATGACCGAATGTCCGGCGATCAGCCCGCGCGTTCCATGCAATGCTCGATCAACGCCTCAAGCTCACGCTGGTAATCGTTCATCAACGCATCCATGGTGCCGGCGCGATAGCGCTGGCTGCTGTAGATGCAACGCAAGGCCAACTGACCGTCGTAGACCTGGCCGACAATTTCCAGCCAGTTACCCAGGTTCGCCTTCAGGCTGTAGTTGTCGCCGGTCTCCTCCAGTGCCGGCACCAGCAATGCCTGCTCGTCGAAGCTCTGGTCAAACTGCCCCAGGTAGTTGAACGTGACGCGTGCCTGCGGCAGGCCTGCCAGTTGCCGAGACACCTCGGCCCCCGCCAGATGACGCAACACGCCGTAGCCGATGCCCTTCTGCGGTATCGCCGCCAGTTGCGCCTGCACATCGACGATCGAACGGCCGATGTCATCGCTGTCCGGACGCAGACGTACCGGGAACATACTGGTGAACCAGCCCAGACTGCGGCTCAGGTCGATGGACTCGAACAAATCTTCGCGACCATGCCCTTCGAGCATAATCAGCGCCGACGGTTGCTGACTCCAGCGACACAAGGCGCGGCTGAGCGCCGACAGCAGCAGATCGTTGATCTGCGTGCCGTACACCGCCGGCGCCTGTTTGAGCAATTGCTCGGTGTGCTCGCGTGACAGTTTGAGCCGTGCCTGCGCCTGCTGACGCACGAGGTTTTTGCCGCGCGGATTGTCGCAAGGCAGATCGACACCCGGCTGGTCCAGTTGCTCCAGCCACCAGTCCAGTTCCTGCTCGGCAATCACCGGCGCCTGGGCCTGCAACGCTTCGGCAAACGAACGGTAGCTGCTGGTGCGAATCGGCAGCTTCGGTGGCAGCCCTTGCACGCAGGCTTCGTAAGCGACTTTCAAGTCATCGAGCAGAATCCGCCACGATACGGTGTCGACCACCAGGTGATGGATCACCACCAGCAGTCGCGCCTGCCCCTCGGGCATGGCCACATGCATCACCCGCCAGACCGGCCCGTCGTCGAGCTTCAGACTGCGCTGGGCGAGGTTGGCCAGCGTTTCGACCTGCTCGCTGTTCTCGGCTTCACGGCGCCAGAGCAACGCTTCGCCCTGTTCGGCGAGTTCACAGTAGCGTTGCACCCAGCGCTCGCCATCGCGGGAGAAACGCAGACGCAACGAGTCGTGATGTTTTTCGATCCAGCCCAGCGCCTGCTCCAGCGCATCCAGATCCAGCGGCTGGCGCGCGCTCAGCAGCAGCGACTGGTTGTAGTGATGCGCCTCGGCCATGTCCTCGGCAAAGAACCACTCCTGAATCGGCAGCAAATTGAACGCGCCCTCCGCCGCCACCTGAGTGAGATCCGGCACCGATTGCTGGCTGCCCTCCTTCGCCACTTCCTGTTCGACGATGCCGGCGATGGTCTGATAGCGCATCAGATCGCGCAGCTTGAGGTCCATGTTCAGTGTCGGATGGTTACGCACCCGGGAAATCACTTGCAGGCTCAGAATCGAGTCGCCGCCCAGTTCGAAGAAGTTGTCGCAGATGCCTACCTTCTCGACCTGCAGCACCTGCGCCCAGATTTGCGCGAGCAGGGTTTCCTGCTCGTTGCGCGGGGCGACGTATTCTTCGGTCTTGAATTCGGGTTCGGGCAACGCCTTGCGATCGAGTTTGCCGTTGGGCGTGACCGGGAAAGCGTCCAGGCAGACGATCTGCGCCGGCACCATGTATTCCGGCAACGACGCCCGCAGCCCGGCCTTGAGCTCATCGCCCATGTCCTGCCCGGCTTCGGTCACCACGTAACCGATCAGTTGCTTGCCCGATGCATTGTCCCGGGCGATCACCAGTGCATCGGTGACCGCAGGCAACTGACGCAGACTCGCCTCGACTTCACCCAGCTCGATGCGGAAGCCACGCACCTTGACCTGATGGTCGATGCGCCCGACGTAATCGACCACGCCGTCCATACGCAGGCGCACCAGGTCGCCGCTGCGATACAGACGCTCACCCGCCGCGAACGGGTTCGGCACGAAGCGCTCGCAGGTCAGGTCGGGACGCCCGTGATAACCGCGGGCGACGCCATAACCCCCGATGTACAACTCGCCGGCGAAACCCGGCGGCAACGGGTTCAGGTCTTCATCCAGCACGTACAGCGAACGCGCGCCCACGGCGCGGCCGATCGGCGCGTATGCCGCCTCGCAATGCTGACTGGCCGGCACTTTCCAGAGCATCGGCGTGACCACGGTTTCGGTCGGTCCATACCCATTGGTGAAGTACTCCGGACGCAGCGCCGCCTTGACCTGCTCGAACGTCTGATCCGGTACCGCGTCACCGCCAAAGCAATAGATGCGCACCGGTGGCGGCGCGATGCCACTGGCGGCGGCGTATTCGGCCAGTTGCTTGAGGTACGCCGGCGGGAAGCAGGCAATGGTGATGCCGTATTCGTGCAAGGCCTCGTAGGTCTGCTCCGGTGTCCACAGGCAACCGTCGCGGATTACCAGGCGACCGCCGCTGTACAAGGTGCTGAGCCAACGCTCATGGGCGCCGTCGAAAGCGAACGACATGAAGTGCAGCTCGCAACTGCTGGCATCCATTTCATACAGCTCGGCAATTGCCTGGCAGTGCATGCTCAGCGGACCTTGGGTCACCGCAACGCCTTTTGGCCGCCCGGTGGAACCGGAGGTGTAGACCAGATACGCCAGGCCCTGCTCCTGAACGCGGCTGGCGGGGGCGTGATCGGCATAGCGGCTTTCATCGAGGTGATCGATCTCCAGACGCAGCAAACCCTGTGGCGCCGGCAATGTTGCACGCAGGCTGCTCTGGGTCAGCAACAGCGCCATCCCCGAATCTTCGATCATGTAGGCCAGACGCTCCGGCGGGTACTCGATGTCCAGCGGCACGTACGCCGCACCGCTCTTGAGCACGGCAAGGAAGCTGACCACCATTTCCAGCGAGCGCGGCAAGGCGACGCCGATCACCACTTCCGGGCCGGCACCGTGTTCGATCAGGCAGTGAGCCAGACGATTGGCGCGCAACTCGAGTTCGGCGTAGCTCAGGCTCATCCCCGCGCATTGCAAGGCAATGGCCTGTGGCTGCTGTTGCGCGTGGCGGCTGATCAACTCCGGCAACAACGCTGCCTGATGGCTGTGCGCCGGTTCGGCGCTCCAGGCCTGCGCCGCTTGCCATTGCTCGCGGCTCAGGCGCTGCAAGTTGCCAAGGCGCTCGTACGGCGCGGCCATCATCGCCGCCAGGGTGTTTTCCATGGTCTGGCGAATACCCAGAACAGCTTCGGCACTGAAGTGGCTACGCAGATACAGGTACTCGATCGACAACTCGTCACCGAGCATCACCGCGAGGTCCATCGGCACGTTGGTCACGCCGTGGCCGATGGATTTGCCGAAGGTCAGGTCGGTGTCGTTTTCTTCCTGCAGGCGATCGTCGATCGGGAAGTTCTCGAACACCACAATGCTGTCAAACAGCGCCTGACCACCGAGGTTGGACCAGCGCTGGACGTCGGCCAGTGGCGCCTGAGAATAATCGCGGATGTCGAGGTTATAGGCCTGCACTTCGCCGAGCCAGTCGGCCAGGCGCTGATGCGCTTGCGGCGTCTGAATGATCGGCAAGGTGTTGATGAACAGGCCGAGCATGTTGCCGACATTCGCCAGACTTTCCGGACGCCCCGACACCGTAGCGCCGAAAGTGACCGTCTGCTGCCCGGTGTAGCGTTGCAACAGCAGCAACCACGCGCCCTGAATCAGGGTGTTGGGGGTGATGCGCAAGTCGCGGCAGAACTGCAGCAGTTGTTCGGTTTGCGCCTTGTTCCAGTTCGAGTAGATCGCATCGTGGCCGGAAACATCGGCGCTGTGACGCGGATGCATCGCCTGGCTGAGCGCCGTCGGCTCGTTGACCACCGCCAGACGCGCCTTCCAGAACAGCTCCTGAGCGTCCTGATCCTGCGCCTGCAACCAGGCGATGAAGTCGCGGTAACGACCGTTCTCGCCGATGATTTCGCCCTTGGCGTAATACTGCAGAACCTCGCCGAACAGGCGCGAGCTGCTCCAGCCGTCCATCAGGATGTGATGGCTGGTCCAGATCATCTGGTATTGATCGTCGCTCAGGCGCAGCAAGGTTATCCGCTGCAAACGCGCCTCGGTCAGATCGAAACCGAGCGCGCGGTCATCGCTGGCGAACCGGGCAATCGACGCTTCGCTGGTTTCGCGCTCACGCCAATCGAGTACCTGCATCTGCAACGGAGCGTGGCGATGCACCACCTGCAACGGTTTGGCCAAACCGTCCTGCCAATGGAAACTGGTGCGCAGAATCGCCTGTCGGACGATGACGAATTCCCACGCCTGACGGAAACGCTCCACGTCCAGGCCCTTGATCGGCAGGCTGACCTGCTGGACGTAAAGGCTGCTGCCGTTGTCCGACAGCGTGTGGAAAAGCATGCCCTCCTGCATGGGCGACAGCGGGTAAACGTCCTCGATCATCTGCGCCGGTACCGGCAACGCGTCGAGCTGCGCCTGATCCAGTTGGGCCAATGGATAATCCACAGCCGTGTCGCCCGCCGAGTCGTCATCCACCGAGACCACAGCCGCGAGTTTCTGCACGGTTTGCTGCTGGAACAGGTCTTTCGGGGTGAAGCGAATCCCCTGCTGACGCGCGCGGCTGACCAGTTGAATCGAGATGATCGAATCGCCGCCGAGGGCGAAGAAGTTATCGGTGACGCCGACACGCTCGATCTTGAGAATGTCCTGCCAGACTTCGGCCAGTTGTTGCTCCAGTGGCGTCGACGCTGCCACGTATTCACGTTGCGACTGGCTGGCGTCCGGCGCAGGCAGAGCCTTGCGGTCAAGTTTGCCGTTTGGCGTCAGCGGCAGCTGTTCGAGGAACAGCCACTGCGCAGGCACCATGTAGTCCGGCAGGTGCGCCTTCAGTGCGCCCTGCAGCGCTTCACTCAGAGCATCCTGTTCCTCGAGGCTCAGGCCGCTGTCGCTCGGCACCACATACGCCACCAGTTGATGACCGCTATGGCCATCCACCGCCAGCACGACACCTTCGCGCACGCTGTCCTGGGCCAGCAGACGCGCTTCGACTTCACCCAGTTCGATACGGAAACCACGCACCTTGACCTGATGGTCGATGCGCCCGACGTATTCGATCCGGCCCTCATCCGTGAAGCGGGTCAGGTCGCCGGTGCGGTACATCCGTTCGCCGCTGGTCGACAGCGGGTTGGGCACGAAACGTTCGGCGGTCAGCCCCGGACGGAACAGATAACCACGGGTGATGCCGTCGCCGGCCAGATACAGCTCGGCCGCCACGCCAATCGGCGCCTCCTGCAATTGACCGTCGAGCATGTACGCCGAGGTGTTGACCAGCGGCCGGCCGATGTTCGCCTGACCACCGGCCTCGCGGCGGGTCCAGGTCGAATAGGTGGTGTCCTCTGACGGCCCGTACAGATCATAGACGTGGGCCGCCGAGGTTTCGCCATAGAGCGTGTCGACCAGTCCCTGCTTCAGCGGCTCGCCGGCGAGGTTGATGATGCGCACGCCCGGCGGAATGTGCCCGGCGCGATGCAGCGCGGCGATGGCCGACGGCACGGTGTTGATCAGGCGGACCTGATCACGCTCCGGCAAGTCCGGCAGTTCCAGCGCATTACGCGCCATGACGAGCGAACCGCCGCGCGCGAGGGTGACGAAAATCTCCCACACCGACAGGTCGAAGCACACCGACGTCGAGGCCAGCACGCCTTGCAGGTCGTCTTCGCTGTAGACCTCGGCAGACCAATGGATCAACGCCTGCACGTTGCGATGAGCGATGGCCACGCCCTTCGGTTTGCCGGTAGAACCGGAGGTGTAGATCACGTAAGCCAGATTGGCGCTATCGCCCCGCGCCGGCAGATTGTCCGGCGACTGCCCGGCAAACGCCTGCCCACCCGCCTCGACCAACACCACTTGCGCATCGGTCTGCGGCAATTGCGCCAGCAGCGACTGTTGCGTCAGCAGGACTTTC
>NZ_QAIK01000102.1:28283-32303 GCF_003061005.1 Pseudomonas sp. HMWF021 | reverse complement strand
CCTCAGCGAAGTGCCGTACGCCGGGGCAAAGCCTTTTGGGTTACCTTTTCGGCGTTTGGAAAAGGTGACTCGCTGTAAGAGCGAAACCGCCAGCGGCATCACCCGCAGAAACGGATATGCCCCCAATACAACCAAAACAAAAAAGGCGCGATCCTTTCGAATCGCGCCTTTTCATCAAAGCTTGAAGCAGTCTATCAGCTACCCAGCGCTTTGGACGCCAACCAGAACAACCCAGCCGACAACGCCACAGTCGCCGGCAGGGTCAGCACCCACGCCAGCAAGATGGTGCGAACAGTGCCGCCCTGCAGGCCGCTCTTGTTGGCGACCATGGTGCCGGCCACGCCCGAGGACAGCACGTGAGTGGTCGACACGGGCAGGCTGAAGATGTTGGCCATGCCGATCAAACTGGCAGTAGTGATCTGCGCCGACATGCCCTGGGAATAGGTCATGCCTTGCTTGCCGATCTTCTCGCCAATGGTCAGTACCACGCGTTTCCAGCCGACCATGGTGCCCAGGCCCAAGGCCAGGGCGACCGCCAGAATCACCCAGAACGGGGCGTATTCGGTGGTGGTGGTCAGGTCTTTGCGCAGTTTGTCCAGATCAGCCTTTTCGCGGGCTTCAAGGCCTGGCAGCTTGCCGACTTTCTTCGCGGTGTCGTCCAGGCACAGCAGGTAGCGACGCACTTCGATGCGGCTTTCCGAGGACAGCGAATGGTAGTCCGCTACACCTTTGAGGGTATCAAGCAGGGCGTTGATGGTCGGTTCGGTCTGCTGCGGGTTGCAGCGGAATTTCTCCGGCAGGTCGCCTTCGACGCTTTTGCCCAGGGCCAGGAATTCGCCCAGGGAATCGGCGTTGCGCTTGTAGAACTGGCTCAGGTGCAAGGTCGCGTCGCGGGTGCGTTCGATCTGGTAGGTGGTGCTGCTCAGGTCGAGTACGAACTGCGCGGGCACGATACCGATCAGCACCAGCATGATCAGGCCGATGCCTTTCTGACCATCGTTGGAGCCGTGCACGAAGCTCACGGCCATGGCCGAGATCACCAGGACCAGGCGGTTCCAGAATGGTGGGTGCTTCTTGTCGTCGATCTTGCGGCGCTGTTCCGGAGTCTTGTGCATCTTCGACAGCGGACGCCACCACTTCAGGCCGATGAGGATCAGCGCGGCGATCAGGAAACCGGCCATTGGCGAAAACACCAGCGAGGCGCCGATGTCGATCGCTTTCTGCCAGTTCACGCCGTCGGCCAACGGGATGTTGTTGATCAGGGCGTTGGCCAGACCGACGCCCAGGATCGAGCCGATCAGGGTGTGGGAGCTGGAGGCCGGAATACCGAAGTACCAGGTGCCCAGGTTCCAGGTGATCGCCGCGGCGAGCAACGAGAACACCATCGCCAGGCCATGGCCGGTGTTCACATTGATCAGCAGTTCTACCGGCAGCAGGTGAACAATGGCATACGCCACGCCAACGCCGCCCAGCAACACGCCGAGGAAGTTGAACACACCGGAGAAGAACACCGCGAGGTGAGGCGGCATGGCTTTGGTGTAGATAACAGTGGCTACCGCGTTAGCGGTGTCATGAAATCCATTGATGAACTCGAAGGCGAGGACAAACGTCAGGGCGAGCAAGAGGCTCACAAGCACCCAAGCATCCAGTCCGCTGAATAAATCGATCATGAAGGTTTTCTGACCCGGTCATAAGGGGGCGCGATTATGCCAGAAAAGACTGGAAATCGATCCCCTACCTGCTCATCGGTAGCAATCAATGTCGAATTAAATTGTTGCAAGGTGCAAAGCCCGAGCGTGTTGCAGGGTTTTTCAAGTGCTTGATTAGATAGAGAAAACCTTCTGGCAACAGGCATTTTGTCGCGTGCGCGAGGGCCTCAAACGCCTGTGTGAAATATCTCTGAAACGAGTCAGACACGCTCCTTTGCCGCGCAGGACAGGGGAGGTGGCCACTGCCCGCGGGTAGCGGGCGCGCAAGGCATCGCCGCGTCACCGCGCTTGTAACCGGTGCCGACGCAAGCCCTCAAAAAAACTGATCGCCCGTTCAAGGCTCTTCGGTTTTGAGTTCTTCTTCCATCTTTTTCAGTTCTTGCTGGAAAACCTGATCCTGAACAGTGGGGCGTTTACGCCATGCCTTGCGTTCCGGTTCGGGTTGCGCGGCGTAGGTGGTGACTTCCCCGCCGTAAACTTCCTTGTAGCGTTGTTCCTGGCGCTCAAGTTCCGCGCGCAGTTCGTCTTTCGTCACAGTGCTACCTGTTTGAGTTGAGATAAATGTCTGGTGAAACGCACGGCAACGAGTCAATTGCACACGTCCACCGAGGGGCAATGCCGGTTAAGGCATTGGTGTTATCGGCAGGGCGAACAAGACTTCCATGTTGCAGGCGGCTACGGCACCAGATAAAAACTGACGCAGCATCAGTTTCCTGTTTCAGCGAGTGCTGGCGTTGAATGAGTCATGGGCGTCAGCGCTGGCCGGGCTGTCGGCGATTGGCATCGCGTCGGCAGATGGCGGCCTCGTTGAATAAAACGCGGCGCCACTGAGGTGCATTATAGCGGTCGATTCGGGAATGACTATCTTTGCCAAGTTAAAAACGGTTCGGGATGTGTGATTGTTTTGTGACTGACATTTTTTATCGGTAGTTGCAGTGGGAGGCAAACGTTAGCGTTGAACGTGTTGTGTTTCTGGCGTCATTTAGTCAGCAACTAAGGGTATCGGCTCAGCGAGTCAGGAAAGTTGGGAAAACATTTTTGCAGGTCGTACAGGGGGGGCGGTGCTGAAGATTGCGATAATCGGTCGACGGTTCGATAATCGCCCAATCTCGGCATGCCGCCCTTGTTTATCTGTCGGCGAGCCGCTTGTATAGCGATTGATCCGCGCCGCAAAAAGGACAAGAAATGAACGATCAGATGCGCAACTCCTTCACTTCCGTGGCGCCGCCGATCGTGGCTTCGCCGGCCAAGCGTATCCAGGCGCTGACTGGCGACCCGGATTTCATGACCTCGCTGGCTCGTGGTCTGGCGGTGGTGCAAGCATTTCAGGAGCGCAAGCGGCACCTGACCATCGCCCAGATCAGCCATCGCACGGAAATTCCCCGCGCCGCGGTGCGACGTTGCCTGCACACGTTGATCAAGCTGGGTTACGCCACCACCGATGGCCGCACGTATTCATTGCTGCCCAAAGTGCTGACCCTGGGGCACGCGTATCTGTCCTCGACGCCGCTGGCGGTGTCCGCCCAGCCGTACCTCGACCGCATGAGCGAGCAACTGCATGAAGCCTGCAACATGGCCACGCTCGAAGGTGATGACATTCTGTACATCGCCCGTTCGGCAACCACTCAGCGCCTGATTTCGGTGGACCTGTCGGTGGGCGGGCGGCTGCCGGCCTATTGCACATCCATGGGCCGTATCTTGCTGGCGGCGCTGGACGACACTTCGCTGGGCGAATACCTCGAGCACGCCGAACTGGTGGCCAAGACCAGCCGCACCCTGCACACCCCGGAAAGTCTGCTCGCATGCCTGCAGGAAGTGCGGCAGCAGGGCTGGTGCATCGTCGATCAGGAACTTGAACAAGGCCTGCGCTCGATTGCCGTGCCGGTCTATGACGCCTCGGGCCAGGTGGTCGCGGCGCTCAATGTCAGCACCCATGCCGGCCGAGTGAGCCGCACCGAGCTGGAAAACCGCTTTCTGCCGGGCCTGCTCAGTGCCAGCCGCGACCTCAGCGCGCAGTTGTTCGCCTGATGAAGCTGTTCGATAAACGCACAGTGTTGCGTTTATCGAATTGACGCTAAAAGCCCCGGATCATTAATGTCGCGGCAGCGTCATCCGGCGCAGATTTGAATGAGCCTGCCGGATTGTCGACTCCCATAATAATGACAAGAGGCAACTCACCATGCGCATGCTCCCCGACTGTCTCAGCTCCATTCCCTGTTGCCGGATTCACCGCAACGCCTGATTTCGATCTTCTATTCTTGTGACCGTGCCGCTTTTGGGCCGGCCGCCGTTCGACTGCGTTTTTTGCGTG
>NZ_QAIK01000102.1:23737-28273 GCF_003061005.1 Pseudomonas sp. HMWF021 | reverse complement strand
CCTCGATACGGCAGCGATGGGCTTCATCGCGCCGGCGCTGTCCCAGGACTGGGGCATCGACCGCGCCAGCCTCGGCCCGGTGATGAGCGCCGCGCTGATCGGCATGGTCTTCGGCGCACTGGGTTCCGGCCCACTGGCGGACCGTTTCGGGCGCAAAGTCGTCCTCGTCGGCGCCGTCGTATTGTTCGGCGCTTTCAGCCTGGCCTCGGCGTACAGCACCAATGTCGAACAATTGCTGGTGCTGCGCTTCCTCACCGGTCTCGGACTGGGCGCCGGCATGCCCAACGCCACCACGCTGCTCTCGGAATATACCCCGGAGCGCAAGAAATCCTTGCTGGTGACCAGCATGTTCTGCGGCTTCAACCTCGGCATGGCCGGCGGCGGTTTCATTTCGGCGAAGCTGATCCCGGCGTTCGGCTGGCACAGCCTGCTGATGATCGGCGGGATCCTGCCGCTGATCCTCGCGGTGGTGCTGCTGTTCTGGCTGCCGGAATCGGCGCGTTATCTGGTGGTACGCAATCGCGGCACCGACAAGGTGCGCAAGACCTTGTCGCCGATCGATCCGGTCACCGTGGCGCAAGCGGCGAGTTTCAGTGTGCCGGAGCAGAAAACCGTCAAGGCGCGCAACGTGTTCGCGGTGATTTTCTCCGGCACCTACAGCGCCGGCACCTTGTTGCTGTGGCTGACCTACTTCATGGGCCTGGTCATCGTGTACCTGCTGACCAGTTGGCTGCCGACCCTGATGCGTGACAGCGGCGCGAGCATGGAGCAGGCAGCGTTCATTGGCGCGCTGTTCCAGTTCGGCGGGGTATTGAGCGCGGTGGCTGTAGGCTGGGCGATGGACCGCTTCAATCCGCACAAGGTCATCGGCACTTTTTACCTGCTAGCCGGGGTGTTTGCCTACGCGGTAGGGCAGAGCCTGGGCAACATCACGTTGCTGGCGACGCTGGTGCTGGTCGCGGGGATGTGCGTCAACGGTGCGCAATCGGCGATGCCTTCACTGGCGGCGCGGTTCTATCCGACGCAAGGGCGGGCGACCGGGGTGTCGTGGATGCTCGGGATTGGCCGCTTTGGCGCGATTCTCGGGGCGTGGATGGGCGCGACGCTGCTGGGGTTGGGCTGGAATTTCGAGCAGGTGCTGACGGCGTTGGTGATTCCGGCGGGGCTGGCGACGGCGGCGGTGCTGATCAAAGGCATGGTCAGTCATGCGGATGCGACCTGATATCGCGGTTTAAGCCGAAAAGATCGCAGCCTTCGGCAGCTCCTACATTGGAATGCGTACCTCTGTAGGAGCTGCCGAAGGCTGCGATCTTTTGCTGACTACACAGAACGATAGGTTGATAACAATCCGTTCGATAAACGAACACTCAGTCGATTATCGGATTGTTTGGCGATTTTCAGCGGCTTAATCTGCAGTGACTCCGGCGCTGAACCTCGCGCCTTTTTATCACTGGCGATTCACTACAAAAACGGGAGCCTGCTCCATGGCCGAGATCCTTTCGCTGCACGCCGCGGTGAAGCAATTCGTCAACGACGGTGACACCGTCGCGCTCGAAGGCTTCACGCACCTGATCCCTACGGCGGCAGGTCATGAAATCATTCGTCAGGGCAAGAAAGATCTGACCCTGGTGCGGATGACGCCTGACCTGATCTACGACCAACTGATCGGTGCCGGTTGTGCACGCAAGCTGATCTTTTCCTGGGGTGGCAACCCGGGTGTGGGTTCGCTGCACCGACTGCGCGATGCGGTCGAGAAGCAATGGCCGCATGCCCTGGAAATCGAAGAACACAGCCACGCCGACCTGGCCAATGCCTACGTCGCCGGCGCGTCCGGCCTGCCGTTCGCCGTGCTGCGAGCCTACGCCGGTTCCGACTTGCCGAAGGTCAATCCGCTGATCAAAACGGTCACTTGCCCGTTCACCGGTGAAGTGTTGGCGGCGGTGCCGTCGGTACGTCCGGACGTGACCGTGATCCACGCTCAGAAAGCCGACCGTCAGGGCAATGTGCTGCTGTGGGGCATTCTCGGGGTGCAGAAAGAAGCGGCACTGGCGGCCAGGCGCTGCATCGTCACCGTCGAGGAAATCGTCGACAACCTCAACGCCCCGATGAATGCCTGCGTGCTGCCGACCTGGGCTTTGAGCGCGGTGTGCCACATACCCGGTGGCGCGCATCCGTCCTACGCCCACGGTTACACCGAGCGCGACAATCGTTTCTATCAGGCGTGGGATCCGATCGCCCGTGACCGTGAGACGTTTACCGCGTGGATCAACGAATACATCCATGGCTGCGCTGACTTCAGCGAGTTCCAGGCCAAATTGGCCGCTGCTTCGGAGGCCAAGTAATGACTTACACCACCAATGAAATGATGACCGTCGCAGCGGCCCGTCGCCTGAAAAACGGCTCGGTGTGCTTCGTCGGCATCGGCCTGCCGTCGAAAGCCGCCAACCTCGCGCGTCTGACGTCGTCGCCGGACGTGGTGCTGATCTACGAATCCGGCCCGATTGGCGCCAAGCCCAGCGTGCTGCCGCTGTCGATCGGTGACGGCGAACTGGCGGAGACCGCCGACACCGTGGTGCCGACCGGTGAGATTTTTCGCTACTGGCTGCAGGGCGGGCGCATCGACGTCGGTTTTCTCGGCGCCGCGCAGGTCGACCGTTTCGGCAACATCAACACCACGGTGGTCGGCGACTATCACGCACCGAAAGTGCGCCTGCCGGGTGCCGGTGGCGCGCCGGAAATCGCCGGTTCGGCGAAAAGCGTGCTGATCATCCTCAAGCAGTCGGCGCGTTCGTTCGTCGACAAGCTCGACTTCATTACCTCGGTCGGGCACGGCGAGGGCGGCGATTCGCGCAAGCGTCTGGGCCTGCCGGGTGCTGGCCCGGTCGGGATCATCACCGACCTGTGCATCATGGAGCCGGAAGCGGGCACTCACGAATTCGTGGTCACCGCCCTGCACCCGGGCGTGACCCGCGAGCAGGTGGTCGCCGCCACCGGTTGGGCCATCCGCTTTGCCGACAACGTTGAAACCACCGCTGCGCCGACCGAGGTTGAGCTGACCGCGCTGCGCGATCTCGAAGCGCGCACCGCCGCCGCCCACGGCCAGGCACCAGGAGAAGCATGATGCGTGACGTGTATATCTGCGATGCGATTCGCACCCCCATCGGCCGTTTTGGCGGCGGTTTGTCCGCCGTGCGCGCAGACGATCTGGCCGCCGTGCCGATCAAGGCGCTGATGGAGCGCAATCCGTCGGTGGACTGGAGTGCAATCGACGAAGTGTTCCTCGGCTGCGCCAATCAGGCCGGTGAAGATAACCGCAACGTGGCGCGCATGGCACTGCTGCTGGCGGGTCTGCCGGACAGCGTGCCGGGGGTGACCCTCAACCGTCTCTGCGCTTCGGGCATGGACGCGATCGGCACGGCGTTTCGCGCCATTGCCAGTGGCGAGATGGAGCTGGCGATTGCCGGCGGCGTCGAGTCGATGTCCCGCGCGCCATTCGTGATGGGCAAGGCGGACGCGGCGTTCTCGCGCAACATGAAGCTGGAAGACACCACCATTGGCTGGCGTTTCATCAACCCGCTGATGAAGGCTCAATACGGCGTCGATGCGATGCCGCAGACCGCCGACAACGTTGCCGACGACTATAAAGTGTCGCGCGAAGATCAGGACGCGTTTGCCCTGCGCAGTCAGCAGCGCACGGCCGCTGCACAAGCGGCGGGATACTTTGCCGAGGAAATCGTCGAAGTGCGGATCGCCCACAAGAAGGGCGAAACCGTGGTCAGCCAGGATGAACATCCGCGCGCCGACACTACGCTTGAAGCGCTGAGCAAACTCAAACCGGTCAACGGCCCGGACAAGACCGTCACCGCTGGCAATGCGTCCGGGGTCAACGATGGCGCCGCCGCGCTGATTCTCGCGTCGGCGGAAGCGGTGAAAAAACACGGCCTGACAGCACGGGCCAAAGTGCTGGGTATGGCCAGCGCCGGTGTTGCACCTAGGGTGATGGGCATCGGCCCGGTGCCGGCGGTGCGCAAACTGATCGAGCGTCTCGGCGTGGCGGTCAGCGATTTCGATGTGATCGAACTCAACGAAGCCTTCGCCAGCCAAGGCCTGGCGGTGCTGCGTGAATTGGGCTTGGCTGACGATGCGCCGCAGGTCAACCCGAACGGTGGCGCGATTGCCTTGGGCCACCCGTTGGGCATGAGCGGCGCGCGACTGGTGCTGACTGCGCTGCATCAGCTGGAAAAGACCGGCGGCAGGAAAGGTCTGGCGACCATGTGCGTCGGCGTCGGGCAGGGTCTGGCCCTGGCCATCGAACGCGTCTGACGCAGCGCGTCGACTGATAAGAACAGAGGAAAGCGAAATGACTGACAAGCCTGGCTACCGTCGTCCGCAGGAAGGCACCCAGCCCGAATACCTGCACCCGACGTATCAATCCACCAACCTGCGCTCGCCGTCCAAGCCGCTGGTGTTTCTGCCGCATTCGTTGTCGGAGATCACCGGCCCGACCATCGGTGCCGAACGCGTCGCCGACAAGGA
>NZ_QAIK01000102.1:0-23727 GCF_003061005.1 Pseudomonas sp. HMWF021 | reverse complement strand
ACTTTCGATCTGGAAAAAACCATTCCGTCCTACGCCCTCGGCTATCGCTGGGACATCGTCTTGCGCGGCCGCGACGCCACGCCGATGGAGAAATAAGATGACGCTGACTGCCACCACGTCCCACACCGTCGGGCCGTACTACCACATCGGTCTGACCTGGCTGAACCGCGAAAACCTTACCGTCGAACAAACCCTCGGCGAGCGCGTGGCGATCACCGGCCAGGTTGTTGACGGCAACGGCGATGTGGTCAACGACGCTATGCTCGAAGTCTGGCAGGCCAACGCCGCCGGCAAGTACGCGCACCCGGAAGACGAGCAGGACAAACCGCTGGATCCGCACTTCGAAGGTTTCGGCCGGGTGCCGGTGGACGCCGAAGGGCGCTTCCGTTTCACCACGATCAAACCGGGCACGGTCGAAGGCCTCAAGGGCTCGACCCAGGCGCCGCATCTGGTGGTGCTGGTGTTTGCCCGTGGTCTGGTCAAGCACTTGCTGACACGCATCTACTTTGAAGGCGACCCGGCGAACGTGAATGATCCGCTGCTCGAATGTGTGCCGGCCGAGCGTCGCGCGACCTTGCTGGCGAAGCCGGATGCGGCGGGGGTTTATCAGTGGAATGTGATCTTGCAGGGCACTGAGGCGGAGACGGTGTTCTTCGATTATTGAGAGAACACCACACGTCTCCTGTGGGAGCGGGCTTGCTCGCGAAGGCGGCGTGTCAGTCAACATTAAATTGCCTGACACGCCCTCTTCGCGAGCAAGCCCGCTCCCACAGAGGGAAAGCTGTGTTGCAGATCCAATGTGGAACGGGACTGTTGCGAAGTGTGTCTAGACTCTCACCTGTCCCCTCAGAGTAAAAAACAATGACAACTACCACCGCTCATTACACCGGCGAAGAGCGCAGCAAGCGCATCTTCGCCATTGTCGGTGCCTCGTCCGGCAACCTGGTCGAATGGTTCGACTTCTACGTGTATGCCTTCTGCGCGATCTATTTCGCCCCGGCGTTTTTCCCCTCCGACAACCCCACGGTGCAACTGGTCAACACGGCCGGGGTGTTCGCTGCCGGGTTCCTGATGCGCCCGATCGGCGGCTGGATCTTCGGGCGGCTGGCGGACAAGAAGGGCCGCAAGACCTCGATGATGATTTCGGTGCTGATGATGTGCTTCGGCTCATTGCTCATCGCCTGCCTGCCGACTTACGCCAGCATTGGCGTCTGGGCACCGCTGCTGTTGCTGTTCGCGCGTCTGCTGCAAGGCCTGTCGGTGGGCGGCGAGTACGGCACCACTGCAACCTACATGAGTGAAGTCGCGCTCAAGGGGCAGCGCGGCTTTTTCGCTTCGTTCCAATACGTGACCCTGATCGGCGGCCAACTGCTGGCGGTGTTGCTGGTGGTGATCCTGCAGCAGTTCCTCAGCGAAGACGAATTGCGTGCTTACGGCTGGCGGATTCCGTTCGTGGTCGGCGCGGTGGCGGCAGTGATTTCACTGTTCCTGCGCCGTTCGCTGAAAGAAACCACCAGCAAGGAAATGCGCGAGAACAAGGACGCCGGCAGCATCCGCGCACTGTTCCGTGATCACAAAGCGGCATTCATCACCGTGCTCGGTTACACCGCCGGTGGCTCGTTGATTTTCTATACCTTCACCACGTATATGCAGAAGTACCTGGTGAACACCGCCGGCATGCACGCCAAGACCGCCAGCTACATCATGACCGGCGCGCTGTTCCTCTATATGTGCATGCAGCCGCTGTTCGGCATGCTCGCCGACAAGATCGGCCGACGTAATTCGATGCTCTGGTTCGGCGCGCTCGGCACGCTGTTCACCGTGCCGATCCTGTTGAGTCTGAAAAGCATCAGCAGCCCGGTGCTGGCCTTCGTGCTGATCACCCTGGCGCTGGCGATCGTCAGTTTCTACACCTCGATCAGCGGCCTGGTGAAAGCTGAAATGTTCCCGCCGGAAGTCCGCGCCCTTGGCGTTGGCCTTGCCTACGCGGTGGCGAATGCAATCTTCGGCGGTTCGGCGGAATACGTGGCCCTGAGCCTGAAGGCCGGGGGCATGGAAAACGCCTTCTACTGGTACGTCACGGTGATGATGGCGGTGGCGTTCCTGTTCAGCCTGCGCCTGCCGAAACAGGCGGCGTATCTGCACCACGATCTGTAAACCGATGAGCGCGGGCCGCGATGGCCCGCGCCGGCAAGGACTGTTTATGACTCAGCGACCGGGCAATCAATTGTTCGATGCCTACTTCACTGCCCTCGATATGCGCGACGTGTTCTGCGATCAGGGCCGGGTGCAGGCGATGCTCGATTTCGAAGCGGCGCTGGCCCGGGCCGAGGCGCGGGTCGGGGTGATTCCGGCGTCTGCCGTCGCGCCGATTGCCGCCGCCTGCAACGCCGGCCTGTATGACTTCGCGGCGCTGGGTGAGGCGATTGCCACGGCCGGTAACTCGGCGATTCCATTGGTCAAGGCGTTAGGCAAGCAGATCGCCGCAAGCAGTGCGGAGGCCGAGCGCTATGTGCATCTGGGCGCCACCAGTCAGGACGTGATGGATTCCGGGCTGGTCCTGCAATTGCGGCAGGCGCTGCAACTGATGGAAAACGATCTGGCAGCGCTCGCCGATTCGCTCGCCACCCAGGCCCAACGGCATGCGGCGACGCCATTGGCCGGGCGCACCTGGCTGCAACACGCCACACCGGTGACCCTCGGGATGAAGATTGCCGGTTGGCTCGGCGCGGTGACTCGTAGCCGTCAGCGTCTGCGCGAACTCAAACCGCGTTTGCTGGTGCTGCAGTTCGGCGGTGCGTCCGGCACTCTCGCGGCGCTCGGTGAGAAGGCAATGCCGATTGCCCAGGCCCTGGCCGAAGAGCTGCAACTGAGCTTGCCTGAGCAACCGTGGCACACCCAGCGGGATCGCATCGTCGAGTTCGGCGCGGTACTCGGTTTGATCGCAGGCAGCCTCGGCAAACTCGGGCGCGACGTCAGTCTGCTGATGCAGACCGAAGCGGCGGAAGTGTTCGAACCGTCGGCGCCGGGCAAGGGCGGTTCGTCGACCATGCCGCACAAGCGCAATCCGGTGGGCGCGGCGGTGTTGATCGGCGCGGCGACGCGGGTGCCGGGGTTGGTCTCGACGTTGTTCAGCGCCATGCCGCAGGAGCACGAACGCAGCCTCGGTCTGTGGCATGCCGAATGGGAAACCCTGCCGGACATCTGCTGCCTGGTGTCCGGTGCGCTGCAACAGGCGCGCCTGTTGGCCGATGGCCTGGAAGTCGATGCCGAGCGCATGGCGCGCAACCTCGAATTGACCCAGGGGCTGGTGCTGGCCGAAGCGGTGAGCATCGTCCTCGCTCAGCGGGTCGGCCGTGACACCGCGCATCACCTGCTCGAACAATGCTGCAAACGCGCGGTGGCCGAACAGCGCCACCTGCGCGCGGTGCTCGGCGACGAGCCGCAAGTGACTGCAGAACTGAGCAGCGCCGAACTGGATCATCTGCTCGACCCTGCGCACTACCTCGGCCAGGCACAAACCTGGGTCGAGCGCGCCGTGGCCGAACACAACGCTTTGACTGTCTGAAGGAGAGGGCTGTGGCTTTCGTTCAACTCGCCGATGGCGAACTGCACTATCAATGGGACGGCCCGGTCGATGCGCCGGTGCTGGTGCTGTCCAACTCGCTGGGCACCAATCTGCACATGTGGGATGCGCAGATACCAGCGTTCACCGAGCACTTCCGGGTGCTGCGTTTCGACACCCGTGGTCACGGCCAGTCGCTGGTGACTCCGGGGCCGTACAGCATCGAGCAACTGGGCCGTGATGTGCTGGGGCTGCTGGATGCGCTGCACATCGAGCGCGCGCATTTTTGCGGATTGTCGATGGGTGGCTTGATCGGTCAGTGGCTGGGGATCAATGCCGGTCATCGTCTGCACAAACTGATTGTGTGCAACACCGCGGCGAAGATCGGCGATCCATCGGTGTGGAACCCGCGTATCGAAACCGTGCTGCGTGACGGCCCGGCGGCGATGGTCGCACTGCGTGATGCCTCGATTGCGCGCTGGTTCACCCCGGACTTTTCCGCGGCCAATCCGGCTGCAGCGAAGAAGATCACCGACATGCTCGCAGCGACTTCGCCGGAAGGTTACGCGGCCAATTGCGCGGCAGTGCGTGATGCCGATTTCCGTGAGCAACTGGCGTCGATCAACCTGCCACTGCTGGTGATTGCCGGCATAGAGGACGCGGTGACGCCGCCGTCCGGCGGGCATTTCATTCAGGAGCATGTGCGCGGCGCCGAGTACGCCGAGTTCCATGCAGCGCACCTGTCCAACGTGCAGGCCGGGGCGGATTTCAGTGATCGTGTGTTGGCGTTTCTGAACGCTCAGTGAGGGGATTGTTGTGGACGAGAAACAACGTTATGACGATGGCATGCAAGTACGCCGTGCGGTGCTGGGCGATGCGCATGTCGATCGCAGCCTGACCACACTGACCGAGTTCAATTCGGAATTTCAGGAGATGATCACCCGCCACGCCTGGGGCGACATCTGGACGCGCCCGGGCCTGCCGCGGCATACCCGCAGCCTGATCACCATCGCCATGCTGATCGGGATGAACCGCGAAGGCGAATTGAAACTGCATTTGCGCGCAGCGGCGAACAACGGTGTGAGCCGGGGCGAGATCAAGGAAGTGATCATGCAGAGCGCGATTTACTGCGGGATCCCGGCGGCCAATGCCACGTTTCATCTGGCGGAGTCGGTGTGGGATGAGCTGGGGGTTGAATCCCGGGAGTGAGCATCGGAATCAAAAGATCGCAGCCTGCGGCAGCTCCTACAGGGGAACGCATTCCAAATGTAGGAGCTGCCGAAGGCTCGGGCCGCGATCGGACGATCTTTTGATCTTCAAACCCTGGCCACAATGAAAATCCGTTTGAACGGAAACAGCGTATGCCCGTTTTTCTCCGGCGGGTAATGCTCGTGCACCCGCATCAGGAAGTGATAGATAAACCGCGCCTGTTCCTCTGAATCCAGCGCCTGCATCACCGGCCGCAGCGCCGAAACCTTCACCCAGTCGTACACCGGCGACTTGCCGTCGACCACCTGCAATTGCTCGGTTTCCCAGATGTCCAGCGACGTGGTCAGCGGCGCCAGCAAGCGGTAGTAATCCTCCAGCGTCAACAGCGGCCGCGCTGCCATGCGCTGGCGCAATTGCGCTGTGCCGATGGGTGAGTGTCCCGGCCCGGCGTCTTCGAGGGTGTCGAGCATCAGTTGATACCACCGCGCATCGCGCCAGTCCGGCATGTGCGCCGCCAGACAGCCCCCGGGGTTGAGATGCCCCAGCAGGCGCGGCAGCAGCTGTTGATGATCGCCGATGAAATGCAGCACCGCTGCGGCGAGCAGCAGGTCGGCGGGTTGTCGAGGTTGCCAGTCGAGCAGGTCGCACTCTTGCCATTGGGCGTTGATCGGCAGACACCGGGCCTGATCAAGCATTTGCCGCGAGCTGTCGACGCCCAGCAGCTGCGCACGCGGCCAGCGCTCGGCCAGCAACTGCGTGGCGATGCCGGTGCCGCAGCCCAGGTCATAAATCCGTTTGGGGTCGTGCAGATCGACACGGTCGAGCAATTCGTTGACGGGGCGTTGCCTGAGACGGGAAAACTGCTGGTACGCCCTGGCGTCCCAGTCGGGTGCGGCTTTGAGTCGGTTGATCATGAGGTTGTCCTCCGATGATCAGCAGTGTCTTCCGATGACAACCTGGCCAAATCTTGAGGACCAACAACTCTGGATAGCGGAAGCGGGGAGGGTGTTGCGCCTGAGTCCTTCAGGTTTTTCCTACTCTACCCGAGGCCCGGCGAAGTGCCACAGATCCTGACGGATGGCTCCCTGATATCCCATTTCCTGTAGGAGCTGCCGAAGGCTGCGATCTTTTGATTCTGCTTTTCAAGATCAAAAGATCGCAGCCTTCGGCAGCTCCTACAGGTGGCCGGGGGGATTTCGAATCAGAGCAGGCTGATCGGATAGCTGATGATCAGGCGGTTCTCGTCGAACTCGTTGTTGCTGAAGTCGCGGCGCAGGGTCGAGTTGCGCCAGCGCACGTTGAGGTCGCGCAGGGTGCCGCTCTGCACGGTGTAGCCCAGTTCGGATTCGCGGCCCCATTCCTTGCCGTCGGTGATGGTTCCGGTGTGTACGTTGTCGCCGCTGATGTAGCGGTTCATCAGGGTCAGGCCGGGGATGCCGAGGGCGGCGAAGTTGTAGTCGTGACGCACCTGCCACGAGCGTTCCTGGGCGTTGTCGTAGCTCGAGTTATAGCTGTCGTTGGCGAGGGTGCCGCCGCTGGTGCCGTTGACCCGCATCCAGGCGCTGTTGCCGGTGAGTTTCTGCAGGCCGACGTAGAAGGTGTTGCCGCCGTAACGGGCCGAAAACATCCCCGACCAGGTCTTGTTGTCGAGTTCGCCGGCGCGGGCGCTGCCGTCGTCCTTGCCGTAGAAGAAGCCGAGGTTGGCGCCCAGCGTCCAGTCGCCCAGTGGCTGGCTGTGTGTCAGGTTGAGGTATTGCTGGCTGTAGATGTCTTTGAGTTCGGCGTTCCACAGGCCGATCTGCGTGCGTTTTTCGTTGAACTGGTATTCACCGCCCTGAAAGTTGAAGCGCTCAGAGGTGAACGAGGGCTTACCGAACATCGACATGTCGCTCATGCTGCTGTCGTCCCGCGGGCTGTTAGCGCGGAACTGCCCGCCGTAGAGGGTCAGCCCGTTGATTTCCTTCGAAGTGATCTGCCCGCCACGGAAGGTTTGCGGCAGTGAACGGCCGTCGTCCGAACGGAGGATTGGCAGCACCGGCATCCATTCGCCAACCTTGATTTCGGTCTGCGACAGTTTGGCCTTGAACGCGACGTTGGTGCGGCCGAAGTTGTCCGCCGGACGCCCGTCGTGATCCAGGGGCAGCAATTGCGTGCCGCCAGTACCTTTGCCGCCATCGAGCTTGATCGAATACAGGCCGAGCACGTCCATGCCGAAACCGACGGTACCCTGGGTGAAGCCGGATCTGGCGTCGAGAATGAAGTTCTGCGTCCACTCTTCAGCCTTGCCCTGGGCTTTGGTCGGGTTGGTGAAATTGCGATTGATGTAGAAGTTGCGCAGATTCAGGCTGGCGCTGGCGCCTTCGACAAAACCGGCTTCTTCGGCAGCGGCGGGCAGGGCGACGCCGGCCAGGGCCAGGGCGATCAGGCCGGGGAATGCGTACGGCGCGGTTGGATGAGTCATCGCAAGGTCTCTTGTTATTTTTTTAGGGCGAACGGGTTCGTTGCCGCCGTTCTCGGAGCAGGCACGAAATTGCAGATTCAGGGATAAGGCTGCGATCTTTTGATTCTCAGGCAACAAAAAGCCCACCAATCGGTGGGCTTCCTGTTTTCACCTGACGATGATCAGAACAGCTTCATCTTCGGTGCTTCTTCTTTCAGCGGTTCGTTCTGTGCGGTCTGTGCATTCCAGCCACCGCCCAGGGCCTTGTACAGGTTGACCGCACTGGTCAGCTGCGCGAGGCGGTCGGTGATCAGCGCCTGTTGTGCGCTGAACAACTGACGCTGGGCGTCGAGGAAGGTCAGGTTGCTGTCGACCCCGATGCGGTAACGACGCTCGGCCAGGCGGTAGTAGTCCTGGTTGGCCGCGACGAAGTCACGCTGCGCCTGCAACTGCTCGGTGTAGGTCTGGCGGGCGGCCAGGCCATCGGCGACTTCCTGGAAGGCGGTTTGAATCGACTTCTCGTAGTTCGCCACGCCAATGTCCTTCTGGATCTTTGCCGCGTCGAGGCTGGCGCGCAGGCTGCCGGCGTTGAAGATCGGCAGGTTGATCTGCGGCTGGAACAGCCAGGTCCCCGAACCACCCTTGAACAGACCGGACAGGTCCGGGCTCAGCGTACCGGCATTGGCCGTCAGGCTGATGCTCGGGAAGAACGCTGCACGGGCCGCGCCGATGTTGGCGTTGGCCGCTTTCAGGTTGTACTCGGCCTGCAGGATGTCCGGACGGCGTTGCAACAGGTCCGAAGGCAGACCGGCCGGCACGTCGCTGAGCAGGTCATCCGACAGCGGTTTGGCCGCTTGCAGGTTGGCCGGGATACCGGTGCCGAGCAACAGGGTCAGGCTGTTTTCGTCCTGAGCCACCTGACGGGTGTACTTGGCCAGTTGCGCCCGGGCGTTTTCCACCGAGGTGCGCGACTGCGCCAGGTCCAGCGCCGAAGCCACACCGACTTCGTTGCTGCGACTGGTCAGCTTGTAGCTTTCTTCGAAGGCTCCGAGGGTGTCCTGCGTCAGCTTGAGCAGTTCCTTGTCGGCCTGCCAGGTCAGGTAAGCGTTGGCGACACTGGCCACCAGACTGATCTGGGTGCTGCGACGCGCTTCTTCGGTGGCGAAGTATTGCTGCAGCGCTTGTTCGCTCAGGCTGCGAACCCGACCGAAAAGGTCGAGTTCGTAGGCACTGATGCCAACGGTGGCGGAGTAGGAGCTGGTGATGCCCGCTTCACCGGTCTGCGAAGCCCGTGCCGGAACGCGCTGGCGACTGCCGGTGGCGTTCGCCGAAACGGCCGGGAACAGGTCGGCACGCTGGATGCGGTACTGAGCCGCATAGGCGTCGATGTTCAGCGCCGCGACACGCAGGTCGCGGTTGTTTTCCAGGGAAACCTGGATCAGCTGCTGCAGGGCCGGGTCATGGAAAAACTGCTTCCAGCCCTGTTCGGCAGCGGCTTGCGCCGGTGCCTGGGCCGGCGAGTACGCCGGGCCCTGCGGGAACTGGTTCGCAACCGGTGCCTCTGGCCGCTGATAGTCAGGAATCAGCGAACAACCGCTCAACACGAAGGCGGCGACTGCGATGGAGAGTAGCGACTTGCTCATTGGCCAGCCTCTTTAGGAGTTTCAGTCGTCTCATCCTGGTCGGCGATTTTACGCTGGCCCATGGACGAAACCGTGACGAAGAACAGTGGGACCCAGAAGATCGCCAGAATCGTAGCCGTGAGCATACCGCCAATCACGCCCGTACCGATCGCATGCTGGCTGCCTGAACCTGCGCCCGTGGAGATAGCCAACGGTACTACACCGAGGACGAACGCCAGCGAGGTCATGATGATCGGTCGCAGACGCATGCGGCACGCTTCGATCGCCGCATCGCGCAGACTGCGCCCTTGCTCGTGCAGCTCCTTGGCGAATTCCACGATCAGAATGGCGTTTTTAGCCGCAAGACCGATGGTCGTCAACAGGCCCACCTGGAAGTACACGTCGTTGGACAGACCGCGCAGGCTGGTGGCCATCAATGCACCGATGATCCCCAGCGGTACCACAAGCATAACGGCGATCGGAATCGACCAGCTTTCATACAGTGCCGCCAGACACAGGAACACCATCAGCAGCGACAGGGCGTACAGCGCTGGCGCCTGCGAGCCGGACAGACGTTCCTCGTAGGACAGACCGGTCCAGGAGATACCGACACCGGCCGGCAGCTTCTTGGCAATCGCTTCGACTTCGGCCATCGCTTCACCGGTGGAGTAACCCGGCGCCGGAGAACCGAGGATCTCCATCGCTTCCACACCGTTGTAACGCGCCAGTTTCGGCGAGCCGTAGATCCACTCGCCCTTGGCGAAGGCGGAGAACGGCACCATGGTTCCGGCGCTGTTGCGCACATACCACTTCTTCAGGTCTTCCGGGCTCATCCGCGAGCCGGCCTGACCTTGCACGTACACCTTCTTCACCCGGCCGCGGTCGATGAAGTCGTTGACGTAGCTACTACCGAAGGAGATCGACAGGGTGCTGTTGATGTCGGAAATGCTCACGCCCAGGGCGCGGGCCTTCGCATCGTCGATTTCCAGGTGGTATTGCGGCTCGTCATTCAGCCCGTTCGGACGAACCTGATAGAGCACCTTGCTCTGCGCAGCCATGCCGAGGAACTGGTTACGGGCTTCCATCAGTTTTTCGTGACCGATACCGGCGCGGTCCTGCAGGAACACGTCGAAACCGGTGGCGTTACCCAGCTCCAGTACTGCCGGCGGGGCGAAGGCGAACACCATCGCATCGCGGAAGCTGAAGAAGTGCTGCTGGGCGCGCTGCGCCAGGGCAAACACGCTGTTGTTCGAATCACGCTCGTGCCACGGCTTGAGCATGATGAACGCCAGACCCGAGCTCTGACCACGACCGGCGAAGTTGAAGCCGTTCACGGTGAACACCGACGCCACTGCGCCCGCTTCCTTATCCAACAGGTAGGAACGCATTTCGTCGATCACGACTTGCGTACGTTCGGCGCTGGAGCCGGCCGGGGTCTGTACCTGGGCGAACAGTACGCCCTGGTCTTCTTCCGGCAGGAACGCGGTCGGAATGCGGGTGAACAGCCAGATCATGCCGACCACGATCAGTACGTAGGCCAGCAGGTAAGGCGCTTTGCGCGACAGCATGTTGCCGACACCGCGCTCGTAGCTTTTCACGCCACGGTCGAAGCTGCGGTTGAACCAGCCGAAGAAACCTTTTTTCGGCGTGCCGTGCTCGCCTTTCGGGATAGCCTTGAGCATGGTGGCGCACAGTGCCGGGGTGAAGATCAGCGCAACCATTACCGACAGGGCCATGGCCGAAACGATGGTGATCGAGAACTGCTTGTAGATCACACCGGTGGAGCCGCTGAAGAACGCCATTGGCAGCAGTACCGCCGACAGAACCAGCGCGATACCGACCAGAGCGCCCTGGATCTGGCCCATGGACTTCTTGGTCGCTTCCTTCGGTGACAAGCCTTCTTCGCTCATCACCCGCTCGACGTTCTCCACCACGACGATGGCGTCGTCCACCAGCAAGCCGATGGCCAGCACCATACCGAACATGGTCAGGGTGTTGATGCTGAAGCCGAACGCCGCGAGGATGCCGAATGTACCGAGCAATACCACCGGCACGGTCATCGTGGTGATGACCGTGGCGCGGAAGTTCTGCAGGAACAGGAACATCACCAGGAACACCAGCACGATCGCTTCGACCAGGGTTTCAACCACGCCCTTGATCGATTCGGTCACCACCGGGGTGGTGTCGTACGGGAACACCACTTCCATGCCTTGCGGGAAGAACGGCTTGAGCTCGTCAATCGTCTTGCGCAGCGCCTTGGCGGTGTCGAGGGCGTTGGCGCCGTTGGCCAGTTTCACCGCCAGACCGGACGATGGCTTGCCGTTGAACTGTGCCGAGATGGTCGAGTTTTCGCCACCCAGACCGACGTCGGCGACATCGCCGATGTGCACTTGCGAGCCGTCCGGGTTGACCTTCAGCAGAATCGCCTTGAACTGCTCGGCAGTCTGCAGACGGGTCTTGCCGATGATCGTGGCGTTCAGTTGCTGGCCTGGCAGCGCCGGCAAACCGCCGAGCTGACCGGAAGACACCTGAACGTTCTGCGCCGAGATTGCGGTGCTGACATCAGCTGGGGTCAGGTTGTACTTGTTCAGCTTGGCCGGGTCGAGCCAGATACGCATTGCGTACTGGGCACCGAAGACCTGGAAGTCACCGACACCGGCAGTCCGCGAGATCGGGTCCTGCATGTTCGACACGATGTAGTTGGACAGGTCGTCCTTGCTCATGCTGCCGTCACGCGACACCACGCCGATCACCAGCAGGAAGTTTTTCACTGCCTTGGTCACGCGGATACCCTGTTGCTGCACTTCCTGCGGCAGCAGCGGGGTGGCCAGGTTCAGCTTGTTCTGAACCTGAACCTGCGCGGTGTCGGAGTTGGTGCCTTGCTCGAAGGTCGCGGTGATGGTCATGCTGCCGTCGGAGTTACTTTCCGAGGACACATAACGCAGGTTGTCGATACCGTTGAGCTGCTGCTCGATCACCTGGACCACGGTGTCCTGAACCGTTTGTGCCGAAGCACCCGGGTAGGTCACGGAGATCGCGATGGCCGGAGGCGCAATGCTCGGGTACTGGTTGATCGGCAATTTCAGGATCGATAGAGCCCCGACCAGCATGATCACCAGGGCAATTACCCAGGCGAAAATCGGACGGTCGATAAAAAATTTCGACATGAGTTACTCCCCTTTGCCGCCAGCGGCTTTGTCAGCTGCCTGAGCGGGGGCCGGGTTCTTGGCTACGTTGGTCGCTTCGGTCGGATTGACCTGAACACCTGGGCGAACGTACTGCAGACCTTCGGTGATCAGACGATCGCCGGCCTTCAGGCCATCCTCGATCAGCCACTGGCTGCCGACGGTACGGCTGGCCTTGAGCTGACGCAGTTCAACCTTGTTGTCCGCGCCGACAACCAGTGCGGTCGGTGTACCTTTGAGGTCGCGGGTCACGCCTTGCTGCGGCGCCAGAATGGCCGCGGCGTTGACGCCGGCCTGCAACTGGGCGCGCACGAACATGCCTGGCAGCAGGGTGTGGTCCGGGTTCGGGAACACGGCGCGCAGGGTCACGGAACCGGTCGTCGGGTCAACCGAGACTTCAGAGAATTCCAGCTTGCCGTCGAGCTTGTACAGGCTGCCGTCTTCGAGGGTCAGCTTGACCGCTGCCGAGTTGTCGCCGACTTTCTGCAGACGACCGCTTTCCAGCTCGCGGCGCAGTTCGAGCAGCTCGACCGAGGACTGGGTGACGTCGACGTAGATCGGGTCCAGTTGCTGGATCGTCGCCATCGCGTCGGCCTGACCATTGCTGACTAGGGCGCCTTCAGTCACTGAAGAACGGCCAATGCGGCCGGAGATCGGCGCGTAGACCTTGGTGTATTTCACATTGATCTGCGCACTCTGCAACGAGGCTTCCGATTCCATGCGGTTGGACACGGCGGTGTCGTATTCCTGACGGCTTACGGCCTGCTCATCGACCAGTTGCTTGTAGCGGTCGGAGATCGACTTGGTCGAACGCAGGTTGGCTTCGGCGCTTTTCAGGGTCGCCTCATAGACCGCCGGATCGATCTGATACAGCTGCTGGCCGGCTTTGACATCGCCGCCTTCCTTGAACAGACGCTTGAGAATGATGCCGTTGACCTGCGGTCGAACTTCAGCGATGCGGTACGCACTGGTGCGGCCCGGCAGTTCGGACGTAAGGGTGAACGCTTGTGGTTGCAGGGTGACGACGCCGACCTGAGGAGGCGGAGCGGCCGGGGCCGCTTCTTCCTTTTTACATCCGCTGAGCAGCGATGCCAGGGCGACGGCAGTGACCAGAGCGGTAACAGCTGGCTTGAATTGCATGAAGATCCTCGGGTCAGGCGCGCAAATTGCGCACAAGAAGTGTGGAAGGGTAAAAAAATCGGGTCGGGTGGATAAGTAGCTTGCTAAGGAATATACTTACGTTCATGGTTGTTTGTAAACACCCTGGCGTCGTACCCACCCTGTTACAAAAGTCGTCGCAAGGTTTGAAATTGTAGGCCGGGGAGCCGATTCGTGAGAGATCGGCCCCCTCTTTATTCAGCGGATATTCAGCCATCCCTGAAACATCCTGTTTGAGGTTTTACTGCCATGGTCCGTCGTACCAAAGAGGAAGCTCAGGAAACGCGCAGCCAGATTCTCGAAGCGGCCGAGAAAGCGTTTTATGAAAGGGGCGTTGCCCGCACGACCCTGGCGGATATCGCGACGATGGCCGGCGTCACCCGCGGGGCCATCTATTGGCATTTCAGCAACAAGGCCGATCTTGTGCAGGCGATGCTCGACAGCCTGCATGAACCGCTGGATGAATTGGCCAAGGCCAGCGAGAGCGAGGACGAACTCGATCCGCTGGGCTGCATGCGCAAGCTGTTGATCCATCTGTTCCATCAGGTTGCCCTGGATCCGAAGACCCGTCGCATCAACGAGATTCTGTTTCACAAGTGCGAATTCACCGATGAAATGTGCGATCTGCGCCAGCAGCGCCGCGCGGCCAGTCTCGATTGCAACCTGCGCATCGGTCTGACCTTGCGTAATGCGGTCAATCGCGGCCAGTTGCCGGAAAATCTCGACACTGCCCGGGCGGCCATCAGCATTCATGCGTATATCGATGGCCTCCTGTATGGATGGCTGTTGGCGCCGGACAGCTTTGAATTGCATGCCGAAGCCGAGCGCTGGGTCGATACAGGGTTGGATATGCTGCGCCTGAGCCCCAGTCTGCGCAAATGAAACAAAATGCGTAATTGGAACAGGTTGTGTCAATCGGCCTGCTCCATTCAGATTCGGGGCGAGAGTTTAAACGTAGCGAGCTACGGATTTTGTAGGGATTTTGTGTCGTCCCTGTGAATGAATGTTAGCTGTCGTCAATAACGACAGCATTACGAAATCCAGACGCCACCAGGATGCCTTTGTGGGAGCGGGCTTGCTCGCGAAGGCGGTGAATCAGTCAACACAGATACTGAATGGCACAGCGCATTCGTGAGCAAGCCCACTCCCACAAAGGCGCTCCAGCGATTGCGGAGTAAAACCCAACAAAAAGCCCCCGGCTCTCACGAGTCGGGGGCTTTTGCGTTTCTGCTGTTTTGTACTGAATAACGCTTACAGCGTTGGGTAGTCGATGTAACCGACCGGGCCCTTGCCGTAGAACAACTCAGGACGTGCATCGTTGAGCGGCGCATCGGCCTTCAGGCGGGCCGGCAGATCCGGGTTGGCAATGAACGGTACGCCGAACGCCACCGCGTCTGCCTTGCCTTCAGCCAGCCAGGCATTGGCGCTGTCCTTGGTGAAGCGTTCGTTGGCGATGTACGCACCACCGAACGCTTCTTTCAGTTGTGGGCCGAGGCTGTCGGCGCCTTCTTTCTCACGGGAGCAGATGAAGGCGATGCCGCGCTTGCCCAGCTCGCGAGCCACATAAGTGAAGGTCTCGGCCAGATTGTCGTCGCCCATGTCGTGGGAATCGGCGCGCGGTGCCAGGTGCACGCCGACACGGCCGGCGCCCCAGACGTCGATTGCCGCGTCAGTCACTTCCAGCAGCAGACGCGCACGGTTCTCCAGGGAGCCGCCGTAGTTGTCGGTGCGCTGGTTGGTGCTGCTTTGCAGGAACTGGTCGAGCAGGTAGCCGTTGGCGCCGTGGATCTCTACGCCGTCGAAACCGGCAGCCTTGGCGTTCTCGGCACCGGTGCGGTAGGCCTCGACGATCTCGGCGATTTCAGCGGTTTCCAGCGCGCGCGGGGTCGGATAGTCGGCCAGTGGGCGCACCAGGCTGACGTGACCTTTAGGCTGGATGGCGCTCGGGGCGACCGGGGTTTCGCCATTGAGGTACGACGGGTGCGAGATGCGGCCGACGTGCCACAGTTGCAGAACGATCTTGCCGCCGGCCGCGTGCACCGCTTTGGTCACGTTGGTCCAGCCGCGCACCTGATCGTTGGACCAGATGCCCGGGGTGTCCGGGTAGCCGACGCCCATCGGGGTGACGGAAGTGGCTTCGGACAGGATCAGGCCGGCAGAGGCGCGTTGCACGTAGTACTCGGCCATCAGCGCGTTCGGCACGCGGCCTTCGTCGGCGCGGCAGCGGGTCAGCGGGGCCATGATGATGCGGTTGGACAGCTCGAGGTCGCCCAGTTTGATCGGATCGAAAATAGTTGCCATGTGTACAACCCTCGTCAGTGAAGTGGTTAATCAGTGGGTAGCAGGGGCCAGGCCGGCATCGCCGTTCTGACGGAAAGTGATCAGGGTCACCAGCAGCGCGAGCACGGCCAGCGCTGCTGCCGCCAGGGGCACGCTGGTCAGGCCGAAGCCATGGGCGATGACGCTGCCGCCGACCCAGGCGCCCAGGGCGTTGCCGATGTTGAAAGCGCCGATGTTCAGGGTCGACACCAGGTTCGGTGCGGCCTTGCCGAAGGTCACCACGTTGACTTGCAGCGCCGGCACGGCGGCAAACGAAGCGGTGGCCCAGAGGAACAGGGTGATTTCCGTGGGGATCAGCGCAACGCTGGTCCAGCTCAGTACGGTGGAGACCACCGCCATCGCCACGAACACGCCGATCAGGGTCGCGCCGAGACGCTTGTCCGCCAATTTGCCGCCGATGATGTTGCCCACCGTCAGGCCGAGGCCGATCAGCAGCAGGGTCCAGGTCACGCCTTTTGGCGAGACGCCGGTGACGTCACCGAGCAGCGGTGCGACATAGGTGAAGAGGGTGAACATCGACGCGGCGAACAGCGCGGTCATGCTCAGCGACAGCCAGATACCGGCGCCTTTGAGGGCGGCGAGTTCGGCGCGCATGTCGAGTTTTTCCTCGTCACGCTTGGCCGGCAGGAAGCGGATCAGACCGATCAGCGCTACCACTCCAATCACAGTCACCGCCCAGAAGGTCGAACGCCAGCCAGCTTCCTGTCCCAGCGCGGTGCCCAGCGGTACACCGAGCACGTTGGCCAGGGTCAGGCCGGTGAACATCAGTGCCACGGCGGATGCGCGCTTGTTCGGCGCCACCAGCCCGGCAGCTACCACAGAACCGATACCGAAGAACGCACCGTGGCACAGCGCGGTGACGACACGGGCAAACATCAGCACGTTGTAGTCACTGGCGATGGCGCACAGCAGGTTACCGACGATGAAAATGCCCATCAGCGCTACCAGTGCAGCCTTGCGCGGCAGTTTTGCGGTGGCCAGTGCCATGAACGGCGCACCGATGGCCACGCCCAGGGCGTAACCGGTCACCAGCCAGCCAGCGCCCGGGATCGACACACCGAGGTCGGCCGCCACATCGGGCAACAGGCCCATGATGACGAACTCGGTGGTGCCGATGGCGAAGGCGCTCAAGGCCAGAATGAGTAGCGAGAGGGGCATTTGAATCAATTCCTTGTGGGAGCGCTGAGCTCTTTGACGATGGCGTCGAGGAAAGCCTGGATCACGTCCTCGTTGCGTTTGAAGAAGTGCCACTGGCCGGCTTTCTGGCTGCTGATCAGCCCTGCACGCTGCAGGGTCGCCAGGTGGGCGGAGACGGTCGACTGCGACAGGCCGCAGCGTTGATCGATCTGCCCGGCGCAGATGCCGTACTCGTGGTTGTGCAGTTGTTCCGGAAATTCGGCTTTGGGGTCTTTCAGCCAGATGAGGATGTCTCGCCGTACTGGGTGTGCCAGGGCTTTTATTATTTCGTCGAGGTCGAGGTTCATGGCTTTGTGCTCGTGATCTGTAGCGCTATATCGCGATGAGGCGAACTTTAAATCGGTATTTCGCGATATACCAATATGAATTTGATCTGATGACCGCATAAATCGGTATATCGGGTTATAACGATATGTGTGGTGTATCGATGAAAGCGCGCAGTGCTAAGCTGCGCCCATGAACTATCTCGCACATTTACACCTCGGAGGCCAGCGCCCCGAGCAATTACTCGGCAGTCTGTATGGCGATTTCGTCAAAGGACGGCTGCAGGGGCAATTTGCACCGCCGATTGAAGCGGCGATTCAGCTGCATCGGCGCATTGATGTGTTCACCGATCGCCACCCGCTGGTGGACATCGCCCTCGGACGTTTCACCGCGACCCGGCGGCGTTATGCCGGGATCGTCCTCGATGTGTTTTTCGACCATTGCCTGGCGCGGGACTGGACGCTGTACGCCGATCAACCGCTGGAGCAGTTTACCCGCGACGTTTATCGGGTGCTGTCGAATGAACGGCAATTGCCCGAACGCCTGGCGAGAATCGCCCCGTACATGGTTGCCAATGATTGGCTGGGTTCGTATCAGGAGTTTGAAGTGCTGGAACAGGTGCTGCGCGGGATCTCGCGACGCCTGACCCGGCCTGAGGAACTGGCGGGGGCGATGCAGGAATTGCGGCGGTTGTATGAGCCGCTGAGTGAGGATTTCCGGATGTTCTATCCGCAGCTTCAGGATTTTGCGGCTTCACAGGGATAGCCAAGATCAAAAGATCGCAGCCTTCGGCAGCTCCTACAGGGGATCGGTGTAGGAGCTGCCGAAGGCTGCGATCTTTTTTGTTTCAGGCAGCGATCAACTCGCCGGCACGGCGTGGGTCGGCCGCTTTGGCGATGTCACCAAACAACGCCTTCTGCACCGCCTGCTGCGCTTCGAACGCCAGCGCCGCACGTTCGCGGCCCTGACAGGCGATCGGCTTGAGCAGATGCACTTCGACATCGCCGCAATCATGGCTGAACAGCCGCATCAGGTGCGACAGCAAGTCATCGTCACCAATGAACGGTGCCAGCGTGTCGATTTCGCCGTTGCGCAGATAACGGATCGCCACCGGTTGCAGCATCACCTCGGAATCGATGGCCGCCGACAGCAGGCGACCATGAAAGGTGCGCAGCGAACGGCCATCGGTGGTGGTGCCCTCCGGGAACATCAGCAGCGGATGCTGCGTCTGCAAATGGCGGGTCATCTGTTTGCGGATCAACTGGCTGTCGCCCGAACCGCGACGGATGAACAGACTGCCAGCCTTGGCCGCCAGCCAACCCGCCACCGGCCAGGTGCGCACTTCGGCCTTGGACAGAAACGACAGCGGCGTGAGCATGCCCAGCAGCGGAATGTCCGTCCATGACACATGATTGCTCACCCACAGCATCGGCTGCTGCGGCAATTCGCCGTGCACGGTCACGCGAAAGGGCAGGGCATTGCTCAGGCGCGCCATGAAGAATCGCGACCAGCGCTGCCGACGTTGCATCGAGTGCGCCAGGCCAATGCGTTCGAACACGCCGAAGACGCTGGCCATGGTCAGTCCCAGCGTCACCACCACCAGCACCCGCGCGATTCGCGCGTACACGCGCAACCGGCTCATCACACGGCCGCCTTGAAGTGCTTGGCGTAGCGCGGGCAAAGTTCGTCGCGCTTGAGCAGGATGAACACGTCGGCGACCTGGAAGTCTTCGTCCCAGCAAGGCTCGCCGCAGATCTTGGCGCCCAGGCGCATGTAGGCCTTGAGCAGCGGTGGCATTTCGGCGATCACGTTCGATGGAATGTCCAGCGACGGCAACGGATTTTTCGGCTCGGCGCGCAGGTGTTCGGTGCACAGATAGCGTTCGCGCAGACGCTGCATGATCGCGTGGGCCTGCACGCCGCCGTCCTGCATCGGAATGCTCGCGCAACCCATCAGGTAGCTGTAGCCGCCCTGATTCAAGACTTCGGCCAGTTCACCCCAGAGCACGGCGATGGTGCCGCCGTTGCGGTAGGCCGGGGCGACGCAGGTACGGCCGATTTCGAGGATCGGACCTTGCAGATGCGCCAGGCCATGCAGGCTGAATTCTTCTTCACTGTAGAACTTGCCCAGGCTGCTGGCAGCGGTGTGATCGAGCAAGCGGGTGGTGGCGACCAGACGCCCGGTGTTCAGGTCACGCACGCCGATGTGGCTGCAGTGAACATCATAGTCATCCATGTCCAGACCCAGTTCCGCGCCTTTCAGCTTGGCGTTGAACTCGCCGCTGAATACGCTGAAGCGCAAGGCCTGGGCTTGCTGCAAGGCCTCGGCGCCGATCAGGCGTTCGGCTTGCAGGCGGCGTTCATTGCCGGTGTCGCTGATGCGGGCGATCTGAGTCATTTGAATCTCCGTACGGGCCTTGAACCCGTCGTGGGTTGCAGCCGATCGACTTTCTTTATGCAGCCATGTTGTGCAAAGTCAGGCTATGTAGCCCCGGTGTCATCGCCATGAACGTTTGGTGATGCTTGTATGACAGCCTACAAGGAGCCTCTTATGCCCTGGCCCAGCCTGCTCGAAAGCCGTGAACGCCTGCCCGCCGTCCCTGATCTGGCGGAAGGTTTCGCCACGTTGTTGCATCAACTGGGCAACGTGACGCCGTTCGAACTGGCGGTGGCCGGAGGGCGGCGGATGGCGACGCCGGGGCTGGCGTTTCTGGTGGGTTATCAGGCCGCGTTGCGCATGCTCTGGCCGAGCGCGCCGCCAAGTCTTGGCGCCCTGTGTGCGACCGAACAGCGCAGCTTGCGTCCGGCGGACATGCAGACGCGCCTGACGGATTTGCGCCTCAACGGGCGCAAGGATTTCGTCACCGCCGGGGATGCGGCGGACTGGCTATTGATCGCCGCGCGCAGTGAAGAGCCCGGCGAAACGCCGCGTCTGAGTCTGGCGGTGGTCTATCCCGGCGAACCCGGCGTGCGTGTGGAAAAGCTCCCCGCACTGCCACTGATGCCGGACATCAGCCACGGTCGGCTGCATCTGGACGGCGCGTTGTGCGAATTGCTGGCGGGGGATGGCTGGGATGCTTATGTGAAGCCGTTCCGCACCCTGGAAGATGTCTATGTGCTGAGCGCAATGACCGCGTGGCTGTATGGCGTCGGTCAGGACAGTGGCTGGTCGCAGCCGCTGCAACTGCGCTTGCTGGCGCTGTTGGCCGGGTGCGCGGAGGCGAGCCGCCAGCCGCCGAACAATCCGGCGGGGCATGTGTTGCTGGGTGGGTTGTTTGCGCAGTTCGATGCGTTCAAACCCGAGATCGATCAGGCGTTGGCCGAGGGCAATCCGGAGTGGGCGGCGATGTGGCAGCGTGATCAGGGGGTGATGCAGTTGGCGGCGGGGGCGCGGGCCAAGCGCTTGGCCAAAGCCCTGCACATTCCCCTGTAGGAGCTGCCGCAGGCTGCGATCTTTTGATCTTTAAAAGAACAAGCAAAAGATCGCAGCCTGCGGCAGCTCCTACAGTGATCGGGAGATTGTCATTTGTCTGGGCCATGATCTTTGCATCCTTCGGTTGAGACTTTTCCATGTTCAAAGGCCTGCCCCTGTTTCTGCTGCTGATCAGCTTCACGGTCCAGGCCGGGCAATGGCCCGGTGAACAATGGCCGACGGGCGCAAAAATCAGCGGCGCAGCGGTCGAGGCATTAGAGACCTACGCCTTCCCACCCCGTAACGACACCACCCGCCAAGGCATCCGCACCGACGCTCTGCTGATCATTCGCGACGGCCAAGTCATCTACGAACGCTACGCCGGCCCGACCCGTTCCGAAACCCCGCACCTGACCTGGTCGATCAGCAAGAGCCTGATGGCCACCGTGCTGGGTGTGGCCTATGGCGAAGGCCTGTTCAAACTGGATGATCCGGTTTCGAAGTTTTATCCGGTGCTGGAACAACACCCGACGATCAAAATGGTGGATCTGCTGCACTGGGCCTCCGGGCTGGACTGGCAGGAAGACTACGAATACGCCCCGCTGAAATCCTCGGTGGTGGCGATGCTCTACACCCGTGGGCATCGCGACATGCCCGCGTTCACCGCCAATCACGACGCCTACGCGGCACCGGGGCAGGCGTTTCGTTACTCCAGTGGCGACAGTAATCTGCTGGCCGCCGCGCTGAAGAACATGGTCGGCCCGCAGCGTTACCCCGACTATCCGTGGACGGCGCTGTTCGAGCCGCTGGGCATTAAACACGCCGTGTGGGAAACCGATGCCGGCGGCACGTTTGTCGCCTCGTCCTATGCCTACCTCACCGCCCGGGATCTGGCGCGGGTCGGCCTGCTGATGGCCCGCGACGGGCGCTGGAATGATCGACAGTTGTTACCCAAAGACTGGGTCGCCTTCAATCGCGAGCCTTTTGCCGGCTACAAGGCGCATCAGGACGAAGCGGTGCCCGGCGGCCAGTGGTGGCTCAATCGCCTGACCGATGGCGCCGTTGCACCGTGGCCCGACGCACCGCCCGACACCTTCGCCGCCCTCGGCCACTGGGGCCAGGCGCTGTATGTGATTCCCAGCGACAAACTGGTAATCGTGCGTTACGCCGATGATCGCGACGGCAGCTATCGCCACAACGAACTGCTCAAACGCGTGCTCAAGGCGGTGCAGCCATGAAGTTGTTCAAGCGGATTCTGCTGTTGGCTTTGATCGTGCTGCTGGGCTGGATCTGGCTCGAACGGGAAAACCTGTGGGCGTTCCCGGACATCATCAGCGCGTACACGGCGAAGGAATATTGTTCGTGTCGCTACGTGATGAATAACGATGCCGAGTATTGCCGGGGCTATGTGAAACAGTGGCTGCCGACCAGCGAATTCAGCGATGACAGCGCGAGCAAAACCATCACCGTCAGCGGCATGGGCCGCAGCAACCGTGCCCAGTGGCTGAGCGAACGCCAGGGTTGCCGGTTACAGCCTTGAAAGATCGCAGCCTGCGGCAGCTCCTACAGGATCGGGTCCACCTGTAGGAGCTGCCGAAGGCTGCGATCTTTTGATCTTGATGTTGCAATAAACCCACGGGCGGTTAAGGTTCGTGCAGGTTTATCGCCCAACGAGTGTTCAATGTTCAACCGCTCCCTCTACAAAGCCTTCGCCAGTCTGCTGCTGGCCGCTGCCGCGTTGCCGGCGCAGGCCAACTGGTATCTGGACGGCGAATCATCGCGGCTGTCGTTTGTCAGCACCAAGAATGCCCATATTTCCGAAGTGCAACGCTTTCTGGTGCTGCACGGCAAGGTCGACCCCGACGGTCGGGCCGAGGTCGAAGTCGAGCTGGAATCGATCAGCAGCGGCATCCCGCTGCGCGACGAGCGCATGCGCAAGGAGCTGTTCCAGATCGAGCAATTCCCCGAAGCGACCATCAGCACCCGAATCGACCTGCGCCCGATCAATGACCTGGCCCCCGGCGCGCAGCTGGAATTGCGTTTGCCACTGACCGTCAATCTGCACGGCAAACAACACGAATACCCGGCGGAGTTGCTGGCAACCCGCCTCGATGACCGGCGTTTTCAAGTGGTGACCCTCGAACCGCTGGTGATCAATGCCGAAGACTTCGACCTGGTGCCAGGGCTGGAAACCCTGCGCAACCTCGCCGGTCTGTCGGCCATCAGTCTGTCGGTGCCGGTGGGTGCGGTGCTGATTTTCACGGCGCGCTGACATGCGCGGCGCGGTGTTTCCGTGGCGTGACGGCAACCGTTTCGAGCTGTTGATCGACGGCCCGCAATTCTTCCCGCGCATGCTGGTGGAGATTGCCCGCGCCGAAGAGCAGGTCGAGCTGGAGCTGTATCTGGTGGAGGCGGGCGCTTGCGCCGAAGCCGTGGTGCAGGCGCTGGTGCAGGCCGCCGAGCGGGGTGTGCGGGTGCGCTGCCTGTTCGATGATTACGGCAGCCTCGCTTTCACGTTGAACCTGCGCCAGCGCCTGATTCAGGCCGGAGTCGAACTGCGGTTCTACAATCGCCTGAACTGGCGGCGCTGGGTCGGCAATTTCTATCGCGATCACCGCAAATTGCTGCTGGTCGATCAGCGTCTGGCGGTGGTCGGCGGCACCGGGGTTACCGATGAGTTCTGGACCCCGGGGCAGGACACCAGCGAGTGGCATGAAGTGATGGTGGAAATTCGCGGCCCGCTGGTGCTCGACTGGCAAGTGCTGTTCGACCGCCAATGGATTGCCAACCGCCATCGCCGGGCGTGGAAACCTACCGCGCACGTTGGTCTGCCACGGTTGCCCAAAGTCCCGGACATGGGCGAGGGCATGGGCCGCGTGGCCTACGCCGATGCGCGTCAGCATCGCGACATTCTGCAATCACTGTTTCGCGCACTGAACAGCGGGCAAAAACGCATCTGGATGGCCACCCCGTATTTCCTGCCGACCTGGAAAATCCGCCGCTCGCTGCGCAAGGCTGCGGCCCGTGGTGTCGATGTGCGGCTATTGCTCACCGGACCGCGCACCGATCACCCGTCGGTACGCTATGCCGGCCATCGCTACTACCCGCGCCTGCTCAAGGCCGGGGTGCAGATCTTCGAATACCAGCCGTGCTTCCTGCACCTGAAAATGGTGCTGGTGGACGAGTGGGTGAGCATCGGTTCGTGCAACTTCGATCACTGGAACCTGCGCTTCAATCTGGAGGCGAATCTGGAGGCGCTGGACCCTTCGTTGACGGCAGCGGTCGCGGAGAGTTTCGAGAGGGACTTCGGGCTGAGTCAGCAGGTCAGTCTTGAAG
>NZ_QAIK01000101.1:31182-33620 GCF_003061005.1 Pseudomonas sp. HMWF021 | reverse complement strand
CAAAATCCTCGCCACCCTCGGGCCTGCCGTCGATGGCATCGAAGACATCCGTGAACTGGTCGAGGCCGGGGTCAACATCTTTCGCCTGAACTTCAGCCACGGCGATCACGCCGACCACGCCAAGCGCTATCAGTGGATCCGCGAAGTCGAGCGCCAGCTCAACTATCCGCTGGGTATTCTGATGGACTTGCAGGGGCCGAAACTGCGCGTCGGCAAGTTCGCCGACGGCAAGGTGCAGCTGCATCGCGGTCAGGCCTTCCGCCTCGATCTGGATGCGACACCGGGTGACGAACGCCGGGTGAACCTGCCGCATCCGGAGATTATCGCGGCGCTGGAAGCCGGGATGGATTTGCTGCTGGATGACGGCAAACTGCGCCTGCGCGTGGTCAGCAAATACTCTGACGCGATCGACACCACCGTGCTCAATGGTGGCGAACTGTCGGACCGTAAAGGCGTGAACGTGCCGCAAGCGGTACTCGACCTGAGCCCGCTGACCGCCAAGGATCGCCGCGACCTGAGCTTCGGCCTGGAGCTGGGGGTGGACTGGGTGGCGCTGTCGTTCGTGCAGCGTCCGCAAGACATTCTCGAAGCCCGCGAACTGATCGGCGACAAAGCCTTCCTGATGGCGAAAATCGAGAAGCCGTCAGCGGTTGAACAACTGCGCGAAATCGCCGAGCTGAGTGACGCGATCATGGTCGCTCGCGGCGATCTCGGCGTGGAAGTGCCCGCAGAAAGCGTGCCGCAAATCCAGAAGAACATCATCAGCACCTGCCGCGAACTGGGTAAACCGGTGGTGGTGGCGACGCAGATGCTCGAGTCGATGCGCTTCTCCCCGGCCCCGACTCGCGCCGAAGTTACCGACGTAGCCAACGCTGTGGCTGAAGGCGCAGATGCGGTGATGCTCTCGGCCGAAACCGCCTCCGGCGAGTACCCGCTGGAAGCGGTGCAGATGATGAGCAAGATCATCCGTCAGGTGGAAAACGGTCCGGACTATCAGACCCAGCTCGACGTCAGCCGACCGAAAGCCGAGGCGACGGTTTCCGATGCGATCAGCTGCGCGATCCGCCGCATCAGCAACGTGCTGCCGGTGGCGGTGCTGGTCAACTACAGCGAGTCGGGCGCTTCGACGTTGCGTGCGGCACGAGAGCGACCGAAAGCGCCGATCCTCAACCTGACGCCGAACCTGCAGACCGCGCGCCGCTTGAGCGTGGCGTGGGGCATTCACTCGGTGGTCAACGATCGCCTGCGTCAGGTCGATGAAGTGTGTTCGACGGCGCTGGAAATCGCCCAGGCTCAAGGCATGGCCGAGCGCGGCGATACGTTGCTGATCACCGCCGGTGTGCCGTTCGGGCAGCCGGGGTCGACTAATTCGCTGCGGATCGAAACATTGATCTAAAGATTGCGACTGAACCCTGTGGTGAGGGGATTCATCCCCGATTGACTGCGCAGCAGTCATCGCTTCCAAGAGAGTGACGGTTTTCACAGAAAAACCGCATTCGCCGATTTGGGGCTGCTTCGCAGCCATCGGGGATGAATCCCCTCACCACATTTATGCAAGACCCTTTGATTGTCCCACTGCCCAGATTTTTTCAACATGCCTGCCAATCATTTCAACACCCACTGCCCCGACTGGGCCGAGGCTTTGCTCAACGGTTTCAGTCAGATATTCCTCCAGCGCCATCCGCTGTGCGGCCTGTTGTGCCTGCTGGCGATCCTGCTTACCGCACCGGTGCTGTTTGCCGGTGCGTTGCTCGGTGCGGTTGCCGGATTGCTCACCGCGCAACGGCGCAACTATGCCAAGGCGGATCGTCAGGCCGGATTGTTCAGTTACAACGGCGTGCTGCTCGGCCTGTTGTTGAGCCTGTATTTCCCTTGGTCGCCGATGCTGCCGCCGCTGATTCTGGCGGCCGGCGGCCTCAGTGCGATGGTCACTCAACAGTGGCTCAAGCGTGTGTATCGCAGTCGATCGATACCGGCCTACACCTCGCCGTTCGTGGCCATCAGCTGGATCCTACTGCTGTTCGCCGAACCGTCCGCGCCGATGGCGCACATCGAGATGAACACGCTGAACCTGCTCGCCGCTGAACTGCGTGGGTTGGGCCAAGTGATGTTCCTCGGTCATCCGCTGGCCGGTGCGTTGATCGGCATCGGCCTGTTGGTCGCTGATCGCCGGGCGTTCTGCTGGGCATTGCTGGCGTCGGCCATCGGTCTCGCATCCAGTCTGCTGCACCACGAAACCGCTGCTGCGCTGCTGGGGCTGGGCAGTTACAACGCGGTGCTCGCCGCCCTCGCCTTCAGTGCGCAGCGCCAGCAACCGTGGCTGCCGCTGGTGGGCATCGTCCTTGCGCTGCTGGTCACGCCGCTGTTTGCTGCCCTTGGCCTGGCGACGCTGACCGCGCCGTTCATCCTCGCCGGCTGGCTGATCCGCGCCGGGATCC
>NZ_QAIK01000101.1:22187-31172 GCF_003061005.1 Pseudomonas sp. HMWF021 | reverse complement strand
ACCTAGGCTGCGCTGATCTTCAATTCAGGCGTTATCCATGGACAGCAGCAACAGTTGGCGTGAACGGCTTTACGTGATGATTTTCCAGAGCGACACCCTCGCCGGGCGGCGCTTCGACGGCACCTTGCTGTTGATCATCCTCGCCAGCCTGGTGGTGGTGATGCTCGACAGCATCGACAGCATTCACCAGAACTTCGCCGACGTGCTGGCGTACATCGAATGGGGTTTCACCGTGATCTTTCTCGGTGAATACATCCTGCGCCTGTACTGCTCCCCCAAACCGTTGCGCTACGCCTTCAGTTTCTACGGACTGGTGGATCTGCTGGCGATCGTGCCCGGGATCCTCGCGCTGTATTACAGCGATGCGCAGTACCTGTTGATCATCCGCATCATCCGCATGCTGCGGATCTTCCGCGTGCTCAAGCTCAGCCCGTACCTCAAGCAAGCCAACTATTTGATGTCGGCGTTGCGTGGCAGCAAGCAGAAGATCGTGGTGTTTCTGGTCAGCGTCTGCACCCTGGTGACGGTGTTCGGCACTCTGATGTACGTGATCGAAGGCCCGGAACATGGCTTCACCAGCATCCCCAAAGGCATCTATTGGGCTATCGTGACCCTGACCACCGTCGGCTTCGGCGACATCGTGCCGAAGACTCCGCTGGGCCAGGTGATTTCCTCGCTGGTGATGATCACCGGTTACTCGATCATCGCCGTGCCCACCGGGATTTTCACGGCGGAGCTGGCCAACGCCATGCGCGGCGAACAACTGCAACACGATTGCCCGGTGTGCAAGAAAAACAGTCATGAGCATGGCGCGGCGTTCTGCTCACGGTGCGGTAATCAGCTGTTCAAGAAACTGGAATAAGCACAGAGCTTTTTAATCTTTAAACGACTATGCGTGCCCCGTTATAGTCAGTGGCAATTGAACATCACCCCCTGTAGGAGCTGCCGCAGGCTGCGATCTTTTGATCTTGTTTTTAAAAGATCAGGATCAAAAGATCGCAGCCTTCGGCAGCTCCTACACAAAACAGAACAAGGAATGCGCAGTGAAAAAACTCTTTGGCGCCTCACTTCTCGCCGCCGGTCTCGCCTTTGGCAGCGTGGCTCAAGCCGCACCGACCCTGCTCAACGTCTCCTATGACGTGATGCGCGATTTCTACAAGGACTACAACGCTGCGTTCCAGAAACACTGGCAGGCCGAGCACAACGAAAACATCACGGTGCAGATGTCCTTTGGCGGTTCGAGCAAGCAAGCGCGTTCGGTGATCGACGGTCTGCCGGCTGATGTCATCACCATGAACATGGCAACCGACATCAACGCCCTCGCCGACAACGGCAAACTGGTGCCGGAAAACTGGGTCACCCGCCTGCCGAACAACAGCGCGCCGTTCACCTCGGCCACCGTGTTCATCGTGCGCAAAGGCAACCCGAAAGCCCTGAAAGACTGGCCCGACCTGCTCAAGGACGGCGTGCAGGTGATCGTGCCGAACCCGAAGACTTCGGGCAACGGCCGCTACACCTACCTCTCGGCCTGGGGCTACGTGCTGAAGAACGGCGGTGACGAGAACAAGGCCAAGGACTTCGTCGGCAAACTGTTCAAGCAAGCGCCGGTGCTCGATACCGGTGGCCGCGCCGCGACCACCACGTTCATGACCAATCAGATCGGCGACGTGCTGGTGACCTTCGAGAACGAAGCGGAAATGATCGCCCGCGAGTTTGGCCGCGATCAGTTCGAAGTGATCTACCCAAGCGTCTCCGCCGAAGCCGAGCCACCGGTGTCGGTGGTCGACAAAGTGGTCGACAAGAAAGGCACCCGCGCTGCCGCCGATGAATACCTGAAGTACCTGTGGTCGCCGGAAGGCCAGGAAATCGCCGCCGCCAACTACCTGCGCCCACGGGATCCGGCGGTGCTGGCGAAGTACACCGACCGTTTCCCGAAAGTCGACTTCCTGTCGGTGGAAAAGACCTTCGGCGACTGGCGCTCGGTGCAGAAGACTCACTTCAATGATGGCGGGATCTTTGATCAGATCTACAGCCAGTAAGATTTGGCGGACATGAAAAAGGCGACCTCAACAGGTCGCCTTTTTTATGCCCCCCTGTAGGAGCTGCCGAAGGCTGCGATCTTTTGACTTTGATTTTAAAAACCAAGATCAAAAGATCGCAGCCTTCGGCAGCTCCTACAGTAGTTACATCGGTGGGGTGACGCCGTCCTTGCCGGCGGAGATCGATTGCGCGGTCAGCGTGCCGTCCGCACTTTGCGTGACAAAAGTGACGATCTTCACCCCCACCTTCAGCAAGCTGCGATCCCCCGGCGTCAGATTGACGATCGGCACGTCCTCCGGCACCAGGATCTTCTGCTGCCCGCCCTTGTAGTTGACGGTCAGCACCCGGCCATTGCTCACCACTAGATCGCCGACGCTGCCATTGGTCATGCTGCTGCCCTTGGCCAGATCAAAGGGCCGATGGCCGTCACCGCTGCCGGCCAGCTCCGGCGGGAATACGTGCACTTCCATTGCCTTGAGCGTGCCATCCTCCTGCGGCATGGCGGCCGAGCCGATGTAGCTGCCGGGTTTGATGTCTTCGATATTCGCCAGGGTGACGGCGCGGACCTTGGTGTCCGGGTTCAATTGAATCACTACGTTCTCGCCGCTGTTGACGTGGACTTTCAACGAGTCGGCGCTGACCCCGGTGATTTCGCCGCGCACCCCGAGCCGCGTACCGGGGGCATCGGCCGCCTGCACCGCGCTGGCGCCCAGCAGGCCGATCAGGGCAATCGTGGTGGTGTGACGCAGCAACTGACGCAACATGGCAATCCTCCGGTGATGAACAGTAGAAGCACTGTGCTAAACATAAGCACGCTATCGAAGAAGATGTAAGTGAATGTATCATCCCCCCTCCCCGGCCGGACGCAAGGTCCGCCGATGGACGCCACCACGCTTGAAGCCAATCATTCCGCAATGGAATAACTGCTATCGATACAAGGCTTCTACCGCCGCTTCGGTGCGTCCCTTAGCCTCACCGCATTCCCTTTCGCTGGATCGAGAAACCTTATGAACGCCACAACTCACGCAATGACCCGAGGCATGGTGCTGCTGTTCGCCTTCTGCTGCGGCGCGATCGTCGCCAACATCTATTACGCACAGCCGATCATCGGCCTGATCGCGCCGGACATCGGCCTCTCCGACACCATGGCCAGCTTCATCGTCTCGCTGACCCAGATCGGTTATGCGCTGGGCCTGTTCTTCCTGGTGCCGCTGGGCGACCTGCTGGAAAACCGTCGCCTGATGATCATCACCACCGTGGTGGCGATTGCCAGCCTGCTCGGCGCGGCGTTCACCAGTCAGCCGAATGTGTTTTTGCTGATCTCGTTGCTGGTGGGTTTCAGTTCGGTGTCGGTGCAGATCCTGATTCCGCTGGCCGCGCATCTGGCGCCGGAAGAATCCCGGGGCCGGGTGGTCGGCGGGATCATGGGCGGCCTGCTGTTGGGCATCCTGCTGGCGCGACCGGTGTCGAGCGTAGTGGCTGACCATTTCGGCTGGCGCGCGATGTTCATGATTGCTGCGGCGTTGATGGCGGCGATCAGCGTGGTGCTGGCGTTGACCGTGCCCAAGCGCCAACCGGATCACAGCGCCACGTATGGCCAGTTGATCGGTTCGCTGTGGACCCTGCTGCGCCAGCAACCGGTGCTGCGTCAGCGCGCGTTTTATCAGGGTTGCATGTTCGCCACCTTCAGCCTGTTCTGGACAGCGGTGCCGCTGGAACTGGCTCGCAACCACGGTCTGTCGCAGAGCGAGATCGCGATCTTCGCCCTGGTCGGCGCCATCGGGGCCATCGCCGCGCCGATCAGCGGACGCCTGGCTGACGCCGGCCATACCCGCACCGCTTCGCTGCTGGCCATGCTGTTTGCCAGCCTGAGCTTCCTGCCGGCGTTCATCCACCCGGCTTACAGCGTTATCGGTCTGGCTGTGACCGGTGTGGTACTGGATTTCTGCGTACAGATGAACATGGTCCTCGGCCAGCGCGCAGTCTATTCGCTGGACGCCAAAAGCCGTGGTCGCCTGAATGCGCTGTACATGACCAGCATCTTCATCGGCGGCGCCTTCGGCTCGTCGGTCGCCAGTGCGGTGTACGAGCATGGCGGCTGGTTGTGGATCGTGATTGTCGGCAGTGCTTTCCCGCTGCTGGCGCTGGTGCGGTTTTTGAGCGCATCACAGCGGCGGTCATTGGCGACGGCTTGAGTCATCAGCGGCCCGCTCGGCAAAGCCGATACTAAACACACCGCCCCCCTGTGGGAGCGGGCTTGCTCGCGAAGGCGCCGGATCAGTCAACACATCCGCTGGATGTCAGACCGTATTCGCGAGCAAGCTCGCTCCCACAGGGCTCCTCTGAATGCTTCAGGATTGCACAAGGACCTGAGATGGACCGCCTCGCCGCCATGGAAACCTTCGTCTGCGTCGTCGAAACCGGCTCGTTTTCCGCCGCCGCGCGACGGCTGAATATCGGCCAGCCCGCCGTGTCGAAAACCATCGCTCAACTGGAGAAACGCCTGGCGGTCAGCCTGCTGCTGCGCTCGACCCGAGGCCTGACTCCGACCGAGGCTGGCCTGGCGTTTTTCGAGCGGGCCAGACGCGCCATCGATGAAGCAAACGAAGCCGATAACGCCGCCCGTGGCAGCGCTAGCGGTTTGCGCGGCAACCTGCGGATCAGCGCTGCGGTGACTTTCGGGCGTCTGCATGTCGTGCCGCAGTTGGGGCCGTTTCTCGATCAGCATCCGCAACTGAGCATCGATCTGATGCTCGACGACCGCAACATCAATCTGGTGGAAGAAGGCATCGACGTCGCCCTGCGCATGGGTCCGCTCAGCGACTCCAGCCTCACCGCGCGCAAGATCGCCGACTGCCGCCGCGTGGTGCTCGGCACCCCGGCGTACTTTGCTCGCCACGGCGAACCCAGCCACCCTGCCGATCTGGATCAGCACCAAGGCATCGTCTACAACCTCAGCGGCGGCGCCACCTGGACGTTCATCCGAGGCTGCGAACAACAGACGCAAACCCTGACCGGCCGCCTGCGCGTCAGCGCCGCCGAGGGCTTGCGCGCAGCCGTGCTGGCCGATCAGGGCCTGACCATCGCTTCGCAATGGATGTTCGCGCCAGAACTGGCGAGCGGTGCGGTCAGGGTGGTGATGGGTGATTGGCGTTTGCCGGATCAGGACTTATGGGCTGTGTTTCCCACGGGACGGATGGTCAGTGCGAAGGCGCGGGCGTTTGTGGAGTACATGGAAAACTTGCTGACACACCTGAACTGAATCAGCTTCCGTTTCGTTTATTGCGATTTTCGTTTAATTCGAATAACGTTCCAGCATCCTCTATTCAGAATGCTGGAATCCATTATGTCGATTGTCATCCACCCCTCTCTCAACCTCCCTGTGGAGCGCGAAGTCAAAGCCGCAATCGAAGGCAGACGCGCGCTCACCGCCTACCTCGCGACCCGATTCGAAACCCAGCACATTCAGATTTTCGACGAGCAGAATCAGGCACATCAGGTCGAGCTACCCACCTCTGCACTGCGCTTGCTGGTGGACATTCTGGCGGAGCTGGCTGAAGGCAATGCCGTCAAAGTCGTACCGGTGCATGCCGAGCTGACCACTCAGGAAGCCGCTGACATGCTCAATGTCTCACGCCCGCACCTGATAAAACTGCTGGAAAGCGGCGAGTTGTCCTACCACAAAACCGGCAAGCACCGACGTGTGCGTTTCGCCGATTTGATGGACTATAAAACCCGGCGCGACACCGCCAGCGAGCAGGCAATGGCGCTTCTCGCGGAGCAGGCACAGGCGTTAAGGACAGGATACGAGTGAGGCATTCACCTTTCACCGCTGTATACGATGCATGTGTTTTGTACCCCGCCCCACTGAGAGATTTTCTGATGTGGCTTGCTCTTTCGGGGCGATTTCGAGCCCGGTGGACCAAGAAGATTCACGGCGAATGGAAACGCAATTTATTGAAAAACAGAACCGATCTGACGATGGAGCAACTGGATCGCACGTCCGAGCTTATGGATCGTGCGATCCCGGATGCCTGTGTCTACGATTTTGAAGACCTGATCACCGGACTTTCCTTACCCGATACCAACGACCGCCATGTACTGGCCGCAGCCATACGCTGTGGCGCTGGGGTGATCGTCACGTTCAATCTGAAAGATTTTCCCGATGCCTGCCTCGCCCCCTATGGCGTCGAGGCCCAACACACTGATGAGTTTGTCGAAAACCTGTTTCACCTTGATCCGGCAGCAGTTATCGCTGCAGCGCAACGGCAGCGCCAACAACTTAAATTGCCACCGATGGCCGTCGAGCCGTTTCTGGATCTTTTGCAGCGCCAGGGGTTGGTTGAGTCAGTTCGGGCGCTAAGCACCTACCGTGCGATTCTCTGAATACTCGTTTTGGGAACACCAGATAAACAAGCGGCGATCCAAGGATCGCCGTTTTTTCATCACTGCCCGAACTGTTTGCCCAACCCCGGCGGCACGCCGTGGATGTCGGTGTCTTCCCATGGGCCGTTGGGGCTGACGGAGCGGGTCCAGCCGTTGTTCCAGCGGAAGTAGGTGCGCTGGCGGTAGAAGGTGTTGGGCTGGTCGTCGAGGACGTAGACGCCGAGTTTCTGGTCCCAGTGGCTGTTGCCGCCCGGTGGCGGGGCGAAGCTGGCGGAGGTGCGTGGGACTGGCTTGGACGGTTTGGCCGGAATGCTTTTGCCCGGGGTCGGCGAGGTCGACGGGGTCGGGCTCGGTTGTGACGGCGGGATCGGCGGCAGATTGGTGGTCGGTTCCGGTCGGTGCACCGCACAGGCGCTCATGCCCAGGGCCATGGTGATGACTGCGATTCGGGCGAGACTGTGCATGGCGGTGCTTTCCTGTTGTTCCGGTTATTGGTCCGGGCTGTCGATGGTCAGTGTTTGCGGCGCGGTGGTGCTGCTGGCCAGAGGGCCGCTGCGACCTACCCACTCACCGGCGGTCGGTTGACCGGCTCGGGAAATGCGCGCAACCAGTTGGACTTCAGGAAAGTTCGACAGTTTCAACTGCGGCATCATCGCGTCGGCATCGCCCAGTTCGACGGTCACCGGCAGATCCGCCACGGTCATGCGCTTGGCCGCCAGCGGCGCCGGCGGGCCGGAAACGGCACGGGCGAAGATGAACACGCTGTCACCCGGTTGTACCTTGCCCTTGAGTTCACTGGACAGATCCACGCGCACCTTGAGCAGCGCGGCAGCCTTGGCGGTCGGGCTCGCAGCGACCTTGCCACCACTGGCTTCAAGCCGTTCGGTGGCGCGGTTGATGCCGCCCTGCAGGGCTTCGCGGGATTTGTCGTCCTCTGGCAACTGCGCCAGCAAACGGTTCCAGTAATCGATGGCTTGCTGGTAACGCTCGCCTTCGAACGCGGCGATACCGAGCAGGCCGAGGCTGGTGACTTCTTTCGGATCGGCCTTCAGCGCTTCGTCGGTCAGGGCCTGGATCTTGTCCGACCACTTCTTGCCATCGGCGAAATACTGCGCCTGCGCCCACTGGCCGAGCAGTTCCGGTTGGCGCCCGGCAAGGTTGGCGGCGCGTTCGAACATCTTCGCGGCGTCCGCCGGACGATCCTGAGCCATGTAGGTGCGACCGAGGAAGTACAGGCCTTCGGCCGAATCCGGTTGCGCGGCAACGGCGCGCTCCAGACGCCGGGTCATCTCTTCCATCGACTGCGGCGCCTGGGCGAATTCGCGGGTCAGTTCGACTTTGTCGGCAGCACCGAAATGCAGATACAGCCCCAGCCCCAACACCGGCACCAGCACCGCTGCCAGCAGCGGCAACGGCTTGCCCAGTTTCGACACACGCGGCGCAGCAACGCCTTCGGTATCGGCGAGCAGTTCACGCGCCGCCTCGGCACGCCCACTGTCCATTTGCGCCGCGTCGAGTACGCCTTCAGCCTGCTGCGCTTGCAGCTCGGCGACACGTTCCTGATACAGCGCCACGTTGAGGGCAGTTCGATCCTCTTCACGCTGGGCGCGACGGCCACGCAAAACCGGGATCAGCAGAAAACTCAGGGCGACCAGAAGCAACAGCCCTGCGGCTAGCCAGAAATCAATCATTCTTGGTTTTTATCCAACAGTTGGTCGAGGCGCTGACGTTCTTCGGTGGACAGCGATGGCGGGGTCTCGGTGCGCTGTGCGCGACGCCGGCGAACGATCACTGCGATCACCACCAGACCACCGAACAGCAAGCCCGCCGGGCCGAACCACAGCAGTGCGGTCTTGGCATTGAGCGCCGGTTTGTAGCGGACGAAATCACCGTAGCGATCGACCATGAAATCGATGATCTGCTGATTGTCCTTACCCTCGCCGAGCATGCGGAAAATCTCTTTGCGCAGGTCAGCGGCAATCGGTGCGTTGGAGTCGGCGATATCCTGGTTCTGGCACTTGGGGCAACGCAGTTCCTTGGTCAACTCGCGGAAACGCTCGCGATCACCTTCCTTGGCGAATTCGTAAGTGTCGATGGCGGCATGCGCCACGCCGGCCAGACTCAGGCCCAATACCACCGCAGCCAGAAAGCGCTTCATGGCTTGGCCTCATCGACCAGCGCCTGATACTTGGCCGCGAGTTTTTCGCGCCAGACCTGCTCGTCGATCACACCCACGTACTTGTCGCGGATGATGCCCTTGGCGTCGATGAAGAAGGTTTCCGGCGCGCCGTACACGCCAAGGTTCAGGCCCAGCGAGCCTTCGTCGTCACGGATATCCAGCACGTACGGGTTGTGGAATTCGGCCAGCCACTTCAACGCATCGGCGTTGGTGTCCTTGTAGTTGATGCCGTAGATCACCACGCCACGCTCGGCCAGTTTGTTCAGCACCGGGTGCTCGACCCGGCAGGAAATGCACCAGGTGCCCCAGACGTTGACCAGCGCCGGTTTGCCGAGAATGTCAGCCTTGGTCAGGGTCTTGTCGCCCTGCACGTTCGGCAG
>NZ_QAIK01000101.1:21455-22177 GCF_003061005.1 Pseudomonas sp. HMWF021 | reverse complement strand
TTGTTGATTATCGCCGACGGCAGCTCCGCCGGATCGAGGTACAGCCCGCGATAAAGAAACACCGCCACCAGCAGGAAAATCGCCAGTGGCACCAGCATCAACCAACGTCTCATGCAGCCGCTCCTTGCAGGCCGAGGGCTTCACGCACCCGGGTTTTGACCTTGACGCGATAGCGCCGATCCAGCGCTGCCAGCAATCCGCCCAGACCGGTCAGCAGACCGCCGAACCAGATCCAGCGCACGAACGGTTTGACGTGCACCCGCACCGCCCACGCGCCGTTTTCCAGCGGCTCGCCCAGTGCGACGTAGAGATCGCGGGTGAAACCGGCGTCGATCCCGGCCTCGGTCATCATCGAACTCTGCACGGTGTACAGGCGTTTTTCCGGGTGCAGCACGCTGACTTCCTTGCCGTCGCGGATCACCCGGATGGTGCCCTTGTCGGAGGTGAAGTTCGGCCCTTCGAAGTGCTTGGCACCTTCGAAGATGAAGTGATAACCGGCCAGATCCATCGACTCGCCCGGCGCCAGACGCAGGTCGCGCTCGGCACTGTTCTGACTCGACAGCACCACACCGAGGGCGCACACGGCAATACCCAAGTGCGCGATCTGCATGCCCCAATAGCTGCGGGTCAGGGTTGGCAGGCCTTTGATCAAACCCTTGTGGCGAGTCTTGTCGAAGATGTCGCGCACACCGGCGAGCAATACCCAGGCAGCGAGCAGGAAC
>NZ_QAIK01000101.1:16218-21445 GCF_003061005.1 Pseudomonas sp. HMWF021 | reverse complement strand
CCATCACCAGCATCAGCAACGCCATTAACGGGATGAACAGCGCGTTGAAATACGGCGGGCCGACCGACAGCTTGGCGCCGCTGATCGCATCGAGAATCAGCGGATACAGCGTGCCGAGCAGAATCATCGACGCGGCCACCACCAGCACCAGGTTGTTGCCCAGCAGCAGGGTTTCCCGCGACCACAGGTTGAAGCCGACCTGGCTCTTGACCACTGGCGCGCGCAAGGCAAACAGCGTCAGCGAACCACCGACCACGAACAGCAGGAAGATCAAAATGAACACGCCGCGCTCAGGGTCCGAGGCAAACGCGTGCACCGAGGTCAGCACGCCGGAACGCACGAGGAATGTACCGAGCAGGCTCAACGAAAATGCGGCAATCGCCAGCAACACCGTCCAGCTCTTGAACACTCCACGTTTTTCCGTGACGGCCAGCGAGTGAATCAACGCCGTACCGACCAGCCATGGCATGAACGAAGCGTTTTCCACCGGATCCCAGAACCACCAGCCGCCCCAGCCAAGTTCGTAGTAAGCCCACCACGAACCAAGGGTGATGCCGATGCCGAGGAAGGCCCAGGCGACAATCGTCCAAGGGCGCGACCAGCGTGCCCACGCGGCGTCGAGACGACCACCCAGCAAAGCGGCGATGGCGAAGGCAAAGGCCACCGAGAACCCGACGTAACCCATATAGAGCATCGGCGGATGGACGATCAGGCCGATGTCTTGCAGCAACGGATTGAGGTCACGCCCGTCCGCCGGAATCTGCGGGAGGATCCGCGAGAACGGGTTGGAGGTGAGGATCAGGAACAACAGGAAACCGGTGCTGATCATGCCCATCACCGCCAGCACGCGGGCGAGCATGACTTGCGGCAACTGCCGGGAGAACACCGACACCGCAAAGGTCCAGCCACCCAGGATCAACGCCCACAGCAGCAACGACCCTTCGTGGGCACCCCACACCGCGCTGAACTTGTAGTACCACGGCAAGGCGCTGTTGGAGTTCATCGCCACGTAGCCGACCGAGAAGTCGTCGGTCATGAACGCGTAGGTCAGACAACCAAAGGCAAACAGCAGGAACGCAAACTGCCCCCACGCCGCCGGTTGGGCCAGACCCATCCACAGACGGTCGCCGCGCCAGGCGCCGAGCAACGGCACCACGGCCTGCACCAGCGCAAAACACAGCGCCAGAATCATCGCCAGATGGCCGAGTTCGGGAACAAACAGTGCAGACGTCATCGATCAACCCTCCTTCGCTTGGGTGGGTGCCGATTGACCACTGTCTTTCAGCGCTTTGGTCACTTCCGGCGGCATGTACTTCTCGTCGTGCTTGGCCAGCACTTCATCGGCCACCACCACGCCGTCGGCGTTGAGTTTGCCCAGGGCGACGATGCCCTGCCCTTCGCGGAACAGATCCGGGAGGATGCCGCGGTAGGTGATGGTCACGGCTTTATTGAAGTCGGTGACGACGAATTTGACGTCCAGCGAATCCGGCGAGCGCTGCAGCGAGCCTTTCTCGACCATGCCGCCGGCGCGGATGCGCGTGTCGTGCGGCGCTTCGCCGTTGGCAATCTGGGTCGGTGTGTAAAACAGGTTGATGTTTTCCTGCAGGGCGCTGAGGGCCAGGCCGACGGCAGCGCCGACTCCGACCAGAATCGCCAGAATGAGGGTCAGACGTTTTTTGCGCAGCGGATTCACTTGCCGTTCTCCCGGCGCAGACGACGCGCCTCTTGTTGCAGATAGCGCTTGCGGGCCGCGATCGGTGCGACCACGTTGAGGATCAGCACCGCCAGACAGATGCCGTAGGCCGACCACACATACAGGCCGTGGTGGCCCATGGCGAGGAAGTCGCCGAATGAAGCGAAACTCATCGCGCGGCCTCCAGACTGTTCTGCACTTCTTCCTTGACCCAACTGGCGCGGGCTTCGCGCTTGAGCACTTCAAGGCGCATGCGCAGCAACAGCACGGCGCCGAAGAAACAGTAGAACCCCAGCACTGTCAGCAACAACGGCAGCCACATTTCGGCAGGCATCGCCGGTTTTTCGGTGAGGGTGAAGGTCGCGCCCTGGTGCAGGGTGTTCCACCACTCCACCGAGTACTTGATGATCGGGATGTTGATCACCCCGACGATCGCCAGCACGGCGCAGGCCTTGGCGGCGCTGTCGCGGTTGCTGATGGCGTTGCCCAGCGCAATCACCCCGAAGTACAGAAACAGCAGAATCAGCATCGACGTCAGCCGCGCATCCCAGACCCACCACGAGCCCCAGGTCGGCTTGCCCCAGATCGCCCCGGTGACCAGCGCCACGGCGGTCATCCACGCACCGATCGGTGCCGCGCATTGCAGGGCGACGTCGGCCAGTTTCATTTTCCACACCAGCCCGACCACGCCGCACACCGCCAGCATCACATAGATCGACTGCGCAAGCATCGCCGCCGGCACATGAATGTAGATGATGCGAAAGCTGTTGCCCTGCTGATAATCCGGCGGCGCGAAGGCCAGGCCCCAGACCACGCCAACGCTGATCAGCAGCAACGCTGCGATGCTCAGCCACGGCAGAAACCTGCTGCTGATGCCGTAGAACCACTTGGGCGAGCCGAGCTTGTGAAACCAGGTCCAGTTCATACTGTTTCCATCACGGGTGCCGCTCATCGGTGTGAGCAGTCTCAGGGTCTTTGCTGGTTAAATTTTAACCAGACCTCATTATTCGCCGACGCTGATCTTCAGGCCAGCAGCTATTGCAAAAGGTGTCAGGGTGATCGCCAGGGCGGTCAGGCTGCCCAGCCACAACAGATACCCGGTCGCCGGCATGCCTTGCAAGGCGGCCTGCAAGGCGCCACTGCCCAGGATCAACACCGGGATGTACAACGGCAGAATCAGCAGCGCGAGCAACAGGCCGCCGCGTTTCAAACCAACCGTCAGCGCCGCGCCCACTGCGCCGAGCAAACTCAGCACCGGTGTCCCCAGCAGCAACGACAACAGCAATACCGGCAGGCAGGCGACCGGCAAACCGAGCATCAGCGCCAACAGAGGCGAGAGCAAGACCAGCGCCAGCCCCGAGAACAGCCAGTGTGCCAGCACCTTGGCCAGCACCAGAAGTGGCAGCGGGTGCGGCGAAAGGACCCACTGTTCCAGGGAGCCATCTTCGAAATCACTGCGAAACAATCCGTCCAGCGAGAGCAGGACCGACAACAGCGCGGCCACCCAGACTAACCCGGGGGACAGGTTTTGCAAGACTTGAGTTTCCGGGCCGACGGCCAGCGGGAACAACGCGATGACGATGGCAAAGAAAATCAGCGGATTGGCCAGCTCCGCCGGACGGCGAAACAGCAGGCGGGACTCTCGGGCAACCAGCAGGCCGAACACACTCATACTGCCCAGTTCCCCAGATCGATATCGCGATAACCGGCCGGCATGCGGCTCAGCGTGTGGTGCGTGGTCAACACCACCAGACCGCCGCGCTCGCAGTGCCCGGCCAGGTGTTCTTCGAGTTGCGCCACGCCCTGTTTGTCGAGCGCGGTGAACGGCTCGTCGAGAATCCACAGCGGCGGGCTGTCCAGATACAGCCGCGCCAGCGCTACGCGGCGTTGCTGACCGGCGGACAGGGTGTGGCAGGGAACATCTTCGAAACCGCGCAATCCTACGGCAGCCAATGCCTGCCAGATCGCCTCGCGTTCGGCGGGCCGATGCAGGGCGCAGAGCCAGGACAGGTTTTCTTCGGGGGTCAGCAGGTCCTTGATCCCGGCGGCGTGGCCGATCCACAGCAGGTTGCGCGCCAACTCGCTTGGCTGGGCGGCCAGTGGCTGACCGTTGAGCAGCACCTGACCGCTGGTCGGCTGCATCAACCCGGACAACAGGCGCAGCAGACTGGTTTTGCCGCTGCCGTTGGGGCCGCTGATCTGCACCATATCGCCGCTGGCCAGTCTCAGTTCGAGATTTTCGAAGAGCAGCCGCAAGTCTCGCTCACAGGCAAGGGCAACGGTTTGCAGGACAGGACTGGTCAAGGAATCACGGGCCTTATACGGTTCAAGTCGGCTCTGGCGCGGCCGTTAAAGAGATGCAGGATAAATGCAATGACGGTGCGAACCAGAGAGCTGGATCAAACAATTGCTATGTTTTATGAACGAAGCGCAAGACGCGCGGCATTATACATGCCGTGCCTTACTCTCAAGAGTGCAATTTCCTCAGGTTGTGTCCGCGTATGACAGGCGAAATGAACATCCTCCCGCTCCCGCCCACAACCCCGGCGAACGCGCGTCCGCTGGCGATGAGCGGTGAGTTGCTCAAGCTGCTGACCCCGGTCGAAGGCTTGATTGGCGCCGGGCAAAGTGCTCAGGCCGAGGTGTTGTCGCTCAAGCAGGCGGACCAGACCTTTCAACTGCTACTCAAGGTTACCGTCGACGGCGGCCGTCAGACCACCGTGCAAGCCAGCAGCAACCTGCCGCTGCCGACCGGCACCAACCTGGCCGTCACTCAGCCGTCGGCGGGCAATCTGGCGATCACCGTGCAACAGGCGATAGCCAGCAGCGTCGCCGCCCTTACCCGCATCGATACGGCGCAGTTGCCGGTCGGCACGCTGCTGCAAGGCAAGGTGCTGACCTCGCAGACACTGCCGCAAGTGCCGGGACAGCCAACGGTGTACCGCTCGCTGGTGAGCCTGCTCAACACCGCGCAAAGTGGCGCCACACTGGACATCGACAGCCCGACGCCGCTGCGCATCGGCACCCTGCTCTCGGCATTGGTCGAGGATTCGCAAACCCTCAAGTTCGTGCCACTGAGCAGCCGTCAGGAGCAATTGGCGGTGAGCCAGCAACTGCTCGGCCAACAGAGCCGCCAAGGCTCCCTCGATGGTTTGCTCAGCGCCTTGCAAAACCTGCCGAGCGACGACGACCAGACTTCGCATGATCTGCGCGCTGCCGTCACGCGCCTGCTCGCCAACCTGCCCGACGTGCAGCAGATGAGCAGCGCCAAAGGCGTGGCCCTGGCCCTGGCCAACAGCGGCGCCTTCCTCGAAGCCAGACTGCTGACCGGACAGAATCCGGCGCTGACCCCGGACATGAAAGCCGACCTGCTCAAGCTGATCGCGCAGCTGTCACCGGGTGTGCCGGGCAATGCCAGTTTCAACGCGATCATTGCCGCCAACACCCTGGCGCAAGCGCTGCCCAGTTTCGTGCGCAATGCCCTCGGCACCCTCGGCCAGGTCAGCGCCAAACCGCTGCCCAGCAGCTTCCCGC
>NZ_QAIK01000101.1:8129-16208 GCF_003061005.1 Pseudomonas sp. HMWF021 | reverse complement strand
GATCTGGAGCATCTGCTGCGCCTCGCGGCGGCGGCCGTGTCGCGCCTGCAAAGCCATCAACTGTCGAGCCTGGAGCAGACCGGGGTCACCGACGACGGCCGTTTGCTCAGCACCTGGCAGCTGGAAATTCCCATGCGCAACCTGCAGGACATCATCCCGTTGCAGGTTAAATTTCAGCGCGAAGAAGCGCCGGAAAGAGAACCGCAACCCAACGAACGCCGTGACGAGCGCGAACCCAGACAGCAACTGTGGCGCGTCGATCTGGCGTTCGATATGGAGCCGCTGGGGCCGATGCAGATTCAGGCGCAGTTGATTGCCGGCAGCCTGTCGAGCCAGCTCTGGGCCGAACGCCCGTACACCGCCGACCTGATCGAAACCAACCTGTTCGCGCTGCGCCAGCGCCTGCTTGATCGCGGGCTGAACGTCGGCGATCTCGACTGCCACCTCGGCACCCCGCCGCAAGGCAACCAAACCCGCCTCGAACACCGCTGGGTCGACGAAACCGCATGAACGATTCCACTGCTCCACGCCAGGCCATCGCCCTCAAGTACGACGGCAACCACGCCCCGACCCTCACCGCCAAGGGTGACGAGGAACTGGCCGAAGAAATCCTGCGCATCGCCCGCGACTGTGAAGTACCGATCTATGAGAACGCCGAGCTGGTGCGGCTGTTGGCGCGGATGGAACTGGGCGACAGCATCCCCGAGGAGCTGTACCGCACAATCGCCGAGATCATCGCGTTTGCGTGGAACCTGAAGGGGAAATTCCCCGAGGGGCACGACCCGGATGCGCCGATGGTCGAGAAGGACATCACCGCACGCGGGGATGATTATTAAGCCTTGAAAGCAAAAGATCGCAGCCTGCGGCAGCTCCTACAGGGAAACGCGTTCCATGTAGGAGCTGCCGAAGGCTGCGATCTTTTGATCTTCAGCTACAGCTTCAGCTTCTGTGCAGCTTGCGCATCAACTCCGCCTCAGCCTGGGTCAAGCCGCAGGACTGAGTCAGCTCATCGACGCTCGCGCCCATCCCCACCAGTTTCGCCGCCTGGGCGAATGACAGGCTCGACGGATCGCGCTGTTCCAGCGCGACAATCTTGTCCGGCAACGGACCGACTACCGAGCGCAGTTCGTGCAGGGCTTCGCCCATTCGCACGTTGCCGTTCTGATAGTCGTCGACACGCTTGGCCAGGTCCTTGATGCGCTGATCACGCAGCGCATCGCCCTGGGCCTGTTGCGCAGCGATTACGCGCTGCGCCTTGATGTACGCCAGAAACATTGCCAGCGTGCCTGCCCAGAAGAGGAACAGGACAATGACCGCAACCTCGAGAATCAATCAGATGCTCTCCAGTTCCGACCATTCTTCTTCGCTCATCATCTTGTCCAGCTCGACCAGGATCAGCAGCTCGTTGTTCTTGTTGCACACGCCCTGGATGAACTTGGCCGACTCTTCGTTGCCGACGTTCGGCGCGGTCTCGATTTCCGACTGACGCAGGTAAACCACTTCCGCCACGCTGTCGACCATGATCCCGACCACTTGCTTGTCGGCTTCGATGATGACGATACGGGTGTTGTCGCTGATCTCGCCGCTGTTCAGGCCGAAGCGCTGACGGGTGTCGATCACGGTGACCACGTTACCGCGCAGGTTGATGATGCCCAGCACGTAGCTTGGCGCGCCCGGCACCGGAGCGATCTCGGTGTAGCGCAGCACTTCCTGAACGCGCATCACGTTGATGCCGTAGGTTTCGTTGTCCAGCTTGAAGGTCACCCATTGCAGGATCGGATCTTCAGAACCTTTTGCATTCGTCGCCTGACTACTCATACCCTGACCCCTCGAAAAAACCGCACTGGGCGGTGTGTGTTCTGTGTGGAGGCATTTGAACAATGCCTTCGCCTGACTGTTATGTCGGCTGCTATGTCGATTTATGTAGCGGCTTGTGGCCGCCCATGTGCTTTGCCCCGCCGCTGGCGATCAACTCGGCCAGCGCGGCTACATCAAGTAATGCACACATGTGCTCAATCACCGTGCCGGCGAGCCATGGCCGCTGGCCCCGGTGACTTCTCCATTTGATTTCATTCGGGTCCAGACGCAACGAACGGCTGACCTGATGCACCGCCAGCCCCCATTCGTAACCTTGTACCGAAATAACGTACTGCAGGCCCTGACGGAAGTCATCGCGATAGCGATCCGGCATGACCCAACGAGCCGTGTCCAACACTTTCAGATTGCCGGCCTGGCTCGGCAGAATCCCGAGGAACCATTCCGGCTGACCGAACAGCGGCGTCAACTCGTGGCCGGCCAGTGAATAGATCGAACCCAGGCACACCAGCGGCACCGCCAGGGTCAACCCGGCGACATCGAACAACAGGCATTCGAAGGCTTCGGCAGCCCAGGCCGGACGGCCATCGGTGTCCACCGGTGGCGGCGTGTTGCTTGGCGGCAGGTGCACTTCTACAACCGGCGGCACCAGCGTCTGCTCGACGGGCGCGGGCGCAACCGGAGCAGGTTCGACCACCACCGGTTCCGGCACGGTTTTCAGCAATTGGGTTTGCAGCAGCGGTGCGAGTGTCGACACCGGCGCGCGTGGCGGCTCGGCTTCTTCGATCAACGTCGCAGGGGCCTTGGCCACCGATGCAGCGGCAGGCGCGGCAACCGGGGCGGCAGGCTTGGCGGTTTTCTGCGCATCACGCGCCTGTTCTTCAAGCACCGCGGCCTGGAACTCATCCAGCGCTGCTGCACTTTCGACCACCTCGACCGGCGCCTCGACCGGCAACTCGTCAGGAATTTCCTGCAGCAAGCCATCCAGATAAGACTGCAGCGCCAACTGCGGCTTCGACGTCAACTTCACCGGCCGATTCATACGCAGTCCCCTGTAGGAGCTGCCGCAGGCTGCGATCTTTTGATCTTTTCAGGAGCGCCACAAAGCAAGATCAAAAGATCGCAGCCTGCGGCAGCTCCTACAGAGGTCAACGTCATTCAAGCCACCTGCGGAACAAGTTGTTGCGCCAGCAGATGCTTGAGCAGCGCGCGGTAGGCCAGTACGCCACGGCTCTTGCCGTCGAATTGCGAAGGCGTGACCCCGGCCCGGCTGGCGTCGCGCAGACGGGTATCGACCGGGATGTAACCCTGCCAGATCTCTTCCGGAAACTTGTCGCGCAGTACGCGCAGAGTGCCCAGCGATGCCTGGGTGCGGCGGTCGAACAGGGTCGGCACGATGCTGAACGGCAGCGCCTGTTTGCGCGAACGGTTGATCATCGCCAGGGTGTTGACCATACGTTCCAGGCCTTTCACGGCCAGGTGCTCGGTCTGCACCGGGATCACCAGTTGCTGGCTGGCGGCCAGGGCGTTGACCATCAGCACACCGAGCAACGGCGGGCTGTCGATCACAGCGTAATCGAAGTCCTGCCACAACTGCGCCAGACTCTTGGCGATCACCAGACCCAGACCACTCTGCCCCGGCGACTGACGCTCAAGGGTCGCCAGTGCGGTACTGGACGGCAACAGGGAAATGCGTTCGTCGCTGGTCGACAGCAACAGCTGCCCGGGCAAGCCTTGTGGCACCGTGCCCTTGTGCAGAAACAGGTCGTAGTTGCTGTGTTCCAGGCTGTCGGGGTCGTAGCCGAAATAGCTGGTCATCGAGCCGTGCGGGTCGAGATCGACCACAACCACGCGCTTGCCCGCCTCCGCCAGCAACCCGGCTAAAGCGATGGAAGATGTGGTTTTACCGACACCACCCTTTTGATTGGCGACTGCCCAGACTCTCATTCGGTTCGTTCCTCCCGGTCGAGATGCTCGACCGAGACATAGCTCAGCGTATTAATGCGGGCGACGGAGAATTGACGGCACTCTCGCGTCCCGGCGTCTTGACCGGGGTCGGTGCAGTTTGTGTGCCAGCACGCTTCAATGCCGCGTCCGGTTGTGCATTGGCGGTTCCGGTGCCGGTCAGACTGCGGCGCACATCGAGATTGCGCGACACCACCAGCACCACGCGACGGTTTTTCGCCCGGCCTTCGGCAGTGGCGTTGTTGGCCACCGGTTGAAACTCGCCATACCCCACGGACGCCAGACGGCCAGGGTTCACGCCCTGCATCGCCAGCATCCGTACGATGCTTGCCGAGCGCGCCGAGGACAGCTCCCAGTTGGTCGGGTATTGCGCGGTGCGGATCGGCTGATCGTCGGTGAAGCCTTCGACGTGGATCGGGTTGTCGAACGGTTTGAGGATCGCCGCGACCTTGTCGATGATGTTGAACGCGATGTCACTGGGCATCGCATCGCCACTGCCGAACAACAGGCTGGAGTTGAGTTCGATCTCGACCCACAGTTCGTTGCCGCGCACGGTCATCTGGTTGGAAGCGATCAGGTCGCCGAACGCGGCACTGATGTCATCGGCGATGCTTTTCAGCGGATCGCTGGCACCGGCAATGCCGGCGTCAACCTGTTCGCTGTCCTTGACCAGCGGCTTGGCCGGGGTCACGGTTTTCGGTCGTTCCTCGCCAATCGGGATCGGCTTGAGCGAGCGATCGGAGTCAGTGAAAACCCCGATCAGCGCTTCGGAAATGACCTTGTACTTGCCTTCGTTGATCGACGAGATGGAATACATCACCACGAAGAAAGCGAACAACAACGTGATGAAGTCAGCGTACGACACGAGCCAGCGCTCGTGATTGACGTGTTCTTCCTGATGTCTGCGACGAGCCATGAGGTTATTCCCTTAATCCATGAAGCCTTGCAGCTTCAACTCGATGGAGCGTGGGTTTTCACCTTCGGCGATCGACAGAATACCTTCCAGCAACATTTCGCGATAACGCGACTGTCGCAACGCGATTGACTTGAGCTTGGCCGCCACCGGCAGCAACACCAGGTTGGCACTGGCGACACCGTAGATGGTCGCGACGAACGCCACGGCAATGCCGCTGCCCAGTTGCGTCGGATCAGCGAGGTTGCCCATCACGTGGATCAGGCCCATCACCGCACCGATGATGCCGATGGTCGGCGCGTAGCCGCCCATGCTTTCGAAGACTTTGGCCGCTTCGATGTCGCGGGCTTCCTGGGTGTAGAAATCCACTTCGAGGATGCTGCGGATCGCTTCCGGCTCGGCGCCATCGACCAGCAGTTGCAGGCCCTTGCGCGAGTAGTTGTCCGGTTCGGCATCGGCCACGCCTTCCAGACCCAGCAGGCCTTCCTTGCGCGCAGTGAGGCTCCAGTTGACCACGCGGTCGATGCCGCCGGCCAGATCCACCCGTGGCGGAAACAGGATCCAGGCGAGGATCTGCATGGCGCGCTTGAAGGCGCTCATCGGCGATTGCAGCAGCGCTGCGCCGATGGTGCCACCGAGCACGATCAGCGCGGCCGGGCCGTTGGCGAGCGCACCGAGGTGGCCGCCTTCAAGGTAGTTGCCGCCGATGATGGCGACGAACGCCATGATGATCCCGATAAGGCTTAGAACATCCATCAGATACACGCCTCGACGATGTGCTTGCCGATGTCGTCCAGGCTGTACACCGCGTCGGCGAGGTCAGCTTTGACGATGGCCATCGGCATGCCGTAGATCACGCAACTGGCTTCGTCCTGCGCCCACACCGAGCTGCCGCCCTGCTTGAGCAGACGCGCGCCTTCGCGGCCGTCGGCGCCCATGCCGGTCAACACCACCGCCAGAACTTTGTCACCGTAGGACTTGGCCGCAGAACCGAAGGTGATGTCCACGCACGGCTTGTAATTCAGACGCTCATCGCCCGGGAGGATTTTCACTGCGCCACGGCCGTCGATCATCATCTGCTTGCCACCCGGCGCCAGCAGCGCCAGGCCCGGACGCAGGATGTCGCCATCCTCGGCTTCCTTGACGCTGATGCGGCAGAGCTTGTCCAGACGCTCGGCAAACGCCTTGGTGAACGCCGCCGGCATGTGCTGAATCAGTACGATCGGTGCCGGGAAGTTCGCCGGCAACTGGGTCAGCACCCGTTGCAGGGCCACCGGGCCGCCGGTCGAGGTGCCGATGGCGACCAGTTTGTAGGCTTTGCGTTTCGGTGCCGGCGACGAAGCGCTGGCGGCCGGCGCGCGAGCTGGTGCAGGAGCCGGGGCCGGACGCGTTGGAGCAGCAGCGCTGTGGCTGCTGAAACTCGACGCCGCCGGGGCTGGCGCAGGCGTCGGTGCAGCGGCCGGAGCCGGCGCACTGTAGGCACTGAAACGACGATTGCTGCGCGAGATGCTGTGCACCTTCTCGCACAGCAGTTGCTTGACCTTCTCCGGGTTACGGGAGATGTCTTCGAAATTCTTCGGCAGGAAATCCACCGCGCCGGCGTCCAGCGCATCCAGTGTCACCCGGGCGCCTTCGTGGGTCAGCGAGGAGAACATCAACACCGGGGTCGGGCAGCGCTGCATGATGTGCCGCACCGCCGTGATGCCATCCATCATCGGCATCTCGTAGTCCATGGTGATCACGTCCGGCTTGAGGGCCAGGGCCTGATCGATCGCCTCTTTACCGTTGGTGGCCGTGCCGACCACCTGGATGCTCGGATCCGCTGAAAGAATTTCCGAGACGCGGCGGCGGAAAAAACCCGAATCGTCCACCACCAGGACTTTGACTGCCATAAACACTCCATTAGGCGCAGCGGGACGTTGTCGCCCCGCCGCCCCGGATTCAAATACGCCGTGCGGCGTAACGCTTGAGCATGCTTGGAACATCGAGGATCAGCGCGATGCGGCCGTCACCAGTGATGGTGGCGCCGGACATGCCCGGAGTGCCCTGCAGCATTTTGCCCAATGGCTTGATGACCACTTCTTCCTGGCCGACCAGTTGATCGACGACGAAGCCGATCCGCTGGGTGCCCACCGAAAGGATCACCACATGGCCTTCGCGCTGCTCTTCGTGAGCGGCGGAACTGACCAGCCAGCGCTTGAGGTAGAACAATGGCAGCGCCTTGTCCCGCACGATCACCACTTCCTGACCGTCCACGACGTTGGTGGTCGACAGGTCGAGGTGGAAGATTTCGTTGACATTGACCAACGGGAACGCGAACGCCTGATTGCCGAGCATCACCATCAGGGTCGGCATGATCGCAAGCGTCAGCGGTACCTTGATGACGATTTTCGAGCCCTGGCCCTTGGTCGAGTAGATGTTGATCGAACCGTTGAGCTGGGAAATCTTGGTCTTCACCACGTCCATGCCGACACCGCGGCCGGACACGTCGGAGATCTCGGTCTTGGTCGAGAAGCCCGGGGCGAAGATCAGGTTGTAGCACTCGGTATCGCTCAGGCGATCGGCCGCGTCCTTGTCCATCACACCGCGTTTTACCGCGATCGAACGCAGCACGTTCGGGTCCATGCCCTTGCCGTCGTCGGAGATCGACAACAGGATGTGGTCGCCTTCCTGCTCGGCCGCCAGTACCACGCGACCGCCACGAGCCTTGCCCGAAGCTTCGCGTTCTTCCGGCGACTCGATACCGTGGTCAACGGCGTTGCGCACCAAGTGGACCAGCGGGTCGGCCAGGGCCTCGACGAGGTTTTTGTCGAGGTCGGTTTCTTCACCCACCAGTTCCAGGTTGATCTCTTTCTTGAGCTGACGCGCCAGGTCGCGAACCAGACGCGGGAAGCGCCCGAAGACCTTCTTGATCGGCTGCATCCGGGTCTTCATCACCGCGGTCTGCAAGTCAGCCGTGACCACGTCGAGGTTCGACACGGCCTTGGACATGGCTTCGTCGCCGCTGTTGAGACCCAGGCGCACCAGACGGTTACGCACCAGTACCAGCTCGCCGACCATGTTCATGATTTCGTCGAGACGCGCGGTGTCGACCCGCACGGTGGTCTCGGCTTCGCTCGCCGGTTTTTCCGGTGGCGGCGCAGCGGCCGCGCGGGCCGGGGCCGGTGCAGCAGCGGTGGCCGGTTTTGGCGTTTCGGCTTTCGGCTCAGGCTTGGGTGCAGCCTTCGGCGCAGCGGCTGGAGCTGCCGCAGCCTTGGCGGCCGGCGCAGCCACGGTCGAAGCGCTGCCAGCCGTCGCGGCGTTGACGTCGGTGAACTTGCCTTTGCCGTGCAGCTCGTCGAGCAACGATTCGAATTCGTGATCGCTGATCAGATCGCTGCCGGCAG
>NZ_QAIK01000101.1:1225-8101 GCF_003061005.1 Pseudomonas sp. HMWF021 | reverse complement strand
TTGCCCTTGCCGTGCAACTGATCGAGCAGCGCTTCGAATTCGTCGTCGGTGATGTCCGAGCTGTCGCCCGCCGCCGGTGCCGCCGCAGCGGCCGCCGTCGGTGCCACGGCGTCCGGCGCGAACTGGCCTTTGCCGTGCAACTGATCGAGCAAGGACTCGAATTCAGCGTCGGTGATTTCATCGCTGGCGGCCGCATCGGCAACCGGCGCAGATGCCACAGCAACCGGCGCTTCGGCTTCGGCCTTGACGGCGTTCAGCGAGTCGAGCAGCTGTTCGAATTCGTTATCGGTGATGTCGCCCGAATCGCTCGAATCGCCTTCGACGACCAGCTCTTCGATCATCTCGGCCACCGGCGAAGCCGGGGCTTCGTCAGCCGATTGCGGTTCGGCCAGACGCGCCAGCGCGGCCAGCAGTTCCGGGGTAGCGGCAGTGATCGGTGCACGTTCACGGACTTCGCTGAACATGCTGTTCACTGCGTCCAGTGCTTCAAGCACCACGTCCATCAGTTCTGCATCAACGCGACGCTCACCCTTGCGCAGGATGTCGAACACGTTTTCGGCGATGTGACAGCACTCCACCAGCTCGTTGAGCTGAAGGAAGCCGGCGCCCCCTTTTACAGTGTGGAAACCGCGAAAAATTGCGTTGAGCAGATCTGCGTCATCCGGGCGGCTTTCCAGCTCGACCAGTTGTTCGGACAGTTGCTCAAGAATCTCGCCGGCCTCAACCAGGAAATCCTGAAGGATCTCTTCATCGGCGCCGAAGCTCATTAATGGGGTGCTCCTACAGGTCTAAAAACCTAAAACTCAAAATCCAAGGCTGGATAACAAATCGTCCACATCGTCCTGACCGGACACAACGTCTTCTCGTTTATCGGCATGAATCTGCGGACCTTCACCCTGCGAGAGATGTTTTTGTGGATCTTTTTCTGCAAGCATCGCGGCGCGGTCGTGTTCGATGCCCGCAAAGCGGTCCACCTGACTGGCCATGAGTACGAGTTTGAGCAAATTGCTTTCGACTTCGGTGACCAGTTGGGTCACACGCTTGATCACTTGACCGGTGAGGTCCTGGTAATCCTGGGCCAGCAGGATGTCGTTGAGGTTGCTCGACACCGCACGGTTGTCCGTGCTGCTGCGCGACAGAAAACCGTCGACCCGGCGCGCCAGTTCGCGGAACTCTTCAGCCCCGACCTCACGACGCATGAAGCGGCCCCAGTCGGTGCTCAAGGCCTGGGCTTCATCGGCCAGGCCATTGACCACCGGCGTGGCGCTTTCCACCAGATCCATGGTGCGGTTGGCCGCGGCTTCGGTCAGCTTGACCACATAGCCCAGGCGTTCGGTGGCGTCGGTGATCTGCGACACTTCCTCGGCCTGCGGCATGTGCGGATCGATCTGGAAGTTGACGATCGCACTGTGCAGTTCGCGTGTGAGCTTGCCCACTTCCTGATACAGGCCGCGGTCACGGGTCTGATTGAGCTCATGGATCAGTTGCACAGCGTCGCCGAACCTGCCTTTTTCAAGGCTCTCGACCAGTTCGACCGCGTGTTTTTTCAGGGTCGATTCGAAATCGCCCTGTGAAGATTCTTTATGCTCCATAGCTCCCCCGCGCGTCATCAGCCGATGCGTTCGAAAATCTTCTCGATTTTGTCTTTCAACGCCTGAGCCGTGAAAGGTTTGACCACGTAGCCGTTCACACCGGCCTGAGCGGCCTCGATGATTTGCTCGCGCTTGGCTTCAGCGGTCACCATCAGCACGGGCAGATGCTTGAGTTTTTCATCGGCACGCACGTGGCGCAGCAGGTCGATACCGGTCATGCCCGGCATGTTCCAGTCCGTTACCAGAAAGTCGATGCTGCCGCTGTTGAGTACCGGAATGGCGGTAGTGCCATCGTCGGCCTCGACGGTGTTGGTGAACCCAAGATCGCGCAGCAGGTTCTTGATGATCCGCCGCATCGTTGAGAAGTCATCAACGATGAGGATTTTCATGTCTTTGTTCAATTCGACCTCCAAGCAGTCTTAAACGCGCCCAGCACCTGGACGCGCCACTTCAATCAATCGGCGCAGCACTCGAAGACTGTCTGGAGCACAACAGAGCAAGACCGGTGCCGTTCATCACCGCACCAGCCTCGTTCGCAGTGTCCCCACACTGCCTTCAGCGCGCTCGCCACTCCCCCAAACGCCCCCGCAAACGGGCCGCGCACTGGCTGTGTAACTGGCTGACCCGCGATTCACTGACGCCAAGGACTTCACCGATTTCCTTGAGGTTCAGTTCTTCGTCGTAGTACAGCGCCAACACCAGTCGCTCACGCTCCGGCAAATTGGCAATCGCGTCCGCCAGCGCCGCCTGGAAGCGTTCATCTTCCAGATCGCGTGACGGCTCAAGATGAGCACTGGCGCCATCCTCGTGCAGCCCTTCGTGTTCGCCGTCCTGCAACAGATCGTCGAAACTGAACAAGCGGCTGCCCAGGGTATCGTTCAAAATCCCGTAGTAATCGTCGAGACTCAATTGGAGTTCGGCCGCAACCTCGTGATCTTTAGCATCACGGCCGGTTTTAGCTTCAATTGCCCGAATTGCGTCGCTGACCATACGGGTATTGCGGTGAACCGAGCGTGGCGCCCAGTCCCCTTTGCGTACTTCGTCGAGCATCGCGCCGCGGATCCGGATGCCCGCGTACGTTTCGAAACTGGCGCCTTTGCTGGCGTCGTATTTGGTCGAGACTTCAAGCAGGCCGATCATCCCGGCCTGAATCAGGTCTTCAACCTGCACACTCGCCGGCAAGCGCGCCAGCAAGTGATAGGCAATGCGCTTGACCAGTGGCGCGTAACGCTCGATCAACTCGTACTGCGCGTCACGTGCCGACTTCTTGTAGTAGTTCATACCGCTGGCGGTCATAACACTGGCCCTGCCGTTTGCTGCACGAGGCGCTCGACGAAAAACTCAAGGTGCCCACGCGGGTTGGCAGGCAGCGGCCAGGTATCGACCTTTTGTGCGATGGCCTTGAACGCCAGCGCGCACTTGGAACGCGGAAAGGCTTCATAGACCGCACGCTGCTTCTGCACTGCCTTGCGTACGCTTTCGTCGTACGGCACCGCGCCGACGTATTGTAGGGCGACGTCGAGGAAGCGATCCGTGACCTTGGTCAACTTGGCGAACAGGTTGCGCCCTTCCTGCGGGCTCTGCGCCATGTTCGCGAGGACGCGGAAGCGGTTCATGCCGTAGTCGCGGTTGAGCAGTTTGATCAGCGCGTAGGCGTCGGTGATCGAGGTCGGCTCATCACAGACCACCAGCAGCACTTCCTGCGCGGCGCGGACGAAACTGACTACCGAGTCACCAATACCTGCAGCGGTGTCGATCACCAGCACATCGAGGTTGTCGCCGATGTCACTGAAGGCCTGAATCAGTCCGGCATGTTGCGCCGGGCTCAGGTGCACCATGCTCTGGGTGCCCGAAGCGGCCGGCACGATGCGAATCCCGCCAGGCCCCTGCAACAGCACGTCGCGCAGCTCGCAACGGCCTTCGATCACGTCGGCCAGCGTGCGTTTGGGCGTAAGGCCCAGCAGAACATCGACGTTCGCCAGCCCCAGGTCTGCGTCCAGCAGCATGACCCGACGGCCAAGCTCTGCCAGCGCCAGAGACAAGTTCACTGACACGTTAGTCTTGCCGACGCCACCTTTGCCGCCGGTCACCGCGATCAGCTGTACGGGATGCATGCTGCCCATGTTATTTCTTTACCTTGTCTTGCATAGACGGAGGCCACATTACTGGCTGCGCGTTCACAACCGGAACAATGCATGGCAGACCATCGATGTAGGTACAAAAACTGTTCATTACCTCAGCCAACCTGCTTGGTCGGGCTGTGGTAGATATCAGCGAACATGTCAGCCATGGCTTCTTCGCTGGGTTCTTCCTGCATTTGCACGCTGACGGCGCGGCTGACCAGTTGATGACGGCGCGGCAGATGCAGATCATCCGGAATCCGTGGGCCGTCGGTCAGGTACGCGACCGGCAGTTCATGACTGATCGCCAGGCTCAACACTTCGCCAAGGCTGGCCGTCTCATCCAGTTTAGTCAGGATGCAGCCGGCAAGCCCGCAACGCTTGTAACTGTGATAAGCGGCGGTTAGAACCTGTTTCTGGCTGGTGGTTGCCAGCACCAGATAATTTTTTGAACGGATGCCACGCCCGGCCAGACTTTCCAGCTGCATGCGCAGGGCCGGATCGCTGGCCTGCAGGCCGGCGGTATCGATCAGCACCACGCGTTTGCGCAGCAGCGGGTCGAGCGCCTGCACCAGCGACTGGCCCGGATCGACGTGGGTCACCGGCACATTGAGAATCCGCCCCAGGGTCTTGAGTTGTTCCTGCGCGCCGATGCGGAAGCTGTCCATGCTGACCAGCGCCACATTCTGCGCGCCGTACTTGAGCACGTAGCGCGCAGCGAGTTTGGCCAGCGTGGTGGTCTTGCCCATGCCGGCCGGGCCGACCATGGCAATCACCCCGCCCTCTTCCAGCGGCTCGACTTCCGGTACGGCGATCATCCGCGCCAGGTGCGCGAGCAGCATGCGCCAGGCCTGACGTGGTTCTTCGATGTCGGTGATCATCGCCAGCAAATCGCGCGACAACGGCCCGGACAGACCGATGCGTTGCAGACGGCGATACAGATTGGCTTGTGCCGGACGGCTGCCTTGCAGCTGATTCCAGGCCAGGGTGCCGAGCTGCACTTCCATCAGTTCGCGCAGACTGTTCAATTCGAAACGCATCGAATCCAGCGCACGCGGATCGACACCGGCGGACGCCTGTGCAGGCGCCGGGGCCGGACGTGCCGGGGCGGCGTAAGTCGGTTCGCTCAACGGTTCGGCAGCGGTCAGCGGCAGGCCGGCCGTCAACGGCAGGCCGGCGAACAACTGGCGATTGGTGTTGCCGTCGGCTTCGCCACGCAGGCTCAGCTCGGCCTGGGCGGTGACGATGCGCGACTGGGTCTTGCGCAGCTCGTCTTCGAGTTCCATGTTCGGAACCCGTGGCGCCAGCGCCGACAATTTGTAATCCAGCGCCGCCGTCAGCTCGACGCCGCCGGCAATGCGGCGGTTGCCAATGATGGCGGCATCAGCGCCCAGCTCATCACGAACCAGCTTCATGGCCTGACGCATATCGGCGGCGAAAAAACGCTTAACTTGCATAAACCACTACCTCAGCCGTTGGGCCCTACTGTCGCAACGATGGTCACTTGCTTGTTGTCCGGAATTTCCTGGTAGGCCAGCACGTGCAGCCCCGGGACGGCGAGGCGGCCGAAACGCGAGAGCATCGCGCGGATCGGGCCTGCTACCAACAGGATCACCGGCTGACCTTGCATTTCCTGGCGCTGCGCCGCTTCGATAAGCGAACGCTGCAGCTTCTCGGCCATGCTTGGTTCCAGCAGAACGCCCTCTTCCGAGCCTTGTCCTGCCTTCTGCAGACTATTGAGCAATATTTGTTCCAACCTTGGTTCCAAGGTGATCACAGGCAGCTCGGAGTCAGTGCCTACAATGCTTTGGACGATGGCGCGGGATACGCCGACGCGCACTGCGGCCACCAAAGCGGCGGTATCTTGACTCTTGGCAGCGTTGTTGGCGATAGCCTCGGCAATGCTGCGGATGTCGCGCACCGGCACGTGTTCGGCCAGCAGCGCCTGCAACACTTTGAGCAGTTGCGACAGCGACACCACCCCCGGCACCAGTTCTTCAGCCAGTTTCGGCGAGCTTTTGGCCAGCAATTGCATGAGTTGCTGCACTTCCTCGTGGCCGATCAGCTCGCTGGAGTGCTTGTACAGAATCTGGTTCAAGTGGGTAGCGACCACGGTACTGGCGTCGACCACGGTGTAACCGAGCGATTGCGCCTGCGCACGCTGGCTGACTTCGATCCACACCGCCTCCAGGCCGAAAGCCGGATCTTTGGCGGTAATGCCGTTGAGCGTGCCGTAGACCTGCCCCGGGTTGATTGCCAGTTCGCGATCCGGGTAGATCTCGGCTTCGGCCAGGATCACCCCCATAAGGGTCAGGCGATAGGCGCTCGGCGCCAGATCGAGGTTGTCGCGGATGTGCACGGTCGGCATCAGGAAGCCCAGATCCTGCGAGAGCTTCTTGCGCACGCCCTTGATCCGCGCCAGCAACTGCCCGCCCTGATTGCGATCCACCAGCGGGATCAGGCGATAGCCGACTTCCAGGCCGATCATGTCGATCGGGGTCACGTCGTCCCAGCCCAGTTCCTTGGTTTCCATGGCCCGGGCCGGCGACGGCAGCAGTTCCTGCTGACGCTGAACTTCCTGCAGCGCCTGGACCTTGGCGACGTTCTGCTTCTTCCAGAACAGGTAGGCGCCGCCGGCAGCCAGCGCGGCCATGCTCAGGAACGAGAAGTGCGGCATGCCCGGCACAAGCCCCATGACCGCCATCAGACCGGCAGCCACCGCCAAGGCTTTGGGCGAGGCGAACATCTGCCGGTTGATCTGTTTGCCCATGTCTTCCGAACCGGAAGCACGGGTCACCATGATCGCTGCCGCTGTCGATAACAACAGTGATGGCAATTGCGCCACCAAACCGTCACCGATGGTCAGCAAGGCGTACACCTTGCCGGCGTCGGCGAAGGTCATGTTGTGCTGGAAGATACCGACAGCCATACCGCCGATGAGGTTGATGAACAGAATCAGCAGGCCGGCGATGGCGTCACCACGGACGAACTTGCTGGCACCGTCCATCGAACCGTAGAACTCGGCCTCTTGGGCAACTTCCTGACGGCGCGCCTTGGCCTGGTTCTGGTCGATCAGGCCGGCGTTGAGGTCGGCGTCGATCGCCATTTGCTTGCCGGGCATCGCATCGAGGGTGAAGCGCGCGCTCACCTCGGAAATCCGCCCG
>NZ_QAIK01000101.1:0-1215 GCF_003061005.1 Pseudomonas sp. HMWF021 | reverse complement strand
GTTGATGATCATCAGGATCGCGAACACCACGATACCGACCACGTAGTTACCGCCGATCACCACTTCACCGAAGGCCTGGATCACCTTACCGGCGGCGGCGTGGCCGTCCTGACCGTGGAGCATCACCACCCGCGTCGAGGCCACGTTCAACGCCAGCCGCAGCAGCGTCGCCACCAGCAGAATGGTCGGGAACACCGCGAAATCCAGCGGCCGCAGCGCGTACACGCAGACCAGCAGGACGACAATCGACAGGGCAATGTTGAAGGTGAAGAACACGTCCAGCAGGAACGGCGGCACCGGCAGCATCATCATGGCCAGCATGACCAGCAGCAACAACGGCACGCCCAGATTGCCTCGACTGAGGTCGGCAATGTTCGAGCGTGCGCTGTTGATTAACTGAGAGCGATCCACCGGTTTTCCCCGTTCCTTAAAGCAAACTTTTGACGCCCAGAGCGGACGCACGGCGGCTACTGCAAGAAGCCTTCCAACTTTTACGCAGACCAAAAAGATCGCAGCCTTCGGCAGCTCCCACACCGATCTATGTAGGAGCTGCCGAAGGCTGCGATCTTTTGATTTTGCGTCCAAGCGGTGATTCATCGAAGAAATTGCGGCACCTGCACTGACGCCTTCGCGAGCAAGCTCGCTCCCACATTCGATCCTCAGTGAATACAGGTTTGGCATATCACCCAGCCCCCCCCCTGTGGGAGCGGGCTTGCCCGCGAAGAGGCCAGCAGCGACACCACAAAATCAGGACCTACAGCGTCTTTTAAACGCCAATGTTTAAAAGACACTAAAAGACACGCCTGCAAGGCTACACATCCTTGCGCCATTGCCTACAGCTAAGCCAGAATCCGCCGGCTTGTGCGCCTTGGGGTCGGGTTCTATTGTGGGTCGGTCGCTGACGAATCAGCGATCGGGTTTAGCGACTCGAACTCAATTCAAAGGTGCATCAGCGTTCCAGGCTTCGTTGCGGATCTGTATTTTCGCGATTTCGTCATGGTGGCTGTATGCGGGAGACCTTCGGGTCTGCCGGGTGCCTTTGACCGGTTCGCTAACCTGCGTACAGCCGCCACCCCTCCTGTTTAGCGACAGGTTGTAGCGGCTCCACCTCAAAGGAGCTTCACCATGATCAAACCAACACCCAACCCACCCGAAACCGACCCCACCTCCCCCTACGAATCCCTCGACTCAAAAAAACTCCACGAAGCGGCCGAC
>NZ_QAIK01000009.1 GCF_003061005.1 Pseudomonas sp. HMWF021 | reverse complement strand
ATTGTGTTCAACCACCGTACCGAGTCCGTCGGCGTGGCTGAGGTGGGGTTGGCGATTGATAAGGCGGATATCCGTTCGATGCGGTTTCTCGACAATCACGCGCAGCACGGGATTTCGGTGAATCGGGGGCAGTTGACTGAGCGGTTGGCGGCGTTGTTGGGGCGGCCGGTTGTGCAGAAGATTGTGTTTGAGCCGGTGGTGGATCTGCACTCGGCGGCGTTTGGCGGGATCAAGGCGTTGATTGATCTGGCGACGGGGACGGAGTTTGATTTGTTGCTCAACAGCGGCACGCTGATGCCCTCGCGGTTGCGCGAGATGTTGATCGATGCGGTGCTGGAGGCGTGGCCGCACAATTTTACCGAGGCGTTGCGCCAGCCGGCGCCGAGGGTGGCGCCGCGGCATGTGAAGTTGGCGATGGAGTTTATTCAGGCGCATCCCGAGCAACTGGTGAGTGGCGTGGAGTTGGCGCGGTTGAGCCATGTCAGTCAGCGTGCATTGCAGGAGGGGTTTCGGCGGTTTGTCGGGATGTCGATTGTGGCGTATCAGCGTCAGGTTCGGCTGGAGCGGGCTTTCGAGGCGCTGGGGCAACGGCATTCGGCGTCGGTGACGGAGGTGGCGCTGCGCTTTGGCTTCAGTAATGTCGGGCGGTTTTGTCAGTACTTTCAGCAGGCGTATGGGGTGAGCCCGGCGGATTTGCGCTCAGGCGCGCGCCCGCGACGCTGACAGGCGTGGGCGGCAAGAGTATTGATCTGCGGCAAGATCGGCCGTTTGCGTCGACGCTAATCTGTAGTCGCTGATCAACAGCCGTGCAGCCGCACGTCACGGGCCGTGGGCCAAGGTGGCGTCAAATGAACAAAAAACGCATTGTCTGGGGGAGCATTCTCCTGGGCCTTCCGTGTGTCTTGCTTCCAGTACTTTTGATGGGTTACGTCGCCTGGGTGTTGAACCTGGCAGCGGCGCAGCAACGTCTCGAATCGCTGGCGTCCGTGGCGTCCAGCCGCGCCAACAATACGTTCCATGAAGCCGCCGGGGTGCTGAAGAGCGTCGCCGCGTCGAGCCTTGCGCCGTGTACGCCGGAGAGCATCGACGAGATGCGTCTGCTGACGATCAACACCTTTGCGGTGAAGTCGATCGGCTATGTCGAGGAAGAGGTTTATGCCTGCGGCTCATGGGGGCCGGTGGGCCATCGGGTGACGCCGTGGAAAGAAGATTTCATAACGTCTGATGGCGTGCGCGTGTCGCTCGGGGTGCAGGCGCGGATTGTGCCGGCCAAGCCGATGATGGCGCTGCAGTACGCGGCGTTCAATGTGCTGATCGATCCTGAGCAGTTTTTGCAGGTGATGGTCGAGGACGATGTGCATTTGATGGTCGGCACCGCTGCCGGGCATCTGGTGGGCGTGTCGCGGCCAGGGGCGGAGCGCTTCATGAGTCGCGTGCACCTGGGCCCCGCTTCGGCGCTGGAGGACGGTTATCTGTATACGCTGGTGCACAGCGGTGACTGGGTGGCGATTGCGGCGGTGTCGCGCCGTGAGTTGCTGCAAGGCCTGGTGCGCCGGGAGATGCTGTTGCTGCCGATCGGCGGGTTGATTGCCGGGATGCTTGCGCTGGTGATTGTGCGGCGTACGCGCAAGCGTTTGTCGCCACTGGCGGAGCTGGAACTGGCGGTGCGCAATCGTGAGTTCATCGTGCACTATCAGCCGATCATTGATTTGAGCGATGGCGCGTGTGTCGGAGCCGAAGCGCTGGTGCGCTGGCGGCATCCGGACGGCAGTCTGGTGCGGCCCGATCTGTTCATTCCGCTGGCGGAAGAAAGTGGGCTGATTCTGCCGATCACCGATCAGGTGATCGATAACGTCATGCAGGATCTGGGGCCGCTGCTGGTGAAGGAGCGCAGCCTGCATGTGGCGATCAATCTGGCGGCGGCGGATGTCAGCAGCGGTCGTTTCCTGCCCCGGCTCAAGTCCGCGATGAGCAAAGCTGATGTGTGGCCGAGCCAGATCTGGCTGGAGGCCACGGAGCGCGGTTTTGTGCAGATCGAATCGGCTCGGCACACGATGAATCAGGCGCGGGAGTCGGGGCATCTGGCAGCCATCGATGATTTCGGCACCGGGTTTTCCAGCCTGCAGCATTTGCAGCAGTTGCCGCTGGATGTGCTGAAGATCGACAAGTCGTTTGTCGACACCATCGGGCGCGATCCGCAGGCGAGTTCGGTGACGGCGCACATCATCGACATGGCCAAGAGTTTACGCTTGAAGGTGGTGGCTGAAGGGATTGAGGCGGAGGCGCAGCTGGAATATTTGCGCGGTCGTGGGGTGGATTTCGGGCAGGGTTGGTTGTTTGCCAAGCCGATGTCTGCGGGGGAGTTTTTGGGGTTTGTTGGGG
>NZ_QAIK01000100.1:1044-3874 GCF_003061005.1 Pseudomonas sp. HMWF021 | reverse complement strand
CCTCAACAGCCTGCCGATCACCTTGCTGAAGATCGACAAGAGCTTCGTCGGCGGCATGGAGCAGCGCGAAGAGAACCGCAAACTGGTGCACGCGATGATCAACCTCGCGCATAACCTGCATCTGGAAGTGGTGGCCGAAGGGGTGGAGACGCCGGAGCAACTGGAGCTGTTGCGCGGGTTTGGCTGTGATCAGGTGCAGGGTTATCTGATCAGCCGGCCATTGCCGTTGGCGGAGTTGGTTGAGTACCTGACGTTTGGTGCCAGCCAGCAAAGTCTGGTTGAGGCCATTTAAAAGATCGCAGCCTGCGGCAGCTCCTACACAGATCCCTGTAGGAGCTGCCGAAGGCTGCGATCTTTTGATCTTAATCTGCGCGAATGGCCTCAAACCTCTGTGACACAGGCTCCAGCCGAATCATCCGCTTCATCTTCCATTCAAACGCCAGCGTCAGGCTCACCGCCGCGCACGCCAGTCCCAGCGCCAGGCCCCACCAGACACCCGTTGGCCCCCAGTTCAGGTGGAAAGCCATCCACCACGCCGCCGGCGCGCCGATCAGCCAGTAGCAGCCGAGCCCGACCAGAAACGTGGTTTTCGCGTCCTTCAGCCCTCGAATGCAACCCATGGCAATGGTCTGCGTGCCATCGAACAGCTCGAACCACGCGGCCACTGCCAACAGGCTTACGGCCAGACGAATCACCTCGGCAAACGCCGGGTCTTTATGGTCGAGGAACAGCCCGACCAGTTGATTCGGCAGCAGCCAGAACACCATGGCGAAACCCAGCATCACCACCGCACCAAAGACGATGCCGACCCGCCCGGACATCCGCGCATCGCTCAGTTGCCCGGCGCCGTAATGCTGGCCGACGCGCATGGTGATCGCATACGACATGCCCGCCGGCACCATGAACGCCACCGAAACGATCTGCAGGGCGATCTGGTGCGCGCCCAACTGCGTGCTGCCCATGGTGCCCATGCACAGCGCGGCGAAGGCGAACAAGCCGACTTCCACGGCGTAGGTGCCGCCAATCGGCAGGCCGAGCCGCCATAGCTCTTTCAGATACTGACGATTTGGCCGCGACAGACCGGCGCGCAACGGATAAGCGTCATACGCCGGGTGCCGACGAATGTGCCAGGCCAGTGCCAGCGCCATGCAATTGGCCACGATCGCGGTGACCAGACCGATGCCGGTCAGCCCCAGCTTCGGCAGGCCGAACATGCCGGTGATCAACGCGTAGTTGAGCAGGAAGTTAGCCACGGTGCCGCCCAGGCTGATGACCATTACCGGTGTCGCCCGACCGATCGCACTGGTGAAGCCACGCAGGGCCATGAAACTCAGATAGCCGGGCAGGGCGAAGGGCAGGGCAATCAGAAACTGCCCGGCGGCGTTGACGTTGGTTTCGGTCTGGCCGAACAGCAGCAACACCGGTTTCAGATTCCACAGCAGCAGCCCGGCGCCCAGCGCCATCAGCCACGCCAGCCACAACCCCGCCTGGGTCAGGCGTGCCGCGCCGATGATGTCGCCCGCGCCCTGACGGATCGCCACCAGGGTGCCGACCGCCGCGATGACGCCGATGCAGAAAATCGACACGAACGAATAGCTCGCCGCGCCAAGACCGCCACCGGCCAGCGCCTCGGGACTCAGTCGCGCCATCATCAGGGTGTCGGTCAGCACCATCAGCATGTGCGCCAACTGTGAAGCGATCAACGGCCCTGCCAGCCGCAGGATGGCCCAGAGTTCGGTACGCACGGGATGCTGCATGGTCATCACCACTCATTAAAAGAGGGAACAGGGAACCGTCGATTCTCGGCGCTTCAACGCTTTCGCACAAAGGGATAAAAAGGATGGGTGGCATGATTAAAACTCATCCTGTTCAGATTCTGCTAAGTTGGCCACAACCCGCTATAGGAGCTTTCTGAATGTCCCGTCGTCTTCCTCCCTTGTATGCCCTGCGTGCATTCGAAGCGGCGGCGCGGCACAGTTCGTTCACCCGCGCAGCTGAGGAGTTGTCGATCACCCAGAGTGCGGTGAGTCGGCACATTCGTACGCTTGAAGAGCATTTCGCCTGCAAGCTGTTTCATCGCAGCGGACGTAACCTGCAACTGACCGAGTCTGCGCGGATGCTATTGCCGGGGATCCGCGACGGTTTTGCGGCCCTTGAGCGCGCTTGCAACACCTTGCGCGCCGAAGACGACATCCTGCGCATGAAAGCGCCGTCGACCCTGACCATGCGCTGGTTGCTGGCGCGGCTCAGTCGCTTTCGTCATCTGCAACCGGGCAACGAAGTGCAGCTGACCAGCGCCTGGATGGATGTGGACTCGGTGGATTTCAACAACGAGCCCTTCGACTGCGCCGTGCTGCTGAGTGACGGGCATTTTCCGCCGGACTGGGAGGTAAGCCTGTTGTTTCCGGAAGAGCTGATCCCAGTGGGTGCGCCGAATCTGCTGAATGACCAGCCGTGGGATGTTGAGCGTCTCGCCTCCACCGAACTGTTGCACCCGACCCCGGATCGGCGCGACTGGCGCAGTTGGCTGGAACATATGGGGCTGTCCGAACAGGTGTCGCTCAAGGGCGGCCAAGTGTTCGATACCCTGGAACTGGGCATGATTGCTGCCGCCCGAGGCTACGGCGTGTCGATGGGCGATTTGCTGATGGTCGCCGAGGATGTGGCGCAGGGGCGCCTGAGTCTGCCGTGGCCAACCGCCGTCGCCAGTGGGCTGAATTATTATCTAGTGTGGCCGAAAACCCGTCCGGGGGGTGAACGTTTGCGCCGCCTAAGCGACTTCCTGCAAGGCGAAGTGCGCGCCATGGCGTTGCCGGTGGTCAAGCGCTTG
>NZ_QAIK01000100.1:0-1034 GCF_003061005.1 Pseudomonas sp. HMWF021 | reverse complement strand
GGCCATAACCCCGCTGTTTACTCAAGTATTCGCTTTCACCGCCGAAAATGAGCATGTGGAACCGCCGTGCCGGTTGCCACGATTCACCCCCATTATTAGAACATTCCGAGCAATTGCTGCGATCAGGGAGGATCCGGTGGCTCGGCCAGGAGCTGTCCATGTCTCAACCTCGTGCCCGGATCGCCTCGCAGCTGGGTCTAGCGCTCGCCGTGATTCTTGCGATTGTCATCAGTGGCAGTACGGTGTTCGCCCTGCGTTCGCTGGATACCGCCAACCTTGCCACCCGTGAAGAGCACCTCGCCAGTGAGGCGCGGCTGCTGGCCGACCAGTTGAGTACCTTCCACGGCACGCTGCGCGAAAGCACCCAGCGCCTGAGCGGGCTGTTCGAGAAGCGCTTCAGCGCGGGCCTGAGCATTCACCCGGATGAGCCGGTGAGTGTCGCTGGCACCCAGACGCCGGGCCTGCACCTGGGCAGCGAAGTGCTGAACAACAACTTCAAGGAAGTCGACGAGTTCAAGCAGATGACCGCCGGGGTCGCCACCCTGTTCGTGCGCAGCGGCGAAGACTTCATACGCGTCAGCACCTCGCTGACCAAACAGGACGGCACGCGCGCTATCGGCACTCTGCTCGATCACGCACACCCGGCCTACGCGAAGTTGATGGCCGGGCAGGGTTACGTCGGCCGCGCGCTGCTGTTCGATCGTTCCTACATGACCCAATACACCCCGGTGCGCGATGGCAGCGGCAAAGTGATTGCGGTGTTGTTCGTTGGTTTTGATTACACCGATGCGCAGAACGCCCAGTTCGCCAACCTCAAGCGCTTCCGTATCGGTCAGAACGGTTCGCTGGCGTTGCTCGATGAGCAAAACAAATGGCTGGTCGCCCCGGCCGGTGTGCAAGCGCTGGATCAGGCCGTTCCGGTGATCAAGGGGCTGGCGGCGAAACCGGGCAAAGGTGAGTTCTGGAGCGACACCGATGAAGATTTCTACAGCATCGCCGTACCGTTCGACGGCGGGCCGTGGTCGGTGGTGGCG
>NZ_QAIK01000099.1 GCF_003061005.1 Pseudomonas sp. HMWF021 | reverse complement strand
GTTTTATGTTGAGGTTGAGAAGTTGGGGGATTTGCCTGTCGAAAAGCGTAAAGCGGCCTTGAAAGCTTTAGCGAGATCTTGAGTTGATGTCGGCAGATCCTGCCTCATCGCTGGCAAGCCAGCTCCCACAGAGATTGCGGTGAACCTCAGCACACTGCTCACCTGTGGGAGCTGGCTTGCCAGCGATGGCCGACTCATCAGCGTCGCAAAAACGCCTGATGCAGCTCGGCCAGCGTTTCAAAGTGATAAGCCGGCGCCTCGGCACTCAACTCTTCAAAACTGCCAAACCCATATCCCACCGCCGCCGCATCCACGCCGTTGCTGCGCGCGCCGATCAAATCATGCTTGCGATCGCCGATCATCAGCGTAGTGGCGGGATCCAGCCCTTCTTCAGCCATCAGGTGCGCAATCAGCTCGACCTTGTTGGTTCGCGTGCCATCCAGTTCACTGCCATAGATCACCTTGAAATGCTTGGCGAAGTCGAAGTGCCGGGCGATCTCCCGGGCGAACTCCCACGGCTTGGACGTCGCGATATACAGCTGTCGTCCTTGCCCGCTGAGGGTTTCCAGCAGGGGCGTAACACCGTCGAACACCCGGTTCTCGTACAGGCCGGTGACCTTGAAGCGCTCGCGATAGAAATTCACCGCCTCCCAGGCCCTGGCCTCATCGAAGCCATAAAACTGCATGAACGCCTGCAACAGCGGCGGGCCGATGAAGTGTTCGAGTTTGCTCAGGTCCGGCTCGTCGATGCCGAGTTTGCTCAAAGCGAACTGGATGGAACGGGTGATGCCCTCACGCGGGTCGGTGAGGGTGCCATCGAGGTCGAACAATACGGTCTGGTAATGCATGAGAAATCCTGTGCAGGTGTAAGGCAATTCAGAGCTGGTCGTAGCCTTCGGCCAGATGCAGGTCCTTGAGCTTCACGTAGTTGGCCGCGCTGTAGGTGAAGAAGGCGCGTTCCTTGTCGGTCAACGCGCGGATCTGCCTTACCGGACTGCCGACGTACAGAAAACCACTTTCCAAGCGTTTGCCCGGCGGTACCAGGCTGCCGGCGCCGATGATCACATCGTCCTCGACCACGGCGCCGTCCATGACGATGCTGCCCATGCCGATCAACACGCGGCTGCCAACGCTGCAGCCATGCAGCATGACCTTGTGCGCGATGGTCACGTCATCGCCGATCAGCAGCGGGAAACCGTCCGGGTTGAACGGCCCGGCGTGGGTAATGTGCAGCACGCAGCCGTCCTGCACGCTGGTGCGCGCACCGATACGGATGCGGTGCATGTCGCCACGGATCACGGTCAGCGGCCACACGGAGCTGTCTTCGCCTATTTCGACGTCGCCGATCACCACCGCGGAGGCGTCGACAAACGCGCCTTTGCCGAGTAGCGGGGTGTGATTCTGGTACTTGCGAACGGGCACGATAAGTTCTCTCTCTGTCGCCGATAGCTGCGGTGAGTGTCGATTGTAATTAAGATGGGCGCATGTTTCTTCCAGCCAAGGTGCCAACCGTGAGCGTGAACAACCCTCTTCTGCAGTCCTACGACCTGCCGCCGTTCTCCACGATCCGTGCCGAACACGTGCTGCCGGCCATCGAAACCATCCTGGCCGACAACCGCGCCGCCATCGCCGAAATCCTCAAGACTCAAGTCGATAATCCGACCTGGGCCGGCCTGGTGTTGGCGATGGACGAACTCAATGATCGCCTCGGCGCTGCCTGGAGCCCGGTCAGCCACCTCAATGCCGTGTGCAACAGCGCCGAGCTGCGCGAAGCCTATGAGTCGTGCCTGCCAGCCCTGAGCGCCTACTCCACCGAGATGGGCCAGAACCGCGAACTGTTCCAGGCTTATGAAGCCTTGGCCAACAGCCCGGAAGCTGCCGGTTTCGACGTGGCGCAAAAAACCATTCTGGAACACGCCCTGCGCGATTTCCGTCTGTCGGGTATCGACCTGCCGGAAGCCGAACAGAAGCGCTACGCCGAAGTGCAGAGCAAACTGTCCGAGCTGGGCAGTCGCTTCTCCAACCAACTGCTCGACGCCACACAGGCCTGGACCAAGCACGTCACCGACGAAGCCGCCCTCGCCGGCCTGACCGATTCGGCCAAGGCGCAAATGGCTGCCGCTGCGCAGGCCAAGGGCCTCGATGGCTGGCTGATCACCCTGGAATTCCCGAGCTACTACGCGGTGATGACTTATGCCCAGGATCGCAAGCTGCGTGAAGAAGTCTACGCCGCCTACTGCACCCGTGCGTCGGACCAAGGCCCGAACGCCGGGCAGAACGATAACGGCCCGGTCATGGAAGAGATCCTCGACCTGCGTCAGGAACTGGCAAAACTCTTGGGTTTCGCCAGTTTCTCCGAACTGAGTCTGGCGACCAAAATGGCCGAGTCCAGCGATCAGGTGCTGAGCTTCCTGCGCGACCTGGCCAAGCGCAGCAAGCCGTTCGCCGCGCAGGACCTGCAGCAGCTGCGCGCCTACGCCGCCGAACAGGGCTGCGCCGATCTGCAAAGCTGGGACAGCGGTTTCTACGGGGAAAAACTCCGCGAGCAGCGCTACAGCGTCGCTCAGGAAACCCTGCGTGCCTACTTCCCGATCGACAAGGTCCTCGGCGGTCTGTTCGCTATCGTTCAGCGCCTGTACGGCATCGAAATCGCCGAGCTGAAAGGCTTCGACACCTGGCACCCGGACGTGCGCCTGTTCGAAATCAAGGAAAACGGCCACCACGTCGGCCGCTTCTTCTTCGACCTCTATGCCCGCGCCAACAAGCGTGGCGGTGCGTGGATGGACGGCGCCCGCGACCGTCGTCGCACCATCGATGGCGTGCTGCAAAGCCCGGTCGCCAACCTGGTGTGCAACTTCACCCCGGCAGACAGCGGCAAGCCTGCGCTGCTGACCCACGATGAAGTGACCACCCTGTTCCACGAATTCGGGCATGGCCTGCACCACCTGCTGACTCGTGTCGATCACGCCGGTGTCTCCGGGATCAACGGCGTGGCATGGGATGCGGTCGAGCTGCCAAGCCAGTTCATGGAGAACTGGTGCTGGGAGCCGGAAGGCCTGGCGCTGATCTCCGGTCATTACGAAACCGGTGAGCCGCTGCCGCAGGACCTGCTGGAAAAAATGCTCGCGGCGAAAAACTTCCAGTCCGGGTTGATGATGGTCCGTCAGCTGGAATTCTCACTGTTCGACTTCGAACTGCACGCCACTCACGGTGACGGCCGCAGCGTGGCGCAAGTGCTGGAAGGCGTGCGCGACGAGGTGTCGGTGATGCGTCCACCGGCGTACAACCGCTTCCCCAACAGCTTCGCGCACATCTTCGCCGGCGGTTACGCGGCGGGCTACTACAGCTACAAGTGGGCGGAAGTGCTGTCGGCGGATGCCTTCTCCAAGTTCGAAGAGGACGGCGTACTCAACGCCGACACCGGTCGCGCCTTCCGTGAAGCGATTCTGGCCCGTGGCGGTTCGCAGGCACCGATGGTGCTGTTCGTCGACTTCCGTGGCCGCGAGCCATCGATTGACGCACTCTTGCGCCATAGCGGCCTGAGTGAGGACGCGGCAGCATGAGTGAGGCACCTGTGATTACCAAGAAGCGCTTTATCGCCGGGGCGGTCTGCCCGGCATGCAGCGAGCCGGACAAACTGATGATGTGGAGCGAAGACGATGTCCCGCACCGCGAATGCGTGGCTTGCGGTTATTCCGACACGTTGAATGCCCAAGGCCTGTCAGTGCCCAGAGAGCTGGGTACACGGGTCAACACCAGCGCGCTCGACAAGCCGGCACCGGACAAGAACGTTCAAGCGGTGCAATTCTTCCCGAACCCGAAACTGAAGAAAAAGCCCGACGAGCAACACTGAGTCAGCGCCACCTTTCACCGTTTCAGCGGTGAAAGGTGGTATCTATTTACCACCTTCTCCCCGCGCTTCCTGCCTAGTCTGGATATTTCCGCCAGACTTCAATGGAACACGCCATGCCCGATTCCAATCCACTGCTCCATCGCTGGAACCTGCCGCCCTCTACCCGCGTGCGCGCCGAACATTTGCTGCCCGCTATCACCGCCATCACAGCCACCAACCGCCAGACCATCAGCGACATCGTCTCCACACAGACCGACATG
>NZ_QAIK01000098.1 GCF_003061005.1 Pseudomonas sp. HMWF021 | reverse complement strand
GTGGATTGTTGTGGGGTTGCTGGTTTTGACTTTGTATGCGGCGCTCAGGGCGCGGGGGCATGGGTTTGCGGGGGTGAGGTGATGGGTTTGTCTGTCGCGGATTGGGCGACTGATCGACCGTCTTCGCGAGCAGGCTCGCTCCTACAGGGATTGAGTGTGGGCAATCAGAGATGGGGCGGCTGGCAGGCCGCCATCGCTGGCAAGCCAGCTCCCACAAGATCAAGATCAAGATCAAGATCAAGATCAAGATCAAGATCAAAAGATCGCAGCCTTCGGCAGCTCCTACACAGGCCGAGTGTCAGCTCGCCGAAAGCTCTTGATCTTGCCGTGCCGGCCCCTTCGGCAGGCTGAGTGGAGGGATTTATCCGGGGGTGGGAGCGCAGCGACCGTTTGGCGAAGCCAAACACATCGAGAGGAGGTGCAGCGAAGCAAACCGGAGGCGATGCCCCCGGATGAATCCCGTAACGAAGGAACCCGAGCCTAGGCGAGGGCCGTACGCCGGGGCCCAGCGTTTTGGTTACTTTTGGGCGTCTGCAAAAGTGACTCGCTGTAAGAGCGAAACCGCCAGCCGCAGCACCCGAAGCAACGGATATGCCCCCCATCCACCCAAAGCATGGTCGGCCCCAAGGCCGCCAAGCCCCATAAACCAAGCCAAAAAAAAGCCCCGACCATAAGATCGGGGCTTTCCTGTTACCACTCAGCCAACCATCAATACCGCTTGATGTCCGCCTGGCTTTCCAACTGCTTGCGGAATGCCGCGAAATCCTGCTGACCCTCACGCGAAGCAAGGAAGCGACGGTACTGCGCCTTCTCTTCATCAGTCGGCGCTACGGCTTCATTCACACCGTCCAAACGCACAATCATCAGACTACCGTCCTGCAAGGTCACGCTGCTGAACGTCGGCTTGCCCTTCGCCGCCGGTTTCGGCATACGGAACAACGCCTGCAGCACAGTCGGGTCGATCCCTTCCTGAGCGCGAGTCGCCGCAGTGACAACCTTCCAGTTCTGACCATCAACCGCCTTGTCCAGCGGTGTCTTGCCATCACGCAGACTGGCGATCAACTGGTCAGCCTTGGTCTTGGCAGCAGCGCTGGCATGCTCTTTGGTCAACTGCGCACGAATCGCCGTGTTGACGGCTTCCAGTGGCAGTTGCTCAGGCTTCAGGTGTTCCTTGGCGCGCAGCACGACCACGGTTTCCGGATCCAGCTCGATGCCGGTGCTGTTGGCGTTTTCTTCCAGTACTTCCTGGCTGAACGCGGCGGTCACCACAGCACGGTTGGCCGCAATGCCTTCACCACCTTCACGGCCGAACGGCTTGGAAGTGTGTACGGTCAGCTTCAGATCCGCAGCAGGCTGAGCCAGGTCAGATGCTTCGAACGCCGAGTCTTCCAGTTGCTTGGTCGCCTCAACGAAGCGCTGTTCGACCTGTTGGGTCTTCAGCTCGCGGGTCAGCTTGTCTTTCAGGCTGGCCAGGGTCGGAACTTCCGGCGCTTCAACACCCAGCAGCTTGATCAGGTGGTAGCCGAAATCGGTACGCACCGGCTCGGACACCTGATCCTTGTTCAGCGAGTACAGGGCTTTCTCGAAGGCTGGGTCATAGACGCCAGGACCGGCGAAACCGAGGTCACCGCCATTGTTGGCCGAACCCGGATCCTGCGAGAACTCCTTGGCCAGCGCTTCGAATTTCTCGCCCTTGGCCAGACGCGCCTGGACTTCTTCGATCCTGGCCTTGGCCTGAGCGTCGGTGGTCTTGTCGTTCACTTCGATCAGGATGTGCGCAGCGCGACGCTGTTCCGACAGGTTGGCGATCTCTTTCTGATACGCCGCCTGCAAGTCTTCGTCCTTGACGGCGACCTGGTCGAAGAACGAAGACTTCTTCAGCTCGACATAATCGACAACCACTTGCTCAGGTGTCATGAACTCCTTGGCGTGCTCGTCGTAGTAAGCCTTGACCTCATCGTCGGTCAGTTTCACCGCGGCCGGATCGGCCTTGACGTTCAGGGAAGCGAAATCGCGAGTCTGTTTTTCCAGACGGGCGAATGCCAGCACCTCGGCGTCGGTGACGAAGCCGCTACCGGCAACACCGGCGCGCAACTGACCGATCAACATTTCCTGAGCCAGCATCTGGCGGAATTGCATACGGGTGTAGCCCAGTTGACGGATCACCTGGTCGAAGCGCTCGGAGCTGAACTTGCCGTCCACCTGGAATTCAGGGGTCTGCAGGATCACCTGATCCAGTGCACCTTCGGAGAAAGCGAATTTCGATTGTTCTGCGCCTTGCAGCAGCAGCTTGCGATCGATCAGACCCTTGAGGGCCGATTCGCGGAGCATTTTTTCGTCAAGCAAGGAAGCATCGAAGTCCTTGCCCAACTGTTGCATCAGCTGACGGCGTTGCATGTCAACGGCCTGGCTCAGCTCGTTCTGGCTGATTTCTTCACCATTGACCTTGGCCGCATCGTTGGTGTGCGTCGTGGCTTTGAAAATGGCGTCGAAACCGGTCAGAGCCATCAGTGCAACGATGACCCCGATAATGGTCTTGGCAATCCAGCCTTGTGAATTGTCCCTGATATTCTGCAGCATGCGTCCCCCAGAAACGGTTGAACTTCAAAAATTTGGCAACCGTGGAGCGTGGGTAGAATCCGGATAGAAGAAAGGCGCATCCGAGGATGCGCCTTCTCGTAACTGGCGGAGCGGACAGGGCTCGAACCCTCGATCCCGGCGTTACAGGTCACTGCTTTAACGACCTGCTCTACCGCTCCGCTGCCAAGTCAGGCATGACCCCGACCCGGATGGGTAAAAACCTGAAACAAACTAACTTAGTTAACAGCTTCTTTCAGTGCTTTACCGGCTTTGAAACCTGGCTTTTTAGCAGCAGCGATTTGCAGCGTCTTGCCGGTCTGTGGGTTACGACCAACGCGAGCTGGACGATCAGTCACGGAGAAAGTGCCGAAACCAACCAGAACAACGGAGTCGCCGGCCTTCAGAGCGCCAGTGACGGATTCGATTACAGCGTCCAGCGCACGGCCAGCAGCAGCTTTCGGGATATCAGCGGATGCAGCGATAGCATCAATCAGTTCCGACTTGTTCACTCTAAGTCCCCTTATATCTATTTTGAGATGATTCTAAGTTTTTTGGTGAAAGCAAAAACGAGTGCTGAATGGCCTACAGACACTTAAGAGCCGCTTTATAACAAGGGCTCTAAAAAGCTGTCAAGGAAGCCCCCCAGGCAAAAACGTATTAATGCGTGCTAATTCTTTCCTTTGAATCAGACTCACGTTTTTCGTCCTTGGAAACTATCTCCGGAGCCACATCCGGCAAGGGCTCCGGCGCGTATTGCAGCGCAATTTGCAGGACCTCGTCAATCCATTTAACCGGTTTAATCTGCAGATCCTGCTTGATATTGTCAGGAATCTCCTTCAGATCGCGCACGTTCTCTTCCGGAATAATCACGATCTTGATTCCGCCGCGGTGAGCAGCGAGCAGTTTTTCCTTCAGGCCACCAATTGCCAGCACCTGGCCACGCAGAGTGATTTCACCGGTCATGGCGACATCGGCGCGCACCGGGATCCCGGTCAATGCCGAAACCAGTGCCGTGCACATGCCCACACCGGCGCTAGGACCGTCTTTCGGGGTCGCCCCTTCCGGCATGTGAATGTGGGTGTCGCGCTTCTCGTGGAAGTCCAGAGGAATGCCCAGGCTCTTGGCACGGCTGCGGACGACAGTCAGCGCGGCAGTGATCGATTCGACCATTACATCGCCCAGCGAACCGGTCTTGATCAACTGACCTTTACCCGGCACCACAGCCGCTTCGATGGTCAGCAATTCACCGCCCACCTGCGTCCATGCCAAGCCAGTCACCTGACCGATCTGATCTTGCTGTTCGGCCAGACCGTAGCGGAACTTGCGCACACCGAGGAAGTGCTCCAGCAGATCAGCTGTCACTTTTACCGAGAAGCGTTTTTCCAGCGCATGCTCTTTCACAGCCTTGCGGCAGACCTTCGCGATCTGACGTTCGAGGCCACGCACACCGGCTTCACGGGTGTAGTAACGGATGATGTCGCGGATCGCTTCCTCGTCGAATTCCAGTTCGCCCTTCTTCAGACCGTTGGCAGCAATCTGTTTTGGCGAGAGGTATTTGACGGCGATGTTGATCTTTTCGTCTTCGGTGTAGCCCGGCAGGCGAATGACTTCCATCCGGTCCAGCAGTGCCGGCGGGATGTTCATCGAGTTCGAGGTGCACAGGAACATCACATCGGACAGATCGTAATCGACTTCCAGGTAGTGATCGTTGAAGTTGTGGTTCTGCTCAGGATCGAGCACTTCCAGCAACGCCGACGCCGGATCGCCACGCATGTCGCTGCCCATCTTGTCGATTTCATCAAGCAGGAACAGCGGGTTACGTACGCCCACTTTTGTCATCTTTTGAATCAATCTTCCCGGCATCGAACCGATGTAGGTCCGGCGATGACCACGAATTTCCGCTTCATCACGCACGCCACCCAGGGCCATACGCACGAATTTACGGTTGGTGGCATGGGCAATCGACTCCGCCAGCGAGGTTTTACCCACGCCAGGAGGACCCACCAGGCACAACACCGGGCCACGGATCTTCTTCACGCGCTTCTGCACGGCGAGGTACTCAAGGATGCGTTCCTTGACCTCTTCGAGACCGTAGTGATCGGCATCGAGAATGTCTTCAGCACGCGCCAGGTCGAGGCGCACCTTGCTCTGCGCCTTCCACGGCACCTGCACCAGCCAGTCGATGTAGGAGCGCACCACGGTGGCTTCAGCGGACATCGGCGACATTTGCTTGAGCTTGTTCAGCTCGGCGGTAGCCTTGGCCAAGGCATCTTTCGGCAGACCGGCAGCATCGATGCGCTTTTTCAGCTCTTCGATTTCGTTGTGACCTTCGTCACCATCGCCCAGCTCTTTCTGAATGGCCTTCATCTGCTCATTCAGGTAGTACTCGCGCTGGCTGCGCTCCATTTGCTTTTTGACGCGGCCACGAATGCGTTTTTCGACTTGCAGCAGATCGATTTCGGCATCCAGCAAGGCGAGCACGTGCTCGACACGGGCCGACAAATCGATGATTTCGAGGATTTCCTGCTTCTGCTCGATTTTCAGCGCCATGTGCGCGGCCATGGTGTCGACCAGACGGCCAGGCTCATCGATGCTGTTGAGCGACGACAGGACTTCAGCCGGGACTTTCTTGCCCAACTGCACATATTGTTCGAACTGCGACAGCAGGCTGCGCACGAAAACTTCCGATTCGCGCTCGGCGGCATCGACTTCGTCGATCAGCGAGACTTCGGCGCGGCAATGCCCGTCGACTTCGCTGAAGCGCTCTACAGCGCCACGCTGCTCACCTTCGACCAGAACCTTGACGGTGCCGTCCGGCAGCTTGAGCAGCTGCAACACAGTGGCGATAGTACCTACGCGATAGAGAGCGTCTTCACCGGGATCATCGTCAGCCGGGTTTCTCTGGGCCAGCAGCAGGATCTGCTTGTCACCCGTCATCGCTGCCTCGAGGGCTTCGATGGATTTCTCGCGCCCCACGAACAGCGGGATAACCATGTGCGGATAAACCACGACATCACGCAATGGCAGGAGAGGCAATTCGATGGTTGTCTTCATGATTTCGCCTCTACGGCGGCCATATGGCCGTAATCAGATGGAATTAAGCTTGAAACCAAGATGGGGGCTGCCTTGAAAAAAAACAAGCGCAAAGCGGATGTAAAAAACGACATAAAAAAAAAGAGGCCCGAAGGCCCCTTCTTTGTTCCGGCAGTGTGGACGCTTACGCGTCCGGCGCTGCCTTGGCCGTCGGCTCACTGTTTTCGTAGATATACAGTGGCTTGGACTTGCCTTCGATCACGCTTTCATCGATGACGACTTTGCTCACCTCGGACTGCGAGGGGATTTCGTACATCGTGTCGAGCAGCACACCTTCGAGAATCGAGCGCAGGCCACGGGCACCGGTTTTACGTTCCAGGGCACGCTTGGCGACCGATTTCAGTGCGTCGGTCCGGAACTCCAGATCCACGCCTTCCATCTCGAACAGCTTGGCATACTGTTTGGTCAGAGCATTTTTCGGCTCGGTGAGGATCTGCATCAGCGCAGCCTCGTCGAGCTCGTCCAGTGTCGCGAGGACCGGCAGACGACCAACGAACTCCGGGATCAGACCGAACTTGACCAGATCGTCAGGCTCGACTTCACGCAGGGATTCACCGACTTTCTTGCCTTCTTCCTTGCTGCGCACTTCTGCGTTGAAACCGATGCCGCCCTTGGTGGAACGGTTTTGAATAACCTTTTCCAGACCGGAGAACGCACCACCGCAGATGAACAGGATGTTACGGGTGTCGACCTGCAGGAACTCCTGCTGCGGATGCTTGCGGCCGCCTTGCGGCGGAACGGAAGCGACCGTGCCTTCGATCAACTTGAGCAAGGCCTGCTGCACGCCTTCACCGGAAACATCGCGGGTGATCGACGGGTTGTCGGACTTGCGGGAAATCTTGTCGATTTCGTCGATGTAGACAATGCCCATCTGGGCCTTTTCCACGTCGTAATCGCACTTTTGCAGCAGCTTCTGAATGATGTTCTCGACATCCTCACCCACGTAACCAGCCTCGGTGAGGGTGGTGGCGTCGGCAATGGTGAACGGAACGTTCAGCAGGCGGGCCAGAGTTTCAGCCAGCAGGGTTTTACCAGAGCCTGTCGGGCCGATCAGCAGGATGTTGCTCTTGCCGAGTTCGACGTCGTCAGCCTTTTTGTCACGCTGGTTCAGACGTTTGTAGTGGTTGTACACCGCTACGGCCAGAACCTTTTTCGCACGCTCCTGACCGATTACATACTGGTCAAGGATGCCGCTGATTTCTTTAGGCGAAGGCAATTTATGCGCGCTGCTTTCGGCCTGTGCTTCCTGCACCTCCTCGCGGATGATGTCATTGCACAGGTCGACGCACTCGTCGCAGATAAAGACCGAGGGGCCGGCAATCAATTTGCGCACTTCATGCTGGCTTTTGCCACAGAAGGAGCAATAGAGCAGCTTGCCGTTGTCCTCGCCGTTGCGGGTGTCAGTCATTCGTTCGATCCAAATCCGATAGGCTTGCAACACAAGATGAAGGCTATTGCGGGCTTTTTCAAGCCCGCTGGTGGTCGGACCTGCCGACCCACCTTATTTTGAGCTGCTTATTTTACGCAGGACGCTGGTTGATGACTTCGTCGATCAGACCGTATTCCTTCGCAGCTTCTGCACTCATGAAGTTGTCGCGGTTGGTGTCGCGCTCGATTTCTTCCAGCGTGCGGCCGCTGTGCTTGGCCATCAGCGTGTTGAGACGCTCACGGATGAACAGAATTTCCTTGGCATGGATTTCGATATCCGACGCCTGACCCTGGAAACCGCCCAGTGGCTGGTGAATCATCACACGCGAGTTCGGCAGGCAGAAACGCTTGCCGGGAGCACCGGCTGTCAGCAGGAATGCGCCCATGCTGCACGCCTGACCGATGCAGGTCGTCGATACGTTTGGCTTGATGAACTGCATGGTGTCGTAGATCGACATGCCCGCTGTCACCGAACCGCCCGGGGAGTTGATATAAAGATGGATGTCCTTGTCCGGGTTTTCCGCTTCAAGGAACAGCAATTGCGCACAGATCAGGTTGGCCATGTAGTCCTCTACAGGACCCACCAGAAAAATGACGCGCTCCTTCAGAAGGCGCGAGTAGATGTCATAGGCGCGCTCGCCACGAGCAGATTGCTCGACAACCATCGGGACCAGACCGCCAGCGGCCTGGATATCAGAGTTCTGCTGAATATACGAATTACGGAACATGCTCTGCAGTCACTCCCAAATAGTTATGTCTTGAATACGCATAAGCCAGCTCGAAGGCTGGCTTATGTGTGTACTTCTTAACGCAAAAACAATCAGTCGGCTTTTGGAGCTTCTACCGGCTTGACAGCTTCTTCGTAAGAGACCGATTTGTCGGTCACGCTAGCTTTCTGCAGAACAGTATCCACAACTTGTTCTTCCAGCACAACCGAACGGACTTCGTTCAGTTGCTGCTCGTTCTTGTAGTACCAGGACACGACCTGCTCAGGCTCTTGATAAGCCGAAGCCATTTCCTGAATCATTTCACGAACGCGGGCTTCGTCAGGCTTCAGGTCGAATTGCTTGACCACTTCAGCCACGATCAGACCCAGCACAACGCGGCGCTTGGCTTGCTCTTCGAACAGCTCGGCCGGCAGTTGGTCAGGCTTGATGTTGCCACCGAACTGTTGAACAGCCTGCACGCGCAGACGGTCAACTTCGTTGGACAGCAGAGCCTTTGGCACTTCGATCGGGTTGGTGGCCAGCAGACCGTCCATGACCTGATTCTTGACCTTGGACTTGATGGCCTGACGCAGTTCACGCTCCATGTTCTTGCGAACTTCGGTGCGGAAGCCTTCCAGACCGGTTTCCTTGATGCCGAATTGAGCGAAGAACTCTTCGTTCAGCTCAGGCAGTTTTGGCTCGGAAACGGTGTTTACAGTCACGGTGAACTCGGCGGTTTTGCCAGCCAGGTCCAGGTTCTGATAGTCCTCGGGGAAGGTCAGGTTCAGAACGCGCTCTTCGCCCGCTTTAGCGCCAACCAGGCCTTCTTCGAAGCCCGGGATCATACGGCCGGAACCCAGCACCAGCTGAGTGCCTTTGGCCGAGCCGCCAGCGAACACTTCGCCGTCAACCTTGCCAACGAAATCGATGTTCAGCTGGTCTTCGTTCTGGGCAGCGCGATCGGCCACTTCGAAACGGGTGTTCTGCTTGCGCAGGATGTCCAGCATTTTGTCCAGATCGGCGTCAGCCACGTCAGCGCTCAGGCGCTCGACGGTGATGCCGTCGAAACCGGCAACGGTGAACTCAGGGAACACTTCGAATACGGCAACGTATTCCAGGTCCTTGCCAGCTTCCAGCGACTTCGGCTCGATCGAAGGCGAACCGGCAGGATTCAGCTTCTGCTCAACCACAGCTTCGTAGAAGGAGGACTGGATGACATCACCAACAGCTTCCTGACGAGCGTCAGCACCGAAACGGCGCTTGATTTCGCTCATCGGCACTTTGCCTGGACGGAAGCCAGCAATCTTGGCCTTTTGGGCAGTCTGCTGCAGACGCTTGTTGACCTGGCTCTCAATGCGCTCAGCCGGCACGGTGACGCTCATGCGGCGCTCAAGAGCAGTAGTATTTTCAACAGAAACTTGCATGGATATTCCTCGTTGCACAGACGTTAGCCGGCCGTTTCCGACCCCAGAATCAAGGGCATGCATTCTAGTGGGTCAAACTCAAGAAGTCACCCTACTGGAAACGGGTAAAAAAACAGCAGGCCATTTATAGGTGTGAATGCATCAATGCACTCCACCCCGAAGACGAATAAAGACCATCACGCCAGGGCTCTGCTTCAACCGCTTCTATATATAGAAGAGACCGCGAGCCATCTCCCTGACGGCTGATCCTGTGAACATTGCCAGTGGTCGGCGCAACGACTGCAAGCCCACGAACACGACGAATGCCCTGCCCTTCGACCTGAAACCCGACGCAACAAACCACAAGCCGTAAAACAAAAAAGGCGCCAGACTGTTAAATCTGGCGCCTTCCGGAATATGGGGTGGACGATGGGGATCGAACCCACGACAACGGGAGTCACAATCCCGTGCTCTACCAACTGAGCTACGCCCACCATATTGCATTACAAAAAAGCCATTCAACTTCTTTGCAGAACTTCATCAGGCCTGCGGCATGAATGAAGCTTTAATTGGTGCGGATGAAGAGACTCGAACTCTTACGCCTCGCGGCGCTGGAACCTAAATCCAGTGTGTCTACCAATTCCACCACATCCGCAGATGAAGCTTTTTAAAGCAAAGGCGCCAGACTGTTACATCTGGCGCCTTTCGAAATATGGGGTGGACGATGGGGATCGAACCCACGACAACGGGAGTCACAATCCCGTGCTCTACCAACTGAGCTACGCCCACCATATCGCGCTACTTGTGCCAAAGCTGCCTAATGGCGCACCCGGCAGGACTCGAACCTGCGACCATCCGCTTAGAAGGCGGATGCTCTATCCAGCTGAGCTACGGGCGCCTTATTAATCTGTACCCTTGAAGGACTACAAACTAAATGCTTTCCAGCCTTGCAGAACGCTAATTCCGCTCGACCTTCTTAACCAGTGCTAGGCTGTGCCCGACAAGTGCGACGAATAGTATAGAGCGCTCCCAAGGTCGTCAAATCCTTTTTGAAAAAAATTCATTTAATTAAAGGAGTTAGGGGAATTTGCTGACCAAGCGCCTTTGCCCTCACCGCCTGACATGCGAGAATGCGTTCTCTTTTTTTCCCCTCTCGATGGTTAATCACGCGCAATGACTGCACAACTAATCGACGGCAAATCGATCGCCGCCAGCCTGCGCCAGCAGATCGCCCAACGAGTTGCCGAGCGTCGCCAGCAAGGCCTGCGCACTCCCGGCCTCGCGGTGATCCTGGTCGGCAGCGATCCTGCCTCTCAGGTTTATGTCTCGCACAAGCGTAAAGACTGTGAAGAGGTTGGCTTCCTCTCTCAAGCCTACGACCTGCCTTCCGAAACCACTCAAGAAGCGCTGACCGATCTGATCGATCGCCTCAACGACGACCCGGCCATCGACGGCGTGCTGCTGCAACTGCCGCTGCCCGACACCTGGACGCCTCCAAACTGCTGGAGCGCATTCGCCCGGACAAAGACGTCGACGGCTTCCATC
>NZ_QAIK01000001.1:7259-32939 GCF_003061005.1 Pseudomonas sp. HMWF021 | reverse complement strand
CCCCGGATCATTATCCTGCGAACCACGCCAGGCCATGTGCAGCTCAAACGTACGGGTCGGCAGCGGTGGATCCTCCGCCCGCACACCGCCGGCAGCCGTCAGCGCATCAGCGGTGTAATCCGGCACGGTCGCAACAATGTCAGTGCCCGCCAGCAACGTGCTCAAGCCATTGAACTGCGGCACGGCCAGTACCACGTGGCGTTTGCGGCCGAGTTTTTCCAGCTCTTCATCGATGAAGCCGCTCAGGTCTCCGGCGAACGACACCAGCGCATGCGGTCGGGCGCAGTAGTCATCCAGGCTCAGCGGGCCGGGCACGGTGTCGGCGCGCAGCAGTTTCGGCTGGCTGCGACGCAGCACCTTGCGTTTGGCGTTGGCCGGCAGGTCGGTGGTGTAGCTGACACCGATGGAGATTTCGCCCGACGCGAGCAGGCCCGGCATCAGTATGTAGTTGACGCGGCGCACGACGAGGACGATGCCAGGGGCTTCGGCACGAAGACGCTTGAGCAGCATCGGCAGCAGGGCGAATTCGACGTCGTCGGACAGGCCGATGCGAAATACCGAAGTGCTGGTGGCCGGGTCGAATTCGGCGGCACGACTGACGGCTGTGGAGATCGAGTCGAGCGCCGGGGAGAGCAGGGCGAAGATTTCCACCGCCCGGGCGGAAGGTTCCATGCTGCGTCCGGTGCGCACGAACAACGGGTCATCGAACAGGCTGCGCAGGCGCGAGAGCGCCGCACTGATCGCCGGCTGACCGAGAAAAAGCTTTTCGGCGGCCCGGGTCACGCTGCGTTCGTGCATCAACGTTTCGAATACGATCAACAGGTTCAGGTCGACACGACGCAGGTCATTACGATTCATCTGGAGTCCTGGCAGAGTCATCAAGCTTGACGAGAGCGACCATATGAGAACAATGGCCGGCATGAATCTTACGGGGAAAGGCTGGTACTCTGCACCGGTAAATTCAGCTTTACTGAGGCATAGGCAGCAGTTTTTTCATCGATTTTGCCAATGCCGCTCATGCTGCGGAATCAATGACAGGCATGTCGACTATTAATAGCCACTGATAGTCTTGGGTCAAAAGCCCAGATAGAGTTCAGGGCATTAGAGGTTACTTTGACGAGGTTTGCGATGTCCCGCACGATCCGTTTTCACAAGTTTGGTCCGGCCGAGGTGCTCAAATGCGAAGAGCATGCGGCCGCTCAGCCAGGTCCTGGCGAAGTGCAGGTGCGTGTCGAAGCGATCGGCATCAGCTGGTATGACACGCTCTGGCGTCAGAATCTGGCCTCGTCCCAGGCCCGCTTGCCATCGGGCCTTGGCCACGAAATGGCGGGTGTGGTCACAGCTGTCGGTGAGGGTGTCGACGGTTTGGCGATAGGCGACAAGGTTGCCAGTTTCCCTGCCGAGAGCCCGAACGACTACCCGGTGTATGGTGAGCAGATCGTTCTGCCGATCACCGCATTGACCCGTTACCCGGACGTGCTCAGCCCGGTCGAAGCCAGTGTGCATTACACACCGCTGTTGATCGCCTATTTTGCCTACGCCGATCTGGCGCGGGTCAAACCGGGGCAGTTTGCCCTTGTCACTGACGCCAGCCATTGCGCAGGCCCGTCTTTTGTCCAGTTGGGCAAGGCGCTGGGGGTGCGGGTAATTGCCGCGACCAAAACCGCTGAAGAGCGGGAGTATCTGCTGACGCTGGGTGCTGAGAAAGTCATCGTCACCGAGGAAGAAGATCTGTTGATGCGGATCAACAAGATCACCGACAACCGTGGTGTTGACGTGGTGTTCGATGGTCTGGGCGGCCCGCAGATGTCCTTGCTTGGCGACGTGCTCGCTCCACGTGGCAGCCTTGTGTTGTATGGCCTGCAAGGTGGCAACCAGACTCCGTTTCCGGCGTGCGCAGCGTTCCAGAAGAACATCCAGTTTTTCGTGCACTGCATCGGCAACTTTACCGGCAAGCCGGAACTGGGCATTACTCAGGACCATGTCGCTCTGCAGCGCGCGCTGCGTGATATCAACCAGTTGACCGCTGACCGGGTGCTGTTGCCATTGAAGACCCGGGTATTTCCCTTCAGCGAATTTGTCGAAGCGCATCGTTACATGGACGAATGCCCTTGCCGCGAGCGGGTCGCACTGCAGGTCGAACCGGCCTGATATCGGTGATCAGAGTCCGTGGTCTCACGGACTCTTGTGTTTATCTCTGCTTCAAACACCTTCCTCTCGGCCCCGACCCGAGACAGTTCTGCAACTGAACTGGTTTTTGCTCCTGATCTGTATCTTCTAATCCACTATTAAGCCCTGATAATCGAATGATTACTTTCATCTCAAGGAATGAGCCATGTCTGTGCATTCTATTTGTGCTGTCCGTTATCAGGTGTTTATCTCTCCAATATCCGTGAAGTTCTGTTTAAGGGCTGTAGGGATATTCCGGCGACGCGTCTTTTTTTCTTGTGCTAACTATTCGTGGGAAGTTGTAAGAAGTTTCCTAGGATTATGGAATCCTTTGCGCAGCCCAGAGCCTGTAAGGGTTTGCGGGGTGTGCGCGAGATTCCTGAACGAGCCTGCGCTCAAGTGTTTCAAATAGCTACAACTCCTTCAGTGTTAGCATAATCACGTCTATTAATTAATCACTGACTCTTGCTTTGTCGATGTCCCGGCTTGCGCGAGATAATTTTTTATATTGGGTAAAGTACTGATGAGCACGATCCATGATCAGGCAATGAACTATGTCTACCAGCAGATATTGCAACGACTGTTGAGTTTTTTCTCGCGGGCGGAACGAACCGCACTCCAGTTGTTGATCCAGCGTCTGGCGGTGGCCGCCGGTGGAATGGATCGCATCGGCGAGTTCAAGGTCCTGGTGACCCAGTCAGGTTCGCGTGACAGCTGTTACTCGCTGGCAATGTTGCGCGCAGCGCAGCTCAGCATCGCAGTGCGCGCGCCGGCGACCTTCCAGCTGCGGGTGGCCACATTGCGCTGGAATGGTACGACCGAGGCAGCGCTGAGCAACATGCATCGCAGTTTCAGCTCACTTTTTTTATACGATGACCCCCGTGTCGAACTGCTGATGGTCGATAACCGTGAAGTATTGCCGTTCAATCATCACGTACCTTTGAGCGATGAGGGACGCAACGCCAATCGCACCAATCTGCTGATGGTCGGCCATCGCCGATCCTGGCAGGACGCACTGGAACTCTGGGATGACGCCTATCTGGCCACCGCCGAGTTTTATGACCAGATTGCCCGTTGGAACAACGGCGTGGATGTGATGATCAGCAGCGAAAAACCGTCCCGCCAAAGCCGGTTTCTCAGTGGTCTGGACCGGGCCTTGTGCCGGGTTTCCAAGAATGGTGTGCCGGCAAACAACTGGGGCGCCGAAGATCTGTTTCTCGTACTGGATTCGCTGGGCGGCGACCTCTATCAAGAGCTCTATCCGGACCCGCAACGTCTGCCCTGGCGTCCCGTGGGAGAGTTTGAAGCCTGTCGTCGCACTTGCTTTGTCGACGTCAACGACATCCTGGTTGACAAGCTCGATGAGCGCTGGCCGTTACTCAGTGAGTTTCTTGGCTTTCAGATGGAGGAGCCTCTGCTTTACCAGAGCGATGGCGAATTTGCCGACCCGCTGGTGACCGCCCATCTCCACGGGATCCAGGCGAGTGTCAAGGAAGGGAGCAATTATGCTCTGGGCGTGCGGGAGCATCTGCAAAGTTGCCTGGCGCAAATGCGCAGCAAACAGTTACCGGAATCGACCTGGGAACCACTTGTGGTGGTCCTCGGCAAACCGGATGGCGCCGATGAGCTTCGTTTGCAGGGCGGGGCATGGCTGCAAAGGACATTCGGTCTGAACGAGGAGCAAATCATTTGTCTGCTGTTTGCTCCGTTTGTAGACAAGGGAGCCGGTCTGGAGCAGTTTTTACGCACTTGCCATCCCGGCATGCTGGTGGCTTTGCCTGATTTGCACCGTGCGATGCAAGGATTGCATGCTCCGGAGCAGGTGTTGAAATGGATGACTGACGTCAGTGGTTTATCCATCGACTTGATTGGTCGCCTGTACAGCATGGAGCCTGTCCGTCTGCGAAAGCCGATGGAGCCCGTCAAGGCGACGGGCGCATGTGAAAACGAAGACGTGATGCGTGACCGCTCGGCGGAAGGTTGACGGTGAGCGTTTTCGCCTATCAGGCGGTGTATCGCTATCTGATTCAATTGATCAATGAGCCGAACAGCGGCGAAACACTGCGATTGCCTTCATTGCGCCAGTTGGCTGAACGCCTGAATGTGTCCATTTCGACTATTCAGTACGCCTACTCATTGCTGGAAAAGGAAGGGCGGGTCTATTGCGTCGCCAAGTCAGGCTATTACGCACAATCAACGGGGCAGGCTTCGTTGCCTGCTTGCGAAGGCGATCTGCTTGAAACGATCTATATCAATGCCCGACGTCCCGGCATGCGGGTATTGAGCTCTGACGAACCGGCCTCGATACAGCCACTGGACAGCCCGCTGCTCATGATTGAGCGCGAACTGCTGCGCCAATATCCACGGGTGCCACAAACACTGGCGCAGCCTTGGGGCGAGCAGGCGTTGCGAGTCGCCCTGGCCGCGCGTTATACCGTGTCACCTGAGAACTGCTGGCACGCGGACGACGTGTATATCGGTGCGGACCTGCGTGGCGTTCTCGAAATCCTGATTGCCGCGCTCGGACTGCGGCGTGCCACCGTAGTGGTCGAATCGCCCTGTGACTGGGTCATTCTGCGCTTGCTCGAACACGCCAATGTGCGAGTCATCGAGCTGCCAGTGGAGGGTAACGGCGGATTTGACCCGCAACGTCTGGAGTCGCTGCTCAAGACGGAAACGGTGCGCCTCGTACTGCTTTCCTCGGCGCTGAGCATGCCCCATGGTTCGCTGATTCCGTACTCCAACCGGCAAATCATTGCGCATCTGCTGGTTCAGCACGGAACGTGGGTGCTGGAAAACGACGCTTATGGCGAGTTGCAGGAGGGCCTTGAGGGGCATCGAATTCGCGATCTGCTCGATCCTGAGCGATTGCTGGTGTTTTCCACGTTCGAAAAAGTCATCGGCGCCGAGGCACCTTACGGTTTTGTTCTGGCAAAAGGGTTGCGCAGCGAGTTGCAGCGGCACTTCCTTCTGCGCTCCTTTCGTCTCTCGCCGATCCGTCAGAAAGCTATCGCCCGCCTGTATGGGGGCGGACGTATCGATCAGCATTTGCAGATATTGAGACGATTGCTCAAGGAACGTCGCAGTCGTTTGATCAACGTGTTGCGCGAGCGATTGGGCGACGCGTTGCATATCGTCGAACCGCAGGGTGGTTCAACCGTCTGGTTGCGCTCTTCACGCCCGGTGAATATGGAGCGCGTGTTTCGCGATCTGCTCAGGCAGCAGGTGCTGGTAGCGCCCGGAGACTTGTTCAGTCTGCAGGGCTTGCATGCCAACCACGTACGCCTGAGTTCTCTCGGGCACAGCGATCAGGCGCTTGCCGAAATGGTCGGTCTGCTGGGCGATTCCTTGCGCCTGGCCTCAATCTGAGCGTGATTGTTAAAAAACATCGCAAATGCTCTGGATAGATCTCATCGCCCAATGGTCGAACTGCCAGTAAACTGCGCTGTATTTCCTGAACCACTCTCTCAGAGGTTTTGCATGACACTCAGTCCTTTTGCGGGCAAGCCGGCACCGGCAGAACTGTTGGTCGATATCCCGCGACTGGTGACGGCCTATTACACTGGCCAGCCTGACGCTTCCATTTCCACCCAACGCGTGGCATTCGGTACGTCCGGGCACCGAGGCAGCTCCTTCGATCTGAGTTTCAACGAATGGCACGTTCTGGCAATCAGCCAGGCAATCTGCCTTTATCGCGAAGCCCAAGGCATCAACGGTCCGTTGTTCGTCGGCATCGACACCCACGCACTGTCGACCCCGGCCGGGGCGAGTGCGCTGGAAGTGCTGGCCGCCAACGGCGTGACCGTTATGATCGCTGAAGGTGACGAGTACACGCCGACACCAGCGGTATCGCACGCGATTCTCTGCTACAACCGTGGCCGCACGTCGGGGCTGGCCGATGGCATCGTCATCACGCCGTCGCACAACCCTCCGCAAAGCGGTGGCTACAAATACAACCCTACCAACGGCGGTCCGGCCGATACCCACATCACCAAGTGGATCGAGGCCAAGGCCAACGAACTGCTGGCCAACAATCTGGCGGGCGTCAAACGCATCAGCTACGAACAGGCGCTCAAGGCCAGCACCACGCATCGTCACGACTACCTCAACACCTATGTCGCCGACCTGATCAACGTGATCGACTTCGATGCCATTCGCGACGCCAAGCTGCGTCTGGGTGTCGATCCGCTGGGCGGAGCAGGGGTGCGCTACTGGTCGGCGATTGCCGAGCATTACCGTCTCGACCTCGACGTGGTGAACAAGCAGGTCGATTCGACATTCCGTTTCATGACCGTGGACTGGGACGGCCAGATTCGCATGGACCCATCGTCCAGCCACGCGATGCAAGGCTTGATCGGTCTCAAGGAGCGTTTTGACGTCGCGTTCGCCTGTGATCCGGATCACGATCGCCACGGTATCGTTACACCCTCGGGCGGCTTGCTCGCACCCAACAACTATCTGGCCGTGGCCATCGATTATCTGTTCCAGAACCGTCCGCAGTGGCGCGCTGATGCGGCGGTCGGCAAGACTGTGGTCAGCAGTGGTCTCATTGATCGCGTTGCCAGGCGCTTGGGCCGTCGTCTGTACGAAGTGCCGGTCGGCTTCAAATGGTTCGCCGAGGGGCTCTTCGACGGTTCGCTGGGCTTTGGCGGGGAAGAGAGCGCGGGTGCCTCGTTCCTGCGTAAAGACGGCGGAGTGTGGAGCACGGACAAGGACGGGCTGATCCCGGCGCTGCTGGCTGCTGAAATGACGGCTCGCACCGGGCGCGATCCGAGTCAGACCTATCGCGGATTGACCGATGAGCTGGGCGAACCGTTCTCGGTACGCGTCGACGCCAAGGCCAACCCTGAGCAAAAAGCACTGTTGAGCAAGCTGTCGCCGGACCAGGTCACTTCGACCGAACTGGCAGGCGAGAAAATCCAGAGCATTCTCAGCCATGCGCCGGGCAATGATCAGGCCATCGGCGGCTTGAAGGTGATGACCGAAAACGGCTGGTTCGCCGCGCGTCCATCGGGCACCGAAGACATCTACAAGATCTACGCCGAAAGCTTCATTGGCGACGACCACCTCAAGCAACTGGTGGCTGAAGCGCAAACGCTGGTGGATGGTGCAATCAGCACCAAGTGATCTTCAGGGAATTGAGTTCATTTTGTGGTGAGGGGATTTATCCCCGATGGACTGCGTAGCAGTCCGCTCCATTAAATAGAGGGGCCGCTTCGCGGCCCATCGGGGATGAATCCCCTCGCTACAAAAAAAGGGGCGACCATGGCGGTCGCCCCTTTTTTTCGCCTGCAGGTCAGGTCATCAGGCCAGATCCACCAACACGATTTCGCTGTCTTCAAGCGCCGTCACGCTCAGCAGCGACTCCTGTTCCACGGCGATACCGTCTCGAGCCTGTGCGCGCAAACCGTTGATTTCAATGGCACCGGTGGCGGGCACCAGATAGGCCCGGCGCCCAGCTTCGAGGCGATACTCAGCGGTTTCGCCTGCCTTGAGGTTGGCTGCTACCAAACGAGCATCGGCGCGAATGCGCAGGCTCTGATCGTCGCCATCCTTGCCGCTGGCCAGGGTCACGAAGCCTTCGCGTTGACCTTTCGGGAACGGCTTGGCGCCCCACGACGGCGGTGCGCCGGTTTGCGTCGGCAGAATCCAGATCTGAAAGATCCGGGTTTCCTGCGCTTCCAGATTGTATTCACTGTGCGCGATGCCTGTTCCGGCGCTCATGACCTGTACGTCACCCGCTTCGGTGCGTCCCTTGTTGCCAAGGTTGTCCTGGTGGGTTATCGCACCTTCGCGCACATAGGTGATGATTTCCATGTCGCGGTGCGGATGCAGTGGGAAACCCGTGCCCGCCGCAATCACGTCGTCATTCCACACCCGCAGATTGCCCCAGTTCATGCGTTGCGGGTCGTAATACTCGGCGAACGAGAAGTGGTGGTGAGCATCCAGCCAGCCATGATGAGCGCCGCCCAGCGTGCTGAAAGGTCTGAGTTCAAGCATGATCGTCTCCTCAAGAGGTTCGTCATGGGGCGTTTCGCCAGAGCCACGAAGCGAGACCGTCGGTTAATGACAGGCATGATCCATCAGCCAACTATCGAGAAAAAGCGTAAAAAATGCGGCATTGTTATCGAATCCGTTGATAGAAAAAGACTTGAAATATTCTTGCCCGACTTTCAGTTCATCGCCTAAACCAATGACTTGTAAGCATTTCGCTAGAACTCACGGGCAAATACAGACACCATAGCCCCAACAGCCTCACACACTGGAGCCCGTCAGCGTGGCGCAACACACCCCCGATCTCCCTCCCGAACTTCGCCCATTGGCCGAGATGCCCTGGTTCAAGCGTCTGGCCGCGCGTTTCTTTGGTCATGGCCTGACGCGTCTGCGCGCCCAGCACCGTGCTTCATGGCTTCACGGTCAGGCGGACGGTTTTCGCAGCGGTCACACTGCGGGTGTCGAGTACGGTTTCAAGGAGGGAAAACTTGAAGGGCTGGAGGAAGGCCGCCAGGTTCTGCTGATTCGCGACAGCCGCAGCACTGAACATCGTGCGCCGAGCGTGGACAATCATCTGTTCGACGATTGGCGCCTCCCGCTCACTGCCGAACTGAAAAAACGCATGAAGGCTGATGTGGCGCGCCTGCTGCCTGAGCATGCCCAGCCAAGTGCCGCGCAATGGAAGATGATCTTCAGTGACACCCCTTCAACCTCGGTGGTTGCGGGCGCCGGTGCGGGCAAATCGACCACGCTGGTATTGCGGATTCTGTTGCTCACGCATTATCTGGGCTTTGAGCTCGATTCAATGACCGTGGTGACCTTTACCCGCGAGTCGCGCAAGGACTTCATCAACAAGCTGATCGAGATGTTCGCCCTCTGGGGCCATGCATTGAACCTGAGACAGGCACGGGAACTGGTGCGCACCTTCCACTCGCGCATTCTGCCGATGGTGCGCAGTCTGCCGGGATTCGAACGCCTGCAAGCGTTCGAAAACCTCAGCAATCGCCAACAAGGGGCGGACGAAGAGGTCGACAGCAACCCGTTCGACCTGCGCATCAACGATGCCCAACGCCAACAGCTCAATGCCTGCTATCACCGCTTGTTCAATGAAGACGAACGTTTCCGCCAGTTGATTCAGCCTCTGGCCAAAGCCGGTTTGCAGCTCAAGGAACTGGAGCGCGATCATCCTGACGTGCAAAAGCGCGTGGCAGTGACCGAACTGGCGGCCAAGCGCGACGAAGAGCTGTGCGACGCCATCGAAGACTTGTGGTTTCGTGCCGGTGCCTGGCCGATCAAAGGCATCGAACCCAGCCGTCAGACCTTCGAAATCAATGGGTCGACCTTTCATTGCCACGGTTACATTCCCAGCCTCGATGCCTGGGTGGTACTCGGTTTCGACGCCCGGGAAAACCCGCAGATCTGTCGCCCCAACGCCAAGCTCAGCGTACGTGCGGAGTGGGCTGTAAAGCGCACCCTGTTTCAAGCTTTCTGCCGTAAGCCATTGATTTGGCTAGACAGTTACGAGGCATCGAAACGGGTTCTGTCGACATTGGCCGGTGACGCAAGCGCCGGGCCGGGGTTTGATTACAAGGTCAAAGGCGAGTTGGCTTCAGCGCCGCTGCTGGACTGTTTTGTCGCGGCGGCAGGCTTCATCGAAAACCTTGGCCTGGACGTGCCGGACGCCGTCGGTCGCATGAGTTTCGCCAAGGACGATCCCGACCGGTTTTTCTTCGAAGCGTTGAGCCTGTTCTGGCGTGCACTGGAAGATCACCTGCTCGATCAGAAACCGCCAGTGATGACTTACAACCGGATGTTTGCCCTGTTCAGCGAGCATTCACCGGAGAACCTCAAGCTGCTCAGTGATGAGCTGCTGCGGCCAATGTCGCACCTGATGATCGACGAATTCCAGGACGTATCCCCGCAAATCGTCTCGTGGATCCGTGCCAGCCTCGCAGAAATCCGCAGCCGTGGCCCGGCCATGCATGTCGGGCGGGGTGCCCAGCGTTCATCGTTGCTGTGCGTGGGTGACGACTGGCAGTCGATCTACGGCTGGCGTGGCAGTTCGCCAAGTTACTTCATGGAGTTCAACAAGGAATTTCCTTCGCCGAGCACTACGCGGGTGATGCTCAGCGACAACTACCGCAGTCATCAGCACATCATCGATGCCGCCGAACACATCGTGCGCGCTGCTCCGGCAATTGCCGGCAAGAAGGCTCGAGCCAGCGGGGATCCCAAGGCCTTGCAGCCGGTCAATGTGCTCGAGCGCGATGATCAGGCCTTGGGGCATCGCCTGGCGGAACACTACAATCGGGGCGATTCAATCCTGATGCTTTATCGAAAAAGCAGCGATAAGTCTTTGATTGAGCAGAACATTCAGGCTGTAGTTAATGTTGATTCGAGCTTACCGTACGAAGCCCGGCGCCTGAAACAGCTCACCTACCATAGCGCCAAAGGCCTGCAAGCCGATGCGGTGTTTTTGCTGGGTGACTGCCAACATCTGACCAGTTCGCCCTACAAGAATCAGGTGTACCGCATGGCCGGGCTGGGCAAGGCTGGCGACAGTGAGCCTTACGATACGGCGCAGAAGGACGAGATCCTGCGTCTGGCGTATGTCGGCATCACCCGCGCAGTCAGCCACTGCTACTGGTACGTTGAGCCGCAGGACACCCAGGCTGTAAACATGCCGAGGGCGTCTGACCGGGTTGCCCAAGGCAAGGCGTTCTTTGTCGATCACCGCCAACAACCGAAAATCGCCTAGCGCACAAAAAAGCCCGCCAGAATCGGCGGGCTTTTTAATTGAAAACAACAGGTTACGCGTAACTCCTGAGAGACTCCGGAGGAATGAAAGCCTCCAGCTCGTCCTCCACGGCTTCGATAATGCGCTCGACGTCAGCGGCGTTCATGACCGTGGCACAAGGAATGCCGGCAATCGCGATCATGGTTTCGCCACTCGCGCGATCGAACAGACGAGCAATCATGCTGCCCGGTGCATCCATCGTCGCTTCAAAACCCATGGGATGAAAATGCCAGCGCATCAGCTGGCACGCGTTAGGGAACGTGACTTTACTGGAACCTTTATTCATGTGTTGCCCGCCTTCTTCATCGAGCGCTTCCGTTTGCTCATGTTAGGTGGGAAGAGCCTTCATTGGCTCAACCGGTCAGTGACGTTAAAAGTAGCATCCGGATGTGAATTTTCCGTGAGATTTTTCAGTTCATTTTGCGATTGCTTCGCATTTTTTGATGTAAGTCACGTCACGATCACTCATCGCCAAATGGCCACTATGGTTTAGCCGTTGCTCGATCTGCCGAACTTGGGCAAGCTCGGTTCTTTTGCTCCGAGCCCTTTATGCACGCCGATGATGACGGCCCAGAACAGACCCCGGCCACGGCTGCCACGGTCATGCGCTACCACCTGAGCTGGAAACACCGCGATCTGGACTGCGTCATGGCGCTGTATCACCCGGACGTCCAGTACAACGATTTCTTTCAGAACCGGGTGCTGGGCCTCGACGAACTGCGCGAGTACGTGCGCGTGAGCATGCCGCGAGAATCCGACGAAGCGCTGGAGCATTGCGACCGGATCCGCGTGGACGGCAATACCGCGTTCATTCAATACGAAGTGACCTTGCGCGGCGGTGATGGTCTGGTGTCGTTCCGCTCCAGTGAAGCGATCACGGTGAAGGACGGGTTGATCTGGCGGGTCAACGAATACGCCTCACTGGTTCGGACACACACCAACGGCGCCGACGCACCCAGCCAGCGTCCGGCGGTGAGTCGCCTGGGCCTTTCGCCGCGCCAGATCAGTTTCATGGCTGAAGACCTGCAGCAGTACTTCGAACGCCAGCAGCCGTACCTTGATCCGGAACTGGATCTGCAACGGGTGGCGAAGGAGTGCGGCTACAGCCGCAACCAGATTTCCTATCTGCTCAACCAGGTGCTGGGCCAGAGCTTCTACCGTTACGTGAATCAGGCGCGCCTGCAGCACTTGCTCAAATTGCTGGACCACGCCACGCCGCCGCTGCGTATCGACGAGCTGGCGTTCGCGGCCGGTTTCAACTCGCTGTCGGCGTTCTACAGCTGTTTCCGCCAACACACCGGTCAGTCACCGAAGGCCTACGCCAAACAAATTTCTTTGCGGGCACGCGCGCAAGACAGCCGTTGAAGTCACCCACTAGGATCGACGCCATCGAAGGTTTTCAGTGGCGGAGTCTTGCATGCCGGCGTGGCGCACTATCAGTTTGTGGATGGATCAACTCGACGAGCCGCTCACCGCGCGGCCGGCGCTGGAGCAGGATCTGGATGTCGACGTGGCAATCATCGGCGCCGGTTACACCGGGCTGTGGACCGCGTACTACCTGAAAAAACTTGCGCCCGGGCTGGACATTGCCATCGTCGAGGCGCAAACCGCCGGTTTCGGTGCGTCCGGGCGCAATGGCGGCTGGCTGATGGGCAATCTGCTGGGCGAGGATCGACTGCTGGCCGGGCTTTCGCCAGAACAGCGCCGCGCCTCGTTTGATCTGCTGCACAGCATCCCCGATGAAGTGGAAGTTGTCCTCGAACGCGAGGGTATCCACTGCGATTACCGCAAGGGCGGCGTGCTTTACTGCGCCGCACGCTATCCCGAGCAGGAAGCCAGCCTGCGCGAGTATCTGGACAAACTCCACGCCCAGGGCCTGACCGATAACGATTACCGCTGGCTGAGCCCCGAGCAACTGGCGCAACAGATTCGCGTCGCCAAACCCTACGGCGGCATCTATGCGCCGCACGTGGCAACCATTCACCCGGCGAAACTGGTCCGGGGCCTGGCGCGTACCGTGCAGAACATGGGCGTGAAGATCTACGAAAACAGCCCGGTCACCCATTGGCAGTCTGGCAGTTTGCGCACGGCCAGGGCCAGTGTGCGCAGTCGCTGGATCGTGCCGGCGGTTGAAGGTTACTCGGTCACGCTGCCGCCGCTGGGTCGCTATCAGTTGCCGGTACAGAGCCTGATTGTCGCCACCGAACCCTTGTCCGCCGCCACTTGGGACGAAATCGGCCTCAACCGTGGTCAGGCCTTCAGCGAGTTCAGTCGTCAGGTCACCTATGGTCAGCGCAGTGCCGACAACCGTCTGATCTTCGGTGCCCGCGGCGGTTACCAGTTCGCCGGCAAGCTGCGCCACAACTTCGACCTGACCCGCGATGAAGTCGAGCTGCGTCGTTATCTGTTCGGCGAACTGTTCCCGCAACTGAAAAACGTGCAGATCACCCACGCCTGGGGCGGCAACCTCGGCATGTCGCGACACTTCAAGCCGCACATGCTCTGCGATCGCGCCAACGGCATTGCGCTGTCCGGCGGTTATGGCGGGGAGGGCGTCGGGGCCAGCAACCTCGGTGGTCGCACCCTGGCCGATCTGATTCTGGAGCGTGACACCGAGCTGGTGCACCAGCCGTGGGTGCTGCCGGACGGCGGGATTCACGCGCTGCGTGCCTGGGAGCCGGAACCGTGTCGCTGGCTGGGCTACAACGCGATCATCAAAAGTTTTGTTCACGAAGACCAGACCCTGGCCAACCCGGCCACCGCACCGTGGCGGCGCAAGCTCGCCAGTCAGGTCGCGGGCTTCATGGAAGGTTTCATGCACTAACCGCCGTTTTCTTCAAAAAGACAGGTCACACCCATGAGCATTACGCAGTTCAAGAACACCGCCACTCTGCAACTGGACGAGTCCAATCCGGTTGCTGTGCCACTCGGTGAGCCGATCGCCATCGCCTCGACCACCAGTGTCGAGCGCGATGACGGCGTCGAAACCGGCGTCTGGGAATGCACGCCAGGGCGCTGGCGCCGGCAGATCACCGCGCAGGAGTTCTGCCATTTCATTTCTGGCCGTTGCACGTTCACCCCGGACAACGGCGGCGAAACCCTGCACATACAAGGTGGCGACGCACTGATGTTGCCGGCCAACACGCTCGGTATCTGGGATATCCAGGAGACCGTGCGCAAGACCTACGTCCTGATTTTCTGATTTTTCGATCTTTGATTGCCTGCCAACAAAAATAGCCACTACAGGAATCGACCTCATGCTCCAGAAAACCCTCGCCCTGGCACCGCTGTTGCTGGTGGCCTCGATCAGTCACGCCGCGGAAACGGTCAAGGTCTACAACTGGTCCGATTACATTGCGCCGGACACCACCAAAAACTTCCAGAAAGAAACCGGCATCGGCGTGACCTACGACGTCTACGACAGCAACGAAACCCTCGACGGCAAGCTGATGACCGGCAAATCCGGCTACGACGTGGTATTCCCGTCCAACCACTTCATGGCCCGGCAGATCCAGGGCGGGGCGCTGAAGAAACTCGACAAGAGCCAGTTGCCGAACTGGAAGAACCTCAATCCGGTGTTGCTCAAGGCTTTGCAGGTCAACGACCCGGACAACGAACACGGTTTCCCGTACCTGTGGGGCAGCACCGGCATCGGCTACAACGTCGCCAAGGTCAAAGCCGTACTCGGTGACAATGCACCGGTGGACTCGTGGGATCTGATCTTCAAGCCCGAGTACATGGAAAAACTGCAGAAGTGTGGCGTGGCGATTCTCGACAACGGCCCGGAATTGCTGCCGGCTGCCCTCAATTATCTGGGCCTGCCGCATCACAGCAAAAATCCCGAGGACTACAGGAAAGCCGAAGCGTTGCTGATGAAAGTGCGTCCTTACGTCAGTTATTTCCACTCTTCGAAATACACCAGCGACCTGGCCAACGGCGATATCTGTGTGGCGGTCGGTTTCTCCGGCGACATCCTGCAAGCGGAAAACCGCGCCAGGGAAGCGAAGAACGGTGTCGAAATCGGCTATGCGATTCCCAAGGAAGGCGCGGCGATCTGGTTCGACATGGTTGCCATGCCGGCCGATGCACCGGACGAGAAGGCCGGTTACGCATTCATGAATTACCTGCTGCGCCCGGACGTGATGGCCGGCATCAGCAACTACGTGCACTACGCCAACGGCAACGCACAGGCTGACAGCCTGATCGACCCGGCAATCAAGAGCGATACCAAGGTTTACCCAAGCCCGGAAATGATGGGCAAACTGTTCGCGCTGGAAGCCATGCCGCTGAACATCGACCGGATTCGCACCCGTGTCTGGAACAAGATCCGCACCGGTAGCTGATCCAGCCCCAAAACCCTGCAGGAGCTGCCGCAGGCTGCGATCTTTTGATCTTGAAATCCAAAGATCGCAGCCTCGTTTCACTCGACAGCTCCTACAGGGACAGGGTTATTGAGTAGTTGATATCAATACACTGGCATTGCACTAATAAAGTGCGGCAAAGTGAGACGTATCCATCAAAAAGCAACTTACCGATATTTAATATTTAAATAGAAAATCGTCAGACAATTAGGCGAGAACAAACACCTCATAACAATCTTTCGACCCCGCAGTCATTGTTTACGGGCATTTGCCGGAACAGTCCGATTTGATCTCAAAAAAATGCTAGACGTAAGATTTCAAATTGTGTCAGGTTTCTTACGCCTTCATTGGGCGAGTGATAGGACGATCTCGCCAGGGATTGTCCCTATCTGACAAAAACTGTTCCATTGCTAAACAAGGAAGTGTGTTTATGTCGAAAGTAAAAGCTAACGCTATTGATACCGCCGAACAGTCCTTCCAGCTGTCGGCACTGCAACCGCTGGGCGCTGCCAGCTCGGCGTACAACCAGATCAATAGCTTCAGCCATCAGTACGATCGTGGTGGCAACCTCACGGTCAATGGCAAACCCTCCTTCTCCGTCGACCAGGCCGCAACCCAGTTGCTGCGCGACGGCGCTGCCTATCAGGACAGGGATGGCAGCGGCAAGATCGAACTTACCTATACGTTCCTGACGTCTGCAACGTCCAGCACGATGAACAAGCACGGGATCAGCGGGTTCAGTCAGTTCAATGCTCAACAGCAAGCCCAGGCCAAGCTCGCCATGCAATCCTGGGCTGATGTGGCCAATGTGACTTTCGCCGAGAAAGCCACGGGCGGTGATGGCCACATGACCTTCGGTAACTACAGCGGTGGCCAGGATGGCGCTGCAGCGTTCGCTTACCTGCCAGGTACCGGCTCCGGTTATGACGGCACCTCGTGGTATCTGATCAACAGCAGCTACACACCGAACAAAACGCCAGATCTGAACAACTACGGTCGTCAGACCCTGACGCACGAAATCGGCCACACCCTGGGCCTTGCTCACCCTGGCGATTACAACGCCGGCAATGGCAATCCGACCTACAACGACGCGTCCTACGGCCAAGACACCCGTGGTTACAGCGTCATGAGTTACTGGAGCGAAAGCAACACCAGCCAGAACTTCAGCAAGGGTGGCGTGGAAGCTTATTCCTCCGGCCCGCTGATGGATGATATCGCGGCCATCCAGAAACTCTACGGTGCCAACACCGCCACCCGTACCGGCGACACCACCTACGGCTTCAACTCCAACGCCGGGCGCGATTTCCTCAGCGCGTCGTCGTCGAGCGACAAGCTGGTGTTCTCGGTATGGGATGCGGGTGGCAAGGACACCTTCGACTTCTCGGGTTTCACCCAGAACCAGAAGATCAACCTCAATGAAGCCTCGTTCTCCGACGTTGGCGGCCTGGTGGGCAACGTGTCCATCGCCAAGGGTGTCACCATCGAGAACGCCATCGGCGGTTCGGGCAACGACCTGCTGATCGGTAACAGTGTGTCCAACGAGCTGAAGGGCGGTGCCGGCAACGACATCATCTACGGCGCCGGTGGTGCGGACAAACTGTGGGGCGGCGCCGGCTCGGACACCTTCGTGTTCGCGTCCAGCTCCGACTCCAAGCCGGGTGCAATCGATCAGATCCTCGATTTCGTCAGCGGTCTGGACAAAATCGACCTGAGCGCCATCACCAACGGTTCCGGCCTGCACTTCGTCAGCAGCTTCACCGGTGCAGCCGGCGACGCGATTCTGACGTCGTCGGGCGGCAACAGCCTGTTGTCGGTGGACTTCTCCGGGCACGGCGTGGCGGACTTCCAGGTCAGCACCGTGGGCCAGGCGGCGACCAGCGATATCGTGGCGTGATGTGAAACGGGAAGCGGCGCTTAATGCGCCGCTTTCTTTTACTTGCATCGTGTCGACTGCTGGGCAAGGCTACGCGCCGGAGCGAATTTTCTTATGACTTATGAAGCTTTTACCTACAAAGCAGTGGCGTGGCTTTTGGCGGCGTTCATCATGATTTCTGGAGAAACAACCATGGCAAGCAGCCTCAGACTTGAAGATCCATCCGTTTTCGCCGGACAGTGGCAAGCCGTTCTGACCGCGCCCGATGATGCTGCACTGGCGCAGACACTGCAGGACAAACCGTCGAACACCTGCCTCATCGATCTGGAACCCAACCAGACCCTGGGCAAGGGAGCCGACTGCCTGGGGGCATGGCTTGAGCAGGCTCCGATCGGCTGGTTTCCCGACCCGGACGGCCTGTCGATTACCGGCAAGGAAGGTTCAAGAATCCAGTTCTTCAGCCGACAACGTGATGGGCTTTATCTGAGCACTTTGAAATCAGGGCTGGTGATTACGCTCAAACGCACTGTGCCAAAGCCGTGAAGATCAAAAACGACGGACAGTTGCATATAAGCTTCGACGCAGCAGTTATAAGAAAAATACCGAGACAACGAAAACCCGGTTGAGGCCGGAAGTTGTTGTTGAAGTGTCAGTGGAAAGTGACAAGAGATATTCCGGCAAGTGCACGGATAATTAATAGAGGCGTCTCGCCAAAGAGTGGCGAGGAAAACATTTCAGGAATAATCAATGAAGATGGCGAAGGCCCCAGCCACCGCTCCCTTATTCAAGGCTTTGGGTGACTATAAAAGCATTTTGATCAGCGTCGGGTGCTTCACCGCACTGATTAACGTGCTGATGCTGGTGCCCTCCATTTATATGTTGCAGGTCTACGACCGCGTGCTGTCTTCGCAGAACGAAACCACGTTGGCGATGCTGTCGCTGATGGTCGTCGGGTTCTTTGCGTTCATCGGCATGCTGGAAGTAATCCGCAGCTTCATCGTGATCCGCATCGGCAGCCAGTTGGAGCGCCGCTTCAACCTGCGCGTTTATCAGGCCGCTTTCGAGCGCAACCTTTTCAAGGGCGAGGGCAACGCCGGGCAATCGCTGGGCGATCTGACGCACATCCGTCAGTTCGTCACCGGGCCGGCCCTGTTCGCGTTTTTCGATGCGCCATGGTTCCCGGTCTATCTGTTCGTCATCTATCTGTTCAACGTCTGGCTCGGCGTACTCGCCACGGCCGGCGCGCTGCTGCTCATTGCGCTGGCGTGCCTCAATGAATACATGACCAAGAAGCCCTTGGGTGAAGCCGCCGGTTTCTCGCAGAAGTCCAGCCAACTGGCCACCAGCCACCTGCACAACGCCGAAACCATTCAGGCAATGGGCATGCTCGGTGCGCTGCGCAAGCGCTGGTTTGGCGTGCATTCGCGCTTCCTCGGTCTGCAGAACCAGGCCAGCGATACCGGCGCCGTCATCAGTTCGATCAGCAAGACGTTACGCCTGTGCCTGCAATCGCTGGTACTCGGCCTGGGTGCGTTGCTGGTGATCAAGGGCGACATGACGGCCGGGATGATGATTGCCGGTTCCATTCTGATGGGCCGTGTGCTGAGCCCGATCGATCAGTTGATTGCCGTGTGGAAGCAGTGGAGCGGGGCGAAACTGGCTTACCGGCGTCTCGATTCCTTGCTGCAAGCCTTCCCGCCGAGCGATGACGCCATGGCCCTGCCGGCGCCAAAAGGCCAGATCACCTTCGAGCAGGTCAGCGCCGGCCCTCCGGGGCAGCGTGCCGCGACCTTGCACATGGTCAACTTCAATCTGGGTGCCGGCGAGGTGCTGGGCGTGCTCGGTGCTTCCGGCTCGGGCAAATCGACGCTGGCGCGGGTGCTGGTGGGTGTCTGGCCAACGCTGGGCGGCACTGTGCGCCTGGACGGCGCCGATATTCATCGCTGGAACCGCGATGAGCTCGGCCCGTACGTGGGTTACCTGCCACAGGACATCGAACTGTTCAGCGGCACCATCGCCGAGAACATCGCCCGTTTCAGCGAGGCCAACCCGGAGAAAGTCGTGGCGGCCGCGCAACATGCCGGTGTCCACGAAATGATTCTGCGGCTGCCGCAAGGTTACGACACGCAACTGGGCGAGGACGGCAGCGGCCTGTCCGGCGGCCAGAAACAGCGGGTGGCACTGGCGCGCGCGATGTATGGCGAGCCGAGTCTGGTGGTACTCGATGAGCCCAACTCCAACCTCGACACCGTCGGTGAAGCGGCACTGGCCAGCGCCATCGCTCACCTCAAAAGCAAGGGCACGACCGTCGTGCTGGTGACACACCGTTCTTCGGTACTGGCCCAGGCGGACAAACTGCTGGTGCTCAACGACGGCCGTCTGCAGGCGTACGGCGCCAGTCAGGACGTCCTCAAGGCGCTGTCCGGCGCCCAGGAACAACAACGGGAAAAAGCCGCGCAGGCACCGGGCGGGCTCAGCATGAGCCGGCAGTATCAGCCCACGACAAGGAATTCGGGTGTATGAGCAGCGCGACCATGAACACACAAAACGAAGCCACCATGGAACACGAGTACATCGCCGAACGGCCGGAGCGTGACGCGAAATTTTTTGCCCGCATGGGCTGGATTCTGGCGCTGGTCGGTGCCGGCAGCTTCTTCACCTGGGCGGCATTGGCACCGCTGGATCAAGGCATTCCGGTGCAAGGCACCGTGGTGGTTTCCGGCAAACGCAAAGCGGTGCAGTCGATGAGCAACGGCGTGGTCAGCCGGATTCTGGTGCGCGAAGGCGAGATCGTGAAGCAGGGCCAGCCGCTGTTCCGGCTCGATCAGACCCAGGTCGCCGCCGACGTGCAGTCGCTGCAGGCGCAATACCGCATGGCCTGGGCGAGCCTGGCGCGATGGCAGGCCGAGCGCGACAACCTCAAGCAAGTGACGTTTCCGGCAGAACTGAGCGACAACGCCGATCCGCGCCTGGCGCTGGTGCTGGAAGGCCAGCGGCAACTGTTCAGCAGTCGCCGCGAAGCGTTTTCCCGCGAACAGGCCGCCCTGCGCGCCAGTATCGAAGGCGCCACCGCACAACTGGCCGGCATGCGCCGCGCGCGCACCGATCTCAATGCCCAGGCCGATTCGCTGCAACAGCAACTGAGCAACCTGCAACCGCTGGCGGACAACGGCTACATCCCGCGCAACCGCTTGATGGAGTACCAGCGTCAGCTGTCGCAAGTGCAGCAGCAACTGGCGGAAAACACCGGTGAAAGCGGTCGCGTTGAGCAGGGCATCCTTGAATCGCGCCTGAAGCTGCAACAGCACGGCGAGGAATACCAGAAGGAAGTGCGCACGCAACTGGCCGACGCGCAACTCAAAAGCGTGACGCTGTCCGAGCAGCTGACTTCTGCCGGTTTCGACCTGCAGCACAGCGAGATCCTGGCCACCGCCGACGGTGTGGCGGTCAACCTTGGCGTGCACACCGAAGGCGCTGTGGTGCGTCAGGGCGAGACCCTGCTGGAGATTGTCCCGCAAGGCACCACGCTGGAAGTCGAAGGTCACTTGCCGATCAACCTGATCGACAAAGTCGGCACGCATTTGCCGGTCGATATCCTCTTCACGGCATTCAACCAGAGCAAAACCCCGCGCGTGCCGGGTGAGGTCAGCCTGATTTCCGCCGACCAGATGGTCGATGAGAAAACCGGCGTGCCGTACTACGTGTTGCGCAGCAGCGTCAGTGACCAGGCGATGGAAAAACTCCATGGTCTGGTGATCAAGCCCGGTATGCCGGCGGAAATGTTCGTGCGTACCGGCGAGCGTTCACTGCTCAATTATCTGTTCAAACCGCTGCTTGACCGGGCCGGCTCTGCGCTGACTGAAGAATAAGGATGTTCGGCAGGATGAATAAGCTTTCGATGTTGGGAGCAGCCTTTGCGCTGCTCGCAGGAAACAGCGCGCTGGCGGCCATGGGGCCTTTCGAGATCTACGAACAGGCATTGCGTAACGACCCGGTGTTCCTCGGTGCGATCAAGGAGCGTGATGCGGGCCTGGAAAACCGCGCCATCGGCCGCGCCGGGCTGTTGCCACGGATCGGTTACAACTATAACAAGGGCCGCAACTCGTCGAAGGCCACGTCCCTCGACGAGCGCGCACGCAACCGTACCGATGACCGCAATTACAGCAGTTACGGTTCGACCCTGACGGTCCAGCAACCGCTGCTCGATTACGAAGCCTATGCGGCGTATCGCAAGGGTGTGGCGCAGTCGCTGTTCGCCGACGAGAATTTTCGCGGCAAGAGCCAGGAACTGCTTGTGCGGGTGCTCGACAATTACACCAAGGCCCTGTTTGCACAGGATCAGATCGACATTGCCCAGGCCAAGAAAAAAGCCTACGAGCAACAGTTCCAGCAGAACGAGCACATGTTCAAACAGGGTGAGGGCACCCGCACCGACATTCTGGAAGCCGAATCGCGTTACGAACTGGCGACCGCCGAAGAGATCGAGGCGCGCAACGAGCAGGATGCCGCACTGCGCGAACTGGGCGCGCTGGTTGGCGTACCGGCGGTGAACATCGACGAACTGGCGCCGCTGGATCAGAACTTCCAGACCTTCGCCCTGATGCCGGCCAACTACGACACCTGGCATGAACTGGCGATCAGCAACAACCCGAACCTGGCCTCGCAGCGTCAGGCCGTGGAAGTGGCGCGCTATGAAGTAGAGCGCAACCGCGCAGGACATCTGCCCAAAGTCAGTGCCTACGCCTCGATGCGCCAGAACGAATCGGAAAGCGGCAACACCTATAACCAGCGCTACGAGACCAATACCATCGGTTTCGAAGTCAATGTGCCGTTGTATGCCGGTGGCGGGGTCTCGGCCTCGACACGTCAGGCCAGCCGCAGCATGGAACAGGCCGAGTACGAGCTCGATGGCAAGACCCGCGAGACGTTGATCGAACTGCGCCGCCAGTTCAGCGCCTGCCTGTCAGGCGTCAACAAACTGCGCGCCTACCAGAAGGCATTGTCCTCGGCTGAAGCGCTGGTGGTGTCGACCAAGCAAAGCATTCTCGGTGGTGAGCGGACCAACCTCGACGCGCTGAACGCCGAACAACAACTATTTACCACCCGCCGCGATCTGGCTCAGGCACGCTACGACTACTTGATGGCCTGGACCAAGTTGCATTACTACGCCGGCACGCTGAACGAGCAGGATCTGGCGCGGGTGGATGAGGCGTTCGGGCAAGGCCCGAAAACCCGGTAACACGGAAAATCCTGTAGGCGCTTGAAGCAGAGCAAAAGATCGTAGCCTGCGGCAGCTCCTACATAGAACACAGCAATCCCTGTAGGAGCTGTCGAAGGCTGCGATCTTTTGATCTGGCTGTCAGTGCCTGCAAAACAATAAGAAAAGTGAGTGGTGAACATGGACGTACGCATCAAGCCGGCAGCGGTCGGCAGCCTGTTGCTCGCAGTTTCCATCGCGCAGGCCAACGCGCAGTACCTCGAATCCGGCCAACCCGGCGATCCGGCCAGTTGGCGCAGCGCCGAATTCCAGCGTGACTGGGGCCTGGCGCGGATGCAGGCCGATCAGGCCTACGCGCTCGGCATCACTGGCAAGGGCGTGAAAATCGGCGCCCTCGATTCCGGCTTCGACGCTGCCCATCCCGAGTTCGCCAGCGACCGCTACCACCCGGTGCTGGCGTCTGGTAGCTACGTCGACGGTTCGCCGTTCAGCGTCAACGGCACGCTCAATCCCAACAACGATTCCCACGGCACTCACGTGGTCGGCACCATGGGCGCCACCCGTGACGGCACCGGCATGCACGGCGTGGCGTACAACGCGCAAATCTACGTCGGCAACACCAACAACAACGACAGCTTCCTGTTCGGCCCCAAGCCCGACCCGCGTTATTTCAAAGCGGCGTACGACGCCCTGGCCGCTGCCGGTGTACGGGCGATCAACAACAGTTGGGGCAGCCAGCCGCCGGATGTCAGCTACCGGACCCTGGCCGATCTGCATGCCGCCTACGCCCAGCACTGGAATCAGGGCACCTGGCTCGATGCGGCGGCAGACGTCTCGCGTCGCGGCGTGATCAACGTGTTCAGCGCCGGCAACAGTGGCTACCCGAATGCCAGCGTGCGCTCGGCGTTGCCGTACTTTCAACCGGATCTGGAAGGCCATTGGCTGGCGGTCTCCGGGCTGGACCAAAGCAATCAGCAGAAATACAACCAGTGCGGCATCGCCAAATACTGGTGCATCACTACGCCGGGGGCAAAGATCGACAGCACCATCCCCGGTGGCGATTATGCGATCAAGTCCGGTACTTCGATGTCTGCGCCACACGCCACCGGCGCACTGGCACTGGTGATGGAACGCTATCCGTACATGAGCAATCAGCAGGCGCTGGAAGTGTTGCTGACCACGGCAACGCAACTGGACGGTTCGGTCACCGATGCACCGACCGAACGGGTCGGCTGGGGCGTGGCCAACCTGAATCGGGCGATGCGCGGGCCGGGGCAATTGCTGGGCACGTTCAATGCCAGCCTGGCGGCGGGTCAAAGCGATGTGTGGAGCAATGACATCTCCGACAAGGCCTTGCTGCAGCGGCAGGGGGAAGACCTTGCCGAACACAGCGCCTGGCAGCAGACCCTGCAAGACAAGGGCTGGCAGAACGGCGTGCCGGCCGGCGCCAGTCAACAGGATCAGACCGACTACGCCGTGGGCATGGCCCGTGATGCGGCAGCGGCGAGCAGGGTCTATCAAGGCAGTTTGATCAAGTCCGGGGCAGGGCGGTTGCTGCTGACCGGCGACAATACCTTCCGTGGCCCGACCACGGTCAATGGCGGTTTGTTGAGCGTCAACGGTTCGCTGGCCTCGGCAGTAACGGTTAACGACAGCGGCACCTTGGGCGGCTCCGGGCGCATTGGCGCGCTGATTGCCAACAGCGGTGGCCGCGTGGCGCCGGGCAATTCCATCGGCACCTTGAACGTGGCCGGTGACGTGACCTTCGCTCCGGGTTCGACCTATGCGGTCGAGCTGTCGCCGACGAGCAGCGACCGCATCGTGGCCGGTGGTGTCGCGAGCATCAGCGGCGCCACGGTCAGCCTGTCGCTGGAAAACAGCCCGACGCTGCTCAGCACCACGCAAGCGCGCAGCCTGCTCGGTCATTCGTACGACATTCTGCAAGCGGCGGGTGGCATTCAGGGCCAGTTCGGCGCAGTGCTGCCGGATTACCTGTTTATCGGCGGCAGCCTCGATTACGCGGCCAACGCCATTCAACTTGATATCCAGCGTAACGGCACCTCGTTCGCCAGCGTCGGGCAAACCCCGAATCAGCGTGCGGTAGCGGCAGCCGTCGAAGGCCTTGGCGCCGGCAATTCGGTGTACGAAAGCCTGTTGCTGTCGGCAGACGCCACCTCGGCGCAACAGGCCTTCCAGCAGTTGAGCGGGGAAATCTACCCGGCACTCGGCTCGATGCTGATCAATGACAGCCGTCAGTTGCGCGACGCCGTCGGCGAACGTCTGCACGATGCCAATGCCACGCAAAGCAATGGCTGGATCAAGGCACTCGGCGCCTGGGACTCAACCGATTCGGGCAATGACACGTCGCGTTACAGCACGTCGATTGGCGGCTTGCTGGCTGGTGTCGACGGCGCACTGGACGAGCAGACCCGCATCGGTCTGGTCACCGGTTACAGCGACAGCTCGCTGAACATGGGCTCGGACACGCATTCCTCGGCCAAGGTCGACAGCTATCACCTCGGCGCTTACGCCGGTCATGACATTGGCGCTTGGCGCCTGAGTACCGGTGCGGCCTACAGCTGGCATCGCGCCGACGTCAAACGCGATTTGCAGTACGGCGACGTCAGCGCCAAACAGAAAGCCAAGGTTGATGCGGCGACTACGCAGGTTTTCGCTGAAGCGGCTTATCGACTGAACCTGCAACCGCTGGCACTGGAACCGTTCGCCAATCTGGCCTACGTACATCTGGACACTGAAGGTTTCACCGAGAAGGGCGACGCGGCGGCGCTGAAAAGCGCCGGCGATCAGCGTGACGCCGTGCTCAGCACTTTAGGTGTGCGGGCGGTCAAGCGCTTCAATTTGTCGGCCGGGCAGGCGCTTGACCTGAGTGGCCACCTCGGCTGGCAGCACAGCCTGAGCGACATCGACTCCGAACAGCATCTGCGCTTTGCCAGCGGCGGCACGCCGTACTCGGTCGAGAGCTCGGCACTGGTGCGTGATGCAGCACTGGTCGGCGTACAAGCGAGCCTGGCCTTGAGCAAGGACGTACGGGTCAACCTTGATTACAACGGGCAACTGGCCAATCGCGAGAAGAGCCACGGGGTGGGGCTAAGCCTGAACTGGCAGTTCTGACGGGGCGTACGCGTAACCCTGTAGGAGCTGCCGAAGGCTGCGATCTTTTGACTTTGATTTTTTAACAACAAGATCAAAAGATCGCAGCCTGCGGCAGCTCCTACAGGTTCAGTGGCACACACCTGTGGCGAGGGAG
>NZ_QAIK01000001.1:0-7249 GCF_003061005.1 Pseudomonas sp. HMWF021 | reverse complement strand
GGCGCGAAGCGGCCCTGTGCATTTTTCCAGTCGAACCCGACTCATCGGATTTGGGACTGCTGCGCAGCCTGGCGGGAGCAAGCTCCCTCGCCACAAAAAGCAGTATTCATGAGATTGAAATACACGGATTTTCGCAATAACACTAAGGAGCTGACGAAGGCTGCGATCTTTTTTTTTCTTAGAAAGCCAAGATCGCAGCCTTCGGCAGCTCCTACAGGGGAGCGTTGGCGCATACCTGTGGTGAGGGGATTCATCCCCGATGGGGCGCGAAGCGGCCCTGATCAGTTTTGCGGTAAGTCGAGTCGTTCGGGTGTGCGACTGCTGCGCAGTCGATCGGGGATAAATCCCCTCACCACAAATGTTAGTTCCCAGGCCCGGGTTAGGGACCGTAAACGGATTTTTCGCAATAACACTAAGGAAGGTCGCTGGATGAATAACAACAATACCCCCGCGCAAACGGGTGGTCGCTTCGCCATGAAAACCCTCAATTGCGCCGTGCTTTGCGCGTTGACCACCTGGGGTACCGCGCAGGCGGCGCCGTATGTGGAAAACGGTCGCACTGGCGATCCTGCCAGTTGGCGCAGCGCCGAGTTCCAGGCTGACTGGGGTCTGGGTGCGATCGGTGCCGATCATGCCTACGCTGCCGGTTACACCGGCAAAGGCGTGAAACTGGGGATCTTCGATCAGCCGGTGTACGCCGCGCACCCGGAGTTTTCCGGCGCCAACAAAGTCGTCACCCTGGTCACCAGCGGGATCCGTGAATACACCGACCCGTACATTCCGGTCAAAGCCGGGGACGCGTTTCGCTATGACGGTTCACCCTCGGTCGGCTCCGACGGCAAACTCGGCGCCCACGGTACCCACGTCGGTGGTATCGCCGCTGGCAGCCGTGATGGCGGGCCAATGCACGGTGTCGCGTTCGGTGCGCAGATCATCAGTGCCGACAACGGTGACCCCGGCCCGGAAGACGGCATCGTTCGTGGCAACGATGGCGCGGTGTACAAGGCCGGTTGGGATGCGCTGATCGCCAGTGGCGCGCGGATCATCAACAACAGCTGGGGCATCGGCATCACTGACCGTTTCGACCTCGGCGGCCGCAACCCGGCGTATCCGCACTTCACCGTCAACGACGCGCAATTGCAGTTCAATGAAATCCGTACGCTGCTCGGCACCAAGCCCGGCGGTGCCTACGACGGTGCGATTGCCGCCGCCCGTAGCGGTATCGTGACCATCTTCGCCGCCGGCAACGATTACAACCTGAACAACCCGGACGCCATCGCCGGCCTCGGTTACTTCGTGCCGGACATCGCGCCGAACTGGATCACCGTCGCCGCGTTGCAGAAGAACCCGGATCTGGTCAGCGCCAACCCGTACATCATGAGTACGTTCTCGTCACGTTGCGGCTACACCGCGAGTTTCTGCGTCTCGGCGCCGGGCACGAAAATCTATAGCTCGATCATCAGCGGCACCAACGCCGACAACCTGACCACCGGCTACGCCAACTACAACGGCACCTCGATGGCCGCGCCGCATGTGGCCGGTTCCATGGCGGTGTTGATGGAGCGCTTCCCGTACATGACCGGCGATCAGGTCGCTACGGTGTTGCGCACCACGGCCACCGACCTCGGCGCCCCGGGCATCGACGCCTTGTACGGCTGGGGCATGATCAACCTGCGCAAGGGCATCGACGGCCCGGCGATGTTCGTCACCGAGCAGGACATCCCGGAAGAATTCCGCATTCAGGGCGCCTACGGTTCCGGGCAGTTCGTCGCGGACCTGCCGGGCATCGGCGCGATCATCGACAAGGGCAAACCGACCGAGCGTGTGTGCACCGACATCACCTGCGGCCTCGACACCTGGCGCAACGACATTTCCGGTCACGGTGGCCTGACCAAACAGGGTATCGGCACGCTGGTGCTGACCGGCAACAACACCTACAGCGGCCCGACTCTGGTCAATCAGGGGCGTCTGGCAATCAACGGCTCGCTGGCCTCGGCCGTTACGGTCAACGACAGCGGCATCCTCGGTGGTAACGGCCGCATCGGTGCACTGACTGCGAAAAGCGGCGGTACGGTGGCGCCGGGCAACTCGATCGGCATGCTGAACGTGGCCGGAGACGTGACCTTCGAGCCGGGCTCGACCTATGCGGTGGAAGTGTCGCCGACCAGCAGCGACAAGATCGTTGCCGGTGGCAAAGCGCTGATCGACGGTGCCACGGTCAGTCTGTCGCTGGAAAACAGCCCGACGTTGCTGACGACTGCTGAAGTGAAAAGCCTGCAGGGTGCTCAATTCAACATTCTGCAAGCGGCCGGTGGCATTCAGGGGCAGTTCGGGCAAGTGCTGCCGAACTACGCGTTCCTTGGCGGCACCCTGGCGTACTCGGCAAACGGTGTGCAACTGGACGTCGGGCGCAATGGCGCGTCGTTCGCCAGTGTTGGTCTGACGCCGAACCAGCGTGCAGTCGGCGCGGCTGTCGAAGGTCTTGGGGCAGGCAATGCGTTGTTCGAAACCCTGCTGCTGTCGCCGAACGCGGCGTCGGCGCAACAGGCCTTCCAGCAACTGTCCGGCGAGATTCACCCGGCGATTGGCACAATGCTGATCAACGACAGCCGCTACCTGCGTGAGGCAGTGGGCGAGCGTCTGCGTGAGCGTGATCTGTTCAATGCCGACGCGCCGACTGACGATCGCAGCAATGCCTGGGTCAAGGTGCTGGGTTCGTGGGGCAAGAGCGATGGCGGCCATGAAAACGCCGACTCCAACAGCTCCATCGGCGGCTTGCTGGCCGGTGTCGACGGCTTGATTGCTGAAGATACCCGTCTGGGTTTCGTTACCGGTTATAGCGACAGCTCGTTGAACATGGGCGGTGGCACGCATTCGTCGGCCTCGGTCGACAGCTACCATCTGGGTGCGTACCTGGGGCATCAGATCGATGCGCTGCGCCTGACCGCCGGTGCGGCTTACAGCTGGCACCGCGTGGACGTGAAGCGTGATCTGCAGTTCGCAGGCGTCAGCGGCAAAGAGAAAACCAAGCACGATGCGGCCACCACTCAGGTGTTCACCGAAGCGGCTTACGATCTGCGTCTGCAACCGATGAACCTGGAGCCGTTCGCCAATCTGTCCTACGTGCATCTGAACACCGACAGCTTCACCGAAAAGGGTGATGCCGCGGCGCTCAAGAGCTCTGAAGACAACCGCGATGTGGTGCTGTCGACCCTTGGCGTACGCGCCAAGCGCACCTTCGCGCTGTCGGACAAACATCAGCTGGAACTGGGCGCGACCCTCGGCTGGCAGCACAACCTGAGCAGTGTCGATGCTGACAGCCACCTGGCCTTTGCCAATGGCAACAGCGCGTTCACCGTGCAGAGTGTGTCGATGGATCGTGATGCGGCAGTGGTCGGCGTCCGTGCCGGGCTGGCGCTCAATCGCGATGTCCGGGTCAACCTGGACTACAACGGACTGATCGGTAACAACGAGAAAGACCACGGTGTGGGTCTGACCCTCGACTGGCAGTTCTGATGGAGTACTGGCAGTCTCGCGGGAGGCTGCCAGTCCTGATTGAAGGAAGAGAGAGCACAACATGGGATTGTTCGATTACAAAAATGCCGATGGCAAAGCGTTGTACAGCGACGCCATCGCCCTGACGCTGTACGCCTACACCCCGACCGGCAAGCCGTTACCGGCCACCGGTTGGAAACCGCTCAGCGCCACGGCGTTGGGCTATCAGGGCAAGGTTGGCGCGCAAGGCACGTTCTTCGGCGAGAAGGACGGCTTCACCAGCGCCGAGGCCGAAGTGCTCGGCCGGTACGACGCTGGCGGCAAGTTGATCGGTATCGGTGTGGCTTTTCGCGGCACCGGCGGGCTGGGCTACAGCGACACCTTCGGCGACATGAAAAACAATCTGCTGGCCGCCATCGGGCCGTCGGATTACGCGAGCAACTACGCGAAAAACGCTTTCGACAACCTGCTCAAGGCTGTCGCCGCGTTTGCCATCGCCAATGGCATCGCCGCCAAGGACGTGCTGTTCAGCGGCCACAGCCTCGGCGGGCTAGGGGTCAACAGCGTGGCCGAGTTGAGCGGCAGCAATTGGGGCGGGTACTTCAAGGACGCCAACTATATCGCGTTCGCTTCACCGACCCAGAGCAGCACCGGCAACAACGTGCTGAACATCGGTTACGAAAACGATCCGGTGTTCCGTGCGCTGGACGGCACCACGTTCAGCAGCGGGTCGCTGGGCAAGCACGACGGGGCGCATGAGTCGACCACCGACAACATCGTCAATTTCAACGACTACTACGCATCCACCGCGCAGAATCTGGTGCCGTTCAGCATCGTCAATCCGCTGAGCTGGTCGGCCCATGGCTCGCTGGGCTATGCCGATGGCTTGAACCGGGTGATCGATTCGAAGTTCTACAACCTGACGCACAAGGACTCGACCCTCATCGTCTCCAACCTGGAAGAAGCGTCCCGGGGCAAGACCTGGGTCGAGGATCTGGGGCGCAGCGGCGAGCCGCATACTGGCAGCACTTTCATCATCGGTACTCAGAGCAATGACTGGCTCAAGGGCGGGGCGGGTAACGATTTCCTCGAAGGGCTGGGCGGTGATGACCGGTTCCGTGATGACGGTGGTTTCAACATTCTGCTGGGGGGACAGGGCCACAACACGTTCGAGCTGCAGAAACCGCTGCAGAACTTCAGCTTCGCCAACGACGGTGACGGCACGCTGTACGTGCGCGACGCCTACGGCGGCATCAGCATGACCCGCGACATCGGCGCGCTGGTGAGCAAGGAATCGGGTTCGTGGTGGGGCAGCAAGGAAATCACCTGGGGCGTCACGGCCAAGGGTTTGACCAATGGCAACGAACTGACCCAGTACACCCATTCGCTCAATGGCGATGCGTACGCCAACGCGCTGCACGCCACGGCGGACGGTGACTGGCTGTTCGGTCTCGGCGGCGACGACAAGCTGATCAGCGACAAGGGCCACGTGACCTTCGTCGGCGGCGCCGGCAATGACGTGATGACGGCGGTGGGGGGCAACAACACCTTCCTGTTCAGCGGCGCGTTCGGTTTTGACGCGATCAATGGCTACCAGGGCAGCGACAAACTGGTGTTCATGGGCGTCGAAGGCGCGGGGCAGGGCTACGACTACAAGCAGCATGCTGCACAATCGGGCGCCGACACCGTGCTGAAGATTGGCGAGTATGCCGTGACCCTGGTCGGGGTGGGAGTGGCTAACCTGTCGGACTCGTCTTTCGTGTTCGCGTAATTAACCAGCCTCTGTAGGAGCTGCCGCAGGCTGCGATCTGTTGATTTTGATTTTCAAGATCAAAAGATCGCAGCCTCGTTTCACTCGACAGCTCCTACAGGGATTTATGGATGTAGGAGCTGCCGCAGGCTGCGATCTTTTGATTTTGACTTTCAAGATCAAAAGATCGCAGCCTCGTTGCACTCGACAGCGCCTACAGGGATTTATGGATGTAGGAGCTGCCGCAGGCTGCGATCTGTTGATTTTCATTTTCAAGATCAAAAGATCGCAGCCTCGTTGCACGACAGCGCCTACAGGGATTTATGGATGTAGGAGCTGCCGCAGGCTGCGATCTTTTGATTTTGATTTTCAAGATCAAAAGATCGCAGCCTCGTTGCACTCGACAGCTCCTACAGGGATTTGTGGATGTAGGAGCTGCCGCAGGCTGCGATCTGTTGATTTTGATTTTCAGGATCAAAAGATCGCAGCCTCGTTTCACTCGACAGCTCCTACAGGGATTTATGGATGTAGGAGCTGCCGCAGGCTGCGATCTGTTGATTTTGATTTTCAGGACCAAAAGATCGCAGCCTCGTTGCACTCGGCAGCTCCTACAGGGGTTTATGGATGTAGGAGCTGCCGCAGGCTGCGATCTTTTGATTTTGATTTTCAGGATCAAAAGATCGCAGCCATTTACGCAAGTAGTACTGAAATGCTCCGGGGCGTGCCCGCGAGGGGCGCCTTGGCTGTGAGCTATCTCTGACAATTCCAACAAAAGAGAGGCAATAGCAATGGGTGTGTATGACTACAAGAACTTCGGTACAGCCGATTCCAAGGCACTGTTCAGCGATGCCATGGCGATCACGCTGTATTCCTATCACAACCTCGATAACGGCTTTGCCGCCGGGTATCAGCACAACGGTTTCGGTCTCGGCCTGCCGGCAACACTGGTCACGGCGCTGCTCGGTGGCACCGATTCGCAAGGGGTGATTCCCGGTATTCCGTGGAACCCCGACTCGGAAAAACTCGCCCTCGACGCCGTGAAAAAGGCCGGCTGGACACCGATCACCGCCGCGCAACTGGGCTACGACGGCAAGACCGATGCCCGTGGCACCTTCTTCGGCGAGAAGGCCGGTTACACCACCGCCCAGGTGGAAATCCTCGGCAAGTACGACGCCCAGGGCCATCTCACGGAAATCGGCGTTGCCTTTCGCGGCACCAGCGGCCCGCGGGAAAACCTGATCCTCGACTCCATCGGCGACGTGATCAACGACCTGCTGGCCGCCTTCGGCCCCAAGGATTACGCCAAAAACTACGTCGGCGAAGCGTTCGGCAATCTGCTCAATGACGTGGTGGCGTTCGCCAAGGCCAACGGCCTCAGCGGCAAGGACGTGCTGGTCAGCGGCCACAGCCTCGGCGGGCTGGCGGTCAACAGCATGGCCGACCTCAGCGGCGGCAAGTGGGGCGGGTTCTTCGCCGATTCCAACTACATCGCCTACGCCTCGCCAACCCAGAGCAGCACCGACAAGGTGCTCAACGTCGGTTACGAAAACGACCCGGTGTTCCGCGCCCTCGACGGCTCAACCTTTACCGGCGCCTCGGTCGGCGTGCACGACGCGCCCAAGGAATCGGCAACCGACAACATCGTCAGCTTCAACGATCACTACGCCTCGACCGCATGGAATCTGCTGCCGTTCTCCATCCTCAACATCCCGACCTGGATCTCGCACCTGCCCACCGCTTACGGCGACGGCATGAACCGGATCATCGAGTCGAAGTTTTACGACCTCACCAGCAAGGACTCGACGATCATCGTCGCCAACCTGTCGGACCCGGCGCGGGCCAACACCTGGGTGCAGGATCTCAACCGCAACGCCGAGACCCACAAGGGCAGCACCTTCATCATTGGCAGCGACAGCAACGACCTGATCCAGGGCGGCAGCGGCAATGACTACCTCGAAGGTCGCGCTGGCAACGACACCTTCCGCGACGCTGGTGGCTACAACG
>NZ_QAIK01000097.1 GCF_003061005.1 Pseudomonas sp. HMWF021 | reverse complement strand
ATCGGGGATAAATCCCCTCACTACAGGATCAGCGGGTTTTAACGAGTCGCGACGATGAAAAGCCGCGGGAACGGCAACAGCACCGAACCATCCGGCAACGCCGGATAAGCCTCAGCAACCGCCGCCAGATATTGCTGCAGATACTGCGCCCGCTCGTCTTCGGTCAGCGGGGTCAGAAACGGAATCAAGCCGCTGCCCTTGAACCACTCCACGACGCCTGACGCTCCGCCCGCCAGTTGATGGTGATAGGTGGTGCGCCACACATCGACCCGCGAACAGTGCGGGCGCAACATGGAGAAGTATTGGTCGGCACTCGCCATGTCGGTACGCTGCCCGGCAGCCCCCTGCAGCTTCGCGGCCCATGGGCCGTTGGCGGCGATTTCGCGCATCAATCGATGGGAAGGCTCATCGAGGTTGTCCGGCATCTGGATCGCCAGACTGCCACCGGATGACAACTTGCCAACCAGCGCCGGCAGCAACGTCGCGTGGTCCGGCACCCACTGCAACACCGCATTGGCGAAGATGACGTCGAACGGCCCTTGATCGGCCCAGGTATCAATGTCTGCCACATCGAACTGCAACTGCGGCAGGCGTTTGCGTGCGGCGTCGATCATGTCCGGCGAGCTGTCGATACCGCTGACCCGCGCCTGTTCGAAACGCTGTACCAGCAGCTCTGTGGAGTTTCCCGGGCCACATCCGATATCGATCACCGCGCGGGCCTGCGCCGTGGGAATCGCCGCCAGCAGATCGCGGGCCGGGCGGGTGCGTTCATCTTCGAAAGCGACGTATTGTCTGGCGGACCAACTCATTGCGTTCTCCTGTCAGGGCATTGCAGCGGTTCGTCACGATACAGGCAGCCATGCGAGCAGTTCCAGAACCACTGATTGCAAAGGATGTCTGCGGCCAGCGTGCTTATCGCCAATTCGTCGATTCACAGGTATTGGCGACCGTCCGTCGAGCCATCTACACGCGTTTTTGACAGCTAAAAAATCCTGCCTATAGTCAATTTGCGGCAGTCGGAAGGAACCCGACCCAGATGATTTCGTGCAAGGAGCACGGCCTGCCCGTTCTCGTGCCCGAGGGGTTCCCCCAGTAGTGTGCTCGCAAAAGCCATACGGCAAGCAAGCGTCGTCGTGCCTGGATTGCAGTGCGACGTTCACTATGAAAAAAGGAGCCTCACCATGTCTCGAGTTACGGATATTCTGGTTTCCATCGACACCGAAACCATCCTGAAAAAATATCCAAACATCAGCAAGGATCCGAAGAATCCCACGCTGATCGACTGGCATCATGTGTACATGGTCACCAACCAGGACAACGTTGTCAGCGGCCAGGCCGGTGGCGAGCTGGATCTCAAGGCGCAGGTCGGCGACCTGATCCGCTGGCGCGAAACCAGCCTGTCGCAGAGCTTCGAACAGGCCGTCATTTTCTACAAATTCATTGGTAACGCCGGGGCCGACCTGATCTCCCCACCCTCGCCGCGCAAGGCTACCGCGTGTGTTGCAGTGCCAAACCGCGAAAACCCCTCCGTGCCCAGCTGCCAGAAAGTCGATAACCATTACTGGTCATCCGAGACCCTGGATTGTGGCCGCGTGACCTACCACTTCCACTTCCTGATCGTTGACCGCAACTGTCAGATCATCGGCTGCTGCTCGTGGGACCCGTTCATCTCCATTCACAACTGACGATGCTCCGAGCCCCTTGGCAACGAGGGGCTCCACCCATCCGCTGCCGCCTTGGGCCGGAACAGGATGTCTTGCCTTGACCGAAGCGGCTGCCAGTTTGTAGCGACGTCATGAAAGGAATCCATGATGACTTCCGAACCGATCCCCTCCACCTCTTACATCGCCACCAAAGCGCAGAATGTACTGCTGATCGTCGATGCCGAATCACTGCTTTCACATGGCCCGACGCCCAGCCAGGACCCGGCGAACCCCACGGAAATTGCCGATGGATTGATCTTTTTAGCCAAGGGCGACAATTCAAAAGAAATAGTTACAAATGACAGCAATATCAAAATTCCTGTCGCCATGGGCCGCGACATACATTTCCGCATCAGGAGCGTCAGCCTGATTGCCGAGCACAGCGTGGTCGCCTACCGCATGACAGTCGATACCAGCAGCGTACTTTCGCCCCCCAAACTGGAAGTTCACACCGGCCTCACCATCCCTGCGCCCAACCCTGAAACCCCGTCCGAACCGGGCAGCCGCCAGGCGGACGACCACTTCTGGACATGCACCCCGAAAACACCCGGCACCGCCGAGTGCGAAGTGGGTTTCATGCTGGTCAATCAGCAGTGTGAAGCGGTCGGGTTCTTCAAGTGGAAGGTGGAGGTTGTGCTGACGTCTTGAGCCTACTCGTGCCGAAGCCGGTCGCAAGACCGGTTTTTCAGGGGCACCGCCGCAAAAAACAGAATTTTCGCAACGCCGTCACTGTCTGAACTTCAGGCAATCCCAATAAGGAACACGGCAATGAAATTCGCGAAGATTTCCCAAACCCTCGCATTGTGGGCCGGTAGCCCAAAAACCTTCATGGGGGCGTTGATCCTGATTTTTCTGTGGGGATTGAGCGGGCCGATTTTTCATTTCAACGACACCTGGCAACTGATCATCAACACGTCGACGACGATCATCACGTTTCTGATGGTGTTCCTGATCCAGAACACGCAGAACCGTGACACTGACATCCTGCATCTGAAACTCGATGAGTTGCTGCGGGTGAACAAAGAGGCGCAGAACGCGATGCTGGGGCTGGAGTCGCTGGATCTGAAGCAGCTTGAGGCGCTGCGCAAGCATTACCGCAGCCTGGGTGAAAGTGAGGTGTTCAACCTCGATGGGTTGGGAGAGAAGAGCAAGCCGAAGCAGGATTTGAATGACTGCTAAGTAAAGTTAAAAAAGCAAAGATCGCAGCCTTCGGCAGCTCCTACACAAAATGGTGTAGGAGCTGCCGAAGGCTGCGATCTTTTGATTTACAGGCGTGTCAGCGGCTGGCCTGCAGCGCCCGGGCCATTTCCAGATGACTTTGCAGTTTGGGCAGTGTTTCGTCAGCAAATGCCTTGATCTCAGGCACGTCGGTAGTCTGCGCCTCCTGCTGGATCTGCTGTATCGCTTCCTCGGTCGCTTTCACCTGACTGGCCGCGTAGGCCTGATCGAAAGACTCACCGTCCTTCACTTGCGGGATCATGCTTTTGGCCTTGTCGGCCATTTCTTCACGGGGGGCAACGGGCAGATCGAGCTTTTTCGCGATCTTCGCCAGATGCTGGTTGGCCGTAGTGCGGTCATTGATCACGACGATGGTGTAATCCTTGACCTCTTTGGATTCGGACTTCTGGTGCGCGAGGCGGCTGGCTTCGATATCGGCCATGCCTTTGGCCGACGCATCGTTGATGAAGTCGGCAGGCGACTGGGCAAAGGCACTCCCTGCGAACAGGCCCAACAGGCTGATAAAACTCAAACGGCGTATCCGGGTGGCCATCCGGCTCATGGTCGCGCCCTCCTTTTCTGCAAATTCAAGCGGGAGCTTGCGCCCCCGCCTCTCAATCAAAACTACTTCACCGACTACTTCGATTTCTGCGCAGGCTTGCGCCCGGTTTCGGCTTTCGCAGGTTCTTTATCGACGGTCGTGGTGGTAGTTTTCCCACCTTTGCGACCGGCTTCAGACGCCTTCGTTCGATCGTTGGCGAAGTTTCCCGAGTTCGAGTTTCTTGAGTTAGGCATGATTCTCTTCCTCTTGGTGTTGATCGTTCGCGAGCAGGTGCCCGCCTAGATTGAGAATTGCCGGACCGATAAAGGTTTAGAAAAGTTGCCGGCGCCGCGACGAACGGTGCTCAGCATTTCAGATATCCACCGCCCGATGATTGAGGCGTTTGACGGCGTACATCGCCTGGTCGGCATGGCGGAACAGTTGCTGTTCTTCGCGGCCATGTTCGGGGTAGCGAGCGACACCGATGCTCGGTTCGATGTGCAGGTTATGGCCATCCAGACGCATCGGCTGGGTCAGTACCTGTCGGATTTTTCCGGCGACGTGGTCAGCATCTTCAGCGGCATGAAGGCTGTGCAGCAGGATGACAAACTCGTCCCCACCGATGCGCGCAACGGTGTCGGTGTCCCGGACGCAGCCCTTGAGCCGGTTGGCCACGGTTTGCAGCAGCATGTCGCCGACGGCGTGACCGAAACTGTCGTTGACCTGCTTGAACCGATCCAGATCGACATACAGCAGCGCCATGTGCCCCGTGCCTCTGCGAGCATCGGCCAGCGCAGCCTTGAGGCGGTCACGCAGCAATGCGCGATTGGGCAATTGGGTCAACTGGTCGTACTGCGCCATGCGCTTGAGGCGGGCGTGCAATTGCTGACGCTCGATGGCCGTGGCGACCTGGGCGCAGACGTATTGCAGCAGTTCTTTGTCCTGCTCGGTGTAACGCTCATCACCGGCCAGACTTTTGACGACCAGCGCGCCAATGGTGCCGTTTTTCGAGTTCAGCGGTACTCCCAGCCAGCATGGCGCGTTTTGCCCGGCCACCAGTGCGGCAAAATCAGCCGGGGAATCGTCGCTGTCGGGTGTCAGAAGAAGCGGCTGACCGCTACGGATAACTTCCGCGCACAGGCGTGCAGTGACCGCACCCGGTTGGTCGGGCTGCAATTCGTGGTCGTCGACGTGATAGGGAAAATTCAGCTGCGCGCAGTGCTCGTCGTACAGCGCCACGGAAAAATTCAGCGCCGGCAGCCATTCACCGATGATCAAGTGAATGCGCTTGAACAGCGCCAGCAGATCCTCCGCCGCATGCGCCGCTTCGGAAATCGCATACAACGCGGCCTGACGCGATTCGGCCTGCTTGCGGTCGGTGATGTCGCGGGCCACGGCGATACGCAACTGATCGACCTCCGACCAGCGCGCCGACCAGAGGATGTTCACGATGCGCCCGTCCTTGCGCACGTAACGGTTTTCGAAATTGTGTTTGGGTTCGCCGCCCATGATGTCGCGGGCGGCGGCGAGAGTGCGCTGGCGGTCTGCCGGGTGCACCAGCTCGATCATTTGCCGGCCGATCAGCTCATCCGGTGTGTAACCGAAAATGCGCTCGCAGGCGGCGCTGACGAACACGAAGCGGCCATGCTTGTCGACTGCGCAAACAGCGTCCAGCAACAGGTCGATGAAACTCGCCAATGGCGCGGAATTCGGGCTTTCCATGGTTCAGCGTGGGTGTCCGGGCAATGCAGCAATGATCCACCATCCCTGACCCTTTTGATCGCGCATCCCTGCATGCAACGTCAGGCCTTGTTCGGCAGCAATCCCGGCAGCGCATGCACCAGCGCGTTGACGGCAAAACCGATGAACATCACTCCACACAGGCGGGTAATCAGCAGTTCGTGGCGCTGATACACGATGCGCACCCGCCGGGCGCCGACCACGCCGATCAGAATAGCGTAGGCCAGCAGGCCGCCAAGGAAACTCAGGGCGATCAGCATCGGCAACATCGACCAGTTGAGCAGCTCGGCGCGGCTCGACAGCAACGCGGTGAAGGTCGCCACCGCCACCGGGTAGGCCTTGGGATTGGTCAGGCCGAACAGGATGCCGTGCCAAAATGGCTGACGCGCCGCGCCCTGTGGCGCATCATCGTCGCGCCGCTGTGCCCGCACCGCGCGCCAGCCAAGCCAGAACAGGTACACGCCGCTGAGCACGCCGAGTACATCGAACGCGGTGCTGCCGATCTCGCGCGCGCCGACAATCGCGATCAACGCGGTGCTGCACCAGATCACATCCCCCAGCAGGTGTCCGCAGAGAAACCCGGCCCCGGCCCGTCGGCCATGCGCCGCACCGATGCCGAACACCGCCAGCACACCCGGTCCCGGCGTGATCCCGTAGATGAAACCCGAGGCCATTACGGCCAGTAACAACGATGGAGTCATGGAACACCTGCAAGCACCGCGAAACGTGGTGGCCAGTCTATATCAGCCGATTGCGACTGTTCACAACGGGTCGCAAAAACGCATGCCGGAGTACGGTTTCAACCGACACGCTGCCAGTCGCGAAGCCAGGTCGCCAACGTGAACCTCAAGCTTGTGTCCATCAGGGTCGAGGAAGTAGAACGACGCACCTTCGCTGCGGTTGTCGCGCCATTGCTGCACGTTCGCCGCTTTGAGCCGTTGCACGAACAGCGGGAAATCCGCCTGATCGAGGCTGAAGGCGTAATGGGTGTAATCGGCGGATGGCACGGCATTGCGCTGCGGATCCCGCGACAGGCACAACCACAATCCCGGCAACGACAGGTAGGCGCCGGCATCCCATGTGGCTTCAACGCGCAGACTCAGTACATCGCGATAGAACGCCAGGCTGCGGGGCAAATCGCCGACGGCGAGGGTCAGGTGGTTGAGGCCGGTGAGCATGGGGTCAGTAACCTCGCAGGTCTTCAGGGACGCTGTATTGCTGGCCATCATAAGTCAGGGTGATCTGCTTTTTCTTCAGGTCCGTGGTTGTGGTGATGCACTGATTGCCGGACCGGGTGGTTTTCGTTTTTGTGCCACTGGTGGTGACGATCAGGTCGGCAAACCCCTGGTGACTCGAAGGCCCGACCTCGAGCGTGCGACGGATTTTGCGGGTATAGCCCTCGCAGCCGTTGGTGAATTCACCGTGGTTCCTGGACACCACCAGCCCTTCGAGCACCGGACGCAGCTCATCGCCTTCGCGCACGTACAGCGCCAGATCGGTTTTTTCGTACGGATTGGCCTTGGCGTTGTTCGCGAATTTGGCCCGCAGTCCGAAAGCGCGGATGTCCGGCGTCAGTCGATAGCGGGCCGTGTCGATGCGAACATCGTCCAGTCGCACGGCATCGGAGTTGTAGGCGCCCGGTTTATGGTAGGTGGCAACGGGTTTGGCGTTGCTGGCATTGACGAGCGCCAGATCCAGATCGAAGGCCCCGGCCTCGTCACCGCCGGAATCGGCCACATAAGTGGATTTGACCGAAATCGCCTGACTCGGGAACGCCGGCCAGACGTTGCAGCGCGACATGGTTTTGCCGTCGAAGCTCTTGGTGGTGCAGGCGGCATGGGCCTGGGTGGTGATGGCCAGGAAACCGAGGGCGATCAGGAGTCTGGTGGGGTTGAGCATGGTTCTTCCTTGATAATTGTCGTGTTCGGCTGGCGGATTAAATGCCTTGGGAACCGTTTGGCAAAACGTAGGATTTTCCGTCGTAGTGCAACGTGGTCAGCACGGGTTTGTAATTCGTGGTCTTCATTTCGCAATGGTCCGGTGGCCCCTCGCCGCTCACGCCGGTGGTGACCGATTTCACGATCAGGTCGGCAAATCCGTGAGAGCTGGTTTTACCCATTTCGATGGTGCTGACAGTGGTCGCACGGTCGCCCGCGCAATTGCCATCCCATTCGCCGCTGAAGCGGTAAACCAGCAGCCGATCCAGCACCGGACGCAATTTGCCGTCTTCTTTCACATAGAGCGACAGCTGGGTTTCATCCAGAGGATTGACGCGCGAGGAGCCTTTGAAAATTGCCTGGACACCAAAGGCACGAAGGTCAGAATTGAGTTTGTAGCGCGCCGTATCCAGTTCCACGCTCTCCAGTGCGACGGCGTCAGACTGGAACGCGGACGGTTGGTGATAAGTAGCGAGCGGTCTCGAGTTGTCGGCTGACGACACGGATAAATCCAGATCATAAGCGCCAATTCTGTCGCCATGGGCGTACACCGGATCCGGTTCAAATTTGGCTATCGCCTTGATCGTCAGGGGCGGATCGACCGGCCAATCCCTGCAGACAGACACATCCCACTGCCCTGTCACCGCAGGCGGCGTGCACCCGGCCAACACCTGCCCTGCCATCAACCACCCACTCAGGGCCATCCACCCGATCCATCCAGACTTCACTGTCACCTCCCACTCCTTGATAACCTTTTCAGCCGCGCACTATCCCCTCCTCAATCCTGCGATTCAACCAGTTCAACGCCTGATCCCCACCCCGCCGCCTGTGCCACGCCAGCACAAAGGTGAACGGTGCGATCTCGAACGGCGGCGGCAGCACAATCAGTTCCTGCTGATCGATCTGGCGTACGCTGCGTGAGGATACGGTGAGGATCAGGTCCGTACCGCTGATCAACTGCGGCGCGACATTCCAGTGCGGCAGGCTGATGGCGACGCGGCGGCGTTCGCGCAATGAGGTCAGCGCCCGTTCGATTTCCGGGGTGCCGCTGCCGCGCATCTCCAGCAGTACGTGTGGGCGAGACAGGTAGGTCGGCAAATCCAGAATGCCGTCTGCCGGCAACGTCCGGCGATCCAGCAGACAGACGTAGCGTTCCTCAAACAGGAGGGTGCTGCGCAACTCGTTGGGCATTTCCGGGAACACCCCGGCAGCCACATCGATGTCGCCGTTGAGCACGCCTTCCAGCATGCCCTCGCGGCTGGCGTGGCTGATTTGCAGGTCGATGCCCGGGGCCTCGCGGCGCAGGGTGCGAATCAGCCCCGGCAAAATGATGGCCGCGCCATAGTCAGACATCGCCACGCGAAAGGTACGCCGCGCTTGGGCCGGATCGAAGGCGTTGGGCGCCAGCAACGATTGCACCTGGGCCAGCGCTTCGGCCAGTGGCGCGACCAGTTCCAGCGCCCGCGCGGTGGGCACCAGGGTCGACCCGGCCCGCACCAGCAGCGGATCGCCGAGCAGGTCGCGCAGGCGCGCCAGCGCATGGCTGACTGCCGGTTGGCTCAAATGCAGACGTTCGGCGGCGCGGGTGACGTGCTGCTCACTGAGCAAGGCGTCGAGGATCACCAGCAGGTTAAGGTCGATGCGGCGCAGTTCATTCATCTTGTGCATGTTCTGGATGACAAAACGGAATTTAAATCTGCGTGACGAATACCTTAGAGTCCAGCAAAACCTTGCTGGAGAGAGATCATGACTACGTTGCAGTGGGCCGGCCTGTTGCTGCTGGCAGCGGTGGCCGGGGCGGTCGTGCCGTTTCAGAGTGCGATCAACACCAATCTGGCGCGGGGCCTGGGGCATCCGTTGTGGGCAACGCTCGCTTCGCTGCTGGTGAGCGTGCTGGTGCTGCTGCCGGTGATCCTGGCCCTGCGCCTGCCGTTACCGGGCTGGGCGCTCATCGGCAGGATGCCCCTGTGGATGTGGGCCGGCGGCGCGTTCGGGGTGTGCTTTGTGGCGCTGGCGGTGATGCTGGTGCCCAGGCTTGGCGCCTCGGGATTCGTTGCGCTGGCACTGGCGGGCCAGGTGCTTGCTTCGATGCTGCTGGACCACTTCGGACTGTTTGGTCTGGTCGAGAAACCGCTGAGCCTGCCCCGCATATTCGGCGCGCTATTGCTGGTCGCCGGCGTAGTGCTGATTCAGTTTGGCGATTCGACAGGCAGGAATCTGGCGCCAACCGGGTAGGAATCGGAGCAAACCGACATCCCATCAGGACATCGCCCTACAAACAAATCTCCACCAGCGCTCAATATTGCAGGAAGTGTCTGATTCAAGCCCACCGCTGCGCTCCGTAAAGTCTGGCAACACACACAAATTGCAACAATCCACGGATCGCTACGCTCAAGGGATGTATTGATGAACCAGATGCAGCAAGCACCTAACCTTTATTCCAACTACCGAAAAGTCATCGCGCTGGCCAACCCCCATTGGGACGCTGCCGAACTCGGCAAAGTGGCAGGTCTCAATGTCGAGGTCACAGGTGCCAACCGCCTGCTCGATCAATACGGACGGGACTTCCAGCATTTCTGCACCACCTCGTATCTGGGACTGGACCACCACCCGGCCCTGCTCGAAGGCGCTATCGCCGCACTGCAGGAAACCGGCACCCTGCGCGTTGCCAATTCGAAGAACCGCTGCAAACTGGCGATCCTGGATCGATATGAATCCGAGCTGTCGCAACTGTTCGATACCATTTGCCTGACGACCTTGTCCTGCAGTGCCGCGAGTGCAGGGGTCCTGCCATTGCTGGCCAGTGGTGTACTGACCGAAAACCGCCCGCCGGTGATGGTCTTCGATCAGCAGGCGCATTATTCGATGAACCACTTGAAAGCTGCCTGCGCCGACGAAACCCGCGTGCTGACCTGCCCGCACAACGACATGGATTTTCTGGAGCAGATCTGCCAGCGCTACGGTCGTGTGGCGTATGTGGGCGACGGCGCCTACAGCATGGGCGGCGTGGCGAACATGGAAGGCTTGCTGTACCTCAAGGATCGTTACGGGCTGTTTCTTTATCTGGATGACTCCCACGCATTGTCGGCCGTCGGTCACCGTGGGCTCGGCCTGGTACGCCCGCGCATGCCAGCGCTGGACGAGGATTGCCTGATCGTCGCATCGCTGGCCAAATCCTTCGGCGCCAGCGGAGGGCTGGTGATGCTCGGCAATCAGCGGCAGAAAAAACTCATTCAGCGTTACGGCGGCCCGAGCAACTGGTCGCAGAGCCTCAACTGCGCGGCGATCGGCGCCGGCCGCGCCTCGATCCGCCTGCACTACAGCACCGAGTTCGCGCAATTGCAGGCCCGCCTTCAAACCAATATTCGCCTCTTCGACAGTCTGATCAGTACCGATCAATGCCACAGTGCGATGGCAATCCGTTTGATCCGTTGCGGTCAGGCCGAACGTGCCAATCGCATCGCCGGGGCGTTGTCCGAGCTTGGTTTTTTCACCAGCGCGGTATTTTTCCCGGCGGTGGCCCAAGGCAAGGCGGCGATCAGGATAACCCTGCGCGCCGACATGGAATCGGCGCTGATCCGCAACTTCTGTGAGGGGGTGACCGAACTGTTGCGCACGCAACGTATCGACTGCGCCAACGCGCCCGGGACGCTCAATGAACCCGGGCATCACCCTTCCTGAGTAAGCCGTCCTGACGCCTGCAACCTCAATGCTTGTCGAGCGTGCGCAGTTTCTGCGGCAACCCCCACAACAGCAACGCGGCGGCAATCAGCGCGGCCACGCCGATCACATAAAGGGCCGGTGTGGTGCTGCCTGTCAGGTCCTTGATCCGCCCGACCATCACCGGGCTGACGATGCCGCCGAACTGCCCGAGCGTGTTGATCACCGCAATCCCGCCTGCCGCGCCGGCGCCAGCACCGGCGAGCAGCTTCGGCGGCAGGGTCCAGAAGCTTGGAATCGAGGCGATGATACCGGCACCCAGCAAGCCGAGCGCGACGATCAGGAACGTGGTGTGGCTGGCGAATATCCCGGCGCTGAAGAAGCCGATTGCACCAACGATCACCAGGCCTGCGACAAACTTGCGTCGCTCACCGGTAGCGTCTGAAAGACGTCCGATCACCACCATGCTGATCGCGCCGCAAACATAGGGAATGGCCGTCAGCAGACCGATCATCACCGGGCTCTCGGTGCCGGCGCTGCGGATCAGTTGCGGCGCCCAGAAATTCAGGCCGTAGGACGCCACCTGGATCAGGAAATAGATCAGCCCCAAGGTAAGAAAACCGGGGATCTTCAACGCTGCCAGCAAGGAGCCACCGCTCTTGTGCGGTTCATGCTGGGCGATACGGCTGGCGAGCAGTTGTTTCTCTTGCGCGCTGAGCCAGTGAGCGTCCTCGATGCGATCCTTGAGCAGGGTCAGCACCAGAAAACCGAGGCCTACGCACGGCACGCCGCCGAGCAGGAACAGCCAGTGCCAGCCGCGCATCTGCAGAACCCCGTCGAGGTGTTCCAGCACCAGCCCGGAGAACGGCGCGCCGACCAGACCGGCGAATGCCGACGCGAGAAACAGCATCGAGGTGATGCGCCCACGGAAGTGCTGGGGAAACCACAGTGTCAGGTAGTACAGCACGCCCGGCGCGAAACCGGCCTCCATCGCGCCGATCAGAAAACGCAGCGCGTAGAACTGCCATTCGCTGGTGACGAACACCATCAGCGCCGTCGCCACGCCCCAGGACATCATGATCCGGGCAATCCAGCGCCGCGCGCCGACCTTGTACAGCATCATGTTGCTGGGCACTTCGAACAGCACGTAACCGACCACGAACAGCCCTGCGCCGAGGCCATAGGCGGTGTCGCTCAAACTCAGATCGGCCTGCAACTGGAACTTGGCGAAGCTGATGTTGATGCGGTCGAAAAAGGCGAACAGGTAGCAGACCATGATCAGTGGCATCAGGCGCCAGGCGACTTTGCTGACCAGGGCTTTTTCGGCATCGTGATCGACGGACGAACTGGCGTGCGCCTCTATTGCGTTGAGGTTCATAGCGTTTCTCCAGGCGGACTGCCGGTGGGCGTCCGATTGTTTTTGTTGTCTGGTTCGGGTTTTGAACTGTGGGTGAGGCTGCTCGCGATTGAGGTGTGTCAGGCAATCTGTGCGGTGGTTGATATACCGCTATCGCGAGCAGGCTCACGCCTACAGGAGGGCTTCGTGTGTTCAGGTGGGGATCGGGTGCAGGTCGCAATTACGGCCAGCCTTGGCCAGTTGACCGGGGACTTCGTGGCCCAGCAGCTCGGGCAAACCTCGGGACAGTTTCAGCAGCAGCGGCAAGTCGATGCCGGTATGAATGCCGATCTCATCGCACAGGTTCACCAGGTCTTCGGTGCAGATATTGCCCGACGCACCGGGGGCAAACGGGCACCCACCGAGGCCACCCAGCGCGGCATCGAAACGCCGCGCGCCGGCCTCATAGGCTGCCAGCACATTGCACAATCCCAGACCTCGGGTGTTGTGGAAATGCAGGGTCAGGTCCGCCGGTGAAACCCGCTGCAACACGCGGCGCACCAGTCGATCCACCTGTCGCGGATTGGCCATGCCGGTGGTGTCGGCGAGGGTGATGCCACGGATGCCGAGCTCCTGATAAGCCTCGACAATCTGCAGCACGCGATCCTCGTCGATCCTGCCTTCGAAAGGGCAACCGAAGGTGGTGGCGATGCTGCCATTGAGTTGCACGCCGGTGCCGCTGGTGAACGCGACAATATCGCCGAACGCCGCCAGCGAAGCCTCACAGCGCATGCGCATGTTGGCCAGGTTGTGCGTCTGGCTGGCGGACATCACCAGATTCAGTTCATCGGCGCGCGCCTGCAGTGCGCGCTGCGCGCCTTTGAGGTTGGGGATCAATGCGACGTAAACAACCCCGGGCTGACGCTCGATGCCGGTGAAGACTTGCTCGCCGTCACGCAATGCCGGAATGGCACTTGGCGACACGAACGAACCCGCCTCGATGCGGCTGAACCCGGCCCGGGACAACTGATCGATCAGGGCGATCTTGTCAGCGGTTTCCACCCAGGTCGGCTCGATTTGCAAGCCGTCGCGTGGCGACACTTCCTGGACGATCAGGGTTTGCGAATAGTCGGAAATCATTGCACCACCCCTTGGCTTTTCAGGCGTTGAATATCGGGTTCAGTCAGGCCCAGGCCGGCCAGTACAGTATCGGTGTGCTGGCCGAGCCCGGGGCCTGACCATTTCACCTCGCCGGGGGTTTGCGAGAGCTTGGGCACGATGCCCGGCATTTTCACCGTTGCGCCACCGGGCAGGTCGGCATCGAGCAACATGTCACGCGCCTGGTAATGCGGATCAGCCACGATGTCGGCCACCGAATAGATGCGCCCTGCGGGGACTTCGGCGGCTTCAAGCGCCGCGAGCACCTCGTCGATCGGCAGGCTGCTGGTCCAGTGGGTGATCGCCGCGTCGAGCAGACCGCTCTGCGCCGCACGGCCGTCGTTGTGGGCGAATTCTTCGGCATCGGCCAGATCTGCGCGGCCGATGGTGTGCATCAGGCGCTTGTAGATCGGGTCGCTGTTGCCGGCAATCACCACGTAGGCACCATCGGCCGTGAGGTAGGTGTTGGACGGCGCAATCCCCGGCAAGGCGCCGCCGCTGCGTTCGCGGACATGCCCGAGCATGTCGTATTCCGGCACCAGACTTTCCATGACGTTGAACACGCTTTCGGCCAGCGAGACATCGACCACTTGCCCGCCGCCCTGCCCGGTCTTGACCACCAGCAACGCCATCAGTGCGCCGATCACCGCGTGCAGCGAGGCCAGCGAATCGCCGAGGCTGACGCCGACCCGCGCCGGTGGCGAGCCGGGTGTGCCGGTGGTGTAACGGATGCCGCCCATCGCCTCGCCAATCGCACCGAAACCGGGACGGTCGCGATACGGGCCGGTCTGGCCGTAACCGGAAATGCGCACCAGGGTCAGGTCGGGGTTCAGCGCATGCAGAACGTCCCAGCCCAGACCGAGTTTTTCCAGGGCACCGGGGCGCAGGTTTTCGATGATCACGTCGGCGTCGCTCGCCAGTTGCTTGACCAGTTCGATGCCTTCGGCGGACTTGAGATTGAGTGCCAGGGATTTCTTGTTGCGCGACTGCAGGTACCACCACAGCGAAGTGCCTTCGTGCAGCTTGCGCCATTTGCGCAGCGGATCGCCCTGGCCCAGGTTTTCGATCTTGATCACTTCGGCGCCGAACTCGGCAAGCATGCGCGCGGCAAAAGGGGCGGCAATCAGGGTGCCGATCTCGATCACTTTGATCGCACTCAAGGGGGCAGTCATCGCGCAGTACCTCTTGTTCTTGGAATAGGTGGCCAAGGCTAGAGGAACGATGATCGGGCAATCCAGCCTTCTCTCGGCAATGGGCGTTCGCGAAATGCGAACGCTCGACGGGGGTTTGATTTGAAGCCGCCTTCGCGGGCAAGCCCGCTCCCACAGGAATCAAGGTCAGGTGGGAGCGAGCCTGCTCGCGAAGAGGCCAGATCACTCACTGAAAATCCAGAAGTCCTACCGACGCAAATGCTCGAATAACATCCGGCTCACCGGCGACAACCCCGCCTCATCGCGCACCACCACGATCAACTCACGGTCCGACCACGCATCCGTCAACGGCACCGCGTGCAGGCCCAGTGCCTGACCAAACAACTCATAGGCACGCTGCGGCAAAATACCGATGCCCATGTTGGCCTGGACCATCCGGCACACCGCGTCGAACCCCGGCACATGAATGCGAATGCGCAGCACCTTGCCGGCCTGACGCGCCGCTGCGTGGGTGCGCATGTTGATCGAACTGGCCGCGTGCAGACCGACGTAATCACTGTCCAGGGTTTCGCTGAACGCCACGCGGGAACGGCTGGCCAACGGATGTTCCGGCAGCATCACCACCACCAGTTTGTCCTGGCGGTACACCACGCTGTGCAGGCTCTTGATGTCACTGTCATTGGAGCAGATGCCCAGATCCGCAACCCCGTCGAGCACGCCTTGAATGACCCCGGCGCTGGGCCGCTCTTCAAGGTCGGTCTTGACCTGAGGATGCTGCGCGGAGAAATCGCGCAGGTCTTCGGGCAGGAATTGAATGATCGCCGAAAGGTTCGCCAGCATGCGCACATAGCCGCGCACGCCATGGCTGTGCTCGCCCAGTTCGAGGCCCATTTTCTCGACATTGAAGAGCATCTGCCGGGCATGGTGCAGCAGCGTTTCACCGGCCGCCGTCAGCGTCATGCCCTTGGCCTGACGCACAAACAGGCTGATGCCCAGCGCCTCTTCCAGCTCCAGCAGGCGCTTGCTGGCCGCCGACACCGCGATGGCTTCGCGCGAGGCCGCACGGGTCAGCGTGCCCTCCTCGTGCACGGCGACAAACAGTTGCAGGGTGATCAGGTCGAGACGGCGGATCAGGCTTTTTTGCAGCATGGAAGGCTCGCTGACTGGGGTTCGTCCGAGCCGGCAGGATAGCCCGGATTCGAATCCCGTTTACACTGCGATTCCCCCGTCAGCTTGCCGTTGTCAATAATCGCACCAGGTGAGCTGCTTCATTTTTATGTCCCAGCACCAGTACCGACGAGCCCTGCAAACAGGCATCCTGCGCTATCCACTCGATACCGGCGGCGCCTTCGACATCGAATTCAGGATCCACCGCACCATCAACCAGAAAGCCTCCCGTGAGTAACCGTCGCTCACCTTCGGAGGTCTGCCCGACCGTGACAATTCGCGGACCGGGGAAGTCATCCAGCGCAAACCCTGCGCTCCAGCTTTTAAGATCCAGCGGCTGCCTTGCAGCGGTGATGACGGGCTCCCCGCCGTTGAACGCTGGATCAGCCCCACCCTCACGGGTGATCGCGCTGATCAAGCCATGCTGATGTTTCTCTCCTGCAGACGACTCGACGGCAGATCCGATCAACAACAAACGCTGCGCCGATTGCGCAACGATGCTATTCACTGAGCTGTCGAGCGGTACGCCGGCATTGTGCAGACTCAGCAGCAGCGTACCGTCCTTGCCAAACGACTTGGCAACCTTCCCGGAACAGTCGTAAGCAAAGACCAGCCCCTGATTGGTTCCCTCGGTCTTGCCATGAACAAGAATCTGCCCATCGCTCAACTGCCTGACCCCGTGCAACGTGATCGCCACCCTCGCAAGCGTCAGGGGAATCCAGCCATTGTCAGCAAAACCGCTGTCGTCTTTGCCATCCAGAAAAAGTCGCGTCAATAACCCGCTCCCCTTTTGGGAAGTGACGAAAATCAATCTGTCCGGTGTGGGTATCGCTGGCGTCGATTGCGCCAGTATCAGGTGGCCGCCCGCGGAATTGTAAAGTTCGGGAAGGCGCATCGGCACGATCCGGTAGCCAGACTGTCCATCACCGAATTCCGTATCTGGCGTACCGTCGGCGTTGAATCGAGCAATGATTTGCTGGGGCTTGCCTGATTCATCTGCAAGCATTGCGCACATCCAGAAAGCACCGCTGGCGTCGAGGACCAGATTGCCGCCTTGTGATAATCGACCACTGACAAACTGGCCGCGAAGGTATCCGTCCTGACCGAAACGGGTATCGAGATGACCGTCCGCAAGCAGTCGCGCCAGGCCGTAAAACGATGCTCCCGATGCATCGATAACGGTTGTACTGACGATGATCTTTCCCGAGGGCAGCACTGCGAGACTTTTGCCGATGGTTTGTCGCGCGGCAGGAAACCGCAATGTTTGCAGGCCTGAGTGGGCAAAGGTCTGATCCAGCTCACCTGCTGATTGTGCTGTACGTCCGTTGGCTTTCGGCATGTTCGTCTGCTCCTCGAGAGGTCGAAGTCGTGTCCACGCATTCGATCCGAAGCAGCCACACTGGGCAACTGACAGAAATGACAGTTGTTTAGAACAAAGCGCAATTGAATCACCTTCAATCAAGTCTAAAAGACTGGTAGTTCTTACAGGTTCGCCTCAGAGAATCCCATGCCAGTCTTTCGCTTCAAAACGATCAGCAACAGAAGGCGGACATGAACGTGACCAAAGAGCGAAAAACGCAACAGCAAGCCCTCCTTGAGCCGTGGCCGGCACCCTATATGATCTATCCCGAACCGGGAGAAATCCGCAAACCGTCAACACTCCTGCTCGGCAGCGGTATCCCTGAGGCCGATGTCGAGGTCTGGAGCAGCGACGAAACCCAATTGCACGGCAAAGGCAGAATCAACAAAAACGGGCGCTGGGCATTCAGTGTCAGTGGTGACCTGGCGGCAGGCCCCCATGTGATCAAGGCTCGCCAGACCTTCAACGAGGTTGAATCGTCCTGGAGCGAACATCGCTCATTCGACGTGGATCTTGAGGCGGGGCTCGACGTGCCGGCGATAAGCGAACCCCGAGAGGGTGAGTCGCTGGATCAGCCTGTAATCTTCAAAGGAGACGCCCGACAACCCGGGGGCATGGTTGACATCCTTGATCTGGACAGGGATCTCTGGATTGCATACGCAGTGGTTGACACGGAGGGCCACTGGGTCACAGAAACGCCCGTCAGTTTTTCTCTCGGCGAGCATCGGATTTCGGCCATCCAGCGTGTCAACGGCAAAAAATCAGACTGGGCACGCATGCGGACATTTACGGTTAGCGTTGGTGAAAAGGGCAAACAGCCTCGTTAAGACTGTTCACCCGGCCACACTCGCTCAAAACGCGTTGCGGAAAATCTCCTCGATCTGGCGCTGATCCGCCGCCCGAGGATTGGTCAGTCCGCACGCGTCTTTCAGCGCATTGCCTGCAAGCACCGGAATGTCGCTGAGCCTGGCGCCGAGTTCGCGCAGACCGCCAGGAATCTCGACGTCCCTGGCCAGGCAACGGATCGCGTTGATTGCCGCTTGAGCGCCCTCTTCCGGGCTGAAACCGCGAATATCAGCGCCCATGGCGTGGGCCACATCCGTCAAGCGGTCCGCACAGACCAGCGCGTTGAACGTCTGCACATGGGGCAGCAACACGGCATTGCACACGCCGTGGGGCAAGTCGTAGAAACCACCCAACTGGTGGGCCATGGCGTGCACATAACCGAGCGACGCGTTGTTGAACGCCATGCCGGCGAGGAACTGCGCATAAGCCATGTTCTCCCGCGCCGCGAGGTCGCTGCCGTCACGCACGGCCAGGCGCAGGTTGTTGCTGATCAGGGTCATGGCCTTCAGCGCACAGGCGTCGGTGATCGGGTTGGCGGCGGTCGAAACGTAGGCTTCGATGGCGTGGGTCAGCGCGTCCATGCCGGTGGCGGCAGTCAGGTTTTTCGGCATGGCGACCATCAGCGCCGGGTCGTTGACCGAAAGCAGCGGCGTGACGTTGCGGTCGACGATGGCCATTTTCACGTGGCGCGACTCGTCGGTGATGATGCAGAAACGAGTCATCTCGCTGGCGGTGCCGGCGGTGGTGTTGATGGCGATCAGCGGCAACTGCGGCTTGCTCGATTGATCGACGCCTTCGTAATCGCGGATCTGCCCGCCGTTGGTCGCGCACAGGGCGATGCCCTTGGCGCAGTCATGGGGCGAACCACCGCCCAGCGACACCACGAAATCACATCGACTGTCCTTCAGCAGCGCCAGACCGGACTCGACGTTAGCGATGCTCGGGTTCGGTTTGGCGCCATCGAAAATCACCGAATCGATGTCCTGCATCGCCAGTTTCTCGGCGACCATGGTTGCCACGCCAGCCTTGACCAGCCCCGTATCAGTGACGATCAGCGCCTTGCGAAAACCGTAGTTGCGGATCGCAACCATGGCCTCGTCCAGGCATCCGTTGCCCATGATGTTTACCGCCGGAATGAAAAAAGTGCTGCTCATGCGCGTCTCCTGACTGGGGCCGAATCGACTGCCGCGATCCGGCGGATGCACACAGGATCGACCGATCGGTCACCGGCGATGTTGATCTGGCTCAATGCCCGCTCGTGATAAAGTCGCCGTCCATCAGCCCCTATGTTTTGAGATGTGCCAAGCAATGAGCGATTTTCTGGATGTCGATGCCACCCTCGAAGACTGGAACGCCCTGCGCGCCAGCGCCGACTTCAACGGTCTGCTGGTGGGCAATGGCGCCAGCCGCGCGGTGTGGGACGATTTCGGCTACGACTCGCTGTTCGAAAACGCCCGCACCGTGGAGGAGAAACCGCTGAGTCCGTCGGAACTGAGCGTGTTCGATGCGATGCAGACGCGCAGCTTCGAGCAGGTGCTCGGCGCGCTGAAAACCACCAGCCGGGTCAACAAGGCGCTGGCCGTCAGTTCCGCCGCACCGCGCAATCGCTACTACGCGATCAAGGAAGCGCTGATCAACACCGTGCACGCGGTGCACATTCCGTGGCGACTGGTGCAGGTCTCGACGCTGGCGACGCTCAACGACGAGCTGGCGCGTTACCGCACGGTGTTCACCACCAATTACGACCTGCTCAATTACTGGGCGCTGCAACACAAAAGCGAAGCCATCGACGATCTGTTCAACGGCCCCGACGCCAGTTTTGACCTGAGCGACAGCACCAGCGCCAAACCGCGTCTGCTGTACCTGCACGGCGGCTTGCATCTGGTGCGCAATCAGGACGGCACCGCGCGCAAACTGACCTCGACCGAGGGCACCCTGCTCGGCAGTTTCGCGATCAACAATACGATCAAGACCCTGGATGATGTGCCGCTGTTCGTCACCGAAGGGCCGAGCGCGGACAAGCTCAAGACCATCCGCAGTTCGGATTATCTGTCATTCTGTTATGAGCAGTTATTGGGGCACGCGCACAACCTGTGCATCTTCGGGCATGCGCTGGGCGAGCAGGATGTGCACATCGTGCGGGCGCTACGCCTGGCAAAACCTGCGACCGTGGCGATCTCGATTTATCCGCGCAGTGCGGCGTTCATTCAGCATCAGAAGCGCCATTACGCGAAGGTGTTCGAAGGGACCGGCGTTGCGTTGCGGTTTTTTGATGCGAAGACGCATGCGTTGGGGAATCCGAAGCTTTCGGTGCCCGTCGAGGTTTAAGCAAGATCAAAAGATCGCAGCCTGCGGCAGCTCCTACAGAGATCGGCGTAGGAGCTGCCGCAGGCTGCGATCTTTTGATTTTAACGTTCACTCTTCGGTACTGTGCACCACCACCAGCAACTGCGCCTGCACCTCGCCCACCGATCTGATCCGATGCGGCTTCTGCGCGTTGAAATGCAGCGCATCGCCGCGCTCCAGCAACACTTTCTCGTTCATGAAATCCACTTCCACCTGCCCTTCATGGACGAACAGAAACTCCTCGCCCAAATGCTCCTTGAAGGTCTTGTCGGTGAACTCGCTCGGCGGGTAGATGATGAATGGCAGCAGGTTGCGTTCACTGACCTGATGCGCCAGCACCGCATAGCCCGGGCTCTGATCGTTGGCCGCCAGTGACTGGCGTTCGTGACTGCGCACCAGGCTGTAGCTGTCGAGGCTGACGTTGTCTTCGGAGAACAGTTCCTCGACCTTCACGTTCAGCGCTTTCGCCAGTTTCAGGGCGGCCGCGATCGACGGGGTATTCAACCCGCGTTCGACTTTCGACAGATAACTCTTGGTCATGCCGGATTTTTCGGCCAGTGCCTCAAGGGTTACGCCAAGTTTTTTTCTTAATAATTTCAAACGGATAGACATGCGCAGCAGTTATTCCATCAAGGAAACGACGATTCATGCTTGCTTATGACACTTTGTGTCATATAGGCTCTTTAGTGTCATTTGCAATCACCCAAAGGACACAGACATGGCCAAGACATTAGCACTACCCAAAGAGCAACTGGTCAAGCAAGCGCTGACCCAGATGCAAAACACCCTGGCGGATAATACGTGGACTGACCGGCAAAAGCTGGCGCTGACCTGCCGGATCCTGTTCGAGAGCGGTCACGACTCCGGTCTGGCCGGACAAATCACCGCTCGCGGCCCACAACCGGGAACCTATTACACTCAACAACTGGGCCTGGGTTTCGATGAAATCACCGCGAGCAATCTGCTGCTGGTCAACGAAGACCTGGAAGTGCTCGAAGGGCACGGCATGGCCAACCCGGCCAACCGTTTCCACAGCTGGGTCTACCGCGCCCGGCCGGACCTGAACTGCATCATCCACACCCACCCGACGCACATCGCCGCGTTGTCGATGCTGGAAGTGCCGTTGGAAATCTCCCACATGGATCTGTGCCCGCTGTACGACGACTGCGCGTTTCTCGAAGGCTGGCCGGGGGTGCCGGTGGGTAACGAAGAAGGCGAACTGATCGCCGGGGCACTGGGCGACAAGCGCGCGATTCTGCTGTCGCACCACGGCCAGTTGTCGACTGGAAGCACGATCGAAGAGGCCTGCGTCATCGCCCAATTGATCGAGCGCGCAGCGAAGTTACAACTGCTGGCGATGGCGGCCGGCAACATCAAGCCGATCATTCCGGCGCTGGGTCGCGAGGCCCATGACTGGGTGTCGAAACCCAAACGCCACGCCGCCGCTTTCAACTACTACGCCCGGCAGAACCTGCGCCAGCACGCCGATTGCCTGAACTGATTTCAGCTTTTCAAGGAGACACAGCATGTCCAACATTCACGGCATCATCGGCTACACCATCACCCCGTTCGGCGCCAACGGCGAAGGCCTCGATCTGCCAGCCCTCGGCCAATCCATCGATCGCCTGATCGACAGCGGAGTCCACGCCATCGCGCCGCTGGGCAGCACCGGCGAAGGCGCTTACCTGAGCGATGCAGAATGGGATCAGGTCGCCGAGTTCAGCATCAAGCACGTCGCCAAACGGGTGCCGACCATCGTCAGCGTGTCCGACCTGACCACCGCCAAAGCCGTACGCCGCGCACGCTTTGCCGAAGCCCACGGCGCCGACGTGGTGATGGTGCTGCCGGCCTCTTACTGGAAGCTCAGCGAAGCGGAAATCCTCGCCCATTACCGCGCCATCGGCGACAGCATCGGCGTGCCGATCATGCTCTACAACAACCCGGCCACCAGCGGCACCGACATGTCGGTGGAGCTGATTCTGCGCATCGTCAACGGCGTGGACAACGTCACCATGGTCAAGGAGAGCACCGGCGACATTCAGCGCATGCACAAGCTGCAATTGCTGGGCGACGGTCAGGTGCCGTTCTACAACGGCTGCAATCCGCTGGCACTGGAAGCGTTTGCCGCCGGCGCCAGAGGCTGGTGCACCGCCGCGCCGAACCTGATCCCGCAGTTGAACCTGGATCTGTACGCGGCCACTCTGGCCGGCGATCTGCCGCGGGCACGCGAGCTGTTCTATCGCCAGTTGCCGCTGCTGGACTTCATTCTCAAGGGTGGTTTGCCGGCGACGATCAAGGCCGGGCTACGCGAGACGGGGCTGGAGGTCGGTGATCCGCGGCTGCCGGTGTTTCCGTTGAACGAGGCTGGGCGAGGTCAGATGAAAGCAATCCTCAAGACCCTGCGCTGATACCAGGCAACACACAAAACCCTGTAGGAGCTGTCGAGTGAAACGAGGCTGCGATCTTTTGATCCTGATCCTTACAGATCAAAAGATCGCAGCGTGCCGCAGCTCCTACAGAGGGATGTGCCGGGTTCAGAGCACCGGCAAGGTCTTGTCCTTGATCACTTTGCTCGGCCCGTTGGCCTTGACGCTGGCGATACCTTTGGCACACGCGGCGTCATTGGAGTACGACTCGCTGCTGCCGATGATCTGGTGATTGGCGGCCTTCAGATTGAAGTAGGGGTGGCCGTCCTTCGTCGATTTCTTCTCGTAGCGTTCATCCAGCGGGCTGTTGGTCTGCACCGCTGCAATGCCGGTTTCAGCGGCGCTGCGGGTGGTGTACAGCTCGCTGGTCAGAATCGTTTCGGCATTCGCCGCTTTCAGCACGAACCTGAACTGGCCGTTGCTGCTTTTATTCAACTCGTACCATCCGGACATGTTGCCACTCCTGTCGATTGAACCCTCGAAAGTAAAGACTGTTTCGATGGTTTAGCCACTGCGGGACGCCAGGTGTTATTGGCAACATGACAAATGACAATAATTCTCGATATCATCCGCGACTTTCTGTGCCCGGCTTCGTCAAGAAGGATATCCATGCCCCGCCTCACGCCCGATCCTCTGTCGGCGGATTCATTTCGCCGGTTTTACGGGGACATCCTGCATTACCTGCGCAAACGCACGGAAAACCCCAGCGACGCGGCGGACATGACCCAGGACGTGTTTACCCAATGGCTCGACTACCGCGACCGGGCCAAGGTCGAGCAGCCGCGCGCGTTCCTGTTTCAGATGGCGCGCAATCTGTTGCGCGATCATTGGCGCAGGCAAAAGGTGCGGCACATTGTTCAGCCCAATCACGATAGCGATGTGGAACCGGTGACTGACGAACATCACGACCCGATGGCCGCCGCACAACGCCAGCAACGGCTGGAACATTTGAAGCAAGTGTTGGCCGAACTCTCGCCTCGCCGGCGCGAGGCCCTTATGCTGCACCGCTTCGAAGGCTTGAGTCAGGCACAGATTGCCGCGCGCATGGGGATTTCACTGAGCATGGTGGAAAAACACATTGCCTTCGCGCTGATGCATTGCAAGCAACGCCTGGATAACGACAACGGCACGGAGCAGCCCGAATGAACCGCCCTTACGAACTCGACAGCGATCCGGGCGACGACAGCATCGACGCGCAGGCCGCCGCGTGGTTTACCCGCAATCGTCAGCCGCAGGGCCACAGCGTGCGCCAGGCATTCGAGCAATGGTTGCGCGAACCGGAACATGCCCGGGCTTATCGGGCATTCGAGGCGCTGTGGGCGGATCTGGGTGAGCTGCAGCACCTGAACCCGCCCATTCCACTCAAGACGCAAAAACCCAAAGCGAACTGGCGCCCCGCACTGGCGATTGCGGCGGCGTTGCTCTGCGCGGTACTGACCGCGCCTCTGGGCACCTCGCACGGGATTTATCAGCAGCAGATCAGCGCGCAAGCCAAAGGCATGCGGACCTTCGAACTGCCCGACGGCAGCACCTTGTCGGTAAACGCCAACACGCAACTGCACGTGGATTTCGATAGCCATCAGCGGCGGATCGTTCTGCAGCGCGGCCAGTTCTACGTCGAAGTCGCACCGGACAGGGAGCGGCCACTGTGGGTGCAAACCGGTGATGCGACCGTGCGAGTGGTCGGCACCGGTTTTGACGTTCGACGCAGCGACAGTCAACTGGTGGTCAGTGTCGCTCACGGTCAGGTGGCCTTTGCACCAGACAACCGTGCGCCGCTGCTGCTCGGTGCGCAACAACAGGCCACCGCCGATCTCATCAGCGGCTCGCTGCAACAGCAGACACTGGCCGCCAGTCAGGTGGCCGATTGGCGCACGGGGCAACTGGCGTTTCGCAACCGTGAACTGGCCAGCCTGATCGACGAGTTGAACCTGTATCGCGCTCAACCGGTGGTGCTGGCCAATCCGCAACTGGGGCGGATCCGAGTCTCCGGCAACCTTGATGTTGAGGATCCGGATGCGCTGATCAATGCCCTCCCCGCACTGATCCCGGTGAAAACCGTGGCCCTGGCCGACGGCCGCATCCGCATCGAAAACCGCTGAAACACCTCACATGAGAATATTTTGCATTCGCATGTGAGGTTTTTTTTGCCTGCCGCGTCTTCCTCCGGTCTGCGTTGCTGACGCAGGCCTTTTTTGGCCTTTCAGCCACTTTGGGGGATTCCATGTTTCGCGTGTTTTCGCCGTACCCACTTACCGGCCTTCGTCCGACCCTGCTTGCCGCCTGCCTGGCGTTGAGCGTGCAGGCCCATGCCGAGTCCATCAGCCTGCATCTGCCGGCACAGCCGATGGCGACGTCGCTGAGCGAGATTGCTCGGCAGGCAAAAATCCAGTTGCTGTTCGACGAGGCGCAGTTGCGCGATCTCAAGGCACCGGCCATCGACGGTGAGTTCAGCGCGGAAACGGCGATCCGCCAACTGCTCGGCAACAGCCCGTTCGGCCTGATCAAGGTCAACCAGACTTACGTCGTGCGTCCCGAAGAACCGCTCACCAGCAGCAGCGACGGCATCCAGCTCGATGCGCTGAGCGTGATCGGCAGCGGCACCGAAGTGGACTCCAGCACGGTCGGCCGCTCGACCCTGACCCAGGCCGACATCGACCGCCATCAACCGAACAACATCCCCAGCCTGCTGGCGACGCTGCCCGGCGTGAGCATGGGCGGCTCGATGAAACCCGGTGGCCAGACCATCAATATCTGGGGCCTGGGCGATGCCGAGGACGTGCCATTGACGGTGGATGGCGCCACCAAAAGTGGTTTCGAGCGTTATCAGCAAGGCACGATTTTCATCGAGCCGGAACTGATCAAACGCATTGAGGTGGAGAAAGGTCCGCACTCGATGCTCACCGGCAACGGCGGCTTCGGCGGCACCGTGCACATGGAAACCAAAGACGCGCCGGACCTGCTGCAAGAAGGCCGCAACACCGGCGCCATGCTCAAGTACGGCTACGCCAGCAACGACCATCAGCAGACGTACACTGGCGCGGTGTTCGGTCGCACCGACGATGGCCGGGCCGACGCGCTGGTCTATCTGACCAAACGCGATGGCGGCGACATGAAACTGGCCGCAACCCCGCCCGATCCGGACAACCAGTACCCGATCAACCCGCAGCGCCTGCCCAACAGCGCGCAGGATCTGGACGGACAGTTGCTCAAGTTCAACCTGCACCTGAACGATGAACACAGCGTCGGCCTGTCGTATTCGCGCTCGCAAAGCCAACGCTGGACGCCGTTCTCCTCGGCCAGCTATCCGACGCCGCCCAGCGCGTCCAACATCAAACAGTACGGCTACGAAAACGCGCTCAAGCGCTTTCTTGCCAACCGCGAAACCACCGACACCACCTGGTCGACCAAGTATCAGTATCAGCCGCTGGACAACCGACTGGTCGACTTCAAGCTGAGCTATTCGGAGTCCAATACCGATCAGACCGACGAGCGTGATGCCACGGCGTTTTTCCAGACCTCCACCGGCGGGCGCAAGATGGACACCGCCTACAAGGACCGCATCCTCGAGGCCAGCAACATCAGCCTGTTCGATACCGGCCCGCTGGCCCACGCCGTCACCGGTGGCATCCAGATCCGCAAGCACAGCCGCGACACCGAAATGTGGATGCCGGGCAAAACCTACGACGTGCCGAAATACAACTACGGCCACTTCCAGCCAAGCTTCATGCCCCAAGGCAAGGTCGACACCAACAGCGCCTACCTGCAAGACGCGATCACCCTCGGCGACTTCACCCTGACCCCGTCGGTGCGTTACGACCACGTACGCAATCGGGGCGAAGCCAACGATGCGTCGTACTACAGCAACCCGGATCCGAGTTTCGGTCACGATTACAGCGACCGCACCTACACCGGTTGGTCGCCACGCCTGTCGGCGTTCTGGCGCATGACTCCGGATGTCGGTTTCTTCGTCGACTACAGCAAAACCTGGCGTGCGCCGGTGATTGACGAGCAGTACGAAGTCCAGGGTCTGGGCAGCCGCACCGCCACCAGTGTCGACCTCGACCCGGAGCGCATCACCGGCTGGCGCGCCGGCAACATCAGCAACTTCGCCAACGTGCTCACGGACCGCGACAACGTGCAGATCCGCACCACGCTGTTTCGCAACAAGATCGACGACGAAATTTTCAAGGCCACCGGCGTCGGCTGCGAAAATCAGGCGATCAAGGGCGGCACCATTGCCTCGGACTGCAAGGGCTCGGGGCCGATGGGCAACTACCGCAACATTGGCGGCTTGACCATCAAGGGCTTCGAAATCGAAAGCTTCTACGACTCCACCTACGCGTTCGGCTCGTTGTCCTACTCGTGGATGACCGGCACCCATGAAGGCGCGTACACCAATCCCTGGGGGCCGGATGTGTGGGTGCGTGACGTCCCGCCAGCCAAGTGGATCGCCGTGTTGGGCGTGAAGATTCCGAGCTGGGATGCGCAGGTGGGCTGGCAAGGTGAATTCGTGCGCAAGACCGATCGTCTGCCGAGCGACAAATACGGGTCGGGCAAAAACACCGTGGGCGACGTGTTCTACGACCAGTACGCCAACGACCGCTACAACGTGCAAGGCCTGTTCGCCAACTGGAAACCGCAGCAGCCGTACCTCAAGGGCACCGAGGTCAACCTGACCGTCGACAACCTGTTCAACGAAGACTACCGCCCCGCACTCAGCGGTGACCGTGCCTACAGTCAGGGGCGCAACGCCAAGGTGAGTGTGACGCGGTTCTTCTGATGCGGATTTTGCAGTCCTGATCTGACCTTTTCGCGAGCAGGCTCGCTCCTGAAGTTGACCGCATTCCACTTGAGAAACCGGTCAAAAACGGGAGCGAGCCTGCTCGCGAACAAGGCCCATCGGGCTCGATCATTTCACCGCCCGTACCACCGGCAACGCCGGCGCAGACGTGCGCCGCTGGCTCAGATACCGCGTACAGCTCACCCGCAAAAACGAAGCAAAATTCACCACCTCCCCGCGATAATCCATCACCTCTTCATACAGCTTGGCGATCAACTGGTTGGTGGTCATGCCATCGACTTCGGCGATTTCGCTGAGGATGTCCCAGAACTGGTTTTCCAGGCGCAGCGTCGTCACCACGCCGCAGATGCGCAGCGAGCGCGAGCGGGATTCATAGAGAATCGGGTCGGCCTTGACGTAGAGCTCGCACATGGACGAATCCTCGTTACAGGGTGATCTTGGTGCCGAGCAGGCCGAGGAAACCGGCCAGCCAGTTCGGATGCGCCGGCCATGCTGGTGCAGTCGCCAGATTGCCTTGAACGTGGCCGTCGGTCACCGCGATATCGATGAACGTGCCGCCAGCCAGTCGTACTTCCGGGGCGCAGGCAGGATAAGCGCTGCATTCGCGCCCTTCGAGAACACCCGCCGCCGCCAACAGTTGCGCGCCGTGGCAGACCGCCGCAATCGGCTTGCCGGCCTTGTCGAAGGCGCGCACCAGCTCCAGGACTTTTTCGTTCAGGCGCAGGTATTCCGGCGCCCGGCCACCGGGGATCAGCAGCGCGTCGTAGTCCGCTTCCGCGACCTTGGCGAAGTCGAAGTTGAGGGCGAACAGGTGTCCGGGTTTCTCGCTGTAGGTCTGGTCGCCTTCGAAGTCATGGATTGCGGTGCGCACGGTCTTGCCCGCGACCTTGTCCGGGCACACGGCGTGCACGGTGTGACCGACCATCTGCAGGGCCTGGAACGGCACCATCACTTCATAGTCTTCGACGTAATCGCCGACCAGCATCAGGATCTTTTTCGCGGCCATGGGGAGGACTCCTCTGGGAAAGGGCTTGCAGGAGTATTCAAGGTAGACCTTATCGGTTCGGGCGGGTAACAACCGGCTACTACGACCTGTCCCCTGTAGGAGCTGCCGAAGGCTGCGATCTGTTGATCTTGCCCTTTAAAGATCGCAGCCTTCGGCAGCTCCTACAGGGGTTACCGCGAACTGTATGGATAAGTCTGTGCCTAGCTGTAACAGCCCGAGCCGCCCGGTTTATGGCTAGATGAAGCCACTTCCCTGTCACCTTCAATTCTGGTCACTCACATGTCCTCGCGCGAAAACACCGGCATGGCCCTCGGCCTGCTCGGGGTTGTGATTTTCAGCCTGACCCTGCCCTTCACCCGCATCGTGGTGCAGGAACTGCATCCGCTGCTCAACGGCCTCGGCCGGGCGCTGTTCGCAGCGATTCCGGCGGCGGCGCTGTTGTTATGGCGGCGCGAGAAGTGGCCGAGCTGGCAGCAGATCAAAGGCCTGAGCCTGGTGATCGCCGGGGTGATTCTCGGCTTTCCCGTGCTGTCGGCGTGGGCCATGCAGACCTTGCCGGCGTCCCATGGCGCGCTGGTCAACGGTTTGCAGCCGCTGTGCGTGGCGCTGTATGCGGCGTGGTTATCACACGAGCGTCCGTCAAAAGCCTTCTGGGCCTGCGCCGCGCTGGGCAGTGCGCTGGTGCTCGGTTACGCGTTGTACACCGGGGCCGGCAGCATTCAGGCGGGGGACTTGTTGATGCTCGGCGCGATTGCGGTGGGCGGTCTGGGTTATGCCGAGGGTGGCCGGCTGGCGAAGGAGATGGGTGGTTGGCAGGTGATCTGCTGGGCGCTGGTGTTGTCGACCCCGCTGCTGATCGGCCCGGTGTTATACCTGGCGCTGCAGCATCACGGTGCTGTGTCAGCCAAGGCCTGGTGGGCGTTCGGCTATGTGGCGCTGTTTTCGCAGTTTCTCGGGTTCTTCGCCTGGTACGCCGGGCTCGCGATGGGCGGGATCGCGCGGGTCAGTCAGATCCAGTTGCTGCAGATCTTTTTCACCATCGCGTTTTCGGCGCTGTTCTTTGGTGAACATGTCGAGCCGATCACCTGGGTGTTTGCCTGTGGGGTCATTGCGACTGTGATGCTAGGGCGCAAGACCGCCGTGCGCCCTGCCCAGCCAGCCACTGCATGACGCACGCATAACCCTGTAGGAGCTGCGGCACGCTGCGATCTTTTGATGTTGTCTTCAAAGATCAAAAGATCGCAGCGTGCCGCAGCTCCTACAGGGTTTTGTGCTGGATCAGTATCAGGGTGTCAGGCAAGGAAGCCGTCGGCGCGCAGCAGGGTTTCCAGGCAGTGCTCGCTGATGTTGTAGAACGCTTTCAACTCGGCAATCTTCACCAGCAACTGAGCCGGGTCCACCGGCTCGGCGCGTTTCACCGCGAGGATCATCTTGTTCTTGTTGGTGTGTTCCAGCGAGATGAACTCGAACACTTTGGTCTCGTAGCCGCAGGCTTCGAGGAACAGCGCGCGCAGGCTGTCGGTAACCATTTCCGCCTGCTGGCCCAGGTGCAGACCGTATTGCAGCATCGGTTTGAGCAGCGCCGGGCTCTGGATCTGCAGGCGGATCTGTTTGTGACAGCACGGCGAGCACATGATGATCGAAGCGCCCGAGCGGATGCCGGTGTGGATCGCGTAGTCGGTGGCGATATCGCAGGCATGCAGGGCGATCATCACGTCCAGTTCGCTCGGCGCCACGCTGCGCACGTCACCGCACTTGAACACCAGCCCCGGGTGTTCCAGTTTCGCCGCAGCGGCGTTGCACAGGTTGACCATTTCTTCACGCAGCTCGACGCCGGTGACTTCACCTTCGGCCTTGAGCGTGTTGCGCAGGTAATCGTGAATCGCGAACGTCAGGTAGCCCTTGCCCGAGCCGAAATCCGCCACCCGCACCGGTTTGTCCAGCGCCAGCGGTGACGAGGTCAGGGCGTGGCTGAAGACTTCGATGAACTTGTTGATCTGCTTCCACTTGCGCGACATCGCCGGGATCAGCTCGTGCTGCGCGTTGGTCACGCCCAGGTCCTTGAGAAACGGCCGGCTCAGGTCGAGAAAGCGGTTTTTCTCACGGTTGTGCTCGGCGGACGGCGCTTCACGCAATTGCTGAGGTTTGCTCTTGAACAGCGAAGACTTGCCCTTTTTGCTGTATTCGAGCTGGGCTTCGTCGGTGACGGTCAACAAATGCGCATTTTTGAACGCCGCCGGCAGCAGCTCGGCAATCACCGCCACGCCTTCGGCCAACGGCAGGTTCTTGGTGATGTCGCGGGTCTTGTAGCGATAGACGAACGACAGGTTAGGCTGCGCCTTGACCGTCACTGCCTTGATGATGATCCGCTGCAGATCCGCCTCTTCGCCCACGTATTTGGCCAGCACCAACTTGATGAAACCGTTCTGTTCGAGGCTGGTTTGCAGCAGCTCGATGAACTGGGCGTGATGGTCGGGCGCTGGTTTTGCAGACGGCGCGGATGGGGCGGTAACGGACATGAACAAGCGGCCTCGGGCGGGGCGAAACGGGAATGGCGGGTATTTTAGGGGGGATGGCGGTTGGGGACACGCTCTTAT
>NZ_QAIK01000096.1 GCF_003061005.1 Pseudomonas sp. HMWF021 | reverse complement strand
GCCACGTCTCAAGGATTTCTACACCGCGCACCCCGGCATGACCGTGCACCTGCATTCGCGAATCGAAGCGATCGACTTCGACACCAGTGAAATCGACGCCGCAATCTGCGTCGGCGGCGGTGACTGGCCCGGCCTGAGCGCCCTGCCCCTGCACACGGAAGAACTGGTGGTGATTGCCAGTGCGCAGCTATCGCTGGCCGAGCGCAATGAAGCCGAGCAGCACATCGCCGGGCAGTTACTGCTCAATGTCAGCAGCAACGCTCAGGCCTGGGCCGAGTGGTTCAGCCATCACGGTCTGGCGCACCGCAGCATGCGCATCGGGCCAAGCTTTGAAATGACCTCGCACCTGATTCAAGCGGTGCGCGCCAACATCGGTGTCGGCCTGGTGCCACGGATTCTGGTGGAGGACGAACTGCTCAACGGCGAGCTGCTGCAATTGGGTACGCCCATTACCAGTCGCCGCAGCTATTACCTGGTGTACCCGCCGCGCAATGAAACACTGCCGTCGCTCAAAGCCTTCCGCGACTGGCTGATGCACACCCTTTGAGCGCATTCGCCACAAGTCTTCTAGGCTGAACCTGACCCGTTCAGCCCACCGGAGGCACCTCATGCACCTCGAAGGCTCTTGCCACTGCGGCGCAGTCACCTTCAGCCTGACCAGCGCCCATCCCTACCCTTATCAACGCTGCTACTGCTCGATCTGCCGCAAGACCCAGGGCGGTGGCGGCTATGCGATCAACCTGGGTGGCGACGCGGCCAGCCTCAAGGTTCAAGGGCGAAAACATATCTCGATCTATCACGCGAAGATGAAGGAGGAAGGTGAAAAACGTGCGCACCGCAGCACCGCCGAACGGCACTTCTGCTCACAGTGTGGCAGCGGTTTATGGCTGTTCAGCCCGGAGTGGCCGGAGCTGATCCACCCGTTCGCCTCGGCCATCGATACACCGCTGCCGGTGCCGCCGGAGCATACGCATTTGATGCTGGGTTCGAAGGCGCCGTGGGTCGAGGTGAATGCCAAACCCAAGGACAAACAGTTTGAGGTGTATCCCGAGGAGTCGATTGCGCAGTGGCATGAGCGACTGGGGCTGGTCAAATGAGCATGGTTTTGCGCTGGTTTTGATGGCCCTATCGTTGGCAAGCCAGCTCCCACAGGTTCCTCGGCGTACACAAAACCTGTGGGAGCTGGCTTGCCAGCGATAGGGCCGGAACTGCCAACACAAATCAGTCCAGATGCGCCCAGGTCATCCGAAACGACGCCCCACCCCACACCGATTCCCCGACCTCGACCTGCCCGCCATGGGACTGCGACACCCGTCGCACCAGCGCCAATCCCAGGCCAAAACCACCGGTGCGACGGTCGCGACTGGCGTCCAGCCGCGAGAACGGTTCGAAGATTTTCTCCCGGCCCTCGACCGGCACACCCGGGCCGTCGTCGTTGACCCGCACTTCGTAATAATCACCGCTGCGCTCCAGCGTCACTTCGACCCGCTGTTCGGCATACCGAATGGCATTGCGCAGCAGATTGATCACCGCCCGCGCCATGAAACGCGGCTCGATGCGTACGGTGTCGAGCCGGCAGTCACCGATCAACAGCTGCACCCCCGCCGCTTCCGCCTCCAGCGCCACGCTGCCGACCACGCTGTCGAGCCAGTTGGCGGCTTGAATGTTTTCCCGTTTGATCACCGTCGCACCGCGTTCGAGGCTGGCATAGGTCAGCAGTTCGGAGACCATTTCCTCCAGCTCGCCAAGGTCGGCGTACATGTCGGCGATCAGTTCGCTGTTCTGGCTGGCGTCCGGCAGTTGCTTGAGCTGGTCGAGTTCGAACGACAATCGGGCAATCGGCGTACGCAGTTCGTGGGACACCGCGTTGGTCAGTTCGCGCTGATTGGCGATCAGGCTCTCGATGCGCGCTGCCATCAGGTTGAAGTGTTCGGCCAGGTCGCGGATGTTCGAGCGCTTGGACAGTTGAATGCGCACCGACAGGTCATTGTCGCCAAAGCGTTCAGCGGCCAGGCGCAGCTTTTCCAGATCGCGCCAGTGCGGGCGCACCCAGAAAAACAGCACGATGCCGATCAGCACCGCGAGCATCGCGTAAGCCACCGCGATGTAGAACGGCATCAGGCTCGGCTCCGGTGGCAGCTTGATGCTGAGCAACTGTGAGCCACCGTCGATGTTGCTGATGAACTGGGTGTAGTTGTCGCGAATCACCAACAGGTTCTGCGCCAGTTCTTCCTTTTCCTCGGGGCTGAGATCCAGTTGATCGGCCTCGATCAGCTTCAGCGACAAGCCGTAGTGCGGGCGCAACGCTTCCAGTTGCTGCTCGCGCGCCGCGCCCTGCTGATCGCGCATGTGTTCGACCAGTGACCACGCCTGCCCGCGTACCGCCTCACGGTTGTAGGCCTGCATCTGATTGTCGAGCAACGCGTTGAAGGTGTGCTCGACGGTTTGCAGGGCCAGCACCAACCCCACCGTCATCACCAGAAACAGCCCGAAGAATAACCGCAGCATCTACAGCTCCCACGCGAACGGATTGAACAGGTAGCCCTTGCCCCACACGGTCTTGATGCACACCGGCTCGCGGGGGTTGTCCTTGAGTTTGTTGCGCAACTTGCTGATGTACACGTCGACGCTGCGATTGAGCCCGTCGAACGCGATGCCGCGCATGCGGTTGAGGATGTCATCGCGGGACAAGGTCTTGCCGGCAGCGCTGGCCAGCAACCACAGCAATTCGAATTCCATGGTGGTCATTTCGATGATTTCACCGGCCAGACGCACCTCGCGGCAGCTGCGATCGATGCTCAACCGGCCGAACTCCAGCGCACTGACCACGCCGCTGTCCGGCACCTGACGCCGCTGTAACGCGCGCAACCGCGCCAGCAGCACCGGCGGCTTGATCGGTTTGATCACGTAGTCATCGGCGCCGGATTCCAGGCCCAGAATGTGGTCCAGGTCATCCTCCTTGGCGGTAAGGATGACAATCGGCGTGTCCGCCACGCTGCGAATCTCCCGGCACACGTGCAGGCCGCTCTGCCCCGGCAGCATCAGGTCGAGCACCACCACTTTGGGCTGAAACTCGAGAAACGCGGCCATCGCCAGATCTCCGCGATGCACCGCGCGCACTTCGTAGCCATGCTGTTCGAGAAAGTGCGCAATCAGCGTGGCCAGACGCTCATCGTCTTCGACCAGCAGGACTTTGCCAAAACCCAGGTTATCCATAACGACTGTCTGCCAACCCATGTGTGAAGTGGGCGACATTATGGCGGGATTCGTGGGCAGAGGCCCGTTATCGGTGATGTTTCATACTCTTAAGAGTTTTTAACAATCACACGCAAAAGATCGCAGCCTTCGGCAGCTCCTACAGGGAAACGCATTCCAAATGTAGGAGCTGCCGAAGGCTGCGATCTTTTGACGTTGTTTTTCGGTCAGGGTTATGCGGCAGCCGGCACACCACTGTGAAAACGGAACTCTTCATCCGGCGACTCGATCAGTTCCTGCTCGGCCGCGCGAACCCTGTCGATCACCTGAGCGATGTCCTTCGCGTCACCGTACTGGTAAGCCAGTTTCAGATAGCCTTGGAAATGTCGCGCCTCGCTTTTCAGCAGACCGAAATAGAACTTGCCAAGTTCTTCGTCCAGATGCGGCACCAGCGCCTCGAAACGCTCGCAACTGCGCGCTTCGATAAACGCGCCGACCACCAGCGTATCCACCAGTTTCACCGGCTCGTGGCTGCGCACCACTTTGCGCAGGGCCGAGGCGTAGCGCCCGGCGTGCAGCTGGCGCAGCTCGATCTTGCGGCGCTTCATGAGGCGCATGACCTGTTCGTGATGCACCAGTTCTTCCCGGGCCAGACGCGACATCATGTTGATCAGGTCGACGTGGGAATGGTACTTGGCAATCAGGCTCAGCGCGGTGCTGGCAGCCTTGAACTCGCAGTTCTTGTGGTCGATCAGCAGGGTTTCCTGATCGGCCAGAGCGGCCTGGACCCAGGCGTCGGGCGTGCGGCAGCCAAGGAATTCGTGGATTTCGGGAAGGATCATGGGGCTCACGGTAAAAGGTGTACGAGCAAAGGCCGCCGATTATACCGGCCTGCCCGCAGACCACCAGTCGCAGGCGTTGATATGCATCAAGTCGCAGGCGCCTGAGCAGCAACTATAGTTGTGCAACGCCGTGCCTTTTCTTTGCTGGAGACTCCGCTCATGCAAGCCATTCGCAGCATTCTGGTGGTCATCGAACCCGAACATTCGGAAAGCCTGGCGCTCAAGCGCGCCAAGCTGATCGCCGGCGTGACCCAGGCGCATCTGCACCTGCTGGTGTGCGACCGCAAGCACGACCACGCCGGCATGCTCGGCGTACTCAAAGCCGCGTTGTTGGCGGATGGCTACAGCGTAACCACCGAGCAGGCGTGGAACGAGAGCCTGCACGAGACCATCATCGATGTGCAGCAAGCTGAAGGCTGCGGTCTGGTGGTCAAACAGCACTTCCCTGACAGCTCCCTGAAAAAAGCCCTGCTGACCCCGGCCGACTGGAAACTGCTGCGCCACTGCCCGACCCCGGTGCTGCTGGTGAAAACCAGCACACCATGGAAAGACCGGGTGATTCTCGCGGCAGTCGATGTCGGTAATGCCGATGGCGAACACCGGCATTTGCATACAACAATCATCGATCACGGCTACGACATCGCCAGCCTGGCCAAAGGGCATCTGCATGTGATCAGCGCCCACCCCTCGCCGATGCTCTCGGCAGCCGACCCGGCGTTACAGCTCAGCGAAACCATCGAAGCGCGTTATCGCGAGCAATGCCGGGCGTTTCAGGCGGAGTTCGATGTCGATGATGAACATCTGCATATAGAAGAAGGCCCGGCGGATGTGCTGATTCCGTTCATGGCGCACAAGCTGCAGGCGGCGGTGACCGTGATCGGCACCGTGGCGCGCACCGGGTTGTCAGGCGCGTTGATCGGCAATACGGCCGAGGTGGTGCTGGATGCGCTGGAAAGCGACGTGCTGGTGCTCAAGCCGCAGGAGGTTGAGGATCATCTGGTGGAGTTGGCAGTGAAGCACTGAGGATTACGGTGCCTGAACCGGCGCCTTCGCGAGCAGGCTCGCTCCCACAGTTGGAATGCATATCCCTGTGGGAGCTGGCTTGCCAGCGATAGCGGTGGCTCAGTCAACATTGACAGGTGGATGCACTGCCCTCATCGCTGGCAAGCCAGCTCCCACAAGATCTGTTGGCGCCTGCAGGATCTGCATTCCACTCCGATCATTGTGGGAGCGAGCCTGCTCGCGAAGCTTCTAGGCGCCGAAGGCGTCTTTCAGGAAACCCGGGGCGATATAGCGCTGATAATGCGCTTCCGACAGCAGGAAGAATTCCCGATCAATGGCATCGCGCAATTCCGGCAGGTTCCAGTCGCGAAACTCCGGCAGCAGCACCATCCCGTAGGCCTCCAGATTAATGATCACCCGCGCCCCACGCGCAATCAGCTGATACGCCCAGCAATATTCCGACTGATGCGGCACGAAGCGGATCTTGCGCTGCTCCAGCTGCTGGCGCAGGCGCGCCGGATCGAAGATCTCGACCTTGCTCGCCATCACTTGTGACAGCAATTGCTCAAGACGCAACCACACCGCGCGCTTTTCTTCCTCGCCGTAACCATTCCAATTGATCACTTCGTGGTGGAAGCGCTTGCAGCCGCGGCACACCAGATCTCCGTAAACAGTGGAGCAGAGGCCGACGCAGGGGGTCTTGATGGTCTGATTGGGCATAAATTGGCAAAACACTGAAACGCGGAACAGGCCGGCATGGTAGCCCTTTGTCGGGCATTGATCACCCCTCAAACGTCAGGGGCAAGCGCTGGATCATGGTTTGCCCCACCGGCGCACAACGCCACCAAAGTCCAATAGAGCCTGACTTACCTTTAAATTTTTTTTGCCGTAGAATCAGCCAGCCTTTTAAGGCGCCAATGTCCGTTAGAAGCTGTTTTCAAAGCGTCACGAGCACAGTCGTTCCTTCAGAGCGGTGTTGGCGAAGGGTTTTTCCAGCGGGGAAAAGCTCAACGCCAACCCTCATCAGCTCCCCGTTCTGCAGGCGTAAAACTTTGAAAGCAGCTTCTGTAAGGAATGCCCGGTAATTCTGGCTAAATGGCCCACAACGCCATGCAGCGCATGAGTACGAGCATTTCGCGACGAGCGTCCCGGACAGCCATTTGGGACCACTGATGAGGGTAATAACTGTGCTTGAAGCCTACCGCAAACATATCGAAGAGCGCGCAGCACTGGGTATCGTTCCCCAGCCGCTTAACGCCGAACAAACTGCAGGCCTGGTCGAGCTGCTGAAGAATCCTCCGGCTGGCGAAGAAGCTTTCCTCGTTGACCTGATCACCAATCGCGTACCACCAGGAGTGGACGAAGCCGCTTACGTCAAAGCCGGTTTCCTGTCGGCCCTGGCCAAAGGCGAAGTCACCTCCCCTCTGCTGGACAAAAAACGCGCTGTAGAACTGCTCGGCACCATGCAGGGCGGCTACAACATCGTGACCCTAGTTGAACTGCTGGACAACGCCGAGCTGGCGCCAGTGGCTGCCGAAGAACTCAAGCACACCCTGCTGATGTTCGATGCCTTCCACGACGTGGCTGAAAAAGCCAAGAACGGCAACGTTCACGCCAAAGCCGTGCTGCAATCCTGGGCTGACGGCGAGTGGTTCAAGAAGCGCCCGGTGCTGGCCGACAAGATCAGCCTGCGCGTGTTCAAGGTCACCGGCGAAACCAACACCGACGACCTGTCCCCTGCACCAGACGCCTGGTCGCGTCCCGACATCCCGCTGCACGCCTTGGCCATGCTGAAAATGGCCCGTGACGGCATCGTTCCGGACGAGCAAGGCAAGACCGGCCCGATGAAGCAGATCGAAGAGATGCGCGGTCAAGGCTTCCCGATCGCCTACGTCGGTGACGTGGTCGGTACCGGTTCCTCGCGTAAATCGGCAACCAACTCGGTGCTGTGGTTCTTCGGCGACGACATCCCTTACGTGCCGAACAAGCGCGCTGGCGGTTTCTGCTTCGGTAGCAAAATCGCTCCGATCTTCTACAACACCATGGAAGATGCCGGCGCACTGCCAATCGAGTTCGACGTGTCGAACATGAACATGGGCGACGTGATCGACCTGTACCCGCACGCTGGCAAAGTCTGCAAGCACGGTACCGACGAAGTCATCACCACCTTCGAAATGAAGACCCCTGTGCTGCTGGACGAAGTCCGTGCCGGCGGTCGTATTCCGCTGATCATCGGCCGTGGCCTGACCGAGAAGGCTCGCGCCGAAATGGGTCTGCCGGCATTCGATCTGTTCAAGAAGCCTGAAGCTCCGGCCGAAAGCACCAAGGGTTTCACCCTGGCGCAGAAAATGGTCGGCAAGGCGTGCGGTCTGGCAGAAGGCAAAGGCGTTCGTCCTGGCACCTACTGCGAACCGAAAATGACCACCGTCGGTTCTCAGGACACCACCGGTCCAATGACCCGTGACGAACTGAAAGACCTGGCGTGCCTGGGCTTCTCCGCTGACCTGGTGATGCAGTCCTTCTGCCACACCGCGGCGTATCCGAAGCCAATCGACGTGACCACCCACCACACCCTGCCTGACTTCATCATGACCCGCGGCGGCGTTTCCCTGCGTCCGGGCGACGGCATCATCCACTCGTGGCTGAACCGCATGCTGCTGCCGGACACCGTCGGTACCGGTGGTGACTCGCACACCCGTTTCCCGATGGGCATCTCGTTCCCGGCCGGTTCCGGTCTGGTCGCGTTCGCCGCTGCCACCGGCGTCATGCCGCTGGACATGCCGGAATCGATCCTGGTGCGCTTCAAAGGCAAGATGAAACCTGGCATCACCCTGCGTGACCTGGTTCATGCCATTCCTTACTTCGCCATCCAGAACGGTCTGCTGACCGTCGAGAAGAAAGGCAAGAAAAACGCCTTCTCCGGTCGCATCCTGGAGATCGAAGGACTGGAAGGTCTGACCCTGGAGCAGGCGTTCGAACTGTCCGACGCCTCGGCCGAACGTTCGGCTGCCGGTTGCACCATCAAGCTGTCGAAAGAATCGATCACCGAGTACCTGCAGTCCAACATCACCCTGCTGCGCTGGATGATCGGCGAAGGCTACGGCGATGCACGTACCCTGGAGCGTCGCGCGCAAGCGATGGAAGCCTGGATCGCCAACCCTGAGCTGATGGAAGCCGATGCCGACGCCGAATACGCCGAAGTCATCGAAATCGATCTGGCCGACATCAGCGAGCCTGTACTGTGCGCGCCGAACGATCCGGACGACGCCCGTCTGCTGTCCAGCGTGGCTGGCGAGAAGATCGACGAAGTGTTCATTGGTTCGTGCATGACCAACATCGGTCACTTCCGCGCTGCCGGTAAACTGCTGGATCAGGTCAAGGGTCAGCTGCCAACCCGTCTGTGGCTGTCGCCGCCGACCAAGATGGACGCTCACCAGCTGACCGAAGAAGGCTACTATGGCATCTACGGCAAGGCTGGCGCACGCATGGAAATGCCAGGCTGCTCGCTGTGCATGGGTAACCAGGCACGCGTTGAGCCGAACAGCACCGTGGTCTCGACCTCGACCCGTAACTTCCCGAACCGTCTGGGCGACGGCGCGAACGTCTACCTGGCTTCGGCCGAGCTGGCATCCGTGGCTTCGATCCTGGGTCGCCTGCCGACCGTCGAGGAGTACATGGAATACGCTGGCAAGATCGACAGCATGGCGGCCGATGTCTACCGCTACCTGTCCTTCGACCAGATTGCCGAGTTCCGTGAAGCTGCTGCGAACGCCAAGATTCCGGTCGTTCAAGCCTAACGCTGCAACGCAATGAAAAACGCCGCCCATCGTGAGATGAGCGGCGTTTTTTTTTGCCCGTGTTATCGCGGGCAGGCGCGCTCCCGCTTTTTGACGCTGGCCTGCCTGAGGACAAGGGCTGCAAACAACAATGCCGTGGCGACCCCGAACGTGACGTGCAAACCACTGCCGACAACCCTTGCAGACGCTTCGGTTGGCTCCCCGGTAGCCAGGGTAAACACAGCACCCATCGCCGCAACGCCGGTGACAAGCCCCAGATTACGCGCCAACCCCAGCAGCGCCGAGACCACACCGCGTTGCTGCGCACTGACACCCGTCATCAACCCGGTGTTGTTGCCAGCCTGAAACAGTGCATAACCCGTGGTGAGCAAGATGATCGACGACAGATAGCCAGCCAGACCGAATCCCATCGGCAACAGCGCCAGCAATGCGCAAGCACTCGTCATCATCAACAAGGCGCCAAACACCACTCGCCGGTCGCCAAACCGATCCACCAACCCTCCCGACGGCACCCCGGCAAGCGCCGCCATCAACGGCCCTACCGACAACGCCAGCCCCACTGACGTGCTGCTCAAGCCTAAGCCGCGCCCCAGATAAAAAGGCCCGACGATCAGCGTGGTCATCATCACCGTGGTCACCAGAAACGTCAGGGCGACCCCGCGCCCCACGCCTGAATCGGCGAACAGTGCCATGCGGATCAACGGCGATCGCGCGCGACGCTCAGCCTGAACAAAGCAAACCGCCCCCAACAGACTGACGAGCAGCAGCGGCCCACTGAACGATTTCAGCGTCATCGCCAACGCGTAAGCCGCCAGCGTCGCGGCCAGCAGCAGCGTGCCCAGCGGATCAAAAGCCACCGGCTGGTTGAGCGGTCGGTCCACGGGTAGATAGCGATACACCAGCCAGCCATTGAGCAAACCCAAGGGTACATTCAGCAAAAAAATCGACGGCCAGCCGACATGTGCAATCAACAACCCACCCAGCGACGGCCCCAGCGTTGTACCAACCGCCGACATCGTCCCCAGCAAGCCCATGGCGCTGCCCACCCGCGTTTTCGGTACAACGTCGTTCACCAGCGCCATGGTGAGCGCCAGCATGATCGCCGCGCCCAGTCCCTGCACCGCTCGCGCGCCGATCAGCCACCACAGATCCGGGGCCAGACCACACAACAATGACGCCACGCTAAAAATGCCGATACCTGTCAGCAGCAAACGTCGGCGACCCAGCAGATCCCCCAACCGCCCGACACTGACAATCAACGTGGTAATCGTCAGCAGATACGCCAATACAATCCACTGCGCCTGCGCGAACGTTGCTGCAAACGCCGCCGCCAGCGTCGGCAACCCGGCGTTGGCAATGCTGGTATCCAGCGACGGCAGCAGCATCGACAGCGCCAGACCGGCCAACGCCCGACGCGCCGCAGGGCTCAACGATTCCCGGTTCATGAAACTCTCCGTATTCAAGGGACATGCCCATAGCGTGAGCCTCGACACGAACTGGCGGAAGACGCATGCTTTGCACTCGATACCTGCACGGAACGCCATGTCATGAGTACGCCTGACCTGAATCTGCTGATCACACTGGATGTGCTGCTGAGCGAAGGCAGTGTGGCCGGCGCCGCCGCGAGGCTGGGCCTGAGCGCGTCGGCCATGAGCCGCGCCCTCGCCCGTTTGCGTGAAACCACGGGCGATCCGCTGCTGGTGCGTGCCGGTCGCGGGCTGGTGCCGACCCCGCGGGCGCTGGAGTTACGCGAGCGGGTCAGCGCGTTGGTGCAGGAAGTGGAAGCGGTTTTGCGGCCTGTCCAGATGCTCGATGTACGCCAACTGCATCGCACGTTCACCCTGCGCAGCAGCGACGGTTTCGTCGAGACATTCGCCGCCGCCCTGCTCGCTCGCATCGCTGAAGAAGCGCCGGGCGTACGCCTGCGTTTTTTGCACAAAACCGACAAGGACAGTGCGCTGCTGCGCGAAGGTCGCGTCGATCTGGAAACTGGCGTGGTCGGCGACACCACTGACGGCTCGCTGCACAGCCGGATTCTGTTTCGCGATCGATTCGTCGGGGTGGTCAACGCGGATCATGCACTGACTTCGGGCAAGATCAGCGCGAAACGCTTTGCCGCGGGCGAGCACATTTTGGTGTCACGGCGCGGACGCGATAGTGCCGTGGTGGACGAGGTTTTGCTGTTGTCGGGGCTGACGCGAAACATCGTCATCACCGTCGGCGGATTTGCTGCCGCCCTGGCCCTGGTGCGCGAGACCCATCTGATTGCCTGCGTGCCCGAGCGTCACACCCGCAACCTGCGCACCGGCCTCTACAGTTTTACCTTGCCGTTTACCCTGCCGCAGATGAATGTCTCGATGCTCTGGCACCCCCGCATGGACGCCGACCCCGCACACCGCTGGTTGCGCAACTGTGTGCGCGAGGTCTGTGCCTAGCGTGCATCGCCACCGGCAGGTTTGTAGAACAGGAATTTGCCGACCTCGGCGGTTTTCCTGTATTCCCTGGCCCACCCCGGATGCACGTTGCGGTCATGGAAATACAAGGCGCCGTGGGTGCGATCCGGCAGTTGGCGATTGAGGGCCTTGCCGGCAATTTCCTTGGCCAGCGCGTACTCGGCGTCTTCCTTGACCTGATCGGCCTTGCCGTCGCACCACCAGGAAAACTGGCAGCTTTTGGTTTCCGAACCCTGCTTGACCACCTCGCACACGGTGCCCGGGAAGCCATCGTGACCAAGCCGATTCATCACCACATTGGCCACCGCCTCCATCTCTGGCGTATCGCGGCCCTTGGCTTCCCAATAAATACTGCGCGAAAGGCACGTGATCGGATCGTCCAGCGGCGCGCTGCCGGCCGGATCGACCGCTTGCACTTCGGTGGGGGTGATCGCTTCGGATTTGGGTGCCGGCGCAGTGCTGACCTTATCGGCGGCTTTTTCCTCCAGCACCTGGGCCTTTTCTTCGGCTTTTGCCTTGATCGGGGCCTGATCGGTAGCCATTACCGCAGCGGCCATCAGGGTTAATGCGAAACAGCCAGCCAACCATTTCAATCCCATGTCAGTTCTTCCGGCAGCGCCCGGTCAGGGCGGGGTATTTCGTTGGGGAGACCCCCGGTTTGCGGGGCCTTCGCTGAGTGTAGACGGCAAACCATAACGAACGTTGCGGCGAAAAATGCATCGGGTGAAGAAAAAGTCATTGCATTGACCGGGGCGCTTTCGCGCATCATGGGCGTATTCCGCTAAAGGGAGATTTCCATGCGCTTCATGCCATTCGTTTTGCGTTTTGCCGCGTTGTCCGCCGGCCTGGTAGTTGCCGCCTCGGCGATGGCCAGCGATGAATCGCAACTGGTCGAGTCGATCAACAACTACCGCAGCCAGCCGCAGCGTTGCGGCAGTCAGGCGTCCAGCGAGTTGGCACCGCTGTCGGCCGACCCCCGGCTGATTCTGCCCGCCAGTGGCGCCGTCGACTTGCAGCAAGCCATGGCCCGCGCCAGTTACCCGATGGTCAACGTTCAGGCGATTACGCTCAACGGCCCACGGGATGCGGGATCGGCGATGAAGGCGATTCAGGAAAGTTTCTGTCAGGTGGTGCTGGATCCGCAGTTTGTCGATGTCGGCGTCAGCCGCGCCGACCGCGACTGGCGAATCGTGCTGGCGCGACCGCTGCTGTCGGCGAAGCTGGGCGATGCGCAGAGCGAAGGCCAGAAATTGCTCGAGCAACTCAACGTGGCCCGTACCCAGCCGCGCCAATGTGGCGGGCAGGCCTTTGCCGCCGCCGCACCGTTGGCCTGGAACGCGAGCCTGGGCACAATCGCCCAGGATCACAGCCGCGACATGGCCAACAACAACTACTTCGACCACAAGGATCGCGACGGCCGCACCCCGGGCGACCGCGCCGAACTCGCCGGCTACAGCGGCCAACTGGTCGGCGAAAACATCGCCGCCGGCCAGGACACCGTACGCAAGGTCGTCGACGGCTGGCTCGCCAGCCCCGGCCACTGCGCCAACCTGATGAACCCGCAATACAAGGAACTCGGCGCCGCCTACGCGACCGATCCGAAAAGCAGTGCAGGGATCTACTGGACCGCGATGTTTGGGGCGCAGTAACGCCCAAAAACACCACTGTTTCCCTGTGGGAGCTGGCTTGCCAGCGATGAGGCCAGCACAGTCAACATCAATGTCGACTGACCCACCGCCATCGCTGGCAAGCCAGCTCCCACAATAATCAGCTGTGTTCTCACCTCTACCCATCAACCCCAGCTCCCACAATAACCAGCTGTGTTCTCACCTCTACCAATCAACTCCATCCCCTGTGGGAGCTGGCTTGCCAGCGATGAGGCCAGCACAGTCAACATCAATGTCGACTGACCCACCGCCATTGCTGGCAAGCCAGCTCCCACAATAATCAGCTGTGTTCTCACCTCTACCAATCAACTCCATCCCCTGTGGGAGCTGGCTTGCCAGCGATGAGGCCAGCACAGTCAACATCAATGTCGACTGACCCACCGCCATCGCTGGCAGGCCAACTCCCACAATAATCAGCTGTGTTCTCACCTCTAACAATCAACTCCATCCCCTGTGGGAGCTGGCTTGCCAGCGATGAGGCCAGCACAGTCAACATCAATGTCGACTGACCCACCGCCATCGCTGGCAAGCCAGCTCCCACAATAATTGGCAGTGTTCACACATCTACCAATCAACCCCAGCTCCCACAATAACCAGCTGTGTTCACACCTCTACCAATCAACTCCAGCTCCCACAATAATTGGCAGTGTTCTCACCTCTTCCAATCAACCCCAGCTCCCACAATAATCAGCTGTGTTCTCACCTCTACCCATCAATCCCAGCTCCCACAGGGAGATCAGTCATCTGGAGGATGGTAGGCACAAAAAAAACCGGAGCCATGGCTCCGGTTTTCATTGTCAGTGGGTCCTCATCCCCGCTGCATACATTGCCAGTTTCAGCAGGCTCGCCACTACCGCGAGTGCTACCACACTGCCCGACCAGATCAGCAGCAACCAGCCCAGTCGCTTGTACCAGGGGCTGGATCTGACCTCACGCGAATCAATGGTAGCCATCGCCAATCCTCACTTTGCCGCGGAATACGTAGTAACTCCAGAAGGTGTACATCAGGATCACCGGCAGGATGAACAGTGCGCCAATCAGGGCAAACAACTGGCTCGAGGGCGGGGATGCCGCCGCCCACAGGCTCACCGATGGTGGGATGATGTTCGGCCAGATGCTCAGCGCCAGGCCGATATAACCGAGCAGCATCAGCACCAGAGTGAACACGAACGGCCAGTGGGTATGACGCTGACGCAAGGTGCGCAGCAGCCCGAACAACGCCAGCAGCGCCAGCACCACAAGCCCGGCGAACACCATCAGGTGCCCATGACTGGACCAGCGCGTGGCCAGTTCCGGATGTAATTGCAGGGTCCAGACGCCAATCACCACCACCATCGCCGTCAGCAACCACGCCAACGGCCGGGTGAACAGACGCATCCGCGACTCGAGCATGCCTTCGGTCTTGACCAGCAACCAGGTGCTGCCCAGCAGCGCATACGCCACCACCAGACCGACGCCGCACACCAGCGGAAACGGCGCCAGCCAGTCCAGGCCCCCACCGGCGAACTGCCGATCCACCACGGGAATGCCCGACACGTACGCGCCGATCACCACACCCTGGGAGAACGTCGCCAGCAGCGAACCGCCGATGAACGCCTTGTCCCACCAGTGACGCTTGTGCGGCGACGACTTGAAGCGAAACTCGAACGCCACGCCACGGAAAATCAGCCCGCAGAGCATCAGGATCAGCGGCAGGTACAGCGCCTCCAGAATCACCCCGTAAGCCAGCGGAAACGCGCCATACAGCGCCGCGCCACCGAGCACCAGCCAGGTTTCGTTGCCGTCCCACACCGGGGCGACGGTGTTCATCATCACGTCGCGTTCCTGCTCATCGGGGATCAGCGGAAACAGGATCCCCAGGCCCAGATCGAAGCCGTCCATGATCACGTACATCATCACCCCGAAGGCAATGATCACCCCCCAGATCAACGAGAGATCGATACCTTGAATACCCATGACTCAATGCTCCTTCAGAGGGGCGGTAGCCGCCGAAATGGGCCGGCGCGGAGTCTGCAATTCATCGCCCTCCGGCGGATGTTCGTGATGCGGCTGCGGACCTTTGCGTACCAGCTTCATCATGTAGCCGATGCCCACGGTGAACACCGAGCAGTAGATCACCACGAACAGCAGCAGCGAGGTGCTCATCTGCGCCACCGAGTGACGCGACACGGCGTCATGGGTGCGCATCAGGCCGTAAACCACCCACGGCTGACGCCCGACTTCGGTGGTGATCCAGCCCGCCAGCAACGCGATCAACCCGCTCGGCCCCATCAGCAGTACCAACCGCTGGAAGCCGCGATGCCGATAGAGCTTGCCGCCCCGGCGCAGCGCCAGCCCCAGCACACCGACGAGGATCATCAACATGCCCAGCCCGGCCATCACGCGAAAGCTCCAGAAGATGATGGTCGAGTTCGGCCGGTCTTCTTTCGGGAAGCTCTTGAGCGCCGGAATCTGCTTGTCGAGGCTGTGGGTCAGGATCAGGCTGCCGAGGTACGGAATCTCCAGCGCGTACTTGGTCTTCTCCGCCTGCATGTCGGGGATGCCGAACAGCACCAATGGCGTCGGGCCGTTGTCGGCGTTTTCCCAGTGGCCCTCGATGGCGGCGATTTTTGCCGGTTGATGTTCCAGGGTGTTTAAGCCATGGGCGTCACCGACCACCGCTTGAATCGGCGCCACGATCAGCGCCATCCACAACGCCATGGAAAACATCCGGCGCACTGGCGCGGTGTTGTTGCCACGCAGCAAATGCCAGGCCGCCGACGAGCCAACGAAGAAGGCCGTGGCGACGAACGCGGCAATCGCCATGTGCGCCAGCCGGAACGGAAACGACGGGTTGAACACAATCGCCAGCCAGTCCAGCGGCATCACCCGCCCATCAACGATTTCGAAGCCCTGCGGGGTCTGCATCCAGCTGTTGGAGGCGAGAATCCAGAACGTCGAGATCAACGTGCCGATGGCGACCATCACCGTGGCGAAGAAGTGCAAGCCACGCCCGACGCGGTTCCAGCCGAACAGCATGACCCCGAGGAAACCGGCCTCGAGGAAAAATGCGGTCAGCACCTCATAGGTCAGCAACGGCCCGGTGATGCTCCCGGCGAAGTCGGAAAAGCCGCTCCAGTTGGTGCCGAACTGGTACGCCATGACCAGCCCCGAGACCACGCCCATGCCGAAGTTGACGGCGAATATTTTTGACCAGAAGTGGTAGAGATCGCGGTAGCTGTCGTCACGGGTTTTCAGCCACAGACCTTCGAGTACCGCGAGGAAACTCGCCAGGCCGATGGTGATCGCCGGGAAGATAATGTGGAACGAAACCGTGAACGCGAATTGAATTCGCGCCAGGTCCAGTGCCTCCAGGTTGAACATGATGATGTCCTCATCCAGGCTGAAAAGCGGCAGCACGTCGCCGGGCCACCGCCAGGCGCGAACGCCTGCAGCCAGTCAAATTGCTGTGATTTTTTATAAGTCGCGGGTCAGGCCACCGACGACGGAATCAGGTTGCTGACCTTGGCCGCTTCAAGGCGGATCGCGACAAACTTCGAGGTCGGTGTGTACGTCCGGTCGCCATAGCTTTCCAGCGGCACCAGCGGGTTGGTTTCCGGGTAATACGCCGCCGCCTGACCGGGCGGAATGTCGTAGGCGATCAGGGTGAAACCGCTGACCCGACGTTCGCGTTCGTCATCCCACAGCGCCACCAGATCGACCTTCTGCCCCGGCTCAAAACCGAGTCGCTGGATATCCTGCTCGCTGACGAAGATCACGTCGCGCATGCCGTAGACCCCGCGATAACGGTCATCGAGGCCGTACAGCGTGGTGTTGTACTGATCGTGGGAACGCATGGTCTGCAGGATCAGATCCGGCTTGACCGACAGGTTGCGCACGCCCTCGCTGATCAGGTGTTCCGGCAGCACGCACGGGCTGAACTGGGCCTTGCCGGACTCGGTGTTCCAGACCCGGTCCGAGGCATCGTTGCCGAGGTGGAAGCCACCGGGGATCAACAGCTTCTCGTTGAAGTTCTCGAAGCCCGGAATGACGTCGGCGATCAGGTTGCGAATACGCCCGTAGTCGCCCACCGCCCATTCCCAATCGATCGGGTGTTTGCCCAATGTGGCGGCGGCGATTCCGGCAATGATCGCCGGCTCGCTTTTCAAGTGCGCCGACTTCGGTTTCAACTGACCGAACGACAAGTGCACCATGCTGAAGGTGTCTTCCACGGTCACGCCTTGTGGGCCTTCGGCCTGGATGTCGATGTCGGTACGACCCAGACACGGCAGGATCAACGCATCGCGCCCGGTGACCAGATGGCTGCGGTTGAGCTTGGTCGAGATGTGCACGGTCAGGTCGAGTTTGCGCATCGCTTCGTGAGTGCGCGGGGTGTCCGGCGTGGCTTGGGCGAAGTTGCCACCCAGACCGATAAACACCTTGGCCTCGCCACGCTCCATCGCGCCAATCGCCATGACGGTGTTGTGGCCGTGCATGCGCGGCACTTTGAAGTTGAAGCGTTTTTCCAGGGCGTCCATCAGCTCTTTCGGCGCCAGTTCGTTGATACCCATGGTGCGGTCGCCCTGCACGTTACTGTGACCACGCACTGGCGACAGACCGGCACCCGGCCGGCCAACGTTGCCGCGCAGCAGTTGCAGGTTGATGACTTCCTGCAGGGTCGGCACCGAATGCACGTGTTGGGTCAGGCCCATGGCCCAGCACATGATCACGCTCTTGGCGCGGCCATACATGCGCGCCGCCAGTTCGATGTCGTGCAGCGGCACGCCGGACTGCTCGAGAATGTGCTCCCAGCTCGTGGCATCAACCTCCGCCAGATAGCTGTCCAGACCCGAAGTGTGCTCGGCAATAAAGGCGTGATCGAACACCGGTTCGCCACCGCTGGCCTGGGCTTCACGCTCCCACTGCAGAAGGAATTTGACCATGCCGCGAATCATCGCCATGTCGCCACCCAGCGCCGGGCGGAAGTACGCGGTGTTGGTCGCTTCCCAGCCGTTGCTGAGCATCTCGAGCGGGTTCTGCGGATTCTGGAAACGCTCCAGACCACGCTCTTTCAGCGGGTTGATGCACACTACTTGCGCGCCGCGTTTCACCGCTTCGCGCAGCGGTTCAAGCATCCGTGGGTGGTTGGTGCCAGGGTTCTGGCCGATGACAAAAATCGCGTCGGCGTGGTGCAGATCCTCGTAGACCACGGTGCCTTTGCCCACGCCCAACGTCTCGTTCATGCTCACCGCACTGGCTTCGTGGCACATGTTCGAACAGTCCGGGAAGTTGTTGGTGCCAAAGGCGCGGACGAACAACTGGTAGAGAAACGCCGCTTCGTTGCTGGCCCGGCCCGAGGTGTAGAACTCGGCCTCGTGCGGCGATTTCAGGCCCTTGAGGTGTTCGGCGATCAACGCGAACGCGTCTTCCCAACTGATTTCCACGTAGCGATCAATACGCGCGTCGTAACGCATCGGATGGGTCAGACGGCCCTGATATTCCAGCCAGTAGTCGCTCTGCTCGGCCAGGCTCGACACCGTGTACTTGTTGAAGAACGCCGGGTCGACCAGACGCCCGGTAGCCTCCCAGTTCACCGCTTTGGCGCCGTTCTCGCAGAACTTGAGCATGCTTGCACCCGGGGCTTCACCCCACGCACAACCCGGGCAGTCGAAGCCGCCATTCTGGTTGGTCTTGAGCATGGCGCGGATGTTTTTCAGGGCGTTTTCACTGCCCAGCCAGCTCTTGGTCAGGCTGATCACAGCGCCCCAACCGGCAGCGGCACCCTTGTAAGGTTTGTAACGGTCGACTTGTGACATGGGACATCTCCATGACGATGCACACAGGCGTGAACCTGATCTCGGTTAAATATCCGACCGTCTTTCAACAATAAAAAGCGGTCGTTTCATTTGCCGGAGCAAGGATATGAACCGCTGCAAAATATTGTCTAATCGCTATTTATGACCACATTATCGAAACCCTCTATCACTGGAAAAAACCCTTTATTTACGGGGCCTTGCGAAACTAAAACAGCAACTTTCAACGGAAAATAACTGATCATCGACGCGCTCAATCAAACGTTTATAAACAGTGATTGGACGTGGCCTGAAGTTGCCCATAACCTGCGGCAACCTGGTCTGTAAATTCGGACTTATCACTCCTGCGAGGCTGTCATGTCAGAGCGTGTCCTGATCGATGGTTACAACCGCCGCGTCGACTATCTGCGCATGTCGGTCACCGACCGCTGCGACTTTCGCTGCGTGTATTGCATGGCCGAGGACATGCAGTTCCTGCCGCGCCAACAAGTGCTGACCCTGGAGGAGATCTATCAACTGGCGCAAAGCTTCGTGGCGCTGGGCACACGCAAGATTCGCCTGACCGGTGGCGAGCCGCTGATCCGTCCGGGCGTGGTCAAGCTGTGCGAGCAGATCGCCGCCCTGCCCGGCCTGCGTGAACTTTGCATGACCACCAATGGCTCGCAACTGGGCAAACTCGCGGCGCCGCTGTTCGACGCCGGGGTCAAGCGCCTGAACATCAGCCTCGACAGCCTCGACCCGGAGCGCTTCCGGCAAATGACCCGCACCGGTGATCTGGCGCAGGTGATCAACGGCATCGATGCGGCGCGCAAGGCCGGTTTCACCCGAACCAAACTCAACGTGGTAGTGATGCAGGGACGCAACGATCAGGAGATCAACGATCTGGTGAGCTTCGCCATCGACCGCCAGCTCGACGTCTCCTTCATCGAGGAAATGCCCTTGGGGATCATCAGCGAACACAGCCGCGCGGAGTCGTTTTTCTCCAGTGCCCAGGTGCGCGAGAAGATCGCCGAACGCTACACCCTGATCGACTCCGCCGAGTCGACCCAAGGCCCGTCGCGCTACTGGCGGCTGGCCGAAGCGCCGGACATTCGTCTGGGCTTTATCTCGCCGCACAGCCACAATTTCTGCGGCACTTGCAACCGGGTGCGACTGACCGTCGAAGGGCGCCTGCTACTGTGTCTGGGTAACGAGCATTCGGTGGATCTGAAAGCTGTGCTGCGTGCACATCCCGGACAACCGGAACGTCTGGAGAAAGCCATTATCCAAGCCATGAAGCTCAAGCCGTATCGACACAACTTTGAAGTGAACGACGACGTGCAAGTGGTTCGTTTCATGAACATGACCGGCGGTTGATCCGCCAATTTCCATGCTTAACCGGGATCGCCCAGCATGATCGTCAGACCCAAGGTCAACCAGTTCGCTATCCTCTTCACCCTCAAGGGTTCGATCGCCAAACGCATCGCCCTGCGCACGCTGATGGTCACCCTGCTGGCCTCGGCCATCGTGCTGATGGAAATCCTTCACCCGAGCAACTTCACCAAGGTCAACGCCACGCCGTTCACTTTGCTCGGGCTGTCACTGTCGATCTTCATGAATTTTCGCAACAACGCCTGCTACGACCGCTGGTATGAGGCGCGCAAGGCATGGGGCGAGGTGATCGTGCACATTCGTTCGGTGATCCGCGAGACCCATGTCATCCGTGAATCGGTGCAACGCAAGCCGTTGCTGCTCAACCTCTGCGGGTTTGCCCATTCGCTGAACGCGCGGTTGCGTCGGGAAAGCGAAGCGGCGGCCAGCAGCAAGTGGATCACCCCGCAACACGATGCGAAGGTGCCGGACTACAGCGGACGGATTCTGCAGCAGGTCGGCCAGCAGTGCTCCGACCTGCATCAAAGCGGCGAACTGAGCGAGTGGCGCTACATGCTGCTGGCCAATCACCTGACCAGCCTGACCCAGGCGCAAGCGGTGTGCGAGCGGATCAAGAACACCCCGCTGCCCTTCCCTTACACCTTGCTGTTGCACCGCACGATCTACCTGTTCTGCATCCTGCTGCCGTTCGCCATGGCCGAACCGCTGGGCTGGCTGACCCCGCTGTTCACGGCGATTGTCAGCTACACGTTCTTTGGTCTGGACGCGATTGCCGATGAACTGGAAGACCCGTTCGGCCGCGACGAAAACGATCTGGCGACCGATTCGCTGGTGCGCACTATCGAGCGCGATATTCTCAGCGAACTGGGTGAGACCGACCTGCCACCGATGTTGCTGCCGGTGGACTATGTGCTGAGCTGATCACATTTCTCCAAACACCAAAAAAACTGTGGGAGCTGGCTTGCCAGCGATTGCGCGGGGTCAGCCAACTTCAATGCTGGATTTGCCGGCCTAATCGCTGGCAAGCCAGCTCCCACAGGGATTGGTAGTGTTTATACGTTCTTCTATAAGCATTACAAAAAAGATCGCAGCCTTCGGCAGCTCCTACAGTGGAATGCGTTTCTTGTAGGAGCTGCCGAAGGCTGCGATCTTTTGATCTTCGCTTTAAAACAGTTCGCTGAAGGGTATGAAGCGCAGCGGATCGCCGATGCGGTGGGTGCTGTTTTCCGGCACCTCCACCAGCCCATCGGCCCAGGTTGCACCGAGCAAAACACCGGAACTCTGGTTCGGATACAACACCGCACTGCCCGCTTCCAGTCGCACCCGCAGGTACTCCCGACGGCTGCCGGCCTTGCTCCAGGCGAACCCGGCATTCACCGTGAAGCTCAACGGCATGACCTCCTCCACACCCTGAATGCGCAACAGATACGGCCGCGCCAACAGACCGAAGGTCACCAGCGCCGAGGTCGGGTTGCCCGGCAGGCCAATCACCGGCACCTTGCCGAAATGGCCCACGGTCAACGGTTTGCCTGGCTTGATCGCCAGTTTCCACAGCAACGGTTTGCCGTCCTCGCGCAGCACTTGCCCGAGGCAATCGGCATCGCCGGCGGACACGCCACCGGTGGTCAGGATCAGGTCTGCTGCCACTTGCAGTTGCTCAAGCTTGAGCCGCGTCTGCGCCGGCCGATCCGGGAGGATCCCGGCGTCAATCACTTCGCAACCCAGCTCGCGCAACCAGTGCCCAAGCAGCACGCGGTTGCTGTTGTAGATGCTGCCGGGGCGCAGCGGCTGGCCCGGTTCGACCAATTCGTCACCGGTCGACAACAGCGCTACCCGCGGGCGCCGCACCACATGCAGCTGCGCCAGCCCCTGCCCGGCAGCGACCGCCAGTTCGAACGGCCCGAGGCGTTTGCCGGCACGCAGCAGGATGTCGCCAACACGATTCTCCTGACCTTGCGCGCGAATGTTCTGCCCCGCCTTCAGCGGCTGCAAGAAGTGCACGCGGCCGTCCTCCAGCACTTCGACGTTTTCCTGCATCTCGACGCAAGTGGCGCCGGGTGGCAACGGTGCGCCGGTAAAGATCCGTGCGCAGGTGCCGGGCAATAGCGCGTCCGGCGCCTGGCCGGCGTAGACCTTTTGCGACACCTTCAATGGCTGGCGATGCAGATCGGCCAGGCTCAGGGCATAACCGTCCATGGCGCTGTTCGGCCACGGCGGCAGGTCGAGCGTGGCGACCAGATCACTGGCGAGCACCCGTCCACGTGCCTCGTCGAGCGGCAACATTTCGCTGTCGGCCAGACGTTGTTCATTGGCCATGCCCAGCAACTGATCGAGGGCGTCCTCGACCGGCATCAACGCTGCCTTGCTCATCCGCGCGGCCCGCAAGCGGCTACGGATTTGAGGTGCGGCACGAAGTTGCACGGGCGATGACGGTTATCCAGTTGCTCGGCAAGGATGCCTTCCCACGCCGTGCGGCAGGCGCCGGTCGAGCCCGGCAGGCAGCACACGAGCGTGCCGTTGGACAACCCGGCCAGCGCCCGGCTTTGCACGGTGGAGGTGCCAATGTCGAGAATCGAAATCGCCCGGAACAACTCACCGAAACCGTCGATCTGTTTGTCGAGCAGACAGGCCACCGCTTCCGGGGTGCTGTCGCGTCCGGTGAAGCCGGTGCCGCCAGTGATCAGTACCACCTGGATGTTGTCGTCGGCAATCCAGTGCGCGACCTGGGCGCGGATCTTGTACAGGTCATCCTTGAGCAGATTGCGCTCGCTCAGGGTATGGCCGGCTTCCAGCAAGCGACTGACCAGCAACTGGCCCGAGGTATCGCTGGCGTAATCGCGAGTATCGCTGACCGTCAGCACAGCTATGTTCAGGGGGACAAACAGGGCATCCGCTTTCGCACTCATGAGAATCTCCGGCAGTAGTCAATCACATTGCCGAGCAGCCTAAGTGCCACTTATGAGTACTGTCTAATCACTCTGACCAACCACATTATCGATCCGCTCTATCGGTCCCGTTGACCTCGGCCAGCGCCTTTGAAATCATGGGCGATAGAGCCGATCGATAGGCTTTTCAATACTTCCGATTAGACGGATGAACCGTCAGGTGAGATCGTCTCGCTTCGCGTTTTTCGTGCGCTGCGCGCATCTGCGTCAATACTCTTCCAATCTCTCAACGAGCAGGTGCCATCGTGGACATCAAACAACTCAAGTTCCTGATCGCCCTGGATGAAACCCGACACTTTGGCCAGGCCGCCGCGCGCTGCCACATCACCCAGCCGACCCTGTCGATGCGCCTGCGCAACCTCGAAGACGAGCTGGATCTGGTGCTGGTCAATCGCGGCCAGCGCTTTGAAGGTTTCACCGAGGCCGGCGAGCGGGTGCTGGCCTGGGCTCGCACGTTGCTGGCCGCGCATGACGGTCTGTTCGCCGAAGCGGCGGCGTGCCGCGGGCAACTGGTCGGTAGCCTGCGCCTGGGTCTGGTGCCCCTGAGCAACTTCAACCCGGTCAATTACATTCAGAGCTTGTCGGGGACGTACCCCGAGCTGAAATTCAGTCTGTCGTCGGGGAGTTCCGACGAGATCATCGCCGGCCTTGGCAACAATCAACTGGATCTGGGGGTGTGCTACCTCGACCACGTCAACCCGAACTATTTCGATTTTTTCGAGATCGGCGAAACCCGCGTCGGACTGCTCTACGACAACCGCCACTTCCATTTCGAAGGCTCGCAAATGAGCTGGGAAGACGCCGCCGAATTGCCGCTGGGGATGATCACCACCGGCATGCATTACCGCAAATCCATCGACCTGAGCTTCCGCAGTCGCGGGCTTAATCCGCAACCGATCATGGAAAGCGATTCGACGTACCAGTTGCTGCAGGCGATTCACCAGGGCTTCTGCTGCTCGATCATGCCGCTGGACAGCGGACTGGAAGAGCCGATCGAACACCTGTCGTTCATGCAATTGCCCGATGCCAGTGTGCTGGCGCCGCTGGGACTGGTGATGCGCAAGACCGAACCGCGTTCGGCGATTGCCGAGAAGTGCTTCGCCGAAGCGCGCAAGTTGTTCGGGGTCGAGGCAATTTAATCCAGACACAACCCCCTGTAGGAGCTGCCGAAGGCTGCGATCTTTTGACTTTGATTTTAAGATCAAGATCAAAAGATCGCAGCCTTCGGCAGCTCCTACAGTGGGTTGTGTTGGCTAGGACAGTGGTGATAGATCTGCCCGATCACCGCATCAGAACAAGCGATTGGACGCACTTTTGACTCCCCCGTAGCCTGAACTCACTTCAGCGCTTCGGGACTTTTCAAGATGCTCTGCCACATCGACCCCACCACCGAACCCAACGCCCCCGCACCGCCACCGTCGCAGGTGGCGTTTCGCGAATACCTCGCGGACGCCCCGCTCTCCCACGCCGCCCTGGCCGCAGAAATCGCCCTGGCAATCACCTTCAACGGCCTGAGCCAGGCGGTGATGATGGTCTCGCCCGGCAACCTCGAAGACTTCATTCGGGGCTTCGCCCTGAGCAACGCGATCATCGACAGCGTCGACGAGATCTACGACATCCGCCTGAGCCATTTCGATCAGGCCTGTCAGGCTGACGTGCAGATTTCCAGCCGCGCGTTCTGGGCGCTGAAAGATCACCGTCGGCAGATGGCCGGCACCAGCGGTTGCGGCATCTGTGGCGTCGAAGCGCTGGAACAGGCGCTGCCGCAACTGCACAT
>NZ_QAIK01000095.1:81438-85874 GCF_003061005.1 Pseudomonas sp. HMWF021 | reverse complement strand
GCCCCACCCTCTCCCCCTGCAAAAAACTCCTCGGCGGTCCATCGTTCAAACTCAAAATCGCCACCGCCCCGCGACTCCCCGCCATCACCCCGCTAACCTTGATGTCCACCAGTGCCGTCTGGTTGGAAAACCACTGCAACGCCGGGCTGTCACTGCGCGCGGCGAGCATTTGCGGGGGCGCTGGTGGGGTGTGGGATTCGGCGGAGGTCAGGAGCAGTGACGACCAGGTCGCGACGCCGACCAGGGCGGCGAGCAGTGCTAGGGCCTGGATGGTTTGCGGGGGGGATATGCGGGTGGTGAGCATCATGGGCTGAATCTCCTTTTTGTCCCTGCTGACAGGCTACGCGGCAATTCTCACGGTTTTATTTCACACGTCTTACATGTTGGCCGTGCAGGATGTTTTTTTGGGACGGGGCAGGACGCAACGGAGCGCGCAACCGATGAATGTGGGCAAGCAACAGGGTTTTACGCTGATCGAGTTGATGGTGGTGTTGGTGATCATCGGTATCGCCAGTGCGGCGATCAGCCTGAGTATCAAGCCGGATCCGCTGCAGTTGCTGCGCAAGGACGCCGAGCGGGTGGCGCAGTTGCTGCAGGTGGCGCAGGCGGAGGCCCGCGCCGATGGCCGGCCGATTGTGTGGGTGAGTGATGGCAAGGGCTTTCGCTTCAGTCGGCGCAGTGACAGTGGTCGGGGGTTTGAGCATTTCAAGGATGACCCGCAGTTGCGGCCGCGCACCTGGCAGAGTCCGAAGCTGGAGGTGCGGGTGGAGCCGAAGCAGAAGGTGGTGCTCAACGCCGAGTGGATCAATCCGCCGCTGCAATTGACCCTGTCTGATGGGCTTAATCGGCTGAGTGTGCTGCGTGATGCCAGTGGCAGGATCAGTGTGCAATGAACGATCAACGAGGTTTTACTCTGATCGAGGTGATGGTCGCTATTTTGCTGATGGCGGTGGTCAGTTTGATTGCCTGGCGCGGGCTGGACAGTGTGACGCGGGCGGACAGTCATTTGCAGGCGAGCAGTGAGCAGAGTGACAGTTTGTTGCGGGCGTTGAATCAGTTGCAGCGTGATGTGGAGATGCGTGCGGGGGTTGAATTGACTGAGCCGAAGAAGGTTGGCGTGGATGATGAGCCGCCGAGCGCGCCGCCTGCGCTGACGGTGCGCAGCAGTGACAGCAAGGGGTTTCGGCTGGACATTATTCGTAGTGCGGCGAATCAGCCTGGGGCTTTGCAGCGGGTGCGGTGGTGGGTCAAGGGGGATACGTTGTATCGGGCGGTGGCTGAGGCGCGCAGTCGATATCCGTTGCCGGCGCCGGGGGCTGGGGTGGCGGTGTTGCAGGGTGTGAGTGATGTGCAGGTGCGGGTTTGGGAGGTGGATAAGGGTTGGCGGCAGTTGAGTGGGAATCGGCGGGAGGATCCGTTGGGGTTGGAGGTCAGGTTGACGCGGGAGACGGCGCAGGGGGTGGAGCGGTATCGGCAGGTGATGGGGCCGCTGCAATAATTTGGATTACTGAGGTCCCTGTGGGAGCTGGCTTGCCAGCGATGGGGTATTCACATCCAACATCTCATTGCCTGACATGCCGCTATCGCTGGCAAGCCAGCTCCCACAGGGTTTTATGGTGTTTGTGGGTGTTGGGTTGGGTTAGCTGAGGACGACGACTCCGCCGGGGAGTTCGGTGCATTTGACGCCGTAGGCGTCGCGGATCAGCAGGGCGACGCCGGCGAGTTGGTCGAGGCTGAAGCGGGCCTGGACGCGGCGTTGGCCGAGTTCGCGGTTGAGCAGTAGCAGCATGCCGGGGCGGTAGCGGTTGATCTCGTCGATCATCTGGCTGAGGGTTGCGCCGTTGAATACCAGTACCTGTTGGCGCCAGTTCATCACTGCGGCGGTGTCGACGCTTTGCACTGCGCCCACTTGCTGCGCGTCGTAGGTCAGTTGTTCACCCGGCTGCAAACGCAGGCTGCGGCCATCGACATTGACGTCCACCGAACCATCGAGGCACGTCACGCAAACCTGCTGATCGGTGTTGCGCAAGTTGAACCGTGCCTGACTGGCCCGCAACCACCCTCCTCCAGCCTGCATCGCCAATGGCAGGCGTGCGGTCTGTACTTCGACTTCGCCGCTGACCAGTTCAAAGCCTTGCACGCCGTTATCGATTGAGCGCTGATTGATGCGGGTCTGGGTGTTGAGTTCCAGGCGCACACCGTCGGCCGGTTCGAAACGCTTCTGCTGGCCGACTTCAGTGATGTAATCCGCGCCGAGTCCTTCGAAGCCACCGGGAATCGTCCCGCGCACCAGCAGGAACGCCGCGGATGCCGCGATGGCGCCGCCAAGAAAGGCGCGGCGACCGAAACGCCGAGGCGACTGCAGCATTTCAGCGGCAGGCTGCAGGTTGTGCCACAACACCTTGGCCTGGTCGAAAGCCTGGGCATGTTCGGCGCTCTGCGCGCACCACTGGCGTAACGCGCGGGCGTCCGCCACGGTGGCGCGGCCCGAGGTCAGCAAGATCAACCAGTCGTGGGCTTCGTTGTGCAGATTGTCGGCCGCCGATGGCTTGGCAGGTGTCAGTCGAAAGATGTTCAAACGCGCAGGTTCTCAACGAATTGATCGGGCACTATTCAGATGACGGTTTTCCGGCCCCGCGACCGAACCGCTGAAACACTTTTCTTTCCAGTTTCGCTGCGCAGAAGCCCAATGCAGCTTTGATTTCCTTCTCGACCATGCGTGTGGAGATGCCGAAGCGCTGGGAGATTTCCAGGTGCGGCGCCTCCTCCAGCCGCGCGGCGATAAAGATTCTGCGCCGCCGCGCGGGCAGCTCGTAGAGGGCGCTGAGCAGCGACTGGATTTCCTTTTGCCCACCGACCACCCGCGCCGGGTCCAGCGCCTCGTCGCCGATTTGCAGCAGCTCTTCGACTTCCTCGCCGGTGAGCAAGCGCGCATCGGCCTGACGGCGGTCGGCGGCGATGTTCAGGGCCATGCGATAGAGGTAGGCATTGGGCCGCAGCAGGTTCGGCGGCGTTTCCATGCGGTCGACCCGCAGGTAGGTTTCGTGCAGCACGTCGTTGGCCAGGTCTTCCGAGCCGAGACGGCGTCGCAAGCGCACCCGAAAGTCCTCGTAGGACGTCAGGAACAGCTGGACCATCGAACCTTGTCCGGTGTCTTTCATCCCCCGGAAACTCCTTCCCATTTGGTGCATTCCATGCGTTTCCCTGACGACTCCGGTAACAACAGCAACGTGACCGGCTGACGCAACGCGCTGGGCGTCGGCCGGTCGATCCTGAGATTGCGAAAGCTCTCTACCAGCGCGGTATCGCGCCGTACATCACCGGTGGTGGTGACCAACCGGTTGTGCTGCACCACGCCGTCGCGCCCGACCCAGACCTGCAACACCGCGCGATAACTGCCCGGACGGGTCAGCGGCGAACGGCACAGGTTGCGCTCGATCGCCGCTTGCACCGCGGTGGCGTAACTGCGACTGACAGCGGCGCTGGCCGGGGTGGTTTTGTCCTGGGCCGATGGCACGTCCTCGACCTGCGCCACTTGCAAGGTGAACGCGTCGTCGCGGGCATAACGCGCCATCAGCCCGCTGCCGCCGAGCAAACGGCGCAAGGCGTCGGCAGCGGTGTATTCGCCATCGACCGCCAACGAGCGCCGGCCACGACTCAACTGACTGTCGACCAGCACCGCAACGCCCGTGGCATGGCTGTACTGATCCAGCGCCCGGGCCAGATCCTGCGCCGGAATGTGCAGCGTCATGCGCAAATCGGCCGGCACCGGTTCGGCGGTCGCAGCGCCGCTGAACCAGCCAAGCAGCAGCCCCAGGCTCACCCGGCGCACGAGAGTCGCTGAACGCTGAAGACCGTCCCTGGAACTGCCTCGCTGCACGGCTGACGTACCCCTGAAAACCGTCATCCTGATGGCTGTTTATGAATCTGGTGTGACGGGCGGTGCAAAAAAACCATCACGGGATTTGCGCAAGGCTTGCACTAGACTGCCAATAGAGAACGGCCGCTTCTGGCCGGCCAGGAGGCTTGCATGAAATCACTGTGGAAAATCGCCCTCGGCGGGCTGCTGCTGAGCGCCTTCGCCAGTGCCCACGCCGAGCAGCCGCTGGGCTGTGTGGAGGTGACGGTGGGTGGCTACAAGGCGCCGAATTACGACTGTTTGAGTCAGCAGATGGGCAACAACCCCGAGGGTGCTGCGGCTGCGCAGAAGAATCAGGAGGCGCTGAATGTGCCGGTGAACAAACGGCCACCAAATCAGGTTGGCCTCGCGACACCGGCCGCAACTGGCACACGTATGGGCAACACCTTCGGCACCTCAGTCAAACCACAACGCCCACCGAACTGAGGATCCTGTAGGAGCTGCGGCACGCTGCGATCTCTTGATCTTGCTTTTAAAAATCAAAGTCAAAAGATCGCAGCCTTCGGCAGCTCCTACA
>NZ_QAIK01000095.1:75497-81428 GCF_003061005.1 Pseudomonas sp. HMWF021 | reverse complement strand
CCGCTGGGGTGCGTAGCGCCCCCAAATCTGCCGAACCGGTTTTGACTGACAGACCGCATGCAAGGGTTTTGCGACTGCTGCGCAGCCGAGCGGGAGCAAGCTCCCTCGCCACAGGTTATGTGCATGTCAATCGCTTGGAGTTTGGCGGAAGCTTACTGCGAGGCGATTCCAGCTGTTGATGGTGGTCACGGCCATGGTCAGGTCGACCAATTCCCCTTCACTGAATTGCTCGCGGGCCATCTGGTAAACATCGTCCGGCACATGACTCTCAGCCAACAGCGTCACTGCCTCAGCCCAGGCCAACGCCGCCCGCTCACGCGGATTGAAAAACCCGCTGTCGCGCCACACTGCAATCGCATACAAGCGCCGCTCACTCTCCCCGGCCCGCCGTGCGTCCACCGAATGCATGTCGGTGCAGAACGCGCAGCCGTTGAGCTGCGACGCGCGGATCCTGATCAGTTGCAACAGCGGCGCCTCGATACTCAGGTCGCGGGTCAGCGCTTCCATGGCGATCATGGCTTTCATCGCCTTGGGAGAGGCGTTGTAGTAGTCCAGACGCGGGGACATGGGCAGGTCTCGGAATGCGGGATAGTGGTTTTACGGTAAGCGCTGATGCGCCAGCGTTACAGCCCCAATTCCACGGAAAATCGCCACACCATTGGCCCCCGGCCAAACACAAATCCGTGTAGGAGCTGCCGAAGGCTGCGATCTTTTGATCTTGCATTTGCTTATAAAAAATCAAAGTCAAAAGATCGCAGCCTTCGGCAGCTCCTACAGGGACGGTGACCAATTTCGGGTTTTTGTGTTACGCAACTACTGCCCATCACGCAACAGCGTTAATCTGGCCGACACTTCAATCGCCCCCCGGAGCCGCGTCGGTATGGAACTTCACGTCGTGATCAATGGCCGCAAGGACCTCGCTGGTCAGTTGTACCAGCAATTGCGCGGCGCCATCGAGTCCGGGCGTCTGGCCGCCGGCACGCAGTTGCCGCCCAGCCGTCTGCTGGCCGAGCAACTGGGGATCTCGCGCAAGACCATTTCCGACACCTATGCGCAGCTGACCTACGAAAACTACCTCACCGGGGTGATCGGCAAAGGCACTTACGTCAACGCCCGCCCGGCGCAGATCCAGCGCAAGCAAAGCCATACCGAGCTTGCCAGCGCCGAGGTCATCGAAAGCTGGCGCAACCTACCGGTGTTCCTGCGCCACCCGACGCTGCAAGGTTCGTTGCGCTACGACTTTATTGGCGGCGCCACCAGCAAGGGCCAGTTCCCCCATGACGACTGGCGCCGCTGCGTCTCGCACGCGATGCGCCAGATGGCCGGCTCCAAAGGCTTCTACAGCGTGCCCGAGGGCCTGCCGGCGCTGCGTAACGCGATTGCCCGGCACATCGCGTTCTCGCGCGGGATCAACTGTCAGGACGAAGACATCGTGGTGTGCAACGGCGCGCAACAGGCGCTGGACCTGATCACCCGCGTGCTGATCAGCCCCGGCAGCCGGGTGGCGATGGAAGACCCGGGGTATCCGCCGGCCCGTTTGTTGTTCGGCACTCACGGCGCCGAGGTGGTCGGCGTGCCGGTGGATGCCGAAGGGATTGTGGTCGAGCAGATTCCCGAGGGCACGCGGATGATTTATGTCACGCCGTCGCACCAGTTTCCGCTGGGCATGCCAATGAGCCAGGCGCGCCGCGAGGCCTTGCTGGCCCGGGCTTATGAGCTGGGCGCGATCATCATCGAGGACGATTATGACAGCGAATTCCGCTACGAAGGCCGGCCTACGGACTCTCTGTTCAGCCTCGATCAGCGCGGCATCGTCGCCTACGTCGGCACCTTCTCCAAGACCCTGCTGCCGGAGCTGCGCCTGGGTTATGCGATCCTGCCGCCGGCGATCCTCGAAGCGGTGATCCGCGCCAAACAGCTCACCGACCTGCACGCCTCGACCCTGCCGCAATGGGCGCTGGCGAAGTTCATCGCCGAGGGTTGTTTGCTCAAACACATCCGCCGTTGCCACGGGATTTACGCCCAGCGCCGCGAACGGATTCTGGCGCGCATGGCCGGTGATCTTTCGCCCTGGCTCGACGCGGTGCCGGCCAGTGCGGGCTTTCACATGGCGGTGTTCTGCAAGGTGCCGGTGGATCTGCCGTTGGTGATCGAGCTGGCGAAAAAGGTCGAGGTCGGGCTGTATTCGATCAATGGGTTCTATCACCAGCAACCGGCGAAAAATGGCCTGTACTTCGGCTTCGGCGCCATCGAGACGCTGGACATCGACACCGCTCTGGATCGCCTGCGCGACATTCTGCAACAAGTGGCGTGAATGATTGGTCTGGGCGATTAACCGCCGATTGGTTATTGGTGATCAGCAGGTGCAGGCCTATTCTGCACTGGCGTTATCCCTCAATGAGCAGGATTCGTCCGGCCTGATTCAGGAGTGTGAGCAATGTCAAACCAAGTGATCAACACCGTCGAGGTGCGCGCCGCCGCCGGGCGTTCGGAAGAACTCGGCCGGCAGTTGCAGAGGATCGTCGACACCTTGCGCCAGACACCGGGTTGCGATTCCTATCTGGTCGACCGCTGCCCGGACGACAACCACCGCTGGACGGTGAGCGCACGCTGGCAGTCGGAAGCGGCGATGCAGGCGCACTTCAACCGGCCCGAGGCGCAGGGGTTTATTGACCTGATCGATAGCCGTCTGGCCAATAGTGTGGATTTCAACAGTTTTCCGATCGTTTAGAAGCAAGATCAAAAGATCGCAGCCTTCGGCAGCTCCTACACAATCCCCTGTAGGAGCTGCCGAAGGCTGCGATCTTTTGCTTTTTGGCAACAGCCGATTGGTCACCCGATCTTCCCGAATATTGGCCGTTTGCACACCCCGCCCCGCAGACTACTGTGGTCACCACCCCCTCCCCCAACTGGTGATCCAAGATGAAAGCCCTGCACCTCTTCACCGCCGCTCTCGCCCTGTCCATGTCTGCCGCAGCCCTGGCCCATGACCCGTCCGAGAAAGTCACCGTCCTGCAAGACCAGATGCTGAAAAACGCCCCCGGCAAGAAAGCCATGATGATCGAAGTCGACTACAAACCCGGCCAGTCCTCCATCGCCCATAAACACGACGGCACCGCCATGGCCTATGTGCTCGAAGGCGAAGTGATTTCCCAGGTCAAGGGCGAACAGGCAATCACCTACAAGAAAGGCCAGTTCTGGTACGAACCGGCCGGCTCCGAACATCTGGTGTCGAAAAACGCCAGCAACACCAAACCGGCGAAGTTGCTGGTGTTCATGGTATTGGCCCCGGACGAGCAAGTATTGATCCCCTTGAAAAACTGATGGTTGTTTGCACAGCCATAAATAAAAAGGCGCAAAACACTGTTTTGCGCCTTTTTATTTCCCGAGGCAATTAACCGTTTTGCCTTAAAGCCAATAAAACTAATGCATCGCCACAACTCGAAAAATTGTCAGCTTATTTACAGCTTGGCGGGTTTAGTCTGAATCAACTGTCGTGTGCCCGTCACAAACAGCCGCGACAACGCTGACTTTCCGACTGAAGTTGCTTCACGGGAGACTCACCATGAAACTTGCCTTTGCCAGTACCCTGGCGATATCGGTTTTAGCCTTGTCCGCCTGTTCCGTACCCACCGCGCCGAAAGCGGTTTCGTCCCTCGACACGCTGTTCACCCAACCGGTCGGCCGCAGCAGCGCCGCCCAGGTGCAAAGCGGTCCCGGCGTGTCACTGGGCGTGGTCTACAGCCCAAGCACCCAGACCAACCGCGAATACCTTCGTGACTACCAGGCCAACGCCGGCACCGGTTTCGGCCAGAGCCTGCTGGTGCAGCCGATCCATGACGCCTACGTCAACACCTCGAAGCCGGACATGGCGGTGGATTGGGTCAAGGCCTCGCTGCAACGGCAGTTCGGCTCGGTCACGGTGTACCCGGACATGCAGAGCCTGCGCGCGGCCAACCCGGACGTGGTGGCGATTGTCGACACCCACAGCCAGTTGATCACCTCGCGCAGCTCCGATATCAAGGCTGATGTGAGTGCGGACTTTTATGATGCGAAGTTGAATTACATCGGCACGGCGAAAGGTTCTGAAGCGAAGGAACTGACGCCGGTGTGGGCCGACTTCAAACGTTCGGAAGAGATTGTCGCGGATATTAATCAACAGCAGGATGTGCAAGTGCGGGCGCTGCAGAAGTTTGATCAGTCGCTGAGTAATTTACTGACCAGACCGACAGATAAAGTGTCGATGCTGGATAACAAACAAGCACATAAGTTGTATTGACACAAAGGGCCTCTTCGCGAGCAAGCCCGCTCCCACAAGTTTTGTGGTGATATCCGAATCCTGTAGGAGCTGCCGAAGGCTGCGATCTTTTGACCTTAAAGATCAAGATCAAGATCAAAAGATCGCAGCCTTCGGCAGCTCCTACAGGGTCTGGGTGAATTCACAGATGTAAAAAAGCCCCGGCATCTCACGACACCGGGGCTTTTTCATTCAACCACTACTCAGGCCAGTTCAAGCTCGGCATTCGCAGCAGCCGCAGGCACCACCGCCTGCCCACTCAACGCGAGGTCAAGCAGCTCACGGTTGGCCACCGCATACATGGCGTAATCCGTGCCGCTCGCCGCACGGATTTCCACCAGCATGGCGCGCCAGCGCTCGATCATGCTTTCGTGCTGTGCCATCCACAGCGCCAGACGTGCTTCCACGTCCTGAGTGCCGTCGCCCTGTTGCAGGACGGAGATGGTGATCGCACGTTGCTGCCAGTCCACATCGTCACGGAACGCTTCACGGGCCAGGGCCTGCCAGTTGTTTTCAACCGGCAGTGCGCTGATCTGTTGCAGGTACCAGGTGATGTCCAGCGCACTGCCCACGGCGAAGTAGGCCTTGGCCACTTCGGCCGGATCCTGACCAGTGACGTCGGACGCTTCGATGATCGGCAGCAGCGTGTACAGGTGCGAGGTGCCCGCCACCATACGCGCCAGCAACTCCGGTACACCGGCCGCGACGTAAGCCTGATAACGCGCCTGCCAGTTTTCACGGATTTCGCCGCTCAGCAGTTCGTCGAGCTTCAGACCCAGCTCCTTGAGGTGCGGACCGAAGTGCGCAACGTCACGGGCAGCGTTCTGCTCGTTGCGACGGGCACGCAGGAACCAGCGTGTAGCACGGCGGCCCAGACGCATCAGCTCGTCCATCAGCTCCAGTTGCACGTCAGCGGAGACCTGGTAGTCCAGCGCTTCGATCTGACGGAACCAGTGCGGGAGGTGGAAGATGTCACGCACGATCACGTAGGCGCCAGCCACGTTCGCCGGGCTCATGCCGGTCGACTCTTTGAGTCGCTGAACGAAGGTGATGCCCATGTGGTTGACCAGATCGTTGGCGATCTGGGTGCTGACGATCTCGCGCTTCAGACGGTGACGACGCATGGCTTCGGAGAACTTGCTGACCAGGGTCGGCGGGAACGCCGTTTCCATGTCGCGGGTCAGGTAATCGTCGTCCGGCACCAGCGAGTTCAGCAGTTGCTCCTTGAGGTCGATCTTGCTGTACGAGATCAGCACCGACAGCTCGGGACGGGTCAGGCCATGGCCTGCCGCAACGCGCTCGTTGATCTGCTCTTCGGTCGGCAGGAACTCGATGGCACGGTCCAGCTTGCCACGGCCTTCCAGATCGCTCATCAGACGCTTGTACTCGGCAATGCGCTCGTAGGCACGACGCGCCGCCAGGGACAGGGCCTGGGTCTGCTTGTAGTTGTTGCCCAGCACCAGACCACCGACTTCGTCGGTCATGCTCGCCAGCAACTGGTTGCGTTGCTTGTCGGTCATGTCGCCGGCCTGAACCACTTCGTTCAGCAGGATCTTGATGTTCACTTCGTGGTCGGAGCAGTCCACGCCACCGGCGTTGTCGATGAAGTCGGTGTTGGAACCGCCGCCATTGAG
>NZ_QAIK01000095.1:52187-75487 GCF_003061005.1 Pseudomonas sp. HMWF021 | reverse complement strand
GCCCACGACTTTGCAGCGCAGCTCGTTGCCGTTGACGCGCAGTGCATCGTTGGCCTTGTCGCCCACGTCGGCATGGCTTTCGGTGCTGGCCTTGACGTAAGTACCGATACCGCCGTTCCACAGCAGATCCACCGGCGCCTTGAGCAAGGCGTTCAGCAGTTCGGTCGGGGTCAGCTTGTCGGCCTTGATGTCGAAGCGTTCTTTCATCTGCGGCGAGATGGCGATGCTCTTCGCGCTGCGCGAGAAGATGCCGCCGCCTTCGGACATGATGCTGGTGTCGTAGTCGGTCCAGGCCGAACGTGGCAGGTCGAACATGCGCTGACGCTCGACGAAGCTGGTGGCCGGGTTCGGGTTCGGATCGATGAAGATGTGCATGTGGTTGAACGCGGCAACCAGTTGCAGCTTGTCGGACATCAACAGGCCGTTACCGAACACGTCACCGGCCATGTCACCCACGCCGACCACGGTGATGCTGTCTTCCTGGACATTGATGCCGCGCTCGCGGAAGTGGCGCTGTACGCCGACCCACGCGCCCTTGGCGGTGATGCCCATTTTCTTGTGGTCGTAACCGGCGGAACCACCGGAGGCGAATGCGTCGCCCAGCCAGAAACCGTAGTCGATGGCGATGCCGTTGGCGATGTCGGAGAAGGTCGCAGTGCCCTTGTCCGCGGCCACCACCAGGTACGGGTCATCGTCGTCATGACGCACGACGTTGGCCGGCGGCACCAGCGCGCCGTCTTTCAAGTTGTCGGTGATGTCCAGCAGACCGGAGATGAAGATGCGGTAGCAGGCGATGCCCTCGGCCGCGATCTCGTCACGGCTGCCGCCCAGTGGCAGGCGACGCGGCAGGAAGCCGCCCTTCGCGCCCACCGGCACGATGACCGAGTTCTTCACTTGCTGGGCTTTTACCAGGCCGAGGACTTCGGTACGGAAGTCTTCTTCACGGTCGGACCAGCGCAGACCACCGCGAGCAACGTTGCCGAAGCGCAGGTGCACGCCTTCGACGCGTGGCGAGTAAACGAAGATTTCGAACTTCGGTACTGGCTTCGGCAGCTCAGGGATTGCGTGCGGGTTGAACTTGAAGCTGAAGTACGACTTGTTCTGGCCGTTGGCATCAGTCTGATAGAAGTTGGTCCGCAGGGTGGCTTTGATCAGGTCCAGGTAACGACGCAGGATGCGGTCTTCGTTGAGCACCTGAACGTCGTCCAGTGCGGTCAGAATCGCCTGTTCCAGACGCTGTTGCTTGTCTTCCAGATCATCGCTACCCAGCTTGCGCGCCAGGTAGAAACGGGTCTTGAACAACCGGGTCAGCTCGCGAGCGATGTCGGTGTGGTTGTTCAGGGTGCTGGCGATGTAACCCAGGTCGAAGCCCAGACGAATCTGCTTCAGGTAACGGGCGTAAGCGCGCAGCAGCGCCACGTCGCGCCATGGCAGACCGGCAGTCAGCACCAGACGGTTGAACGCATCGTTCTCGGCGTCGCCACGGACGATGTGGACGAACGCGTCCTGCAGGGTGTCGTTGAGTTGCTGGATGTCGAGGTCCAGGCCTTCCGCCGCGGTGAACGCGAAGTCGTGAATCCAGAACTCGCGGCCATTGGTGTGACGCAGACGGTACGGGAACTCACCCAGCACGCGCAGGCCAAGGTTTTCCAGAATCGGCAACACGTCGGACAGCGCCAGCGGGGTGTCGGCGTGGTACAGCTTGCAATGCAGCTCGCGCTGACCGGAAACCTGGCCCAGCGGCTGATAGAAGCTCATCACCAGCGGATTTTTTTCGTTCAGGCTCAGCAGGTGCTGCATGTCGACCACGGCCGAATGCGCCGCGAAACGCTCGCGGTAACCGGCCGGGAAGCCTTTCGGGAAGTCCGCCAGCACGTTGGTGCCGTGGGCTTCGCCGAAGCTTTCTACGGTCAGGGCGGCGTAGTCGTCCTGCCAGCTGCGGCAGGCCTGTACCACTTCTTTTTCCAGCAGCAGCGGGTCGATGTCGAGGCGGTTCTTCGGATCGACACGCAGGATCAGCTGCACGCGAGCCAGTACGGACTCGGAGAAGAAGGTCCAGAACTCGCAGTCGGTGGCCTTCAGGCGCTCCATCAGCACTTGCTGGATCTTCTGGCGCACTTCGGTGGAATAGATGTCGCGCGGCACGTAGGCCAGGCAGTAGCAGAAGCGACCGTACGGGTCTTTGCGCAGGAACACGCGGATCTTGTTGCGTTCCTGGATCTGCACGATCGACATCACGGTGCTGAACAGTTCGTCGACCGGGGTCTGGAACAGGTCATCACGCGGCAGCACTTCAAGCACCTGCGCCAGTTCCTTGCCCAGGTGAGCCTTGGACTGGAAGCCGGAACGGCGTTCGATTTCTTCGACCTTGCGGCGGATGAACGGGATGACCCGCACGCTCTCGCCATACACCGAGGAGGTGTACAGGCCCATGAAGCGGTGTTCCTTGATGACGTTGCCGTCGGCGTCGATTTCACGGATCGACACGTAGTCCGGGTAGGCCGGACGGTGGACACGGCTCGGGTGCGCAGCCTTGGCGAACGACAGCAGGGTCGGTTCGCGCAGGTAGTTCACCGCGTAATCTTCGATGTGTCGGTCTTCGTTGGTCAGACCGGTGCGCAGCAGTTTGGTCAGACCGAGGAAGGAATTCTGGTCGTATTCGATGTGGCCGCCATCGGCCTGATCGACAACGGTGAACTCTTCGTAGCCGAGGAAGGTGAAGTGGTTGCCCACCAGCCATTCCAGGAAGCTCTTGATTTCGGTCTTTTCGTCGGCGTCGACGGCGAATGCGCTGTTATCGAGCTTGGTGAGGATCTCCTGCACCTTGGCCTTCATCGGCTCGAAATCAGCGACCGCGACGCGCACTTCACCGAGCACCTGCTCCAGCTCTTTGCTCAGCACATTCAGTTCGGCCGCGTTGGCGCAGCGGTCGATTTCCAGGTACATCAGCGACTCGTGCAGCACGCCTTCGCCGGTGCTGCCCTTGGGCAGGATTTCCAGCAGCTCGCCCTTGCTGCCACGACGCACGCTGAGCACGGTGGTCTGCAGGGTGTGGATGCTGTAGCCGCGGCGGTTCAGCTCGGTGCGGACCGAGTCGACGAGGAACGGCAGGTCGTGGTGCAGCACTTCGACCGCGGTGTGGGTCGACTGCCAGCCATGACGCTCGTAATCGGGGTTGTAGACGCGCACTTGTGGTTGCGCGTGATCGAAGCGCTCAAGCAGGCGCCACGCGGAAAGAGTACAGCCAGCGAGGTCGGAGAGGCGACGTTGGGTCAGCTCGTCCAGGGAAATGATGCCGAAGAATTGTTCAGCGAACAGCGCCACTTGTGGCAGTGCCTGTTCACTGATGTGCTGCGCCAGTGCCGCTTGCAGTTGGTGCTGGAAGTCGGCTTTGCTGGCTGCGGTGAAGAACGCCATCTGTGGTACTCCGCTTAAGCTTGTTATTGATGGAAAGCGTCGCGTGCAACACCCCTTGCGGGGCTTGTGTCGCCCTGTTACTGATTCTCGGGCAGAGGAAACAGGGGGACAGGTGGGTGAAGCTGGACGAGACACTCAGGTCACATTCACCTTCCATTGAATGGCATCTGCAAAAACGACTGTCGGGGCTGCCGACAATGTCTTTACGGGTGCTCATCCGTTGCGCAGCTTAATGGGTGCGACAATGTGTCTGCTTGCGGTGCTGCGACATATTCGGTCATTGGCACGTAAACCAACGCTTTGGCAACGGTAAACACTAGCATTCATGGCGGAAAACGGCGGCTTGAATGCCCGTATTTACGGTACATCTGTGCCAGAAGTGACCATTGACCTGCGTCGCGTTCACGACACATCCTCTGACACTCTCACATGCAGAAATTCCCGAGGGCTGGCAGAATCGCGCCCAATTGCGACCAACACGCCCGTCGAGGCAGGAATTCCCGATGCAAATGACCACCGCCCTACTGATCGTCAACCCGTGCGACGACGAAGAAGACAACATGGCCATGCTCTGCTGCCACAGCGACAAGGGCGAAATGTTTCTGATGAGCCGTTATCCGGATGAGGATGAGCTGGAAATCACCCTGGATGGCGAGCCTTCGACCCTCGACGGGGTGAAAGTCACCCTGAGCAAAACGCTGCTGAAGATCGAGATTGCGGCGGCAGATGCCGATGCGCTGAATGGGGATGACGTGCTGGAGATCACCTTCAACCCGGACATGGTGGATCTGCCTGAAGTTGAAGAAACCCTGAAGAATATTCTGGATGGCACCGGGACCTATATCAGCCAGATTTGAGGGTGCCTGAGCCGGCCTCTTCGCTGGCAAGCCAGCTCCCACAGGGACCGATGTGTTCCATAAATCGCATTCGCACCGCTGATACCTGTGGGAGCTGGCTTGCCAGCGATGGGGCCAGAACTGCCACCGCAACACTCCCCCGCTACAAAATTCCAACAAATCCCCCGGTCATTTCCCGCACTTTGCGCAAAATGCCGTTAGTCGCCACCCCCCTCGATGGATTAAAGTAACGCCCCCAGCCCCGGCGTTATCCGAACGCCTGGGGCCACCCTTTCCAGGAACAGTCACCGATGGAACATCGTGAAGCGCTGCTGGCGCTGCGAACCTTTCTTTCAACGCAGATTCTCGGCCAGGAAAAACTCATCGAGCGCTTGCTCATCGCCCTGCTCGCCGACGGCCACATGCTGGTCGAGGGCGCTCCGGGTCTGGCCAAGACCAAAGCGATCAAAGAACTCGCCGAGGGCATCGAAGCCCAGTTCCATCGCATCCAGTTCACCCCGGACCTGCTGCCGGCCGACATCACCGGCACCGAGATCTATCGCCCGGAAACCGGCAGTTTCGTGTTCCAGCAAGGGCCGATCTTCCACAACCTGGTACTGGCCGACGAAATCAACCGCGCGCCGGCCAAGGTGCAATCGGCGCTGCTCGAAGCCATGGCCGAGCGTCAGGTCAGCGTCGGGCGCAGCACTTACGAGCTGTCGCCACTGTTTCTGGTGATGGCCACGCAGAACCCGATCGAGCAGGAAGGCACCTACCCGCTGCCGGAAGCCCAGCTCGACCGTTTCCTGATGCACGTCAAGATCGGTTTCCCGGATGCCGCCGTCGAACGCCGGATCCTCCAGCAGGCCCGCGGCGAAGCGCTCAACGGCGAAACCAAACCCGAACGCCGGGTCAGCCAGCAGGCGATCTTCGCCGCCCGCAAGGAAATCCTCGGTCTGTACATGGCCGACGCCGTAGAGGAATACCTGGTGCAATTGGTCATGGCCACGCGCACCCCGGCCAAGTTCGACCCGGAAATGGCCGAGTGGATCGCCTATGGCGCCAGCCCGCGCGGCTCCATCGCCCTTGACCGCTGCGCCCGGGCCCACGCGTGGCTCGCCGGGCGCGACTTCGTCAGCCCGGAAGACATTCAGGCGGTGCTGTTCGACGTGTTGCGTCACCGCATCATTCTGTCGTTTGAAGCCGAAGCCGCCGGCATCGATCAGGATCGGGTGGTGCAGCGGATTCTCGACGTCGTAGCCGTCGCTTGACCCCCATGAACGCCCCCCTGCCGTCCGAACCGGGCATCCGCATCAGCCTCACCGACCTGATCGAGATGCGCCACCGTGTGCGCGAAGTGCAGCTGTTTTCCACGCCGAGCCAGCGCAGCCCGCTGATCGGCCTGCATCACTCGAAATTCCGCGGGCGCGGCGTCGACTTCGATCAGGTGCGGGTCTATCAGGCCGGCGACGACGTGCGCACCATCGACTGGCGCGTGACCGCACGCACTCAGGAGCCGCACACCAAGCTGTTCCATGAGGAACGCGAGCGGCCGATTTTCATCATGGTCGAGCAAAGCACGCGGCTGTTTTTCGGTTCCGGGCTGATGTTCAAATCAGTGCTGGCGGCACAAGCGGCGGCGCTGATCGGCTGGGCCGCGCTGGGCCATAACGATCGGGTCGGCGGGCTGGTGTTCGGCGACAACGAGCATTACGAAATCAAGCCGCGCCGCAGCAAACAAAGCCTGCTGCAGTTGCTCAACCGTCTGGTGAAGGTCAATCAGTCGTTGCACAGCGAACGCGAGCCGGACCGTGACGCCCTCGGCGTGGCGCTGCGTCGGGCGCGTGAGGTGCTGCGCCCGGGCAGTCTGGTGATCGTGATCTGCGATGAACGTGCGCTGTCCGACAGCGCCGAGCAGCAACTGAGCCTGCTGTCGCGCCATTGCGACCTGCTGATGCTGCCGCTGTCCGATCCACTGGACCACGCCCTGCCCGCCGCCGGACTTTTAAGGTTCGCGGAAAGAGGCGCACAACTGGAACTCGATACCCTGAACTTCGAACTGCGCCAAAGCTATCGCGCCCAGGCCGAAGCCCGTATCGCCCGCTGGGAATTGCTCGCGCAGAAACTGCGAGTGCTGCTGATGCCGCTGAGCACGCAAAGCGAGATGGTCGAGCAGATGCGCGAGTTCCTCAATCCGCAACGCCCGGGGAGCAGTCGATGAACGGCCTCGAGCAATTGCAACCGCTGATTTCCCCACCGCCCATCGACTTCTGGCCACCGGCGCCGGGCTGGTGGCTGCTGCTGTTATTGCTGCCGCTGCTCGGGTTCGCGGTGTGGCGCTTGCGCCGGTTCATTCCGATCAGGAAACGCCCGATCGTGCGCGCCGAACAGCCGCTGGACCCTGTGCGCATCGCCGCACTGGCCGAACTGGCACAAATGCCCAAACCCTACGACGGCGCGCCGGCCGGGGCCTGGCTGCAGCAGCTCAACGGCCTGCTCAAACGTTTGTGCCGCAACCACTACCCCTACAGCCAGAGCCATACGCTCAATGGCCGCAAATGGCTGGCATTTCTCGACAACCGCTGCCCGGCCGCCGGCCTGACACGCTGGATGGTGCTGGTCGAAGGCGCCTACAAACCCGAATGCAAACTCGACGACAAAGCCATCGCCGGCCTGACCCAAGCCGTTGAAACCTGGATTCGCAAGCATGTTTGAATTCGCCTGGCCGTGGATCTTCGTGCTGTTGCCGCTGCCGTGGCTGATGCGTCTGGTGTTGCCGGTGGCCGACAGCGGCGAGCCGGCGTTGCGCGTGAGTTTTCTCTCAGACCTCGAAGGCCTCGCCCGTCGCCGTGCCCGCGCCAACCTGCCGGCATGGCGTCAGCAGGCGCCGTTCCTGCTGCTGTGGCTATTGCTGCTGACCGCCGCCGCGCGCCCGCAATGGCTTGGCGAGCCGTTGCCGATTGCCGCCAGCGGCCGCGATCTGCTGGTGGCGGTGGACGTGTCCGGTTCGATGGATTTCCCCGACATGCAGTGGCAGGACGAAGACGTCAGTCGCTTGTCGCTGGTTCAGCATCTGCTCGGAGACTTCCTTGAAAGCCGCGACGGCGACCGGGTTGGCCTGATCCTGTTCGGCAGTCAGGCCTATCTGCAAGCGCCGCTGACCTTTGACCGTCACACCGTGCGCGTCTGGCTCGATGAAGCGCGGATCGGCATTGCCGGCAAGAACACCGCCATCGGTGATGCAATCGGCCTGGCGCTGAAACGCCTGCGCATGCGTCCCGCGCAAAGTCGGGTATTGATTCTGGTCACCGACGGCGCCAATAACGGTGGCGAAATCGATCCGCTGACCGCAGCAAAACTGGCCGCCAGCGAAGGGGTGAAAATCTACCCGATCGGCATCGGCGCGGACCCGGAGGACAGTGGCAGCACCGGCCTGCTCGGGGTCAATCCGAGCCTGGACCTCGACGAGCCGGCGCTCAAGGCGATTGCCGCAGCCACCGGCGGCCAATACTTCCGCGCCCGCGATGGCAAAGAGCTGCAAGCGATCAGGGAGACCCTCGACCAGCTCGAACCGGTGACCCAGCAACCGACCCAGGCGCGCCCGGCGCAAGCCTTGTATCAGTGGCCGCTGGCATTGGCCCTGTTGCTGAGCCTGTTGCTGGTCGCCCGCGACTTGTGGCCGGACAACCCGCTGCAACGCCTGTTCACCAAGGAGCTGTATCTGCAAAGTCCGTTGCCCGACTGGCGTGAGCGTCTTAAACGCCTGCGTCTGCGGAGGCGCCGATGATCGCGCTCTGGCCGCACTGGTTCCGCCCCTGGTGGCTGCTGCTCCTGCCGCTGCTGGGCTGGCTGATCTGGCAACTCTGGCACCGGCAGAAACGTGCTGGACGCTGGCAGATGATTCTGCCGCCGGCGTTCCATTCGACGCTGCTCAGCGGTGGCAGCGGGCGCGACAGCAAGCTGCCGTGGATCGCCCTCGGCGTGGCGTGGCTGTTGACCCTCGTCGCCCTTCTCGGGCCGAGCTGGGAACGGGTCGAACAGACCAGCCAGAAACCCGCCGACCCGCTGGTGGTGGTGCTGGAGCTGACCCCGGAAATGCTCGCCACCGACTCACCGCCGACCCGACTGGAGCAGGCGCGGCGCAAGCTGTTCGACCTGTTGCAGGTACGCAGCGATGCGCAGACGGCGATCGTTGTCTACGCTGGCAGCGCGCACACGCTGGTACCGCTGTCGGATGACCTGGCGACCAGCCGCAATCTGCTCGATGCGCTCAAGCCGTCGCTGATGCCGGAAAACGGCCACCGTGCCGACCTCGGGGTCAGTAAAGCATTGGCCTTGCTCAAGCAAGGTGCCCTCGGCCAGGGGCGGATTCTGCTGATCGGTTCCTCGCTGACCGAAGAGGAACGTCAAGGCATCCGCCACGCCCTCGGCCAGCAATCGGCGCAACTGCTGATGCTCGGCATCGGCACGGCTGAAGGCGCACCGATTGCCCAGGAGGACGGCAGCTTCCTCAAGGACGAACAAGGCGCGATCCGCGTGCCGCAACTCGACAGTCCGGGCCTCGGTGCCTTCCTCAATAGCGTTGGCGGCGAGTACCACAGTGCGCGTCTGGACGAGTCCGACTTGCGCGCCCTCGGCCTGCTCGATGGTCCGCGCAGCCTGCGCAACGATGGTCAGACCGTGCGCCTCGACACCTGGGCCGATCAGGGTTACTGGCTGTTGTTGCCGCTGTTGCTGCTGGCTGCCTGCGCCGGGCGACGTGGCTGGTTGTTCTGCCTGCCATTGCTGCTGTGCCTGCCGCAGCCGAGCTACGCGTTTGACTTCGAAGACCTGTGGCTACGCCCTGACCAGCAGGGTCTGCACTTGCTCAAGCAGAAGCGTCCGGCCGAGGCCGCCGAACACTTTGCAGATCACCAGTGGCAAGGGGTGGCGTTGTACGAGGCCGGCGATTACAGTGGCGCCGCTCAGCGTTTCGCCGAAGGTAGTGATGCCCGCGCCCACTACAATCGTGGCAACGCGCTGGCGAAAAGCGGTGAGCTGGAAGCGGCTATCGATGCCTATGAGCAGGCGCTGGAACTGCAACCGGACTTGCGCCCGGCACTGACCAACAAGGCCCTGGTGGAGAATCTGCTCAAGCAGAAGAACACCCCGCCACCGACAGAACCGCAGCCACAACCGGCTCAGCCGAACGTGCCCGGCGATGAAACGCCACCGGCGACCGCACCGCCACCGGCAGTCAACAGCGAGACCCCGAGCGAGGCCCAGCCCGGCGAGTCGGCCAGCGAACCACCGCCGACCACCCCGCCGCAACCGGGACCCAACGAAGTGCCGGGCACTGATGAGGCAGAGGAAACGGACACCGTGCCGACGCTGCGCCCGAGCGAGGACAACCTCCAGGGCGAACAGCGTCAGGCGCTGGAACAATGGCTGGGCAAGATCCCGGACGATCCGGGGGAATTGCTGCGACGCAAATTCTGGTACGAACAGCAACAACATCAGGATCAGGAAAAAACTCGATGACCCGTTTCACCGCTCTCTTGCTGCCCCTGCTGCTCTGCACGGCCACCGCCCAGGCGGCCGAGCTGACGGCCAGCGTGGATCGCAGTCGCCTGAACTCCGGCGAGACGGTCGAACTCACCCTCGAAACCAGCGACGTCACCCAGTTCGGCAAACCCGACCTGACCCCGCTGGAGCCTTTGTTCGAGGTGCGCGGCACGCGCCAGGTCAACCAGTTGAACACCCTTAATGGCGACAACCGCGCCACCACGCGCTGGATCATCACCCTGCTGCCGAAAGAGAACGGCAGCGTGGTCATTCCGCCGCTGCAACTGGGTGATGTGCAGAGCCAGCCGATCACCGTGCAGGTGGTCGAGAGCGATACCCATGAAGACAAGAACAGCCTTGATCCGGTGTTCATTGAAGCCAGTCTCGACCAGACCAGCGTCTATGTGCAGGCCCAGGTGATCCTGACCCTGCGCATCTACCATTCGGTGTCGCTGTACGACGACAGCAGCCTGACCCCGCTGCAGATCGCCGACGCGCGCATCGAGCAACTGGGCGACACGCGCACCTACGAAAAAGACATCAACGGCGTGCGTCACGGCGTGATCGAGATGCGCTATGCGATCTATCCGCAGCACAGCGGTTTGCTGACCATTGCCCCGCAGACGTTCAGTGCCACGCTGGTCGATACGCAACCGGCGCCGGACGCCACAGCGCAAGGGCCCAAACCTGGCAAGCTGATGCGTGTCACGTCTTCCGAGATCGCACTGACAGTCAAACCGAAACCGCTGACCTACCCCGCCGATGCGCCGTGGCTGCCGGCGCGCAGCCTTAGCCTGAGCGAAAGCTGGAACCCGGAGCCGGAACACACCCAGGTTGGCGATTCCCTGACCCGCAGCCTGACGTTGAAAGTCGAAGGCCTGGCCAGCTCGCAACTCCCGGCACTGCCCGCCACTGAAGCCAGCGGCCTGCGCCGCTACCCGGATCAGCCGGTGTTGAACAATCAGTCCGGTGACCGGGGCCTGATCGGCAGCCGTGAAGAGCGCGAAGCACTGGTGCCCAGCCGTAGCGGTGCGATTGAATTACCGACCGTCGACGTGATCTGGTGGAACACCTTCGAAGATCACCTGGAACACACCAGCCTGCCGGCGCGCACCCTGCAAGTGGCGAACAACCCGAGCCTGCAAGTCGACACCCCGGCCGGCACCCTGCAAGTGAACGCCGCCGATAACGACGTGTTGTGGTGGTGGAAACTCAGCACGCTGATCCTCGCTTGCACCACCCTGCTCGGCTTCGGCCTGTGGTGGCGTGCACGCTGGCAACCGGCGGTGCATCGTGCCGCACAGACCGGGCCGAGCCCGCGCACCTTGCTGGACGACATCAAACGGGCGTGCCAGGCCAATGATCCGCAAGCGACGCGTCAGGCACTGGATGCGTGGGCGCGACAACAGCCGGAAACCCTGGCAGAGATGGCGGCGCGCTTCGTGCCGCTTTCCGACGCCCTCGACGGCCTCAACGGCGCGCTGTACAGCGAGACCGGGCAGCATTGGCAGGGTGAGGATCTGTGGCGGGCGATCCGCACGATTCCGGCGGCTGAGCGGGTGCAGGATCCGGTGGGTGACAGCGGGTTGCCGCCGCTTTATCCGAAGTAAAAAGCAAAAGATCGCAGCCTGCGGCAGCTCCTACAGGGGGGACATTATTCCCTGTAGGAGCTGCCGCAGGCTGCGATCTTTTGATGTTGAATGGTCGATCCAATCGACCTTCAAACGATATTTGACCTGACCACTTAAAGTAGAAAAAACTTCCGCACAGTTTCCATATCCGACTGGATAATTTTCAACTCCTCGTCATCGACATCTGCCTCGATCAGGCTCTCAACGCTGCATTTGCTGTAGGTCTGCGCCAAAATCCCCAACATATCACTCGTGTATGGATCTTCTTTTGACAGCTGCATGCCGCGGCGAAGTCCTTCCATGTAAATGGCGGTTTGAAGAATCGCATTCGGACCGGGCGCATCTTTGCGCATCAAGAGTTCCAGATCATCCTGAGCATAGGCAAAAGCTTGCTCCGGACGAAGCCCAAGCTCATCCATCGCATGAAAATAAAGCCCTTTAACCATTCCTCTGGCCTGATTGAACAAGCTTTCTACTCGCATCTCCATTCTCCAGCAATTTCAAACCGCATCGGTATGAAGCGGAAAGGATTTCAAGTTGCGACCACCAGGTCTGTCTCCATTTACCACTGAAAAAATGCACTTCAAACTTCTAAACAAATAAAATCAAGTGCAACCTTCAACTTCCTTCGTGCCCTTTTCGATAATTTATTATCATTATAACTTTCAATCGATCGCACTTCGACCAAAGGGCCATCTGGCATTGTTTTGGCTGAACGCGGAACTTCAATAATTGCTACCCGACCGACATCAATAAGTACCCGATAAATATCCTCGGCCTGTTCGGGAATCCAGTCCAAGATGAACGCAACATTAACTTCTGGAAACTTCTCCTGCATTATGCTCAACAGCGCAGAATTTTCCTCCCCGGAAAACAGTGCCTCCCTGGCCCTGAGCAGCTCCCTTTTAATTCCCTCATCAAAAATCATTCAAGCACTCCCGGAAACGCTGCAACCAAGTTCCCAAATTTGTCGGTTATTACGGCCACTATAGATGTGCCTTTACCATCATTGAACTTGTCTGCCCCAATCTCTCTACCAACATTAACTTCTCGGACACCTAAGGAGCAGACTACAACTCTTTAAACGTGGCCCATCCCATTATCCTCACTCAACCCTATCAAGCATCTTCATCAGATTAGAAGCATCCTTCAACAACTCTGAATCGTCACAAAAATCCTTTAATTCAGCCAAAGCAGTTTTTACCTGAATAGCTGCACCTGTGCTCTCTCGCCAATGAACTTCGTTCAGACCTGCAAGTGCAACAACCAATTCGCCGTCATATCTGTCACCAGCGAGAACATCATCACTCAATAAAGCCACAGCGACGGGAAGCACATATCGAGTAAACAACTCTTGTCTCAAAGCGCGACAAATATCACCTACAGCCAATTCATTTATAGGGACGTCGCGCACCGAAACATACCATTCATCCAACGAACAACCGTCTTTGTTAGCGATGTCTAAAAAAGGCAATTTTTCCAAATCGTAAAACTTCATCTTCCATCCCTGTAATTCCTAAGGAACAGACCACGTTTAGACCCCGCACTGCGATCATCCGGACTCAAACGACTAACTTACTTCCTTTATATAGGAAGAAAACTGCCCACCCCCTTGATCCACATGCAGCCGCCCGCATTGCTGGCATCGATAAACCGTCACAGCCCCTTGGTCTATCGTTTCGTAGAACTCGTCCTCAGACAGCCAACGATTTGATAGCGCACAGCCAATTTCATCTATCTTCTGCTCAGCGACTAAAGACAACTCAGAATCGGACGTACCCGAAGACAGGTTAATTACATGACCGCAGACACAGGCAAATTTTGGCATGACTGAAGCATCCATTTTCTGTCCAGCTTTGTCTTATGGCCATTTTATAAGCCCAGCCTCATCGGAAACTGTTTGTAGCTTTCTAAAACCCGCAAAGCGTACCGTACTCGCCACAAATGATATCAATATAATGGCCAAACACCAGATTACCTCTGTCTGGCGTCACCGTTACGCCCAGCCACGCCATAGCCCGACCAGCCCTCGCGCCGCAATTATCTGTAAACTCCCCCCTCTTTAGCCGCCCATCATTTTCCTGCGGCCATCACCTCTTTAATTGTTGCGGAGTCCACCTTGCGTCTGTTCCACACCTCCGACTGGCACCTTGGGCAAAACCTGCACGGTCAGGAGCGCGATTTCGAGCATGCGTGCTTTCTCGAATGGCTGCTGCGCCAACTGCAACTGGCGCAGCCGGATGTGCTGCTGATTGCCGGGGACATCTTTGACACGGTCAATCCGCCGGTCAAAGCCCAGGAACGCCTCTACGATTTCATCGTCAGCGCCCACGAACAGCAACCGTTGCTGACCATCGTGATGATTGCCGGCAACCACGATTCCGGCTCGCGCATCGAACTGCCGGCGCCATTGATGCGCCGTTTGCGCACCCACGCGCTGGGCCGGGTGTTGTGGCTGGACGACGGTCAGCTCGACGCCGAACGGCTGCTGCTGCCACTGCCGAATGCTGAAGGCGAGATCGCCGCGTGGTGCCTGGCGCTGCCGTTCCTGCGCCCGGCGGAAGTGACCGGTGCGCATCTGGGCGACGACTATCTGCGCGGCATTGGCCAGGTGCATGAATGGCTGATCGAAGCAGCTAATGCCAAGCGCAAACCCGGCCAGGCGCTGGTCGCCATCAGCCACGCGCACATGGCCGGCGGCTCGGTCTCGGAAGACTCCGAGCGCAGCCTGATCATCGGCAATGCCGAGGCGCTGCCCGCCAGCCTGTTCGGGCCGAGCATCAGTTACGTCGCCCTCGGCCATTTGCACAAGCCGCAGAAGGTCAACGGTGAAGAGCGGATTCGCTACAGCGGCTCGCCGATTCCGCTGTCGTTCTCGGAGATCGGCTATCAGCATCAGATTCTCGACATCACCCTCGATGGCGAAACCCTGGTCAGCGTCGAGCCAAAACTGATCCCGCGCTCGGTCAACCTGCAACGCATCGGCCCGGCACCGTTGGCCGACATCCTGCTGCAATTGGCCGACCTGCCGAATATCGATCTGCTCGCCGAAACCCAGCGCCAGCCATGGCTGGAAGTGCGCGTGACCCTCGACGAACCGCAGCCGGATCTGCGCCATCAAGTTGAAGGCGCGCTGCAAGGCAAAGCCGTGCGCCTGGTGCGCATCGCCGCTGAATACGCCGGCAACCGTGGCGCTGACGGTGCAGAGGACGGCACCGCACTGATCGAACTCGACCAACTCACCCCGCAGGAGTTGTTCAGCCGCGCCTGGCTCGACAACTATGGCAACGAGGTCGATGAGCAGACGCTCAAGGACTTCGCCGAACTGCTGCAGGACGTACAGATGGAGGGCGAGCAGCCATGAAGATTCTCGCCATTCGCTTGAAGAACCTCGCCTCGCTGGCCGGGCCGTTCGAAATCGATTTCACCGCCGAACCGCTGGCCAGTGCCGGGCTGTTCGCGATCACCGGGCCGACCGGTGCGGGTAAAAGTACCCTGCTCGACGCGTTGTGCCTGGCGCTGTTCGGTGCGGTGCCGCGCCTGAACAACACCGGTCGCGATGCCAAGGTGCCGGACGCCGACGGCGAAATCGCCACCGGCGACCCGCGCACCTTGCTGCGGCGCGGCACCGGTGAAGGTTATGCCGAGGTGGATTTTGTCGGCGTCGATGGCCGGCGTTATCGCGCGCGTTGGGAAGCCAACCGCGCCCGGGAAAAGGCCGGCGGCAAGTTGCAGGCCAGCCGTCAGAGCCTGCGTGACATCGATCAGGATCAACTGCTCGCCAGTCAGAAAGGCGAGTACAAAGCTCAACTGGAAGCCGCGCTCGGCCTGAACTTCGAGCAGTTCACCCGCGCCGTGCTGCTGGCTCAGAGCGAGTTCAGCGCGTTTCTCAAGGCCGACGACAACGACCGCAGCGAACTGCTGGAAAAGCTCACCGACACCGCGCTCTACACCCGTCTCGGCCGCCGCGCCTTCGACAAGACCAAAGAAGCCCGCGAAGCGCACAAGCTGCTGCAGGATCAGGCTACCGGCGTCACCCCGCTGACGCCCGAGGCACGGGCCGAACTGGACGAGCGTTTCAACGCCGCCCAGCAGCAATTGAAGGTGCAGCAGGCGCAGCTCAAGCAACTGGAACAACAGCACAGCTGGCTCAAGGATTTGCGCCAGTTGCAGGACGCGCAACAAGCCGCCGCCGAGCAACTGCACAGTGCCCAGCAACAGTGGGAAGGTCTGGCCGGCGAACGCTTGAAACTGACGCGTCTGGAACAACTCGCCCCGCAACGCCACCAGTTCGCGCGCAAGACCGAACTCGATGCGCAACTGACGCCGCTGGCGGCACAGATTGCTGCGCACACTCGCCAACACAGCGAACTCGGCGAACGACAGACACAACTGGAACAGACGCTTGAGTCGGCGAAAATCGCCCTCAACGAAGCGCAGCAACGACACAGCGAAAGCGCCCCGCTGCTGCGTCAGGCCTTCGACGAGCAAAGCACCCTCGCCCGCCTCGCCAAGGACACCGCCCTCAGCGCCGACGCCCGACAGTCCGCCGAACTGGCCTGCACACAAGGCCAGAGCGCCATTCAAGCGTTGCAGGCGAAACAGGCCGAAGTCGCTGAACGCCTGCAGAAAATCGGCACTGAGCTGGAACAGAGCGCCCCGCTGGCACCGCTCAGCGATGCGTGGAATGCCTATCGTGATCGCCTGCAACAGCTGATGCTGATCGGCAATCGCCTGAACAAGGGCCAGGCCGAACTGGCGACCCTCGAACAGAACGCCGCACACAGCGCCGAAGCGCTGGCCACGCAAAAGCAGCAACTGGAAGTGCTGTTCAAAGAGGCCGGCGCCGAGCCGGATGCCGTCGCCGAGCAGATCGGCATCCTTGGCAATCTGCTGCAGGACAACCGCAAACAACTGCGCGCCATCGAAGACCTGACGCGGCTCTGGGCCAGTCAGCAGGAGCTGGAAAAACGCGGCGCCGAGCTTCAACGGCGCCTGCTGGATGCGCAGCAAGAGCGCGAACGCCTGACCCAGGACGGGGTGAAAAGCAAAGCCGAACTGACCGTCGCCGAACAAACCCTCAACGTCACCCGTGAACTGCTCGAGCGCCAGCGTCTGGCCCGCAGTGCCAGTGTCGAAGAGTTGCGCGCACAGTTGCAGGACGATCAACCGTGCCCGGTCTGCGGCAGCAACGAGCATCCGTATCATCAGCCGGAAGCGCTGCTGCAAAGCCTCGGCCGTCATGATGAAAGCGAACAGGCCAACGCCCAGCAAGTGGTTGATCAGCTCAAGGAAAAGCTCATCGAGCTGCGCGCCGAAGTTGGTGGCGTGATCGCTCAACAAAAGGAGCTGCTGCAACAACAGGAACAACTGGTCGCGCAGCAACAGGCACTGGCGCCGAGCCTCGACGCCCATCCGCTGTCCGCTCAGTTACTGAATCAGGACGCCGACAAGCGCGACGCCTGGCTGACCCGGCAAAACGATCAACTGAATCAGAGCATCACTCAGGACGAACAACGCCAGAGCGCCCTGCTCACCCTGCAACAGGGTGCGGCGCGCCTGACCCAGCAACTGCGCAACGCCGAAACCGCGCATCAGCAAGCCGCGCAGCACCTGAGCAATCAGCAACGCGAACTGAGCAGCGACCGTCAGCGCCTCGACGAGGAACTGACTGCGTTCGCCAGCCTGTTGCCGGCCGATACGCTTGAAGCCTTGCGCGTTGAACCGGCGGCGACCTTCATGCAACTGGACCGGCAGATTGCCGAGCGTCTGGCGCAGGTCGAGCAGCAGAAGGAAGAACTGACAGAGCAGCAGCAACGCCAGCAGACGCTGGAGAAGGAACAGGATCGCCAGCTCAGCCGCGTGCAGCAATTGCAAAGCGCCGAGCAGCAATTCGGCGTCTTGACCACGCAGCAACAGGCCAGTCAGGAAAAACTCGCGCAACTGCTGGGCGAACACAGCAGCGCCGAGCACTGGCAGCAGCAACTGGAACAGGCCGTGGAACAGGCGCGCAACGCCGAAACCGGCACGGCCGCAGAACTGCAGAACGTGCGCACGCAACGGGTGCAGATCAGTGCCGAACTCAAGGCGCAGCAGGAACGCTTACAGGCACTGCAAAGCGAAGACGACGACCTGACGCAGAAGATCGCCGACTGGCGCGCCCGCCATCCTGAACTGGATGACGGCGGCCTCGAAGACCTGCTGCGCGTCGAAGACGCGCAGCTCGGCGAATTGCGCCAACGCTTGCAGCACAACGAAAAAGCTATCGAACAGGCCAGGGTGCTGCTGCAGGAACGTGATCAGCGCCTGGCCGATCATCAAGCGCAACACAACGGCAATCTCGATGCCGAACAACTCGCCAGCGCCCTCGCCGACCTGCAGAACCAGTTCAACCTCAGCGAGCAACAATGCGCCGAACTGCGCGCCGAGCAGGCTGAAGATCAGCGCCGGCAAAACGCCAATCAGGCACTCGCCCAGCAGATCGCCGATGCCTATGCCGAGTACCAGCGCTGGGCGCGTTTGAATGCGTTGATCGGCTCGGCCACCGGCGACACCTTCCGCAAAATCGCCCAAGCCTACAACCTCGACCTGCTGGTGCATCACGCCAACGTGCAGTTGCGCCAACTGGTCAAGCGCTATCGCCTCAAACGCGGCGGCAGCATGCTCGGCCTGCTGGTGATGGACACCGAGATGGGCGACGAACTGCGTTCGGTGCATTCGCTGTCCGGTGGCGAGACGTTCCTGGTGTCGCTGGCTCTGGCACTGGGCCTGGCCTCGATGGCGTCGAGCACGCTGAAAATCGAGTCGCTGTTCATCGACGAAGGCTTCGGCAGCCTCGACCCGGAATCCCTGCAATTGGCGATGGATGCCCTCGACGGCTTGCAGGCGCAGGGGCGCAAGGTCGCGGTGATTTCCCACGTGCAGGAAATGCACGAGCGGATTCCGGTGCAGATTCAGGTGCAGCGTCAGGGCAACGGTTTGAGCACGCTGGAGGTGAAATGAACACGCTGTACTCGTTCCGCCGCTGCCCGTACGCTATGCGCGCGCGGATGGCCCTGCGTTATTCGGGCGTGCCGGTAGAGATCGTCGAGGTCAGCCTCAAAGCCAAACCGGCGGAGATGCTGGCGATCTCGCCCAAGGGCACGGTGCCGGTGCTGGATGCCGATGGCCGGGTGATCGATGAGAGCCTGGAAATCATGCGCTGGGCGCTGGCGCAGAACGATCCGGACAATTGGCTGCTCGGCGGTGATTCACGAATTGCCGAATTGATCGAAGCCAATGATCAAGTGTTCAAAGTGCATTTGAACCGCTACAAGTACGCCGAGCGCTATCCCGAGCAGCCGATGGAGGTTTATCGGGCCGAGGGCGCGGTGTTCTTGCAGAGCCTGAATGAGTTGCTGACGGGGCGCGATTACTTGCTGACCGAGCATCCCAGCCTGGCGGATATCGCCCTGCTGCCGTTCGTTCGGCAGTTTGCGCATGTGGATCGCGAGTGGTTTGCGCAGACGCCTTATGTGCAATTGCAGGCGTGGCTGCAGCGCTTCCTCGAATCCGACCTCTTCACTTCCATCATGAAGAAATAACTTCCCTGTAGGAGCTGCCGAAGGCTGCGATCTTTTGATTTTTGTTTTTCAAGATCAAGATCAAAAGATCGCAGCCTGCGGCAGCTCCTACAGGGAATTGTGTTTCAGGCCAGCGCGTTGCACATGCCCAGAGCCATGCAATCCACTTCAAACGGCCCGAGAAAATCGACTTCGGCCTTGATCGGCGGATTGCCGGCCAGCAACCCTTGGGAGTTGGCCCGTTCGATGTTGTGCGCGATGCTGTGATTGGCCTCTATGGCCCGCGCCAGCGCACCGACCGAACCTTGGCCGAAGCCGAGTAACGCCGCGCCATTGGTCATCAGGGCCAGACCGGCGATGACCCAGAGTCTGTAGCCTTTCATGCGCCGCCCACTCCCGCGAGGTCAGCACGATCAACTAGCGCGTCTGCGCGGTGTTCGAACTGGATGCCGGGGTGTGCGACCTGGATCGGTGCATCGAAGCTGTGTTGCGTCTGCGAAGCGATGCTGACAAACAGCACCAGCGCCAGGTACAGACCGATGGCCAGATAGGCGCCGCGCTTGGCTGAGGTAATGATTGAACTGGCCATGATGTGCTCCGTGGGCATGTTTCAGTGCCGTCAGGATCAATCAAAGAAGCGGCGGTAACCACTCAGGGTTTGCCATAGTAAACATCAGCCTGGTTGATTATTTAGCCGGTCTATCTCGGCGTTGAAGAAAACCTATCAAAACGTTCAACACACAAACGTTTAGGAGCTGCCGAAGGCTGCGATCTTTTGACGTTGAAGATCAAAAGATCGCAGCCTTCGGCAGCTCCTACAGGGAGTGGTGCCAAATCGGACTTTCAGTGTTGGGCTTTGTGATCCAGCGCGGCGTAGAAGTTGGCGCTCTGTTGCAGGTATTTCTGGGTGTAGCTCTGGGTGTGGGATTTTTTGCTGGCGATTTCGACGTTGGCACTGGCTGGCAGCGCAACGGTAGCGGAAATGGCGGAAGCGGCGATAACAGAGAAGAGATTGAAGTTCATGGCGGTAACCCTCGTGTTCGGTTGGCTTGCTTGCCCGGTTGGGCCGTGAAGCAAACTTAACGCTCGAGTGTTGATCGCTTGAAATGCTTTGTAGCATTACCGGATATCAGCGCGATTAATACAAAGAGACAGGCCCCGTAAACCGGGGCCTGTGGCTTATTGTCGCAGCAGAAATTTCAGGTCGCTGGGTGCGTCCATCGGCAGTTTTTGCACGGTTTTGCCGAGCAGACCGGTCTTGGCGTCGCGCTCGACGACGACAATTTCGTTGCTCTTCTGGTTGGCGATCAGCAGAAACTTGCCGCTCGGGTCGAGGCTGAACTCACGTGGGTGATCGCCTTCAACCGAGCGTTTTTGCAGCTCTTTGAGCTGCCCGGTCGCCGGATCGATGCTGAACACCACCAACTGATTGGCGGTGCCGCGGTTGCTGACGTAGAGGAACTTGCCGTCGGCAGACGCGTGCAGCGCTGCGCCGGCCTTGTCCGAAGTCGGCTGACCGGCGGCCAGATCGACCAGTTGCGTCTGGGTCAGCACGCCGTCGTTGTAGTCGAACACCGCGACCTGCGCGCTCATTTCCATGGTCAGCCAGGCGTGCTTGCCGTCCGCGCTGAACAGCAAGTGACGTGGGCCGCTACCGGCCGGCAGGCTCACCGACGCGGTTTTCGCCGGGGTCAGCGGCAAATCCGGGTTGGCTTTCGGGTCGAATCGGTAGATGAAGACCTTGTCCGCACCCAGATCATTGGAGAACACATAGCGACCATCCGGCGAGGACACCGTCGAGTGCACATGGTTGGACGCCTGGCGTTCGGGATTGACCCGGCTCGCCGGGTGCGCGCTCATCTGCACCACCGGTTTGAGCTTGCCATCGGCACCGACCGGCAACACCGCCAGCGTGCCGCCCGGATCTTCCATCACCGAATAGTTGCTGACGAACAGATGGCTGGCATCACCGCTGAGGCTCGAATGGGTCGGCTCGTTGCCCAGGCTCTGCACTTGATTGATCAAGGTCAGGGCGTGGGTCTTGGGATCGATCGAATAGCTGCTGACGCGGCCCACCGGATCTTTCTGGCCGGGGCCGTTTTCATTGACCACGAACAGCCGATGCTGGTCTTTGGACAGGGTCAGCCACGACGGGTTTTCGCTCTTGATCACTTGCAGCGGCCTGGCGGCGATCTGGCCGGTGGCGCTGTCGAAATTCATTCGATAGATGCCCTGGCTGGTGCCGGCGGTGTAGGAGCCGACCAGCAATTGATAAGTCTCGGCGCTGGCACTGGACAGGCCCATCGCACCGACGCTGCCGGCCATCAGCAGTGGCCAGAATTTACGCATGTTCATTGATCATCTTCCTCGTCGTCGCTGCTGCTGACTACATCACCGAGGCAAACCAGACGGTGTTCGCCGGTGGTCTTGGTGTCGCTGGCATAGCCAATGATCAGCCAGCTCTGCAGATCTTCATCAAACGTCGCCGCCGCAACCTGCGCCGGGGTGAACTCCCAATGCCTGGCCGTACGGCCGTCGATGCATTCGATGTACAGGTTGTCGTCTTCGTCGAGGGCGAATTCGAAGGCGTGCAGGCCGTCGATTTCGACCATGCCGCAGTGTTCGAGGGCGTTGAGAAGGGTTTGGGCAGTCATGGCAAACAGTCTTTCTTAGGGGGAAAGGGCCAATGATAGCTCATGGCACCCCGATCCCCCTGTAGGAGCTGCCGAAGGCTGCGATCTTTTGATCTTGTTTTTTAAAATCAAAGTCAAAAGATCGCAGCCTTCGGCAGCTCCTACAGGGTTTGTGGGTTAGAGGGCTTCGCGTGACGACTTGCCGTCTACCAGGCGCTGGATGCGCAACGGGTTGGCGTTTTTCAGCGGTTCCGGCAGCAAGAAATCCGGGTAATTCTGGAAACACACCGGGCGCAGGAAGCGATCAATCGCCAGCGTCCCCACCGAGGTGCCGCGCGCATCGGATGTCGCCGGATACGGCCCGCCATGCACCATCGCATCACACACCTCGACCCCGGTCGGATAACCGTTGAGCAGGATCCGCCCGACCTTTTGTTCCAGCAACGGCGTCAGTTCCGGGAAGCGTTCGAAGTCGGCCTGCTCGCCGATAATGGTCGCCGTCAGTTGCCCGTGCAGGCCGTGTAATGCCGCGCTCAGTTGCGCCTTGTCCGTCACTTCGACGATCACCGTGGTCGGGCCGAACACTTCTTCCTGCAGCACTTCATCACCGTTGATCAACAGACTGACATCGGCCTTGAACAATTGCGGCTGCGCCTGATTACCCTGCTGCGGCTGGCCCGCCAAGTGCTCGATCCCGGAATGCGTCAAGAGTTTCTGCAGGCCTTTGCCATAGCTGCCGAGGGTGCCGGCGTTGAGCATGGTCTGCGCCGGTTGGTCGCCAATCAGCCCGGCGATTTGCTGGACGAAGGCGCTGAACTGCGGCGAGCGAATACCGATGACCAAACCCGGATTGGTGCAGAACTGACCACAGCCCTGCACCACCGAGGCGGTCAGGTCGCGAGCGATGGTTTCCGAGCGCTCAGCCAGGGCTTGCGGCAGAACGATCACCGGGTTGATGCTCGACATCTCGGCAAACACCGGGATCGGTTGCGGCCGCGCCGCGGCCATGTCGCAGAGTGCGCGCCCGCCCTTGAGCGAACCGGTAAAACCCACTGCCTGAATCGCCGGATGCTTGACCAGCCATTCGCCAACGCCACCGCCGTAGATCATGTTGAACACACCGGCCGGCATCGCGGTTTTTTCCGCCGCGCGAATCAGTGCATCGGCGACCCGTTCAGCGGTTGCCATATGACCCGAGTGCGCCTTGAACACCACCGGGCAACCGGCGGCCAGCGCCGCAGCGGTATCGCCGCCGGCGGTGGAGAACGCCAGAGGGAAGTTGCTCGCACCGAACACCGCCACCGGGCCGAGGCCGATGCGGTATTGGCGCAGATCCGGACGCGGCAACGGCTGGCGATCCGGTAACGGCAAATCGATTCGCGCGCCGTAGAAATCACCGCGCCGCAGAACTTTGGCGAACAGGCGCATCTGCCCGCTGGTGCGCCCGCGCTCACCCTGAATTCGCCCTGCCGGCAGCGCGGTTTCGCGGCAGACCAGCGCAACGAACTCATCACCCAAGGCATCCAGTTCATCGGCAATCGCCTCGAGAAACTGTGCACGGCGTTCGGCGCTGAGGCTGCGGTAAGCGGGATACGCGGCGGCGGCGGCTTTGGCGGCGGCATCGACTTCGGCTTCAGTCGCTTGAATGAAATCGTACGGCAGCTGTTCGCCAGTAGT
>NZ_QAIK01000095.1:45534-52177 GCF_003061005.1 Pseudomonas sp. HMWF021 | reverse complement strand
GCGCTGTCCGCCGACGTAGTTGTGGCCGAGAATCTGAGTCATGGGAGCTCCTTAAAGGGTGCCGATGCTGTCCGGTTGAAAAGCCGCTGCTGCCGGGGCGATGCCGTTGACCAGCGGGGCGCCGAATTCGGCCTGGCTGATTTCAAACCGGTCACCCGGTTGGGTGCGGATGCCATCGGCGAACGACAGGGTCGCGGTGCCGAAAAAGTGGATGTGCACGTCGCCGGGACGCAGGAACTGGCGGTATTTGAAATGGTGGTATTCAAGGTTGGCGAGGCTGTGGCACATGTTGGCTTCGCCGCTGAGGAATTCGTTCTGCCACAGCACTTCGCCGTCACGCAGGATGCGGCTGGTGCCAGCCAGATGCTGCGGTAATTCGCCGGTGCGCAGTTCCGGGCCGTAACTGCAACTGCGCAGTTTCGAGTGGGCCAGGTACAGGTAGTTCTTGCGTTCCATGACGTGGTCGGAGAACTCGTTGCCCACCGCGAAACCGAGGCGATACGGTTTGCCGGCGTGGCCGATGACGTAGAGCCCGGCCATCTCCGGTTCCTCGCCGGCATCCTCGGCGAACGGCGGCAGCGGAAAGGCCTCGCCCGGACGCACGACGATGCTGCCGTCGCCCTTGTAGAACCATTCCGGCTGCACACCCGCCTGCCCTGCCGCCGGTTTGCCGCCCTCGACGCCCCATTTGAAGATGCGCATGGTGTCGGTCATTTGCGCTTCGTCGCCGGCCTGCTGGTGCATCTTGTCCCGCGCCGAGGCGCTGCCCAGGTGCGTCAGGCCGGTACCGCTGACCAGCAGGTGCGCCGGGTCCGGGTGATCGAGCGGCGGCAGGATGCGCCGGTCTTTGAGCAACTGCGCATAGTCATGACTGATGCCGAGGCCGTGGGTTTGTACTTGCTGCTCCAGAGTGCTGCGGGCTTCGATGGCGGCCAGCGCGAGATCGCGTACGCTGCGGGCGTCCTGCACTTCGCGGATCAGGCCGTTGTCGACCACGCCGACGCGGCGCTCGCCGTTGATCAATTCGAATTGAACCAGATGCATAAATTTCTCCTGTAAACAAAACTTCGAACTGCAAAACCCTGTGGGAGCTGGCTTGCCAGCGATGGCAATCTGTCTGATACCGCTATGTTGGATGTACCGCCGTCATCGCTGGCAAGCCAGCTCCCACAGGGTTTGCGGTGATGGTTCGGTTGATATCAGGTACGGGTGGCGCCCCGTGCACTGGCGGCAAACTGCTCGACCGGCAGCACGTGCTTGCGTTCCAGCACGCGGTAGACGATGCCCGTCAGGATCAAACCGAACACCATCACCCCCGAGAGGAAGTACAGGCCGGAGCCAAGATTCCCGGTGTATTCCTTCAACGCACCAATCACGAACGGCCCGATATACCCGCCGAGGTTGCCCACCGAGTTGATCAGCGCAATCCCAGCCGCCGCACTCGCCCCAGCGAAGAACCGCCCCGGCAAGGTCCAGAACACCGCGGTGCAGGAAAACAGCGCGAACGCCACCAGGCACAGCGCCGCCAGTTGCGCCACCGGCAGGGTCAGCCACGCGCTGAAGAACAGGCCCAGCGCGCCCAATACATAGAGCACCGCCAGGTGGCCGTAGCGGTCATTCATGCGGTCGGAACTGCGCGGCACGATCAGCAGGCCGACGATGCCAAAGATGTACGGCACCGCCGAGACGAAACCGGTCACCAGATCGCTGCCGCCGAACTGTTTGATCAGCGTCGGCAGCCACAGGCCGAGGCCATAAATGCTCAGGGTCACCGGCAGGTAGAACAGCGCCAGCAGCAACACGCGTTTGTCCCTGAGTGCATGCAGCGGGTTGCCGTGACGGGTCTGGCCGTATTCCTGAAGATCCTTTTTCAGTTCGCCGGTCAGCCAGTCTTTCTCGGCCTGATCCATCCACTTCACGTTTTGCGGGCCATCGGGCAGCCAGCGCAGGACCGGCCAGGTCAGCAGGATCGCCGGGGTCCCGATGACGATGAACAGCCACTGCCAGCCGTGCAGACCGAGGATGCCGTCCATGCCCAGCAAGCCGCCGGACACCGGGCCGGTGATCATCATCGCGATCGGTTGGGAGAGGATGAACAGGCCGAGGATCTTGCCGCGATGGCGCACCGGGAACCATTGGGTGATGTAGTACAGAACGCCGGGGAAGAACCCCGCCTCCGCCGCGCCGAGCAGAAAGCGCATCACGTAGAAACTGTGCGGGCCCTGGACGAACGCCATGCCGATGGTGATTGCGCCCCAGGTGATCATGATCCGCGCGAACCAGCGCCGCGCACCGAAGCGCTCGAGCATCAGGTTGCTGGGGATTTCGAGAAGAAAGTAGCCGATGAAAAACAGCCCGGCACCGAGACCGTAGGCCGCGTCACCGATACCGATGTCGGCGCCCATGTGCAGCTTGGCGAAGCCGACGGCGGAGCGATCCACATAGGCGATCAGGTACAGCAGGATCAGGAAGGGGATCAGTTTCAGCGTGATGCGGCGAACAAGCCGCAGTTCCTGGCTCATGGGATCGGTCTCCGATTGTTGTTTTTATAGAACCTCGGGGGACGCCTCTCGCGGAAAACCGCCAGGGCCAATCCCTCCGTCGAAAACGACTATATAGTAATACTAATTACCCAACAACACTTCCAAAGCGACGATTTTGCGCTTATGTTTAGCCGTGACTCGCAAACAATAGTCTTACAATAAGAGAATCGATCATGTCTGAGAAGAAACCCACCCTGCGCTCGGCCCAATGGTTTGGCACCGCCGACAAGAACGGCTTCATGTACCGCAGCTGGATGAAGAATCAGGGCATCGCCGACCACCAGTTTCATGGCAAGCCGATCATCGGCATCTGCAACACCTGGTCGGAACTGACCCCGTGCAACGCGCATTTCCGCCAGATCGCGGAGCACGTCAAACGCGGGGTGATCGAGGCCGGTGGCTTTCCGGTGGAATTCCCGGTGTTCTCCAATGGCGAGTCAAACTTGCGCCCCACCGCCATGCTCACCCGCAACCTGGCAAGCATGGACGTCGAGGAAGCGATTCGCGGCAACCCGATTGACGGCGTGGTGCTGCTGACCGGCTGCGACAAAACCACCCCGGCGCTGCTGATGGGCGCGGCCAGTTGCGATGTGCCGGCGATCGTCGTCACCGGCGGGCCGATGCTCAACGGCAAGCACAAGGGCAAGGACATCGGTTCCGGCACCGTGGTCTGGCAGCTCAGCGAGCAGGTCAAGGCCGGCACCATCACCATCGACGATTTCCTTGCAGCCGAGGGCGGCATGTCGCGCTCGGCGGGCACCTGCAACACCATGGGCACCGCGTCGACCATGGCCTGCATGGCCGAAGCGCTCGGCACGTCCCTGCCGCACAACGCGGCGATTCCGGCGGTGGATGCACGGCGTTATGTGTTGGCGCACATGTCCGGCATGCGCGCGGTGGAGATGGTGCGCGAAGACTTGCGCCTGTCGAAGATTCTGACCAAGGAAGCGTTTGAAAACGCTATCCGTGTAAACGCCGCCATCGGCGGTTCGACCAACGCGGTGATTCACCTGAAAGCCATCGCCGGGCGCATCGGCGTCGAGCTGGATCTGGACGACTGGACCCGCATCGGGCGTGGCATGCCGACCATCGTCGACCTGCAACCGTCCGGGCGTTTTCTGATGGAAGAGTTTTACTACGCCGGTGGCTTGCCGGCAGTACTGCGGCGTCTCGGTGAGGCCAATCTGATCCCCAATCCGAATGCCCTGACCGTCAACGGTAAATCGCTGGGCGAGAACACCAAGGATGCGCCGATCTATGGCGAGGACGAAGTGATCCGCACCCTCGACAATCCGATCCGCGCTGACGGCGGTATCTGCGTGCTGCGCGGCAACCTGGCGCCGCTCGGTGCGGTGCTCAAGCCGTCAGCCGCCACGCCGGAGCTGATGCAGCATCGCGGTCGCGCGGTGGTGTTCGAGAACTTCGACATGTACAAGGCGCGAATCAATGATCCGGAACTGGATGTCGATAAAGACTCGATTCTGGTGATGAAGAACTGCGGGCCAAAGGGTTACCCGGGCATGGCTGAGGTCGGCAACATGGGTTTGCCGGCCAAGCTGCTGGCCCAGGGCGTGACCGACATGGTGCGCATTTCCGATGCGCGCATGAGCGGCACCGCGTACGGCACGGTGGTTTTACACGTTGCCCCGGAAGCGGCGGCCGGCGGGCCTTTGGCGGCGGTGCAGGAAGGCGACTGGATCGAACTCGATTGCGCCAGCGGGCGTTTGCATCTGGATATTCCGGATACCGAACTGGCGGCGCGCATGGCCGATCTGCAGCCACCGCAGCAATTGTTGGTGGGTGGTTATCGTCAGTTGTACATCGACCATGTGCTGCAGGCAGATCAGGGGTGTGACTTTGACTTCCTCGTCGGTTGCCGAGGGGCCGAAGTGCCGCGTCATTCTCACTAAGATCAAAAGATCGCAGCCTGCGGCAGCTCCTACCTTGGAATGCATTTCCCTGTAGGAGCTGCCGCAGGCTGCGATCTTTTCAAGGGCTGGATCGCCCATCGTCCGTGCCTGCTATGATGCGCGGCATCTCCATCGCTCAGGATCGCGCCGTTCCCCATGGATTACCGCAAACCTTCCGACCGCAAAAGCATGCACTCGCGCATTGTCCAGGAACTGGGCATGCAGATCGTCTCCGGACGCTTTTTGCCCGATGACAAACTGCCCGCCGAAGCGCTGTTGTGCGAGGAGTACGCGGTGAGCCGGCCGGTGTTGCGCGAGGCCACGCGGGTGCTGGTGGCCAAGGGGCTGGTGTATTCCAAACCGCGCGTTGGCACGGTGGTCAAGGCGCGCCGCGAGTGGCACATGCTCGACCCTGACGTGCTGCACTGGCTGATGCAAAGCAGCCCGCAGAATGAATTCTTCAATGTGCTGACCAGCGTGCGCAGCATCATCGAACCGGCCGCTGCCGCCCTCGCCGCCCAGCACGCGACCGAGGCCGACATCGCCGCCATCGGCGAGGCCTACCAGCGCATGGAAGCGGCACCGACGCCGGAGGCCTTGCTGCAACCGGATCTGGACTTCCACAGCCGCATCGCTGACGCGACCCACAACGATCTGCTGGCGAACCTGTGCAACATGCTCTCGGTGGCGATTGCCGAGGCGTTGAAGCATTCCAACCAGCGGCCGAACCTGCATGAACTGGCGTTGCCGAGGCACAAGGCGATTCTCACGGCAATCGAAAACCGTGATGCGCTGGGTGCCCGCCACGCGACGCTGGTGCAGCTGGATGATGCGCGCAGTGCTCTCAGTGTCGTGCTTGGCACAGAACTCACCTGACACACCCAAAATCCCCTGTGGGAGCGGGCTTGCTCGCGAATGCGGAGTGTCAGCAAAGCATGTTATGACTGGCACACCGCTTTCGCGAGCAAGCCCGCTCCCACATTTTGAATGGTGTGATGTTCACTGGATAAAAAAAGCCGCAACTCTCGAGTTGCGGCTTTGTCGTTTCAGACAGACGGATCAGTGAGCAAACAGCGAATTACCCTTCTGCCCCGCCAGCTTCTCCGGTTTGATCAGGAACTTCGCCAGCGCCGGCAGCAGCCACAGCGCACCGAACATGTTCCACAGCAACATGAAGGTCAGCATCAGGCCCATGTCGGCCTGGAACTTGATCGCCGAGAAGATCCAGGTGCACACGCCGATGGCCAGGCACAGACCGGTGAACAGCACCGCTTTACCGGTGGATTTCAGGGTCTGGTAATAGGCTTCCTGCAACGGCAGACCCGCGCGCAGGAAACTTTCCAGTCGGCTGTAGATGTAGATGCCGTAGTCCACGCCAATCCCCACGCCCAGCGCCACCACCGGCAGGGTCGCGACCTTGACGCCGATGCCCATGAACGCCATCAGTGCGTTGCCGAGCACCGAGGTCAGCACCAGCGGCAGGACGATGCACAGGGTTGCCGCCCATGAGCGGAAGGTGATCATGCACATCACCGCGACGCAGATGTACACGAGGATCAGGATGGTCAGCTCGGCCTGTTTGATCACTTCGTTGGTGGCCGCCTCGATCCCGGCGTTACCGGCGGCGAGGATGAATTCCAGGCCGTCCTTGTTGTTGGCCTTGGCGAATTCCTGCACCGCATGCACCGCACGGTCGAGGGTTTCGGCCTTGTGGTCATTGAGGAAGATCAGCACCGGCGCCAGCGAACAGCTGTTGTTGTACAGGCCGTCGGCGCGGGCGATCGAGTTGTTCAGCACGTCCGGGTTGCGCGACAGGGTTTCCCATTTCAGGTTGCCCTCGTTCATGCCCTTGATCATCTGCTTGGACACGGTCACCAGCGAGATCGCCGACTGCACGCCCTCGGTGTTCTGCATCTTCCACATCAGCTCGTCGATCGGCGCCATCGCTTCGTAGCGCGAGCAGCCTTCGGTGGCGGTCTTGACCATAACCACCAGCACGTCGGAGCTGGTGGAATAGTTGTTGATGATGAAGTTGTTGTCCTTGTTGTAGCGCGAGTCCGGACGCAGTTCCGGCGCGCCCTGGTCGAGGTCGCCGATTTTCAGGTTCTGGCTGTACCAGAGGCCGCCGCCGAAGGCGATCAGCGCCAGGGCGATGGAAACCGGTGCGACTTTCGGGCTGGCGAAGTTCGA
>NZ_QAIK01000095.1:28028-45524 GCF_003061005.1 Pseudomonas sp. HMWF021 | reverse complement strand
GGGTGATGAAGCCCACGGCGTCGGCGAGAATCGCGATCATCCCCGGCAGGAATAGCTGCCGGAAAGTGCGCCGCGCCGCCGTCAGGGCGTTGTCCGCTTCACTCGATTGCAGGGCGATCCCGTTGATCTTCTGCACGCCGTGGGAAATGCCGATGGCGAAGATCAGGAACGGCACCAGCATCGAATACGGATCCAGCCCGAACCCGAAGAAGTGCATCAGCCCGAGCTGCCAGACCACCGCCACCAGTGTGGTGCTCAACACCGCGACGGTGCTGCGCAGGCAATTGGTGAACCACAGCAGCAGGATCAGGGTGATGACGAAAGCGATGCCGAAGAACATCACCACCATCACCAGGCCGTCGATCAGGTCTCCGACCTTCTTGGCGAAACCGACGATGTGGATCTTGACGTTGGGGTTCTGCGCTTCGAACTTGTTGCGGATCTTGTCTTCCAGTTCATGGGAGAACTGGCGGTAGTCCAGCGCCAGCAGCTTGCCCTGATCCTGCGGGTCCGGGTAAGACTCCAGCAGCGGGATGTCGACGATGCTCGACTTGAAGTCGTTGGACACCAGTCGCCCGACCTGCCCGGATTTGAGGACGTTGTTGCGCAGCATGTCGAGGCTGTCCGGCGAGCCGTCGTAGCTCTGCGGGATCACTTCGCCGCCGGCAAAACCTTCTTCGGTGACTTCGGTCCAGCGTACGCTCGGACTCCACAGCGACTTGAGGCCGGAGCGGTCGACACCGGAGATGTAGAACACCTCGTCGTTGATCTGGCGCAGCGTCTCCATGTACTCCTTGGAGAAGATGTCGCCGTCCTTGGCTTCCACCGAAATGCGCACGGTGTTGCCCAGGTTCGCCAGATCGTTGCGGTGCTCCATCATCTTCTCGATGAACGGATGCTTGAGCGGGATCATTTTTTCGAAACTGGTGGACGGGCGAATCAGCGTGGCTTGCCAGAACAGGAAAATGCTGACCACCAGGCAGATCAGGATCACGGCCGGGCGGTTGTTGAAAATCAGACGTTCGAGGAGCGTCGCTTTGTCCTGCTGAGGAGTGATCAAGGAAGTCATAGCCCCGCCTTCTTATTATTGATTTCGGCGCCGTTTAGCTGCGTGGTGTGCACGCCGCCCTGCCCGGTCAGAATCAGATTGCCGTCGCCGGCTGCCGTTACCGAGGACAGCGAGATGCGGTCCGGGCGGTTGAACACGCTGAAGGTTTCGCCGTTGTCGCTGCTGCTGATCACCGAGCCGCCGTTGCCGACGATCACGATCGAACCGTCGGCAAGCAGCGTGGCGCCGGACAGACCGAACTCCAGCGCACCGCGCGCGGCCTTGAGTTCGACCTGTTGCCAGGTGCTGCCGAAATCGGTGGAGCGATAGAGGTTGCCGCGCAGGCCGTAGGCCAACAGGGTTTGCGCTTGCGCGGTGCCGATCACGCCGAACAGCGAGCCTTGGTACGGACCCTGGAGTTTTTCCCAGGTCTGGCCCCAGTCCGGGGAGCGGAACATGCTGCCCTGCTCGCCGACGATGAACAGACCAGCGTCCTTGACGGCGGCGATGGCGTTGAGGTGGAACTGGTCCTGGTTGTCGAGGCGGTCGCTGACGTCCTGCCAGTTCTTGCCGCCATCGGTGGTTTCCAGCAAGGCCCCGTAGGCGCCTACGGCGACGCCGTGGTCGACGTCCTGGAACCAGACGTCGAGCAGCGGTGCTTCGCGCTTGAGGTCTTCGAACTGTTTGCTCCAGGTCAGGCCGCCGTCTTCGCTGGCGAGGATCTGCGCGTCGTGGCCCACCGCCCAGCCGTGCTTGTCATCGACGAAGTACACCGCCGTCAGCAGTTGCCGGGTCGGCACTTTGGCTTGAGTCCAGGTCTTGCCCTGGTCATCGGAATAGAGAATGTGCCCACGATCACCGACCGCCACCAGGCGGGTGCCGGCGTGGACGACATCGAGCATCAGGCTTTTTGCGGCTTTGGCCGATTCGGTGGAATACACCCCGTCGGCCGGCGCTTCGGCGGCCAGCGCGGGTGCCGACAAGGCAGCACAGCCCAGCAGAGTGAGTGCTGTGGCCAGCAACGCGGTGTTGCGTAACGCCGGCGGGCGGCAACGACTCATAGACCTTCCCCTATTTATTATTGTTAGGCCGTTCGGCCTTAGGGCGCCGCAAGGGTGCTCGTGGTGACTGATGGGTCACAAGCATAGCCGTGAAACCCGCAGTCCAGAGCGCCTTGGGAAGCTGGCTCATCCTATCGGGCTTTGGAAACGTCTGACAATCGGCGCCACGTTATCTTTTGTTAACCAAAAGCGGCCCTCTACCAACGCTGATTTCCATTGTGGGAGCGAGCCTGCTCGCGAAGGCGGTGTACCAGTCACCCTGTTTATTGGCTGACCCAACGCTTTCGCGAGCAGGCTCGCTCCCACAGGGATTAATGGTGCTTAGGGGAATTGTGGTGGCGGATGAATGCGCTGCCATTCGCCGGATGGATGCGGCAAATCTTGCGTGGGGGACTTGCACGATCGGTATTATGGTATACCATCAGACGCACAGACACTCTCAATCCCCCTACGGAGCAGCTCATGAGTTTCGAAATTCGCAAGATCGTCAGCTATGTCGAAGAAACCTTCATCGAAGGCGGCAAGGCCACGGACAAGCCAGTGACCATGGTCGGTCTGGCCGTGGTGATGAAGAACCCGTGGGTCGGCAACGGCTTCGTCGAGGATTTGAAACCGCAGATCCGCGCCAACTGCTCCGACCTCGGCGCCATGATGGTCGAGCGTCTGGTGGGCATCATCGGCGGCGCCGAGAAGATCGAGGCTTACGGCAAAGCGGCAGTGGTCGGCGCCGACGGCGAAATCGAACACGCCTCGGCCGTGATCCACACCCTGCGTTTCGGCAACCACTACCGCGAAGCGGTCAAGGCCAAGAGCTACCTGAGCTTCACCAACAAGCGTGGCGGCCCGGGCACGTCGATCCAGATCCCAATGATGCACAAGGACGACGAAGGCCAGCGTTCGCACTACATCACTCTGGAAATGCAGATCGAAGACGCGCCGCGTGCCGACGAAATCGTCGTGGTGCTCGGGTGCGCCGACGGTGGCCGCCTGCACCCGCGCATCGGCAACCGCTACATCGATCTGGAAGAACTGGCCGCCGAAAAAGCCCAGTAATCACAATAAAAAGGCATTGCAGGAGCGCTCCATGATTCGGCTCACCGCTGAACTCACCCCGGCTGGCACCAGTTACCTGGCGACCGGCCAAGGCCAGCCCGTGGTCTTGATCCACGGCGTGGGCCTGAACAAAGAAATGTGGGGCGGCCAGATCGTTGGCCTGTCTGCCCAATACCGGGTGATCGCCTACGACATGCTCGGCCACGGCGCCAGCCCGCGCCCGGCCAGCGGCACCGGCCTGCTCGGTTATGCCGATCAGTTGCTGGAGCTGCTCGATCACTTGAATCTGCCCCAGGCAGCGGTGATCGGTTTCTCCATGGGCGGCCTGGTGGCGCGGGCGTTTGCCCTGCATTACCCGGAGCGTCTGCAAAGCCTGGTGGTACTGAACAGCGTGTTCAACCGCAGCGAAGAACAGCGCGCCGGGGTCATCGCCCGCACTGCACAAGCTGCGGAACACGGGCCGGATGCCAATGCCGAAGCGGCGCTGTCGCGCTGGTTCAGCCGCGAATATCAGGCGGCCAACCCGGCGCAGATCGCGGCCATTCGTCAGACCTTGGCTGGCAACGACCCGCAGGGTTACCTGACCACTTACGAACTGTTCGCCACCCAGGACATGTACCGCGCCGACGACCTGGGCAGCATCCAGGCACCGACGCTGATCGCCACCGGCGAACTCGACCCCGGCTCCACCCCGGAAATGGCCGAGCAACTGGCCCGACGCATCCCCGGTGCGAAGGTTGCGGTGCTGCCCGAGCAACGGCATATGATGCCGGTAGAGTCGCCGCGTCTGGTCAACCAGACGCTGCTGGAATTTCTCGAATACGCACACTCCCGACAAAACCATATAAAGGGGATCGTTGCATGACACTCGCACGCTTCCAGATGTGCATCGGCGGAGAATGGGTCGACGCCCTCTCCGGCAAGACTTTCGAAAGCCTCAACCCGGCCAGCGCTCAGGCCTGGGCCGAGCTGCCTGACGCCGATGAAGCCGATGTCGAACGCGCCGTGCAAGCGGCACAAAGCGCATTCGATAGCCCGGCCTGGCGCGGCCTCACCGCCACCGCACGCGGCAAACTGCTGCGGCGTCTCGGTGACCTGATCGCGGAAAACAAGGAACAACTGGCGCAGCTGGAAAGCCGCGACAACGGCAAGCTGATCCGCGAAACCCGTGGCCAGGTCGGTTACCTGCCGGAGTTTTTCCATTACACCGCAGGCCTGGCCGACAAGCTCGAAGGCGGCACCCTGCCGCTGGACAAGCCCGACCTGTTTGCCTACACCGTGCACGAAGCGATGGGTGTGGTCGCCGCGATCATTCCGTGGAACAGCCCGCTGTACCTGACCGCGATCAAACTGGCGCCGGCCCTCGCCGCCGGCAACACGATTGTGATCAAACCGTCGGAACACGCTTCGGCAACCATCCTTGAGCTGGCACGCCTGGCCCTGGAAGCCGGGATTCCGCCGGGTGTGGTCAACGTTGTCACCGGTTATGGCCCGAGCACCGGCGCCGCCCTCACCCGCCATCCGCTGATCCGCAAGATCGCCTTCACCGGCGGCGCGGCCACGGCCCGGCACGTGGTGCGCAGCAGCGCCGAAAACTTCGCCAAACTGTCGCTGGAACTGGGCGGCAAGTCGCCGAACATCATCTTCGCCGACGCCGATCTGGACAGCGCGATCAACGGCGCCATCGCCGGGATCTACGCCGCCTCGGGTCAGAGCTGCGTGTCCGGTTCACGCCTGCTGGTGCAGGACGAAATCTACGACGAGTTCGTCAACCGTCTGGTCGAACGCGCCCAGCGCATCCGCATCGGCAACCCGCAGGAAGACCACAGCGAGATGGGCCCGATGGCCACCGCGCAGCAATTGGCGGTGGTCGAAGGCCTGGTCGCCGATGCCATCGCTGAAGGCGCGCGGTTGCGCACCGGCGGCAAGCGTCCGGCTGATCTCGGTGACGGCTGGTTCTACGAGCCGACGCTGTTCGAGTGCGACCGCAACTCGATGAAGATCATGCAGGAAGAAGTCTTCGGCCCGGTGGCTTCGGTCATCCGTTTCAAGGATGAAGCCGAAGCGCTGGCGATCGCCAACGACTCGCAGTTCGGCCTCGCCGCCGGCATCTGGACTCGCGATCTGGGCCGCGCTCATCGTCTGGCGCGGGATGTGCGCTCGGGGATCATCTGGGTCAACACTTACCGCGCGGTGTCGGCGATGGCGCCGATCGGCGGCTTCAAGAACAGTGGCTATGGACGCGAAAGCGGCATCGATTCGGTGCTGGCCTACACCGAACTGAAAACGGTGTGGATCAACCTCTCTCAGGCACCGATGCCTGATCCGTTTGTGATGCGCTAGGAGTCCTGCGACATGATCGAACCCGGCATTTACAAAGACGTCATGAGCTCGTTTCCGTCCGGGGTCACGGTGGTCACCACCCTCGACCCGGATGGCGCCATCGTCGGCATCACCGCTAGCGCCTTCAGTGCGCTGTCGATTGATCCGGCGCTGGTGCTGTTCTGCCCCAACTATGCTTCCGACACCTACCCGGTGCTGCGCGACAGCAAGAAGTTCGCGATCCATTTGCTGTCCGCCGACCAGACCGCCGAGGCCTACGCCTTCGCCGGTAAAGGCAAGGACAAGGCCAACGGCATCGAGTGGCATTTGAGCGAACTGGGTAACCCGATCCTCGCCAAGGCCACGGCGATCATCGAGTGCGAGTTGTGGCGTGAATACGACGGTGGTGATCACGCGATCATTGTCGGCGCAGTGAAGAACCTGATCCTGCCCGAGCAACCGGTGACGCCAATGATTTATCACAAGGGCAAGCTCGGGCCGTTGCCGACCCTGGCCTGATGAATACATAGATCCCCTGTAGGAGCTGCCGCAGGCTGCGATCTTTTGACTTTGATTTTTACAAGCAAGATCAAAAGATCGCAGCCTTCGGCAGCTCCTACAGGTGGGGGAACTGGAGGCATGATGAATAACGAAAAGTACGAAAAAGGCCTGAAGATCCGCACCCAGGTGCTGGGCGAAGCCTACGTGCAGCGCTCCATCGACAACGCGGACGACTTCACCCGTCCGCTGCAAGAAATGGTCACCGAATATTGCTGGGGCCATGTCTGGGGGCGCGAGGGTTTGTCGCTCAAGGAGCGCAGCATGATCAACCTGGCGATGATCTCGGCGCTCAACCGCCCGCATGAACTCAAGCTGCATGTGCGCGGCGCCTTGCGTAACGGCCTGAGTCGTGAGCAAATACGCGAAATTCTGCTTCAGGTCGGTATTTATTGCGGCGTCCCGGCAGCCGTGGACAGTTTCCGGCTCGCCCGTGAAGCCTTCGCCGAAGCCGACGCCGAGGCCTCCAGTTAACCCCTCGGCTGTTTAGATGCCCGTCTGGCATGGACAGCCAACTTAAAGAGCGGACCCCATGAAACGCCAGCCACTCGACGACAGCTTCAAGGTCAATCGCAACCCCGTTACCCTGCGCGAAATCGTGCTGGACAAACTGCGTAGCGCGATCATGAATTTTCAGCTCATGCCCGGTGATCGTCTGGTCGAGCGCGATCTGTGCGATCGCCTCGGTGTCAGCCGCACGTCGGTGCGCGAAGCCTTGCGTCACCTGGAGTCCGAAGGCCTGGTCGAGTTTGCCGATGCCAAAGGCCCACGGGTGGCGATCATTACTCTCGCCGATGCGGTCGACATCTATGAGCTGCGCTGTGTGCTCGAAGGCCTGATCGTCCAGCTGTTCACCCTGCGCGCCAAGGCCAAGGACATCAAGGCCCTGGAAAAAGCCCTCGACGAGAACCGCAAGGCGCTCAAGGACGGCGAACTGCAACAGGTGATCGACTCGGTGCAGGGCTTTTACGACGTGCTGCTCGAAGGCTCGGGCAACCACGTTGCGGCCACTCAATTGCGCCAGTTGCAGGCGCGCATCAGCTACCTGCGGGCGACCTCGGTGTCCCAGGAAAACCGTCGCGGCGCGAGTAACCACGAGATGGAAAAAATGGTCGAGGCGATCAAGAGCGGTGATCCGCTGGCGGCGCATCAGGCCTGCGTCGATCACGTACGCGCTGCGGCCGCCGTGGCCCTCGACTACCTCAAGCGCAAACAGGAAGAGACCGGCGCCACGCCGAACATCACCCTGCCCATCGCGCTGAAAGAACCACGCATAGGTCACTGACATGTTCAGCCCGAGCTTTTGCCCGAAATGCGGTGGCTCTGACCTCGGTCAGCAGGTACCGCCGGGCGATACGCACGAGCGCCTGATGTGCCGCGGCTGCGGCTACATCCATTACGTCAACCCGAAGATCATCGCCGGCTGCATCATCGAGCAGGACGGCAAATACCTTTTGTGCCAACGGGCGATCCCCCCGCGCCCGGGCACCTGGACGCTGCCGGCCGGCTTCATGGAAAGCGGTGAAACCACCGAGCAGGCGGCGCTGCGTGAAGTCTGGGAAGAAAGCGGCGTGCGTGCGGAAATTGTCTCGCCGTATTCGATCTTCAGCGTGCCGAAGATCAGCGAGGTGTACATCATCTTCCGCGCCATCGCGCTGGAGATCACCGGCCAGTTCGGCCCCGAGACCCTGGATTACAAGTTCTTCGCCCCCGAAGACATTCCGTGGGAGCAGATCTATTACCCGGCGATCCGGCAGATTCTCGAGCGCTACATCGAGGAGCGTCAGGCCGGGGTGTACGGGATCTACATGGGCAATGATGACAGCGGGAAGATCCACTTTATCCGCTGATACCCGATCTCTACTCGATCCCTGTAGGAGCTGCCGCAGGCTGCGATCTTTTGATTTTGATTCTAAAAACAAGATCAAAAGATCGCAGCCTGCGGCAGCTCCTACAGGGGTTACGGCGCCAGGCCTTCGACGATGACGATCTCCGCCCGCGCCCATTCCTCGCGATAGCTTTTCGCCTCCTGATACGCCGCCGAGTGGTAACACGCCAGCGCCTGCTCGTAGCTCTCGAATTCGATCACCACGCTACGCTGAGGAGTAGTTCTGCCCTCCAGCGCTTCACTGCGCCCACCACGCGCTAAAAATTTCGCGCCGAAAGCGGCGAACGCGGCCGGTGCGCGCTGGGTGTATTGGCTGTAGTGCTCGGCATCGTCGACATCCACGTGGGCAATCCAGTACGCCTTCATAGTGACCTCTTTGTTGGTTTTGTATTATGGTATACCAATATTATTTCCAACAAACCCTGAGAGTCCAGCATGGCCTTCAACAGCATCGAAGAAATCCTCGAAGATTATCGCCTCGGCAAAATGGTCCTGCTGGTCGATGACGAAGATCGGGAAAACGAAGGCGACCTGCTTCTGGCCGCCGACTGCTGCACACCCGAGGCCATCAGCTTCATGGCCCGTGAAGCGCGCGGGTTGATCTGCCTGACGCTGACCGACGAGCACTGCCAGCGTCTGGGCCTGGAGCAAATGGTGCCGAGCAACGGCAGTGTGTTCAGCACCGCATTTACCGTATCGATTGAAGCGGCGGTTGGCGTCACCACCGGCATTTCTGCGGCTGACCGTGCGCGTACGGTCGCAGCCGCCGTCGCCAAGGACGCACGCGCCGAAGACCTGGTGCAACCCGGGCACATCTTCCCGCTGCGCGCCAAGGAAGGTGGCGTGCTGACCCGCGCCGGCCACACCGAGGCCGGTTGCGACCTCGCGCGCCTCGCCGGTTTCACCCCGGCCTCTGTGATCGTCGAGGTGATGAACGACGACGGCACCATGGCCCGCCGTCCGGACCTGGAAGTGTTCGCGCGCAAGCACGGGATCAGGATCGGCACCATCGCCGACCTGATCCACTATCGCCTGAGCACCGAGCACACCATCGAACGCATTGGCGAGCGTGAGTTGCCCACGGTGCATGGCACTTTTCGCTTGATCACTTTCGAAGACCGCATCGAGGGTGGCGTGCACATGGCGATGGTCATGGGCGATCTGCGTCGCGAGGAACCGACACTGGTGCGCGTGCATGTGATCGATCCGCTGCGTGATCTGGTCGGCGCCGAGTACAGCGGGCCAAGCAACTGGACGCTGTGGGCGGCGCTGCAACGGGTTGCGGCTGAAGGTCATGGTGTGGTCGTGGTGCTGGCCAATCACGAGTCATCACAGGCGCTGCTGGAGCGCGTGCCGCAACTGACCCAGCCACCGCGGCAGTTCAGCCGCTCGCAATCGCGGATTTATTCGGAGGTGGGTACCGGAGCGCAGATTCTGCAGAACCTGGGGGTGGGCAAGCTGCGGCATCTGGGGCCGCCGCTCAAGTATGCGGGGTTGACCGGGTACGACCTGGAAGTGGTCGAGAGCATTCCCTTCACCGAATAACCCACGCCAAACACAACTCCCCTGTAGGAGTGAGCCTGCTCGCGATAGCGGTGAATCATCCAACATCATTGCTGAATGCCACACCGCTATCGCGAGCAGGCTCACTCCTACAGGGTTTTGCATTTCAAATGGATTCCGCCGAGCTCACAAAAAACAGATTCGCCAGATAACCGGTAAGGCAAAGTGCTTGCACAAAGTTTGGAATACCATAATATGATATTCCATAGACCGGGCGACCTGAAAAACCGTCCGGCTACTGCTCCCGACAGGCTGGCAACAACGCAAGCCCGCTCAAAAACACAACAATGAGGGCGTAAAAATGGTGTTGAACAAAGCTGCAACCGCAATCCTTTTTGCGGGACTGCTGAGCGTGACCGGCCAGGCCGCGATGGCCGCCGAGAGTGTGAACTTTGTCAGCTGGGGCGGTAGCACCCAGGATGCGCAGAAACAGGCCTGGGCCGATCCGTTCAGCAAGGCCAGCGGCATCACTGTTGTCCAGGACGGCCCCACCGACTACGGCAAACTCAAAGCCATGGTCGAGAGCGGCAACGTGCAGTGGGACGTGGTCGACGTCGAAGCCGATTTCGCCCTGCGCGCCGCCGCTGAAGGCCTGCTCGAACCCCTCGACTTCAAAGTGATCCAGCGCGACAAGATCGACCCGCGTTTCGTCAGCGATTACGGCGTCGGCTCGTTCTTCTTCTCCTTCGTCCTCGGCTACAACGAGGGCAAGCTCGGCGCCGCCAAGCCGCAGGACTGGACCGCCCTGTTCGACACCAAGACCTACCCCGGCAAACGCGCTCTGTACAAATGGCCGAGCCCCGGCGTGCTCGAACTGGCGCTGCTGGCCGACGGCGTGCCGGCTGACAAGCTCTACCCGCTGGATCTGGATCGCGCCTTCAAGAAACTCGACACCATCAAGAAAGACATCGTCTGGTGGGGCGGCGGCGCGCAGTCGCAGCAACTGCTGGCCTCCGGTGAAGCAAGCATGGGCCAGTTCTGGAACGGCCGGATTCACGCCCTGCAGGAAGACGGCGCGCCGGTGGGCGTGAGCTGGAAACAGAACCTGGTCATGGCCGACATTCTGGTGATTCCAAAAGGCTCGAAAAACAAGGACGCGGCGATGAAGTTTCTGGCCAACGCCAGCAGTGCCAAAGGCCAGGCCGACTTCTCCAACCTGACCGCCTACGCCCCGGTCAACGTCGACAGCGTGGCGCGCCTGGACTCGGTGCTGGCCCCGAACCTGCCGACTGCCTACGCTAAGGATCAGATCACTCTTGATTTCGCGTACTGGGCCAAGAACGGTCAAGCCATCGCGACACGGTGGAACGAATGGCTGGTCAAATGAAAATGGCGGCCACTGCGTCCCGTCCCTCCACTGCCACCGGGAGCGCCACGAGCGCTGCCGGTCCGGCCACAGGCAAGGCCAGTGCAATGGCGCAAGCCCCGTCCCTCAGACAACGCTGGCGCGGCGCCGGCAACCTCGCTCCGGCACTGCTGTTCCTCGGCCTGTTCTTTCTTGCGCCGTTGATTGGCCTGCTGCTGCGCGGCGTGCTCGAACCGACTCCGGGCCTTGGCAACTACGAACAACTGTTCGCCAACTCGGCGTACGCACGGGTGCTGCTCAACACCTTTTCGGTGGCCGGGCTGGTGACGATTTTCAGCCTGTTGCTGGGCTTTCCGCTGGCGTGGGCGATCACTCTGGTACCCCGCGGCTGGGGACGCTGGATCCTCAACATCGTGCTGCTGTCGATGTGGACCAGCCTGCTCGCCCGCACCTATTCGTGGCTGGTATTGCTGCAAGCCTCGGGGGTGATCAACAAGGCCCTGATGGCGCTGGGCATCATCGATCAGCCGCTGGAAATGGTGCACAACCTGACCGGCGTGGTGATCGGCATGAGCTACATCATGATCCCGTTCATTGTCCTGCCGTTGCAGGCGACCATGCAGGCCATCGACCCGATGATCCTGCAGGCCGGCTCGATCTGCGGCGCCAGTCCCTGGACCAATTTCTTCCGGGTGTTCCTGCCGCTGTGCCGGCCGGGTCTGGCGTCCGGCGGGTTGATGGTGTTCGTGATGTCGCTCGGTTACTACGTCACCCCGGCGCTGCTCGGTGGGGCGCAGAACATGATGCTGCCGGAGTTCATCATTCAGCAGGTGCAATCGTTCCTCAACTGGGGCCTGGCGAGTGCCGGCGCCGCGTTGCTGATCGCGATCACGCTGGTGCTGTTCTATTTCTACCTGAAGCTTCAGCCGGAATCCCCGGTTGGCGCCAGCAACGCGAGGTAAGCCGAGATGCTCCTGACTCCCAATGCCATGAGCCGGCGGATGCGTTTCGGCCTGTATGCAACCACCGGGTTGATCGGTTTGTTCCTGCTGCTACCGATCGTGTTCATCGTCCTGCTGTCGTTCGGCTCGTCGCAGTGGCTGGTGTTCCCGCCGCCAGGCTGGACGCTGAAATGGTACGGCCAGTTCTTCTCCAACGCCGACTGGATGAACGCTGCGGCGGCCAGCCTCAAGGTTGCCGTGCTGACCACGATCTGCGCCGTGGCCCTCGGTTTGCCGACGGCATTTGCCTTGGTGCGCGGGCGTTTTCCCGGCCGGGAAATGCTCTACGGCCTGTTCACCCTGCCGATGATCGTGCCGCTGGTGATCATCGCCGTGGCGGTGTACGCGCTGTTTCTCAAGCTCGGTTACACCGGGACCATGTTCGCCTTTGTCGTCAGCCATGTGATCGTCGCGCTGCCATTCACCATCATCTCGATCATCAACTCGCTGAAGCTGTTCGATCAGTCGATTGAAGACGCAGCGGTGATCTGCGGCGCCTCACGCCTGCAAGCGGTGTTCAAGGTGACGTTCCCGGCGATCCGTCCGGGCATGGTGGCCGGCGCCCTCTTCGCCTTTCTGGTTTCGTGGGACGAAGTGGTGCTCAGCGTGATGATGGCCAGCCCGACCCTGCAAACCCTTCCCGTGAAAATGTGGACCACTTTGCGCCAGGACCTGACCCCGGTGATCGCCGTCGCTTCGACGCTGCTGATCGGCCTGTCGGTGTTGGTCATGGTGATCGCCGCCGCACTGCGCCGGCGCAACGAAATCAGCGCCTGAGCGCCCAGGAGTACGACATGAGTGCCGTGATCAAAGACGCATCCCAGCAGAACGACAAACCCCTGGTCAGCCTGCGCAATCTGAACAAGCACTACGGCGACTTTGCCGCCGTCGACAACATCTCGCTGGACATCAAGGACGGCGAGTTCCTGACCTTCCTCGGCTCCAGCGGCTCGGGCAAAAGCACCACGCTGTCGATGCTCGCCGGCTTCGAAACCCCAAGCAGCGGCGAGATCCTGGTCAACGGTCAGTCGCTGGTCAATGTGCCGCCGCACAAGCGCGACATCGGCATGGTGTTCCAGCGCTATTCGCTGTTCCCGCATCTGTCGGTGCGCGACAACATCGCCTTCCCGCTGGCGATCCGCAAACTCGCCGCCGCTGAACGTGACAAGCGTGTCGACGCGATGCTGAAACTGGTGCAGCTCGAACAATTCGCCCATCGCCGCCCTTCGCAGTTGTCTGGCGGACAACAGCAACGGGTCGCCATCGCCCGGGCGCTGGTTTACGAGCCACGCATTCTGCTGATGGACGAACCGCTGGGGGCGCTGGATAAAAAACTGCGTGAAGACTTGCAGGATGAACTGCGCCAGCTGCATCGGCGCCTGGGCATCACCATTGTTTACGTGACCCACGATCAGGAAGAAGCGATGCGTTTGTCGCAGCGCATCGCGATTTTCAGTCACGGCAAGATCGTCGGGTTGGGCAGCGGATATGACCTGTATCAGAACCCGCCGAATGCGTTTGTCGCGTCTTTCCTTGGCAACTCGAACTTCCTCAAGCTCAAGGCCCAAGGCAATGCGGCGGCGAGTTTTGAGGGGCAGTCGTTGTCGATTCGCCTGACCGCCGGCTTGCATACCGATCAGGATGTGCTGCTGATGGTACGCCCGGAAAAGGCTGTGGCGCTGAGCGTGCAGCAGGCGAGTGACGAGCCGTTGGCGGCGGGTTGGAATGAGGTGTCGGCGCAGGTGGTGGAGGTGCTGTTCCTTGGCGAAAGCCAGACTTGCAGCGTGGTCACTTCGGGCGGGACTTCGATGACGGTCAAAGCGTTGTCGGCGGCGGGCATGCCGCTCAAGGCTGGCGACCCGGTGCGAGTGCGCTGGGCCACGGCGGATGCCTGCGTCTACACCGAATGGGCTGAGAGCGACCTCAATAAAGCCGCCAGTTCCCACTGACAATCCGTGTAGGAGCTGCCGCAGGCTGCGATCTTTTGATTTTGCTTTTCAAAGATCAAAAGATCGCAGCCTTCGGCAGCTCCTACAGAAGATTGCATTTCAACGGTGGGAGCGAGCCTGCTCGCGAATACGGTGCGTCATTCAACATTAATGCTGACTGACACGGCCTCTTCGCGAGCAGGCTCGCTCCCACAGGGGGTCTGGTGGTGTTCAGTTGATCGGGGTAAATCCTTCGATCTCGTCCGGCCAGGCGGTGAGGATCTCAAAGCCTGTCTCCGTCACCGCGACCATATGCTCCCACTGCGCCGACAACGAGCCGTCCTTGGTCAGCACCGTCCAGCCATCTGGCATGTTCTTCACATGGCGCTTGCCGGCATTGAGCATCGGCTCGACGGTGAAAATCATCCCCGCCTTGAGCTTCATGCCCTGATTGGGGAAACCGTAATGCAGGATCTGCGGTTCATCGTGGTAGACCTTGCCGATGCCATGCCCGCAATACTCGCGCACCACGCTGAAACCTTCCTTCTCCGCCAGGCTCTGGATCGCATGGCCGATGTCGCCCAATGTGGCGCCGGGGCGCACCATGCGAATACCGGCACACATCGCGTCGTAAGTGGTCTTGATCAGGTGCTGCGCTTCAGGCGTCGCCTCGCCCACCACGTACATACGACTGGTGTCGCCGAACCAGCCGTCCTTGAGCACGGCGATGTCGAGGTTGACGATGTCGCCGTCCTTCAGCGGTGTGCCCGACGGGATGCCATGGCACACCACGTCGTTGACCGAAGCGCAGACGGTTTTCGGGAAGCCGTGATAACCGACGTTGGCGGGAATCGCTTTTTGCACATTGACGATGTAGTCGTTGCACAGGCGATCCAGCTCATCGGTGGTCACGCCGGCCTTCACATGGGGCACCAGCATCGCCAGCACTTCAGCGGCGAGTTTGCCGGCCGCGCGTGACTGGGCGATTTCGGCAGGGGTGTTGATCTTGATCTGGTTTCTCATGCGCTGACGGCTTCCTGAGTCAGTTGATGCAGATCCAGCCCGCCGTTCTGTTCGGCGCGGATCAGCAAGCGGCAAATGGCGCTGTGGTCGAGGTTGGGGTGCAGCTCGGCGAGCATGCCGATGCGCATCCAGTGCTCGGCCTGCGCGTTGATCGAGCGGCTGAGCGCGTTACTGGAGATGCGCAGGTTCTCGTGCATGTCTTCTGAAATCTTTACGATGCCCATATCCGAATCCGATACGAAGTGTATATGGATCGTATATTAGCCAGCCTGGCGCCGAATTGCAAATACACTCCGCAAACCCACTGACATAGCCGTGCAGGAGCTGCCGCAGGCTGCGATCTTTTGTTCTTCAAAAACAAAGTCAAAAGATCGCAGCCTTCGGCAGCTCCTACAGGGGTTTTGTGTTGGTTTTGGGGGATACGTGTGGAATTTCAGGCAAAAAAAAGCTGCCCAAAGAGGCAGCAAAAAACTTTAAGAACACGCGATGTATTGGGCTCAGGATAGACGCCGGATAATGACAGTGTCATGACAGCCAACAATTCACTGAACCGCCCCTGCCCCGTCATCAGGATGTCATCAAGCGCACCGCAGAATCCTCGCAAACCGTCTTGAGCCTTCGACGGATGTTTTGCAGGGATTCCCATGAAAGAAGACGCCTCGCTGTTTGCCGCCATCGACCTGGGCTCGAATGCGTTTCGCCTGATGATCGGCCAGTCGGTTCGCAGTCGAAAAGGCTTGATGATTCAGGAGGTCAAAACCCTGCGTGAACCGGTGCGGCTGGCCGAAGGTTTTGACGGTGGCGCTCTGGACGAAATGGCGCTGGATCGGGGCTGGCAGGCCTTGGCGCGGTTCGGCAAGAAGCTGCGCGGGTTCGAGGCCGGCAAGGTGCGGGCTGTGGCGACCAGCGCGGTGCGCGAGGCCGACAATGCGCAGTTGTTTCTGCACAGCGCCGAACGTCATCTGGGGTTTCGCATCGATGTGATTTCCGGCCATGAAGAGGCGCAACTGGTCTATGCCGGCGTCGCCCATTCCCTGCCGGGCGCTGAAGACATGCGGTTGGTGGTCGATATCGGTGGCGGTTCCACCGAGCTGATTCTCGGCCAGGGTACACAACCGCTGCTCACCGAAAGCATCGCCATCGGCAGCGGCACACTGGGCGCACGCTATTTCCCCGACGGACGCATTGCTCCTGGTGCGCTGCAGGAAGCCGAGCGCGTGGCGATCCTGCAATTCGAGAAAGTCGCCCGTCGCTATCGTGCGCAGGGCTGGCAGCAGACGATTGGCTCGTCCGGCACGGCGCGGATGCTGGCGAAAGTGCTGAAGGCCAATCGCTTGAACGACTTCGGCCAGGATGGCATCACCTATGGCGGGTTGTTGCGTTTGTCGCTGTTGCTGCTGAAGGTGAAGAACGTTCAGCAGTTGAAGCTGGCAGGCTTGCAGCCGCATCGCCAGAGCATCCTGCCGGGTGGGCTGGTGCTGATGCTGGCGGCGTTCAAGGTATTCGGCATTTCGCAGATGTCACCGTCGGAGCCGGGGCTGCGCCTGGGTGTGCTGCATGGATTGATGAGCCGGCACTGACACCCAGCACACTCCTGTGTGGGAGCGGGCTTGCTCGCGAAGGCGGAGTGTCAGTCGAAAATCATTTAGCTGACACTCCGCTTTCGCGAGCAAGCCCGCTCCCACAGAGACGGAGTTAGCGCTTCAGGCCAGTTCTTTGCGCAACTGACGGGCGGCGGCAACCATGTGTACCAGCGCCGCCTCAGTCTCCGGCCAGCCTCGGGTTTTCAGTCCGCAGTCAGGGTTGACCCACAACCGCTCAGCCGGAATCCGCTGCGCTGCCTTGCGCAGCAAGTTAGCCATCTCCGAGGCATCCGGCACCCGTGGCGAGTGGATGTCGTAGACGCCCGGGCCGATCTCGTTCGGGTAGGCGAAGGCCTCGAAGGCGTCGAGCAGTTCCATGTCCGAGCGCGAGGTTTCGATGGTGATCACGTCGGCATCCATCGCCGCGATGGACTCGATCACATCGTTGAATTCGCTGTAGCACATGTGGGTGTGAATCTGGGTTTCGTCACGTACACCCGAGGCGCACAGACGAAACACTTCAGTCGCCCAGTCCAGATAGTGCTGCCATTGCGCGCGACGTAGCGGCAAGCCTTCACGGAACGCCGCTTCATCGATCTGCACGATCCTGATTCCGGCAGCTTCCAGGTCCACCACTTCATCACGAATCGCCAGCGCCAGTTGCCGCGCCTGCACCTCACGGGACACGTCTTCGCGGGGGAACGACCACATCAGCATGGTCACCGGCCCCGTCAGCATGCCTTTCATCACCTTGTCGGTCAGGCCTTGGGCGTAGCGGATCCAGTCCACGGTCATGGCTTTCGGGCGGCTCAAGTCACCGAAGATCACCGCCGGTTTCACGCAGCGCGAACCGTAGCTCTGCACCCAACCGAAACGGGTGAACACGTAACCGTCCAGTTGCTCGGCGAAGTACTCGACCATGTCGTTGCGCTCGGCTTCTCCGTGCACCAGCACATCAAGGCCCAACTGCTCCTGAATTTGCACGGCGTGGCGAATCTCGCTGTACATCGCTTCGGTGTATTCGGCTGCGCTCAGCTTGCCCTGCTTGAACGACTGACGCGCCAGACGAATCGACGCAGTCTGCGGAAACGATCCGATGGTGGTGGTCGGGAACAGCGGCAGATCGAGGCCAGCGCGCTGCTTGGCAATGCGCCGGGTGAAC
>NZ_QAIK01000095.1:0-28018 GCF_003061005.1 Pseudomonas sp. HMWF021 | reverse complement strand
ATCCTGCGCGGTAATGGCCGCCACACGGGCCTGCACCGCCGGTTTGTGAATGCGTGGCGAGGCGGCGCGGCTGGTCTGTACCGAGCGACTTTGGGCCAAGGCGCGCAGCACTTTCGGCGCCTCGGGCTGATTAACGGCTTGGGCCAGCACGGCGACTTCTTCGCACTTCTGCACGGCAAACGCCAGCCAGCTTCTCAGCTCGGCATCGAGCTGATCTTCGCGGTTCAAATCCACCGGGCTGTGCAGTAGAGAGCACGATGGCGCCACCCACAGCCGATCACCCAGACGTTCATGCGCATGCTGCAATGTCGCCAGCGCATTTTCCAAATCGCAGCGCCAGACGTTACGACCGTTCACCACACCCAGCGACAGCACTTTGTAGGCCGGCAGACGATCAAGGATGGTCGGGTATTGGTCCGGCGCACGCACCAGATCGATGTGCAGGCCATCGACCGGCAGATTGGCAGCCAGCCCGAGGTTTTCTTCCAGACCGCCAAAATAGGTAGCGACCAGTTTTTTCAGTGGATCACGCTGGATCTGGTTGTAGGCGCGCTCAAAAGCGTTCTTCCATTCCTGTGGCAGGTCGAGCACCAGAATCGGCTCGTCGATTTGCACCCATTCCACGCCTTGGGCGGCGAGCCGGGCGAAGATCTGCCCGTACAGCGGCAGCAAACGATCAAGCAATTCCAGCTTGTCGAACTCGGCGCCTTTGGTCTTGCCCAGCCATAGATAAGTCAGTGGGCCGATGATCACCGGTTTGACGTTGTGTCCCAGCGCACGGGCCTCTTCGACTTCTTCGAACAACTGTTCCCAGCCGAGCTGGAACTGTTGATCGACGCTGAATTCCGGGACCAGATAGTGGTAGTTGGTGTCGAACCACTTGGTCATTTCCTGAGCGTGCGCACCGCCACAGCAGCTGTCGCTGACGCCACGGGCCATGCCGAAAAGGGTCTGCAGCGTGGCTTTGCCGTCATGCGGGCGGAAGCGCTCGGGGATCACCCCGAACATCAGCGAGTGGGTCAGCACCTGGTCGTACCAGGCGAAATCGCCCACCGGCAGCAGCTCGATGCCGGCGTTTTTCTGCAGGTCCCAGTGGGCCTTGCGCAGTTCACGACCCACTTCACGCAGGCCGGCCTCGTTCAGTTCTCCTTTCCAGAACGCCTCTTGCGCTTTCTTCAGTTCGCGGTCGCGACCGATGCGCGGAAATCCGAGGGAATGGGCCAGTGCCATAACAAACAACTCCAATGTCTTGTTGATGGCGCCATTGTCGAGATCGAGCACTAGTGAGACAAACTCATTTTAATCTTGATGATCACAAGTTTCTCTCATGATCAGCTATCAACGGCATGCCGCAGAAAACACGATTGGCCCTGCAGGATATTCCTGCGCGAATCAAGCTATCGAGCACAGTCACGACGCCCTTTGAATACTCGATGGCGCCTTGATGTAAACCCTCTGAAACCGCGCCGTTGCAGGCTTCGATTCTGTTCTATGGTTAGATCGAAATGGCTGTATCCGCGACCGGTTAAAGGTTGCGACAGATCATGTCTGAGCCTATGTTGCACGCGAGCTTTTCCCCGCGAATGGAACGCGATCAACACCACTACAAGAGGTGAAGAAATGTCAAAGGATTCACGCCCTGCCGTACTTGGGCTGATCGGCAATACGCCGCTGGTACAAGTTACCCGCTTCGATACCGGCCTCTGCACACTGTTTCTCAAACTGGAATCACAAAACCCCTGCGGCTCGATCAAGGACCGCATCGGTCTGGCGATGATCGATGCCGCTGAACGCGACGGACGCCTGCAACCGGATGGCACCATCGTCGAGGCCACCGCCGGCAACACCGGCCTGGGCCTGGCGCTGGTCGGCCGGGCCAAAGGCTACCGCGTGGTGCTGGTCGTCCCGGACAAAATGTCCACCGAGAAAGTCCTGCACCTCAAAGCCATGGGCGCCGAAGTGCACATCACCCGCTCGGATGTCGGCAAGGGCCATCCCGAGTATTACCAGGACGTGGCTGCACGCCTGGCCAAAGACATTCCCGGCGCGTTTTTCGCCGACCAGTTCAACAACCCCGCCAACCCGCTGGCCCACGAATGCAGCACCGCGCCGGAAATCTGGGCGCAGACCGAGCATGATCTGGACGCGATCGTGGTCGGCGTCGGTTCCGCCGGCACCCTGACTGGCCTGAGCCGTTTCTTCAAACGTGTGCAGCCGGATCTGGAAATGGTCCTCGCCGACCCGGTCGGTTCGGTGATGGCGCAATACAGCCGCGACGGCACGATGCCCACCCCAGGTTCATGGGCGGTAGAAGGCATCGGCGAAGACTTCATTCCGTCGATCACCGACCTCACCAGCGTGCGCCACGCTTACTCGATCAGCGACGAAGAAAGCTTCGACCACGCCCGTCAGTTGCTCAAGGCCGAAGGCATTCTCGGTGGTTCGTCCACCGGCACCCTGCTCGCCGCCGCGCTGCGTTATTGCCGCGAACAGACCGAGCCGAAACGCGTCGTCAGCTTCGTCTGCGACACCGGCACGCGCTATCTGTCGAAGGTCTACAACGACCAGTGGATGACCGATCAGGGCCTGCTGCAGCGCAAGGGCTATGGCGACCTGCGCGACCTGATCGCGCGCCGTTTCGAGGACGGCCGAGTGATCAGCGTCGGCCCTGACGACACGCTGCTGACCGCGTTCCAGCGCATGCGTCTGGCGGACGTTTCGCAGCTGCCGGTGCTGGTGGAAGGCAAACAACTGGTCGGGGTGATCGACGAATCCGACATCCTGCTGGCGGTGCACGAAGACGCCGCGCGCTTCAGTCAATCGGTGTCCAGCGTGATGACCGACAAACTGCAAACCCTCGCCCCCGGTGCCAACCTCGCCGAGCTGGAAGCGGTGCTCAGTCGCGGCCTCGTCGCGATCATCGCCGACGCCTCGGGCTTCCACGGCCTGATTACCCGCACCGACATGCTCAACCAATTACGGAGATCCCTCGCATGAGTCAGCACGACGATAAATCCCAAGGCTTCGCGACCCGGGTGATCCATGCCGGGCAAACGCCTGACCCGACCACTGGCGCGCTGATGCCGCCGATCTACGCCAACTCGACTTACCTGCAAGACAGCCCCGGCGTACACAAAGGCTTCGACTACGGGCGCTCGCACAACCCGACGCGTTTTGCTTTGGAACGCTGCGTGGCGGATCTGGAAGGTGGCACCCGCGCGTTCGCGTTTGCTTCCGGGCTGGCGACGATTTCCACCGTGCTCGAACTGATCGACGCCGGTTCCCACGTCATCTCCGGCAATGACCTGTACGGCGGCACGTTCCGTCTGTTCGACAAGGTGCGTCAGCGCAGCGCCGGGCATCGCTTCAGCTACGTCGATCTGACTGATCTGGCGGCGTTCGAAGCGGCGCTGCAGGACGACACGCGCCTGGTGATTGTCGAGTCTCCGACCAACCCACTGCTGAGCCTGTCGGATCTGGCCGCGATTGCGCGCATCTGCCGCGCACGCGGGATCATCAGCGTCGCCGACAACACCTTCGCCAGCCCGTATATCCAGCGCCCGCTGGAGCTGGGCTTCGACATCGTGCTGCACTCGACCACCAAGTACCTGAACGGTCACTCCGACGTGATCGGTGGTATCGCGGTGGTCGGCCAGAATGCCGAACTGGCGGACAAACTTGGCTTCCTGCAGAACGCCGTCGGCGCGATTTCCGGGCCGTTCGACGCGTTCCTGACCCTGCGCGGGGTCAAGACCCTGGCGCTGCGCATGGAGCGTCACTGCAGCAACGCGCTGGAACTGGCCAAATGGCTGGAGCAGCAACCGCAGGTCAAGCGCGTCTACTACCCGGGCCTGCCGTCGCACCCGCAGCATGAATTGGCCAAACGGCAGATGCATGGTTTTGGCGGGATGATTTCGGTGGACCTGAACAGTGATCTGGAGGGTGCACGGCGCTTTCTGGAAAACGTGAAGATCTTCGCGCTGGCCGAAAGCCTGGGCGGCGTCGAAAGCCTGATCGAGCACCCGGCGATCATGACCCACGCCACCATTCCCGCTGAAACCCGCGCCAAGCTGGGGATCGGCGATGGCCTGGTGCGTCTGTCGGTGGGGGTCGAGGATCTCGAAGACCTGCGCGCCGATCTGGCGTACGCGCTGACGAAAATCTAAACCTGCAATAACGACAAAGCCCGCAGCAATGCGGGCTTTGGTGTTCGAGCAGGCGGCCAGTGCTGGTCTCTGGCTTACAAGGTTTATCGGGCCTCTCACAGTACAAAAGCAACCATGAAAAAAGAGCGGTGCTTTGCTGCCTCACACGGCATAAGGGCTGGATCTCAGCGCGGAGATCTTTCTAACCGTGTACCCTTCGGAACGCGCCCCACGTCCCCTTGCTATCCGTTTGCGCATCAGTCTGCGTGTTCGCCTACACCTTTGAGGCTAGCAAAAGCCCCACAGTGATGGACGCCTGTTTTTAGACCGATTTCCTTCAAGCCCCCCGGCGCAAGGAAGTTAACCGACTATCACTTGCCCCCCCGGCCAGCCATGGCCCGTGTTTGTCGATCTATACTTTCCAGTTCGCTATCGCGGTTCCATGCAATACGTCGACACCCGTGCGCGTTACCGTGCGCCCGTGCCAATCGCCAATCAGGTCAACCCCGGGCCAACGGAATGCTGTGTGGCTGATGGGTCGTGGAGAAAATCATGAAACACACGCTTTTGTCAGGCGCCATTCTTGCGGTCGCGGCGACCGTGATGTTGCCAACGGTTTGGGCTGCGCAGCCGCAGGCGGTGGCCTCCGATGGCTCTGATCATGTGGGGGCTGGTGCTGTAGCCTCCGATGGGTCCGATCATGTCGGCGCTGGCGCAGTGGCTTCCGATGGTTCGGATCATGTCGGGGCTGGCGCAGTGGCCTCGGATGGCTCTGATCATGTCGGGGCGGGCGCTGTAGCCTCCGATGGCTCCGATCATGTCGGCGCCGGCGCAGTCGCTTCCGATGGCTCCGATCATGTCGGCGCGGGCGCAGTCGCTTCCGATGGCTCCGATCATGTCGGCGCGGGCGCTGTAGCCTCCGATGGCTCCGATCATGTCGGCGCGGGCGCAGTGGCTTCCGATGGCTCCGATCATGTCGGCGCGGGCGCAGTGGCTTCCGATGGCTCCGATCATGTCGGGGCCGGCGCAGTGGCTTCCGACGGTTCCGATCATGTCGGCGCAGGCGCAGTCGCCTCTGATGGCTCCGATCATGTCGGCGCCAATACCCTGGCCTCCGACGGAACCGACAAGGTCGGCGCCAACCGTTATGCCTACTCGCGCGTCGGCGTCGGTTCCGATCGCGTTGCCTCGGCGCTGATGACCGGCAGCTATTCCGACCAGTTCAACAGCCCGCAATAATCGGCATGGGGCGACCCGTTCGGGTCGCCTCATCCTGCACCGCACTAGCACATTTGTGCTAATCGACCGCCCCGCCACCCGGCGTTATATTCCCTCGCAACCCCCGATGTTCCCCAACATTGCCGCTGTGCAGTGCGCGGGATCGTTGTGCCTGGAAATCAGAACAACACCAAGGAAGAAACACCATGAAACTGCACTCCAACCTTCTCAAAGTGGCGATCGTCAGCGCGCTGCTGCTGGGCGCCAGCGGTTGCCAGACCGCCAAACCCACCGAAGCCAGCATGAAAGAACGCGCACAAACGGTCATCGGCAAGCCGGTGTCGAAAATCGACAACATCCGCAGCGACAGCACCCTCACCTACTACACCGCGTATACGCCGGCCGGCGAGTACAACTGCGAGTTGCCCAGCGGCGCGATCATCGCCGTGGCGAGCATGGGCATCATGACCCCGCCGTTGTCCTGCCTGCCCAAAGGTGCCTCGCCGATCCCGGTTCAGTAATTCATTTCCTCGGTAAAGGACTACGTTCCATCATGAAAATCCTGATTGCTTCTCTCACCCTCACCGCCCTCGCCCTGACCGGCTGCGCCACGCCCAAACAGTGGGAAGCCACCGGCGGCAGCAAGAACGATGGCGTGGTTCAAGTCTCGTATGAACTGGGCCAGTTCGAAAGCGGCGAGACCAGCGCCGCCCAAGGCCTGACCGTTGCCTCCGAACGCTGCAAGACCTGGGGCTACAAGAATGCCGAGGTGACCGGCTCGGAGAAAAACATCTGCCGCACCATGGGTCAGTACAACTGCCTGCAAACCACCATCACTCAGGACTATCTCTGCAAGCGTTGAGTCAAACCTGTTCGACCGGCTCGGTTTGCCGGTCGCGCAGGGCACGCAAGGTCGCGCGCAGCTCGGCCGGGCGTACCGGTTTGGACAGGATGGCAATTTGGCGGTCGTGCAAGGCCGCCTGTATTTTCTCGATGTCATGCCCGGTGATGATCATTGCCGGCACCGCAAAACCCCGCTGGCGTCGCACATCGTCGATGCATTCGATGCCGGTTGAATGTGTGCCCAGATCGTAATCGGCGACGATGATGTCGCAGTCCGTAAGCAGATCCTGCCCGCTCAATTCCCCCTGCACCACACAGCCCCAGCGCTCCAGCAGCGCCGAGGTCGCCAGCAACACGTTGCGGTCATCCTCCACCAGACACACCTTCAACCCGGTCAACAGGCCGGCCTGCCGCACATCGTCACGATTGGCCGACAATTGCGGCGCCGCAGCCAACGCCAAGCCATGCAAGGTGACCGACGTGCCGCGCCCCAGCTGCGAGCGCAACGCGACATCGATACCGATCAACTGCCCCAGACGCTTGACGATCGACAGCCCGAGACCGACGCCTTCCACGTCCTTGTCGCGCACCTGGCGCACCCGATAAAACTCCTCGAACACCTTGGGCAGATGCTCTTGGGCAATGCCGTTGCCACGGTCATGAATCACGATGGCCAGCCCGTCGCCACGCTTGCGCACGCCGATCAGCACCGGCCGTTGCGCGCCGTATTTGAAGCAATTGGAAAGCACGTTCTGCACCATGGTCGCGAGCAACGCCGGATCGCTCTGCACCCAATGCTGGCAAGGGCGCAGGCGCAACTCCACGCCGGCCCAGCGCGCGGCTTCGGCGTTCTGCCGGACGAGGTCGGCGAGCCACTCGCCCAGATTGAACACCTGCAACCTGGGCAGGACTCGCCCGTTGTCGAGGGTGTAGAGATCAAGAATCGAGCGAAACAACTGCGAAACGTTGAGCAGCGAACGGTCGATATTGTCGACCAGTTGCCGCTCCTGCTCGCCCAACCGCGACTCGCGCAGGCACGCCGTGAACAGACCGATGGAGTGAATCGGCTGGCGCAGGTCATGGCTGGCCTGGGCGAGAAACCGCGACTTTTCCAGATTGGCTGCAACCGCCTCTTCAGACGCCTTGCGCGTGCGCTCCAGCAGCAAGTGCGCATAGAACGGGATCACCGTGCTGGTGAGCATCAGCATCAGCACCATGTACGGTTGCGCCCGCCACACCGGCGTCAACCGGTACACCGCCAGTAGTGCCACCAGCGCCAACCCCGTGGCAATCGCAAGATAGCGCGAGCCATAGCGCATGCCATTGCCCAGATTGACCCAGATGATCACCGCGTACAGCGGCAACGCCGCTTCACCGCCGAGCACCAGGCCGAAACAGGTGCCGGTGTAATCGTGGACCATGCCGAAAATCCGCCGCGCCGGGTAATGCCCGGGCCAGCGCGCGATGGCCTGGCGCAAGACAATCGACGCCAGCAAAAACAGCGCGATGTACACCACCACCGGCAGATAGGTATCGAAGCGCTGACCCGGCAGGATACCGAGCACGCTGATGTAAACCATGGCAATGCTGGCGATGATGATCCGCAGATTGGCCTGATCCAGCTCGGTATTTTTCTCGAACTTCATGGGCAACGTCCTTGTGCGACAGTCATCAGATTCAGCACCCGGCGACAGGCAAACGTCGCTTGCGGTGCTAAGGTGCATGCCGTGAATAACGCCTGATCCAGGGAGGGTCACGCCATGCCATGCCGAATCATCATAGCCGACGATCATCCGTTGTTTCGCGAGGCCATGCGGCGCACCGTCCAGCGACTGCTGCCCGAGGCGACTATCGAGGAGGCCGGTGACCTCGACGCCGTGCTGGCCTTGCTGCCCGAGGGCAACGAGCCGGACACACTGATTCTCGACCTGCGCTTTCCCGGCCTGACCTGCGTCAGCCAACTCGCCGAGCTACGCCGAAAACTGCCGCGCACCACACTGATCGTGGTGTCGATGGTCGACGACGAGGCGTTGATCGGCGAAGTGATGGCGGCGGGCATCGACGGTTTCATCGGCAAGAACATCGCCCCGGATGAGATCGGCCAGGCGATTCTGGCGATCCGCGAAGGCGAAGTGCTGGTCAGGTTCGCCCCCTCCGGCCTTCTGCCGCTGGAGACCGGCGCCGCGCTTACCCCGCGCCAGCAAGAGGTACTGAAGCTGATCGCTCAGGGCAAGACCAACAAGGAAATCGCCCGGGAGCTGGACATCTCGCCGTTCACCGTGCGCATCCATGTGTCGTCGTTGCTGCGCACCCTGAATGTGCCGTCGCGGGCCGCAGCGGCAGTGAAATATTCCGGGCGCCTGTAAAAAGCGTTTCAGACGCTGCTGCAGTTACCCGTGGCCTGCCGATACTGGCGTGGCGTAAACCCGGTCGACGCCTTGAACTGTCGGGTGAACGCGCTGTGATCGGTATAACCGCACTGCAGCGCCACTTCGGTGATCGGCAGTTCGCCATGCAACAGGCGATGGGCATGCTCGAGGCGCACTTTCTGGATCATCTGGCGCGGCGTCAGGTGGAACACCCGCTTGCAGTAACGCTCCAGTTGCGCCACTGAAATGGCGGCGATGCGCGTCAGTTCGCCGAGGCTGACCCGGCGATTGAAATTCGCCCGGATGTATTCATCCACCGCTGCCAGACGCTGATATGCAGGGTGAGTTTCGCTGGCGGTTTGCAGATCGACGGAAATCCCCGCCAGACCAATGATCCGATTGTTGCGGTCGTACAGCGGCCGCTTGTGAGTCAGGCACCAGCCCGGCTCGCGGCTGCCGTACAGGTGCAGCTCAAGCTGATCCTCCAGCACCAGCCCCTCTTCCAGCACCCGCCGATCCTGTTCGGTATAACCGGGGCCCAACTGCGCCGGAAATACCTGCGCGCTGGTCTTGCCCAGCAACGGTCGCAGGTCTTTCAGACCACAGCGTTGCACCAGCGTCTGGTTGGCCATGACATACCGCGCCTGCAGATCCTTGATGAAGATCGCCGCATTCGGAATCGCATCGAGCATCGGCAACAGCAGCGCCATGCCGGCGAGCAGATCGTCGAGGCTTTGCGGACGGTTCGCCTCGTTCTGCTGGCTCAGGATCGCAAACGCATTCTGCGTCATGACTGTCACTCCCCACTGTGGGCATTGGCTTGCGCGCAGATTGCCCGATGGCCGACAGCCTGTCGAGCCGGGCCTTTGCCGTGGGCAATTGTGCTGATTTCGTCATCGTCGCCGACAAAAAACATCAATCGCGCCGCGCCTGATGAGTTCACTGTAGCGCCACTGCACGCCCCTCCAACAACCAACAAGAAGGCGACGCTATGACAGGCCAAGGCAAGTTCAAGAAACAACTTTCACTGATAGACCTCACGTTCATCGGGCTGGGGGCGATCTTCGGTTCAGGCTGGTTGTTCGCCGCCAGTCATGTGTCGGCCATCGCCGGCCCGGCGGGGATTTTCTCGTGGCTACTAGGCGGTTTCGCTGTGTTGCTGCTGGGCATCGTCTACTGCGAACTGGGCGCTGCGTTGCCCCGCGCCGGCGGCGTGGTGCGCTACCCGGTTTACTCCCACGGCCCGCTGCTCGGTTACCTGATGGGCTTCATCACGCTGATCGCGTTTTCCAGTCTGGTGGCGATCGAAGTGGTCGCCTCGCGGCAATATGCGGCGGCATGGTTTCCCGAGTTGACCAAGGCCGGTTCCAGCGACCCGACCGTGCTTGGCTGGTTCGTGCAGTTCGGGCTGTTGTGCCTGTTTTTCCTGCTCAATTATCGCAGCGTGAAAACCTTCGCCATGGCCAACAATCTGGTCAGCGTGTTCAAGTTCATCGTGCCGCTGCTGGTGATCGGCGTGCTGTTCACCTTCTTCAAACCGGCGAATTTCCAGGTACAGGGTTTTGCGCCGTTCGGCCTGTCCGGCATCGAAATGGCGGTGTCGGCCGGCGGGGTGATCTTTGCTTATCTAGGCCTGACGCCGATCATTTCCGTGGCCAGTGAAGTGAAGAATCCGCAACGCACAATTCCCATTGCGCTGATCCTTTCGGTGCTGCTCTCCACGGCGATCTATGTGCTGCTGCAAACCGCGTTCCTCGGCGGCATCCCGACGGAAATGCTCGCCAATGGCTGGGCCGGCGTCGCCAAGGAACTGGCCCTGCCGTATCGCGACATCGCGTTGGCACTGGGCGTCGGCTGGCTGGCGTATCTGGTGGTGGCCGATGCGGTGATCTCGCCCAGCGGTTGCGGCAACATCTACATGAACGCCACGCCGCGAGTGATCTACGGCTGGGCGCAGACCGGAACCTTCTTCAAGGTCTTCACCCGCATCGATGAGAAGTCCGGCATCCCGCGCCCGGCGCTGTGGCTGACCTTTGGCCTGTCGGTGTTCTGGACCCTGCCGTTCCCGTCGTGGGAAGCGCTGATCAACGTGGTCTCCGCCGCACTGGTATTGAGCTACGCCGTGGCCCCGGTGTCGGTGGCCGCACTGCGCCGCAGCGCGCCGGGCATGCCGCGTCCGTTCCGGGTCAAGGGCATGAGCGTGCTCGGACCGCTGTCGTTCATCATCGCTGCGCTGATCGTCTACTGGTCGGGCTGGGGCACCGTGTCGTGGTTGCTCGGCCTGCAAATCCTGATGTTCGTCATCTACCTGCTGTGCGGGCGCATGGTGCCGACCGCGCACCTCAATCTGGGCCAGCAAGTGCGTTCTTCGGCGTGGCTGATCGGCTTCTACGCGGTGACCATCGTCCTCTCCAAACTCGGCAGTTTTGGCGGTATCGGCGTGCTCAGCCATCCGTTCGACACCGTGATCGTCGCCGTCTGCGCACTGGGCATCTACTACTGGGGCGCCGCCACCGGCGTACCGGCGCACCTGATTCGTCTGGAAAACGAGGACGACGAAAGCGAAGCCGCCGAACCCGTCACCCCTACGGCAACGGGCCAGCGCCCTGCTCACGCCTGACTTTCACTCAAGGGACGACCCCATGAAACGACTGCACATCATCGATTCCCATACCGGCGGCGAACCCACGCGTCTGGTGATGAAAGGCTTCCCCGATCTGCCCGGCAACAACATGGCCGAGAAGCGCGATGCCTTGCGCGAGGGCCACGATCAATGGCGCCGCGCCTGTCTGCTCGAACCGCGTGGCAACGACGTGCTGGTCGGCGCGCTGTACTGCGAGCCGGTCTCGCCGGATGCCACCTGCGGGGTGATTTTCTTCAACAACGCCGGTTACCTCGGCATGTGCGGCCACGGCACGATCGGCCTGGTGAACTCGTTGCATTACCTTGGCCGCATCGAACCGGGCGTGCACAAGATCGACACCCCGGTCGGCCCGGTCAGCGCCACGTTGCGCGAGGACGGCGCGGTGACTTTGGGCAACGTCCCGGCCTGGCGCTATCGCAAACAGGTGCCGGTGGACGTGCCCGGCTACGGTCGCGTGTTCGGTGATATCGCCTGGGGCGGCAATTGGTTTTTCCTGGTTTCCGAACACGGCCAGGACCTGCAGATGAGCAACGTCGAAACCCTCACCGAGTACACCTGGGCGATGCTCAAGGCTCTTGAGGCCCAAGGCATCCACGGCGAGGACGGCGCGCTGATCGATCACGTCGAACTGTTCGCCGACGACGCCAACGCCGACAGCCGCAACTTCGTCATGTGCCCCGGCAAAGCCTACGACCGCTCGCCGTGCGGCACCGGCACCAGCGCCAAACTCGCCTGCCTGGCTGCCGACGGCAAACTCGCCGAAGGTCAGGTCTGGACGCAAGCGAGCATCACCGGTAGCCAGTTCGAAGGGCGCTTCGAATGGCACGGCGAGCGCGTACGCCCGTTCATTACCGGCCGCGCCTACATGACCGCCGACGCCACCCTGCTGATCGACGAGCAGGATCCTTTCGCGTGGGGCATCTGAGCCCCGCTTTTCTACCGATCCGAATGAATGTCCCGAGGAGCTACAACAATGAGCGATAACATCTTCACTGGCTGCATTCCGGCCCTGATGACCCCGTGCACCGCCGAGCGCAAACCCGACTTCGACGCTCTGGTCGCCAAGGGCCGCGAGCTGATCGATATCGGCATGAGCGCGGTGGTTTACTGCGGCTCGATGGGTGACTGGCCGCTGCTGACCGAGGCCGAGCGTCAGGAAGGCGTGGCGCGTCTGGTGGCCGCTGGCGTACCGACCATCGTCGGCACCGGCGCGGTCAACAGCCGTGAAGCGGTGTCCCACGCCGCCCACGCCGCGAAAGTCGGTGCCCATGGCCTGATGGTGATTCCGCGCGTGCTGTCCCGTGGCGCTTCGGCCACCGCACAAAAAGCCCACTTCGCCGCCATCCTCCAGGCCGCGCCCAATCTGCCGGCGGTGATCTACAACAGCCCTTACTACGGCTTTGCCACCCGCGCCGATCTGTTTTTCGAACTGCGCCGCGAGTACCCGAACCTGATCGGCTTCAAGGAGTTCGGTGGCGGCGCCGACTTGCGCTACGCCGCCGAAAACATCACCTCGCAGGACGATGCCGTGATCCTGATGGTCGGTGTCGATACGCAAGTGGTGCACGGCTTCGTCAACTGCAACGCCACCGGTGCGATCACCGGCATCGGCAACGCCCTGCCCCGCGAAGTCCTGCAACTGGTGGCGCTGAGCAAGCAAGCGGCCAAGGGTGACGCCAAGGCCCGGCGTCAGGCTCGAGAACTGGAAGCGGCGCTGGCGGTGCTGTCGTCGTTCGATGAAGGCTGCGATCTGGTGCTGTATTACAAGCACCTGATGGTGCTCAACGGCGACCGCGAATACGCCCTGCATTTCAATGAAACCGATGCCCTGAGCGATGCCCAGCGCCGTTACGCCGAGACCCAGTACGCGCTGTTCCGCCAGTGGTACAAAAACTGGGCCGCCGAACAGAACCTCGTCTGACCCAGTGTCCCGATCGTGCCCGTCGTGCCCTTGCGCGACGGGCCCTTCTCTCAATCAGGAAACTCTATGACTCTGACAGGCAACATGCTGATCGGTCAGCAATCCATCACCGGTAGTCGCGAAGCGATCCGGGCGATCAATCCCGCCACTGGCCTGGCGCTTGAACCCGCGTATCCCGGTGCCAGCGGCCAACAGGTCGAACAAGCCTGCGCACTGGCCTGGGACGCAGTCGATCACTACCGCGAAACCTCGCTGGCTGCCCGCAGTGAGTTGCTCGAAACCATCGCTGACGAAATCGAAGCCCTCGGCGACTCGCTGATCGAGCGCGCCACGCAGGAAACCGGCCTGCCCCGCGCACGCCTCCAAGGCGAGCGCGGACGTACCTGCCAGCAACTGCGCACCTTCGCCCGCACCGTGCGCGCCGGCGAGTGGCTGGACGTGCGGGTCGATACCGCACAACCACAGCGTCAGCCTTTGCCACGCGCGGATCTGCGCCAACGGCACATTGCGCTGGGGCCGGTCGCGGTGTTTGGTGCGAGCAATTTCCCGCTGGCCTTCTCTGTCGCCGGCGGTGACACCGCATCGGCCCTGGCTGCCGGCTGCCCGGTGGTGGTCAAGGCCCACAGCGCACACCCAGGCACCAGTGAGTTGGTGGGCCGCGCCGTTGCGCGGGCGGTAGAAAAATGCGGTTTGCCGGAAGGCGTGTTTTCGCTGGTGTTCGGTTCAGGCCATGAAACCGGTATTGCACTGGTCAGCGATCCGCGCATCAAAGCGGTCGGCTTCACCGGATCGCGCAGCGGCGGTCTTGCCTTGTGCCATGCTGCGCAAGCACGGCCCGAACCGATTCCGGTCTACGCGGAAATGAGTTCGATAAACCCGGTTTTGCTGTTCCCGGCTGCGCTTGCAGCGCGAAGTGCGGCGCTGGCGCAAGGTTTCGTCGCCTCGCTGACCCAGGGTGCGGGCCAGTTCTGCACCAATCCCGGATTGGTCATCGCACGGCAAGGGCCGGCACTGGACAGCTTTATCGCAGCGGCGGCTGAACCCCTGCGCGCCAGCGCGGCGCAGACCATGCTGACACCGGGAATCCACAGCGCCTACGAGTCCGGCGTCGCGGCGTTGCGTGACAACCCGCGTGTCCAGGTGCTGGCCAGTGGGCTTGCGGCTGAAGGCCCGAATCAGTGCCAGGCGCAGTTGTTCGCTACCCACGCACAGGATTTCCTCGAAGATCCGCGTTTGCACGGCGAGCTGTTCGGCGCGGCATCACTGATCGTGCAATGCGCCAGCGATGCGCAGATTCGCCAGATCATTGAACATCTGGAAGGCCAACTGACCGTCACCCTGCATCTGGATGATGAGGACATCGCCAGTGCACGAGCGCTGTTGCCGAGCCTTGAGCGTAAGGCCGGACGCTTGCTGGTCAATGGCTGGCCGACCGGCGTGGAAGTCTGTGATGCCATGGTGCACGGCGGGCCGTTCCCGGCGACGTCCGACACCCGCAGCACCTCGGTCGGCACCGCGGCGATCCAGCGTTTTCTGCGACCGGTGTGCTATCAGGACTTCCCCGACGCGCTGCTGCCGCAAGCACTGCGCCAGCAAAACCCGTTGATGCTGCGGCGTCTGCTCGACGGCCAGCGGGAAGCCTAGGTCATGTTGAACCACTTACCGCTGGACAGCGTTCATGACCATGCCGATATCGCCGTGGTCGGTGCCGGCATCATCGGTGTCGCCTGTGCCCTGCAACTGGCCCGCCAAGGTTTGCGCGTCACTGTCATCGATGGTCAGGAGCCGGGACACGGCGCCTCGTTCGGCAATGCCGGACACTTGGCGACCGAGCAGGTTTTTCCCATCGCCGACCTGACGATCCTCAAGCGTCTGCCGGCGATGCTGATGGACCCGATGGGTCCGTTGCGCCTGGACTGGAAATACCTGCCCCGCGCCCTGCCCTGGTTCGCGCGCCTGCTGCTGAACCTGCGCCCGGCGCCCTTCAGCCGCACGGTGGCGGGCATCCGCGCCCTCAACGAAAGCAGCCTCGGGGCCTGGCAACGGTTGCTTGGCAACATTGGTCAGCCCGATCTGCTCAAGGAAGACGGCTCGCTGCTGGTGTACGAGCGCGTCGAATCGCGCCAGGCCATCGAAGCGCTGCAACAACGCATGCGCCGACAAGGCGTGCCGGTGGATTTCTGGACTGCCGAAGCCATTCAGGCGACGGCACCGCAACTGAGCGAAAGGATTCAGGGCGGGCTGTTTTTCCCGGCCACCGGGCATTTTCTCGATCCATACCGCGTGGTCGGCGAACTGGTTAAAGCGGCCAAAGCCTGTGGCGTACGGTTTCTCAAACAACATGTGCAGGACGCACATCTGCACGAGCACGGCGCCGCATTGATCACCGCACAAGGACGATTCACCGCCCGGCAAGTGCTGATCGCCTGCGGCGCACATTCCGCCAGGCTCACGGCCGCCCTGACCGGCAAACACGTGCCGCTGGACACCGAGCGTGGCTACCACCTCATGCTGCCCCACGAACACGATCGACTGCCGTTCGCCGTGACCTCGCTGGAGCGCAAATTCATCATGACCCCCATGGCCGACGGCCTGCGCCTGGCCGGCACCGTTGAATTCGCAGGCCTTGAACGCCCGGCCAACATGGAACGTGCCTGGCAGCTGCATCGGTTGAGCCAAGGCCTGTTCCGCCAGGATCTGAAGGCAGACGCGGCAACACCGTGGATGGGCTTTCGCCCGTCGCTGCCCGATTCGCTGCCGATCATCGATCAGGTGTGCGATGGGCGTGTGTTGCTTGCGTTCGGGCATCAGCATCTGGGGCTGACGCAGGCGGCGGTAACGGCGGAACTGATCGGGCGGATGACGATGCCGGCGAAGGAGCGGTCCGGGGCCGGGTTGCCGGGGGTTGAGGCCTATCGGTTGGGGCGTTTTTAAGGAGCGCACCGCGGCAACTGCCGATACGCCTCCACCAGTTGCGCAAGCGTAAACCCGCGGTTGCGGCCACTCGGGTTGGGCAATACCCACACTTGCGCCCCGCCGAACGTCTGTGGCTGCAACCCCCACATCAGCGTCTTCTGCCCGGACAATGCGGCATACGCCGCTTTGCCCAGGAACGCGACAGCACGGGGTGCATGGCGTTTGATCTTCTGTTCGAATGCCGTGGCTGCCGCAGCAAATTCCTCTGATGACAGCTGATCGGCCCGGGCCGTTGGTCGCTGCACCACCGTCGTCAAGCCGCAACCGTATTGCAGGATTGAGCCATCCGCCTGCGGCGTCAGTTCATGGGGCGTCAATCCCGCCAGATACAACGTGCGCCAGAAGCGATTGCCGCGCCCGGCAAAGTGATGCCCCTGCTGCGCGGCGAGCAAACCCGGGTTGATCCCGCAGAACACCACCGACAGCCCCGGCGCCAGAATGTCTTCAAGCCCTTCACCCGCCATCATTCGCCCCTCGCTCGCAAACCATTGCAACACTACCCACGGCTGACTCTAGAATGGCAACCCCATCCACAGAGCCAACAACAACGATGGACGTCATTCAGACCCTGCGCTACTTCGTCGCCGTGGCCCAGAGCGGCAGCTTCACCGCTGCGGCCGATGTGCTCGACACCACCACGACCAACGTGTCCAAAGCCGTCTCCAGTCTCGAAGCCCGGCTGCACACGCGCCTGATCAACCGCACCACCCGCCGCCTCGCCCTGACCGAAGCCGGCGTGCGGTATCTGCAGCGCTGTGAAAAAATCCTCGATGACCTGCGCGAAGCCGATGAAGAAGCCGGCACCGCGCAGACTCTGCCGGTCGGGCGCCTGAAGATCCACGCCATGGCCGCCATCGGCAACCACTACGTGATCAACGCCATCGCGCGCTACCGCGAGATTCACCCCACGGTGATGTTCGACCTGACCCTGAGCAATCGCCTGCCGGACCTGCTCGAAGAAGGCTACGACATGTCCATCGTCCTCGCCCGCGACCTGCCCGATTCCGGTTTCGTCGCGCAACGTTTGGGCAGCACCTACAGCATCCTCTGCGCTTCGCCGTCGTACCTCGCCAAACGCGGCCACCCGGCCACACCCGCCGACCTCGCCGCCCATGACTGCCTGCGCATCGTCAACACGGTGATGCCCGCAGAAAACTGGGTGTTCGAAGGGCCGCAAGGCATGGAAACGCAGAACATCCCCGATTCGCCCTTCCACATCAACACCGCCGACGGCATGGCGACCGCAATCAGAAATGGCATGGGCATCGGCATTCAGCCGCTGGCATCAGCCGTGGAAGGATTGGTGGGAGGAACACTGGTGCGGGTACTGCCGCAGTACCGCCTGGAGGAATACAACCTGTTCGCGATCTACCCGTCGCGCAAGTTCGTCGACGCCAAAATCAAGACCTGGGTGGAGTTCCTGAAAACCGCCATCCCGCAACTGCTGGCGTCCGATGAAGAACTGGCCGGTGCCAGAGAATTTGCCAATGCTTAGTGCCGCAAGCCCGGAGTGTCGACCCTCCAGTGCCTGCACCGGCATCAACCGTTGGAACAACCGCTGCCCATCACCTGGTATTGCACGACGTGCCGCGCACCGGTCGAGTCGTCATAAGTCATCTGCACCGGCACCGCGCCGCACTGATTAGCCGCGTCGGAGATCGACACCACGTGGGCGATGTCTGCTTGAGCGGCGGCGTTGTAGGCCTCCACTTGCGCGGTTTCATCCGCCGCAAACGCCTGCGCGCCGATACCGCCGAGGACCAGAAGAAGAGCGATTCTTGAAAATTTCATGATGTTCACCGTCTTGTGGGGAACCGTGTTGGGTCACGGGTTGCAGACGATGTTAGGGGTTCAGGCGCACGGCAAAAATCGGTCGGCTGGACAAACACTGTGTCCAGAATGGTGATGAATAAGACCAGACACCGCGGGTGCCCTTTTCGCGAGCAGGCTCACTCCTACAGGTTTGGTGCGCGCCACAACATTCGTGAGCACTGCAAAAACCACTGTAGGAGTGAGCCTGCTCGCGATAGCGTCAGCCCAGTCACCGAAAAGCCCGAAGCTGGCGCAAGCTCAAGAACCGCCCCGCCATGGTCGTTGTCAGCCACCAACAGGCAAACCACTCATATCAGGCCGTTATCACCCCCACATTTGGGGCTACAAGCGCCCGCGCATTTGCCTACAAATCTTGCGGAAGTGGCTGGCTTGTGCGCTTTCCGAAGCCGCTCTATCTTTCTCCTCGCATTGCCGTCGACCAATCTGCTCCCATCCCGCCCAAGGCAGTAAGCCGTCCTGAACATTCAGGATGTGCCAAACCCTTGGGCGTTTTGCTGTCCGAAATGCACTCCGCTCAACCAGACAAAAAAACCTGTGGTGAGAGAATTGAGCGAAACATCGCACCGTCCTGATGGGCCGCGACCGGCCCCAAACCCCAAACTCAGCTACTCCAGCCCAAGTCCCGCACGCCCCAGCGAATTCAGACTCTCCACAGGAAAACGCTCCATCCACGAGCGCTCATAATCCTCACGCGGAAAATCATCCGGCGAAGCGCCCTGCTCGAACGCTCTGAACACATCCTGCGCATAACGTAGATTCTTCGGACACATCGGCGCCGCCGGCACGTACATCACGTTGCCCCAGCCCTGCTGGTTCTGCACCGGCGCGACGCTATGGATCACATCGCAATGCCACCACACCGAATCGCCGGCCTGCACATCCGGAATCGGACTCAGCCCCTCGACCAACAGCGGATGCCAGTGCCGCGACACCGGCAGCACCTTGCCCGGCGCCACCCCGCACAACTCGTCTTCGGGTACGTCGTCGAGCAGCGGCCGCAGCAGCAGGTAGGCCATCGCTTTGGGGATCGGCACGGTGTGCAGCACGCCTTGATCGGCCTTCATGTCCGACAGCGCGGTCCAACCCTGAAACGTGCGAAACGCCGAGCACTTGACCGTGTCCTTGTAGGCGTATTCATCCACCTCGGTACGAAACGCCGCATCCCACGGGTCGTAGGCCGCAAAGTCGTTGCTATAGATGCTGTCGAAGACTTTCAGATACGCCGGGTGCAGCCAGCGCTCCAGCGCCCCGGAATCGGTATGCGGGCCAAGGCCTTTCGAGTGAGTGCCCGGCGGACGCCGACGCACCCGATCCGGGTACAGCGCATTGATGTCCGGGTTGAACCAGTCCTGGCCGTGGGAATGAGTCTTCCACAATCGATTGAGAAACGCCTGCGCCGTGCCCATCCGCTGATCCTGGCGCAGTTGCATTTGCGACGCCGACCAGTAGATCGGAAAGATCTCCGGTCGCGACGCCTCAAGATTGCCGAAAAACTGATCGACCGGCCCGCGATACAGCGCATCGAACCGGTTCTTGTCGAAGTAATCCAGCAACCCCTGGTCCCATTGCATCACCTGCTCACGAGGGAAGTGATTGCGGATCACCACGCAGCCGCGACGCTTGATCAACGCCAACTGCTCGGCAGTCACTCTGCCACCGGCGATGTCGGCAAACTCCAGCACTGGCCAACCCGAACCCGTCCGCGCCTCCTGCGCCTTGATCGACGCAATCTCGCCGGCAATAAACTCACTGACCTCGGCGAACAGTCCCTGCACATCGCCGATCTGCGCGCGCAAGGTGCGTTTCATTTTGACGATGTTGTCGCGGTAATTGTCCGGAAGCGTTGCGCTCTCGAATGCCTGGTATTTGCTCATCGGAAACCTGCAGACCTTGTTGTTGGTGCAGGTATGGGACCACTTCCTATGGAGGCGGCGGCAGCCTGATTTGCCGCGTCGAGCAATACGATTGTGGCGTTGTAGCGGCGCGCCGCTTACTGAAAGTGATGACCGTGCTGACGACGAAACTCCGAAGGCGTCAGCCCCTTCAACGCCTTGAACTGGCGATTGAACAGCGCCAGCGACGAATACCCCACTTCCTCGGCAATCAGCGAAACCGTCGAGTGCCCTTGCATCAATAGCGCACAGGCATGTCCGACTCTCAGACGCACGATGTAGTCCAGCGCCGTGCAACGCGTATGACGGCGGAACATCCGATGGAATGCCGACACACTGACACACGCCATCTCGGCCAACACCGGAATGCTGATGGCCTGGGTGTAGTGACCGTGAACGTAATCGAGAACCCGATGGATACGCGGGTCTTCAACAGTCTGACTGCCAACCGGCGAGTCCGGCGCCGACAGGATTCGCCTGGCATCGACGTCCCGCGTCAGTTGGTTCAACACCATCAGCAACGCGATCAAACGCTCGGACGGCTCCTGCTCGACCATCGCCTCGACAAGCGGCCGTACCTCCCGCGACGCCGCCGCACTGAAACTCAACGCCTGCCGCGCCGCCGCGAGCAATTGCCGCAGCGACCCCATTTCCGGGAACAGTGTCACCAGCGACTCCGCCCACGCCGCCGAAAACCAGATCACCAGCGCCACATGCGGTTGCCGGGCATCGACCCGCTCCGCCGACGACCAACTATGCGGCACATTCGGCCCGACCAGAATCAGATCGCCGTCATCGTAAGGCTCGACGTCATTGCCGATGTAGCGATGGCCACGGCTGTTCAACGTCAGCGTCAGCTCGTACTCGGGATGGTGATGCCACTCAAACGGAATCGCCTCCGGCAAACGCCGGTTCAGCAGCGTCCAGGAGGCAGTGGCTTCGGTGGGGATCTTTTCGAAACTGGGTTTCATGGTGACCGATTCTGCTCTGTGGCGTGGCAGGTACGCGACGATCGTATCACCGCAATAGAAACCCTCAAGGCGCGAATGGGTCGAGAAAGAGCTGGCTGCTCTCAACGACTTCGAGCTGGACACACGCGCTTTTGATAGCTCGCGTTGCACCCAGTAATACTCGAAGAACGGAGCTTGCTGCGTTGGCGAGCAGTCAATGACCAACACAAAACCCTGTGGGAGCCAGCCTGCTGGCGATAGCGGAACATCAGGCGACGGAGGCAGCGCATGTGCCATCGCCACAACTGTCAGCCCTGCTGCGCATCAACCCGGCCATTCCAGATTATCCAGCGCCCGATTCACCGCCAACTCCCCAAGCATGATCAACTGCGCAATCCCCGCCAGCGCATGACGCTGGGACACCGGCAACAGGCTGGCGATGTTCTGTGCGAGGGTTTTGGCCGAAGCGAGTGTTTCACTGGCATCGACCAGCAGTTCTTCGGTTTTGTTGTCCGCCGTCACGGCATACATCCCGCGTTTTTTACGCGGAGGCGGCGTGGAACCGGGCGGACAGAGGTAATGGTCGAGCGCGCGGTCGGCGGCTTCGTGGAGTTTTCTGGAATCGATGGATTCGTAGGGGGAGATTGGGTCGGTTTCGGGCGGGTTCGGTGTTGGTTTTTTCATGGTGAAGCTCCTTGAGAAAGGGAGCCGTCAGCCATCGCTGCTAAACGAAGAGGTGGCGGCTTTACGCGGGTTAGCAGACCAGGCTCAAGGATCCCGGCGCACCGAAGTGCCCCACGCAAAGCCACCATAACGTCATGGCGAAACCTGCGTGCCTTGAAAATTGGCGAGCTGCTAAACCCGATCACTGAACATTCAGCGACCGAACCACAATAGAACCCACCCCCAAGGCGCACAAGCCGGCGGATTCTGGCTTAGCTGTAGGCAATGGCGCAAGGATGTGTAGCCCGGGAGAGTGTCTGCAGATGTATTTTAAACGTTGGCGTTTAGCGACCGCCGTTTGACGAGCGCATCTTCTTCCTTGTCCAGCAACCACATCAATGATGCGGTGATGCCTAGGAATTCCATTTAGCGATAGAGGATCAAGAGATCACCGGGCGGGAAAGCGCTGAAGTCCGCATGCTGGACGTCTGCTCCTGACCAATTGCTGCCTGTCGCGTGGGCTGCAATCGGCCAATAGCGGTCTTCAGAAACCACGCTTTAACATGTTGAAATCGAGCCTGATTAACGATTAGGTTGTGCATTTTCAGGAAGCATTTTGAATGCCCGTTTTTGAAATTTTGCCACTGGAAGCAATCGGCCCCGCACGGCTTGGCGCTTCACGTACCGCAGCAAGGGAAGCAATGTCTCTGAGTGGATTCCAGCTTGAGCGATCCAATGGCCGCGTCGATTATTTCTGCGAATCTTCAATCCAGCTTGAGTACGGCCCTGGCGATGAAGTCCAGTTCATAGGAGTTTCCGGGAGTTCTCAACTCAACTTCACGTTTAGAGGGGTTGATGTTTTTGCTACATCTGCGGCTGAGTTGTTTTCACTGATGGCTGCCTCGGACGCCTCCGGCCCCCATGAATTCGACCGGTATGAATACTGCTTTCCGAACCAGATACTCACTCTTTGGGATGCGGATGAACAATATGACCGCCAAGGCGGAAAAGAACGTGAGGTGTGGGGCCAAGTCGGGATCGGCAATGATGCTTATGCAGCAGCCATCGCCATGAACACGGGCAAAAACGAGCTATGAGTATGAAGCATGAACTTTGGCTGGAGCCCGATGGTTGCCAGACTTTTTGCCTGGCAGGTATTCACGGCGATGATGCGCGCAATTTACTTTCAGCAAACTCCCGAATGATTTGGACAATTGAAGCTGACAGCCACTTCGAGGCGATGACCAAATACTATGCCTTCATGGAATGGGGTGAATACCAGACAGACTTTCCCGAGCATGACCAAATGTCCTACGCCGGGCTAGGATGGGATGAGTAAGGGGGCCAAGCAATAGGACGTGAAAAATGGGGACCGACAAACGGGGAAAAAGGAGACGGATTTATTTTCGAAGGGTGGCGGCCATACGAAGGTTGGTAGACCGGTGACTTGGAGAACCGGCGCGCCCGAAGACGCCCTGCGCATGGCCACCATCAATACACAGCCAAAAAGGCCTGTATCAGGTGACGCTATGCGCCAAGTCTAAGCCGGGCTACCAAACCCGATCACTGATTCGTCGGTGACCGAAATACAATAGAACCCGCCTACAAGACGCACAAGCCGGCGGATTCTGGCGTAGCTGTAGGCAATGACGCAAGGTTGTGTAGCCTGAGAGAGTGTCTGGAGATGTATTTTAAACGTTGGCGTTTATCGACCCTCATCTGTCACCTACCCCCTAAGGCAGATCCCTACCAAAACTGGGTCCGCTTTCTTAAAAATGAATTCGTTCCCATTCACCCATCAGGTTTTCCATGTTCAACAGAAACGATTTTGATCAACTCCCCAAGGAAGAAATGACTTATTGGATTGCGCGCAGAGGTTGTCGCGGTCTCTATTACGTCACCTATCCAGCTGTCGCCTTTCAATATCCCGACTCTGAAGAGACCATTCGCATAACCCGCGCGCCCAAACAGCAAGGCGAAAACGGATTGAAATTCTGGCTTTATGCCGAATGCGTAGATTGGCACCCGGAAAGAGAAAGCTACTTCTCGGGCTACATTGCCGACGCCGGGTTTGAGGAAATTCCGGAAGCGGTTTTCAATCAGATAGTCGCGGACCAGGCACGGGACTTGATCGCTCCCCTCAAACAACCGCTGCATGAGCTGAACGGTTTCATCGGCGCGCTGTTGATGTATTCAATGAAGACGGAGTTCACCGTTTCACTGTTCGCGGAATGTGAAGATGAATACATCCATTTCTATTGGGACACGACATCCTGAGCTGTAGCCAAGGACCGAAAGCGGATCAGGTCGCACTCCAGAGTGTCGATAAGAAGTGGTATGAATTTGATTTCTCGACTCAAAGTGTCCGCTCTTTTCGATAGTGGACGCTTACCTAAGTCTGCTTTCGGCCAGTAGATGACGCTCGCGGTTTACCTCCGATCTTACGTATACAGTAATATCCGTCTGCACCGCCCAAGCTAGGAGTCGAGCTATCAACCATGAGGGATCAAGTGAATCTACAACTTGAAATTGAGAGGATCTTCGAGGGTAAAGCATTTGCCAGGCCACTTTTCTATTCTTATCCAGGAGGTCTGCGTTTTGCGCTCTCTGAAACTGGCGGAGTGATTGAGCAATTTCTAACAGCACTACGAAAATCAACAAGGATCTGCAGCGATATCTTCCTTGATGACGCAACGCTTGTTGCTTGTCTGCGCGTTCATTCTGGCAGCAACCGATTCGCTCATCGGCCCCTGATTCACGCTCTTCGATCTGCCGACATTAACATACCCACGGAATGCTCAATCTGGAGTGAGGATATAGATCCGCAGGAATGGTTTCGCGAAAGGGAGCCGGAGTATTGGATCAACATTGCGTTTGAAGCACCTGCTACTCAACTTCAAGCATTTCTTTGGTGTGCCTTGGCTAGGGACTTTTCCGCAATTCAGCCTAAACCCAACTGCGTTTTGTACCTCTTCAATTTGAAGAAACATGTCATGGTTTTCCCCTACGACGACAGAGGCATGGATGTGGTCGGCCCCAACAAAGATCTGCTTTTACAGCTGTATCGTCTGCATCATACATACCTGCTGGATTACGACCGACACACGATGGACACCACATTTTCAGGGCCTGCATGCTAGCCTCATTGCTTACGCTGGAGCTGAAACCGTGCCCACAGCCCAAATGGAAACCGTCTCCTTTGGGTCGAAAATGGTCTTCCATAAGCGTCTGCTTTTGGCCGAAAGCTGCCGCTCCCGAACGGCGGCTTTCGGCCAATAGCTGCCTGTCGGATCCGACTGAAATCGCCCCTTAGCTGCCGGTGAGCAACTAAAGAGTTCGGCCATTGAGGACGTGTGCGCTTCTCAAACGAAATCACACAAATCCACTTTGACCTTTGCCGAATTCTGTTCGCTTGCTAAAAGCCGTGTTGCCCGCAGATAGCGCCCTCCGTCTAAAACAAGCAATCCAACCGCAGTCCAGATTGGCATATATGTCAGCCACTGCTCAGCCTTGATCTGCTCGCCCAGGATCAATGCCACTGCGACCATCAGTATCGGCTCAACGTAACCCAGTAAGCCGAACAGGCTGAATGGTAGATGCTTCCCTGCAACGGTGTAGGACATGAATGCCGCCGAACTGATGACTGCCAACAGTGCAAGCAACAAATACAGATTTGTTACCTGAGTGAACACACCCGGCGTCGACCTATCCCCCAATGCAAAATAGGCGGCAACCGGTAGCGTGAGCAAAATGTCAAACCAGAGGCCGCCGAGACTCGCCGTAGAGAGCTTACGCCGCAACATGAAATACAGAGGAAAACCGAAGGCAACCAACAGCGTTGACCATGAGATTTTCCCCACTTGATAAAGCTCATTGAGCGCGCCTAGTCCAGCGCAAAGGGCGGCAATTTTTTGGATTGATGTTAGCTGGTCACCGTAGACAACCTTGCCGAGCATCAGCATTACAAGAGGCAGTAGGAAATAGCCAAGTGAAACATCAAGGCCATGCCCGTTGAGCGGTGCCCACATGAATAGCCATTGCTGTGTACCCAGCAGAGCGCTGCTCAAGCAAAGTCCGATGAGTAACTGCGGCTTCTGACTAAGGCGTTGCCAAACGGCCTTTACTTGGCACCATTCTCCGCTAATTATTAAAAAAGCGGTGATACAAGGCAGCATCAGCAGCATGCGCCAGCCAAAAATTTCCTCTCCATTGAGTGGGGAAAGCAAGGTTGCGTAGTAGTAAAGGGTGGCAAAAAGGCATGATGAAGTAATAGACAGAGCGACACCTTTGAACAAGGGGCCTCCATTTGTTTGAAGTGGGAATTAATCAGACGGTCAAATAGCCCATGGGGGCGCGGGGATAAATTTTGACTCGATCCATTGTTTGAAGGCTATTACTACGGCGCTGGGAAACTTAGCTGACGGCCTGACCAGGTAAACCCCTCCGGCGGTGTCCAGCTGCCAGTCCGGGAGAACATGAAGCAACTTTCCGGCCGCAATGTCATGACGCATCAACCATTCGCCAGCACCCAGTATTCCTGAATCAGCGCAAGCCGCGGCAAGTAATGATTCGCTGTCGTTGGCCGTCAGGTTTCCTTTTGGCGAGACGGTCTGAAATTCGCTGCCGCGATAAAGTCTCCACTGCGGAAAAGACGCAAGACCACTGAAGCGAAGGCAATTGTGCTCGATTAGATCGTGTGGGTTTTCAGGCATGCCGTGCTTTTCGATGTAAGCCGGCGAAGCACACAGAATCCGGCGATGGTCACTTAGTTGCATGGCTATTAGTCGGTTGTCTTCCAATTCTCCGATTCGGATCGCAACGTCAAATCCTTCGTCAATGATGTCGACCAGACGTTCGCTATAGTCTGCGAGAATCGAAACGTGCGGATGATCCCTGAGAAACTCCGGCAACATCGGGCCAAGCCAACGCCGTCCCATAGCTGCCGGCAGTGCGAGTCGCAATGTACCTCGAACTTCGCTGGCGCCTTCCGCCGCCTGCTGCTGCGCTTCATCCATCAGGCCTATGGCCGCGCGCAGACGCTCCTCAAGCTTGGCGCCTACTTGCGTAATTCGAACCTGCCGGGTTGAGCGCTCGACGAGACGGACACCGAGGCGCTTTTCCATCGCGGCCAGTCGTTTCGAGACGATGGTAGGGTGTCGCTGCAGAAGCCGGCCTGCAGCGACAAAGGAGCCTTGCGAGGCAACTGCCAGAAACGCAGCGATTTCGTCACTGTGCTGATTATTCAGAACGTCAAGATTCATGGTTTTAGAATGATAGCCCCTGATGACTGCCCCGACTCCAACGCTGTATGCGCCTGCGATGCATCTTTCAGAGCGTAGCTGGCCCAGATCCGGGGCTTGATAATACCCGCCCCTACAGCTGCCAACACATCCTGTGCCCGCTCTTGATACTCAGAGGCGCTGGCGGTGTGCGCTGCCAGCGATGGGCGTGTCAGGAACAGCGAACCTTTAGCGTTGAGCGTTGACAACTCCACAGCCGAGGGCGCACCTGACGAAGCCCCGAACGAGACCATCAGCCCGCGTGGCCGGAGGCTATCCAAAGACGCCTCGAAAGAAGCACGTCCGATTGGGTCGTAGACAACATCGACCTTTCTGCCTTGGGTAATACGACTGACCTCGGATGCCAGGCTGTTGGCGTCGAACACCAGAACTTCATCACAACCCGATGTCTGTGCTTTTTCGACACTGGCCTGTTTTGAAACCACACCGATCACTGTCGCCCCGAGGTGCTTGGCCCATGGCACCATGATCTCCCCCAATCCTCCCGCCACACCATAAATCAGGACAGTTGTGCCCTGAGCGACAGGATAGGTGGTTTTTAACAGATACTGCGCTGTGATGCCCTTGAACATGACAGCGGCGGCATCATCGAACGACAAGGCGTCTGGTATCTTCACCAGCCGTTCGGCCGGATAAAGTCGGGCCGACGCATATGAGCCAATTGGGCCGGTGGCATAAGCGACACGATCGCCAACGTGCACGTTGCTGACACCTTCACCAATGATGACGACCCGTCCGGCTCCCTCCAATCCGAGTCCGGATGGCAACGCAACAGGCACTAGGCCCTTGCGTTGAGTCACGTCGAGGAAGTTGACCCCAACGGCCTCCTGTTCAATCCAAACCTCGCCTGGCCCTGGCAATTGTTCACTCAGCGGTTCCAGGTTCAACACCTCAGGCGCGCCGAACTGGTTAAAGCGGATAGCGGATACCATGGTCGTTTCCTCCAGAGTCAGAAGCTGTTTCCAAACAGATGCCGCTAGTGTGAGAACTGATCCTCTAATGAACAAGATGGGCTGATTGCAGAACATTAATGCATAGATTGCAGCAATAACATCCTTGAATTAGGTGCTGCGTATAGCGATGAGGGACGAAGCAAAGCTGAAGGTACCGAGGTAGTCGCTACGTGTCCGCAACGAGTCGAAGCAATCGTTCACGAATGGCTGGTATTGGCAGAAAGCAGTCTTTTCCGAGCATCCGCTACTGACCGATAGCCGCCCCATCTCCAGTGACTCAATCTCCCGTCACAAACCTGTCACCCCCAACC
>NZ_QAIK01000094.1 GCF_003061005.1 Pseudomonas sp. HMWF021 | reverse complement strand
TCTATGCGCTCAAGGTTGGCATCGCCGCCTGGGGCAAAAAAGAGCGTACGGATAAAGAATCGCCATTCCAGGCCCTGCCGGATGCGTAACCAGAGGATTGCACCATGTTCAATGACCTGAGTCGCCTCGGTAAATACCTCGGTCAGGCCGCGCGCCTGATGGTCGGCATGCCCGACTACGACACCTACGTCGAGCATATGCAAACCAAACACCCGGACAAACCGGTGATGAGCTATGAGATGTTCTTCCGCGAACGTCAGGAAGCGCGTTACGGTGGCAAGGGTGGGCCGAAGTGCTGTTGAGCTGACAGCCTGCGGTTGAGGTAATCCCCCTGTGGGAGCGAGCCTGCTCGCGAATACGGAGTGTCAGTTGATGAATGATTTGACTGACACACCGCTTTCGCGAGCAGGCTCGCTCCCACAGTTGTTTTTGTGTTGTTCATTCATTTTGTGAAGGGGATCTGTTTTGTCTTCTCCCATACCCGTAACGGTACTCAGCGGTTTCCTCGGTGCTGGCAAGACCACTTTGCTGCGCCATATCTTGAAAGCCGAGCACGGCCTGAAAATCGCCGTGATCGAAAATGAATTCAGCGACGCCGGCATCGACACTCAGCTGCTCGGCGACGAACCGGTGCAAGTCATGACCCTGGCCAACGGCTGCGTCTGCTGCACCATTCACACCGATCTGACCAAAGCGCTGTTCCTGCTGCTCGAACGCCTGGACAGCGGTGAAATCGCCTTCGACCGGCTGGTGATCGAATGCACCGGTCTGGCCGATCCAGCGCCTGTGGCGCAGACCTTTTTCATCGATGAAGAACTGCGCGAGCGTTATCTGCTCGACGGCATCATCACCCTGGTGGATGCCGCTCACGCCGACCAGCACCTGACTCAGACCATCGCCCAGGCGCAGATCGGTTTCGCCGACCGCTTGCTGGTGAGCAAGACCGATCTGGTGGATGAGGCCACGTTCAATGCACTGAGCGAACGCCTGACGCGGATCAACCGGCGCGCACCGATCCGCGTGGTCGAGCACGGCAACATCGATCTGGCCGAACTGCTCGATGTGCGCGGCTTCAATCTCAACGCCGACCTCGGTGGCGGGGTGAGCCTGCGTCCAGTGAGCAAGGCGCCGTCGATCGATCGTATTTCCAGTCTGGTGCTGCGCACTGACCAGCCGCTGGATATCGATCAACTCAGCGAGTTCATGAATGAGTTGCTCGAAGAACACGGCAAGCAATTGCTGCGCTACAAGGGCGTGCTGAACATTGCCGGTGAGGATCGGCGTCTGGTGTTCCAGGGCGTGCTGAAACTCTACGGTTTCGACTGGGACACCGAATGGGCCGAGGGTGAGGCGCGGGAGAGTGTGATTGTGTTTATTGCCGATGATTTGCCGGAAGAGAAGATTCGGGCGGGGTTTGCCAAGGTGACTGCTGCCTGATGGTTCTTCGGTTTCAGGGCTGACGCCATCGCGGGCAAGCCCGCTCCCACAGGTTTATAGGTGTACACACAACCTGTGAACGACAATAACCCTGTGGGAGCGGGCTTGCCCGCGATGGCGATTCAACCGACAACGCAATGCTTGACGGTTACTCCAGAAGCGTCTGCTCAAGATGATCCAGATGCCGATTCATCAGCATGCCTGCTTTGGAAACATCCCGAAGCTCCACTGCCTCAACCAACGCCAAATGCTCCTGCCATGCGCAACAGCGATGCGTCTGGCACTCACTTCGCGCAATCGCCAGCGACGTCAACGGCACCAGACTCCCGAGAAAATGCGCCAACGGTGCATTCCCCGCCATTTGTGCCAACTGCAGATGAAACTCCCCGGACAAGCGAATCGCCGCCGCACGCCGTTCCTGTGTCACGGCCAGACGTTCGCGCTCGACCAGCGTGCGCAGGCGTTTCAAACTCTCCGCTGACGCATTCTGACAAGCCAGGCGCACCAGCGTGGCTTCGGTCAGGCGCCGGGCGTGCAGGGTTTGCCGGGTCTGCTCGGCATCCGGTGCAGCGACCCGTGGCCGATGGTTGGCGCGCAGCACAATTACCTGTTCATGGGACAACTGCGTCAGCACCCGGCGCACATCGGCGCGGCTGACGCCAAACATTTGCTTGAGGCTGTCTTCGGTGAAGCGGCTGGCCGGGTCGATTCGCCGGTCCAGAATCGCGTCGAACAGCCGCGGGTACAGATCATCTGCCGGCGCCTGCAGGCGGGAGAAAGGCAGGGGGGCCGACATCTGACGAGTGTGCGGCGACGTGGCAAGACTGTTCATGGCCGGTCTCCAGTGTGAGTTCTTCAGTGGCTGAGGTTGTCTTCCGGAATATTCAGTTCTACGCCCATGCGCTGGCCTTCGCGCAGGATGTGCCGACGCATTTCGGCGCTGGCCTGGGCGCTGTTCTTGCTGCGGATCGCGCGTACCACCGCTTCGTTTTCTTCCAGGCGTTCGGCCAGGTGCTCGGGCGAATTGCGCAGCACTTCAGCGCTTTGCCTGAGGGCATTGCTGGTCTGCTGCACGACACTCTGGAAGATCGGATTGGAGGTCAGAGTGAACAGCTCTTCATGAAACGCAATGTAGGCGCCGACTCCGGCTTCGCTGTCGCCGGCTTCGAGGGCTTCGCGCATGTCCATCAGCGTCAGGCGCAGTTGCCCGACCTCCTTGCTGCTGATCGACTGCGCTACCAGTCCGACGATGAACGGTTCGAGGGTGTAGCGCAGTTGCAGTACATCTTCGAGGCTGGCGCCGGCGACCGCGCTGTCGTGGCTCTGGTTGTCACTGAGCTGTGCGTCGAGCACCACCACGCCTTTGCCCGGCATCGAACGGACGAGGCCGAGGGTTTCCAGCACGATCACTGCTTCGCGCAGGCTCGGGCGACTGATGCCCAGTTGCTCGGCCAGCTCGCGCTGGCCCGGCAGCATGTCGCCGGAGCGCCACTGACCACGGGCGAGGGCGGCGCGCAGTTTCTCTACGACGGAGTTGACGACGGTTGAGGTGGTTATCACGGGTCTTGCTCCATGTGCCCGTAAGGAGCCGGCAAGCGAAGATCAAAAGATCGCAGCGTGCGGCAGCTCCTACAGGGTTGAAAATCAGAACTCTTGCTGGTGCGCCGGAGTTCCGCTTTTACGCGGTTGAAAGGTGTAGCCCTGCTGACCGCTGAGTACTTTGTTGGCGCGCTGTACATCGATGTCCCTTTCCCAGCGTGCGATGGCCACGGTGGCGACGCAGTTGCCGATCAGGTTGGTCAGCGCCCGGCCGATGCCCATGAACCAGTCCACCGCCAGCACCAACACCAGCCCGACCACCGGAATCGCCGGAATGGCCGTCAGCGTCGCCGCCAGAATCACCAGCGCCGACCCCGGAATGCCGTGGGCGCCCTTGGAGGTGATCAGCGATACCAGCAGAATCGTCAGCAGATCGGTCATCGCCAGTGGCGTACCGGTAGCGTTGGCGATGAACACGATGGCCAGGGTCAGGTAGATCGAGAAACCGTCGAGGTTGAACGAGTAGCCGGTGGGAATCACCAGACCGACCGTCGAGCTGCCGATGCCCAGATGTTCGAGCTTGCGCATGATCTGCGGCAGCACGGCGTCGGAGGATGCGGTGCCCATGACGATCAGCAATTCTTCGCGCAGGTACTTGAGCAGCGGCCACAGGCGCAGGCCCGAGGCGCGCATCACCACGCCGAGGATCACGCTGACGAAGGCCATGCAGGTCAGGTAGAACAAACCCACCAGACTGCCCAGGTGTTGCAGCGAATCGAGGCCGTACTTGCTGGTGGTGAAAGCGATGGCACCGAACACGCCGATCGGCGCCAGACGCACGATCATGCCCATGATCCGGAAGATCACATGGCTCAGTTCGTTGATCAGCCGGGAAATCCCGGAAGCCGCTTCGCCCACCAGATTCAGTGCGCTGCCGAACAGCACCGAGAACAGCAGCACTTGCAGGATGTTGTTGTCGGCGAAAGCGCCGAGCACCGAAGTCGGGATCAGGTCCATCAGAAATTGCGTGGTGGTGTGCATGTGCTGGCCGCGTTCGGCGATGTCGCCCATGTCGGCTGCAGACAATTGCTCCAGATGGATATTCGCGCCGCTGCCGATCCCGGTGCTGAAGGCGAACACCAGTCCGATCACCAGTGCGATGGTGGTCAGCACTTCAAAGTAGATCACTGACTTTAGGCCGATGCGCCCGACCTTCTTCAGGTCGCCCGCGCCACTGATGCCGCTGACCACCACGCAGAACACGATCAGGCCGATGAGCATCTTGATCAGTTTGATGAAGCCGTCGCCCAGCGGTTTGAGCTGAGCAGAGTATTCGGGAAGGGTCAGCCCGCAGACGATGCCGAGCACCAGTCCGAGAACCACTTGGAGGAAGATTGAACGCGAGCACCATCTGAGCATGGGAGGAATCCTGGTCGGTGTCCTGGCTGCCGTGTGCGGAGCACATCAGATTCAGGACTTAATTATTGTGGTCTTACCGGTATGTCCAGTGCAGGCGCAGTGTAGGCGTGCCTTTTTGCAGTCTGCAAGTGAAAAGTGACGAATCGGCATGACCGGTCTGACCAGTTGGCGGACAGCCCCCACGCTTGAGCGGTTGGCGGTGGAATTTATTTTTAGCCGACGAACAGCGGTGCAGAAATCGGGTTTGGTGTTGGCGGGGCGAATTCATTGTCGAGGACGGTGTGGGCGCCACACCCACCGGTTCAGCAGCACATGCTTTTCCCGGTGAGTGTTTAATCAAATTTAAAGAAAGAAATATTTAAAAATTATCGTGCGCCGCGTTTGGTGATATCGAATCCGAATTCGAGTACCTGGCTGCCTTCTTTGCCGGTGCACACCAGTCCTCCAACTTTGGCGTTTTCCCGAACACAGAGTTTACGACCACCACGGGTTTGAATTTTCAGGTTGTGCGTGTTTCCTTCGAGTTGATCAAGTGTGACGACTCGGTTGTTGGCGTCCAGTAAGTTGTAAGTAGTTTGATCATCGTCGTGCGGGAAGGCGCTGATCAGATTCCGGTGCTCGTTGCTCAAGGCGTGATTGTCGTAGTGGCTGCCGGTCAGCAGGTAGATGGAGTAATAATCGTCAACGCAGCGGAAATAGAATCCGAGCTGGTCAGGCTGCGCTTGCGGATGTACGCACAGGGTGCTGGAGACATCGACGTGTACATCGAAAGTGAAGGCTTCGTAATACCAGCGTTTAATGAAAGTCTTCTGTCCATAGGTAATGCGTGGCAAGTGCAAGTTGCCGTATTGAGTATGCAATTGTGCAGTAAAGGATTTTTCCAGATTCGTGGGCATGGCTAAGTCCATCCTTGGCTTAGAGGTCTGACGTTTTGATCGAAGCCGCGATGTTGCGGTGGAGAGAACTTAGCAGTGTTTGTGGTTCTTGTAAGTTATAGGCTGTTTCCGTATTTTTCGAGGGGCGTTGTTTATTGTTTTGTTATGGTCGGTTTTTATTTTTTTAATGATATTTCAGGCAAAAAAAACCCGGCCATCAGGCCGGGTTTCTTGGTTCATGCGCTAACGATCAAGCGCCGTAAACCGGCAGCTTCTTGCAGATGGCTTTGACTTTCTCACGAACGGCGTCGATCACCGCTTCGTTGTTCAGGTCAGCCAGGATGTCGCAGATCCAGCCGGCCAGCTCTTTGCACTCTGCTTGCTTGAAGCCACGAGTGGTCACAGCCGGTGTGCCGAAGCGCAGGCCGGAAGTGACGAACGGCGAGCGTGGGTCGTTTGGTACGGAGTTCTTGTTCACGGTGATGAACGCTTTGCCCAAAGCAGCGTCGGCGTCTTTACCGGAGATGTCCTGCTTGATCAGCGACAGCAGGAACAGGTGGTTCTTGGTGCCACCGGAAACCACGTCGAAACCGCGCTCGATGAACACCTCAGCCATGGCCTGGGCGTTCTTCACCACTTGTTCCTGGTAAGCCTTGAACTCAGGCTGCAGCGCTTCCTTGAAGCAGATCGCCTTGGCGGCGATCACGTGCTCCAGCGGGCCACCCTGGGCGCCCGGGAATACCGCGGAGTTCAGCTTCTTCTCGATTTCGGCGTTGGCGCGCGCCAGGATCAGACCGCCACGTGGACCGCGCAGGGTCTTGTGCGTGGTGGTAGTCACGACGTCAGCGAATGGTACCGGGTTCGGGTAGACGCCAGCGGCGACCAGACCAGCCACGTGCGCCATGTCGACGAACAGGTAGGCACCGACCTTGTCAGCGATGGCGCGGAAGCGCGGGAAGTCCAGAATCTGCGAGTAGGCGGAGAAACCGGCCACGATCATTTTCGGCTTGTGCTCGACCGCCAGACGCTCGACTTCGTCGTAATCGATCAGGCCGTTGGCGTCGATGCCGTACTGCACGGCGTTGTACAGCTTGCCGGAGGAGGAAACGCTGGCACCGTGGGTCAGGTGACCACCGTGGGCCAGGCTCATGCCCAGAATGGTGTCGCCACCTTGCAGCAGGGCCAGGTAGACAGCGGCGTTGGCTTGCGAACCGGCGTGCGGCTGAACGTTGGCGTAATCAGCGCCGAACAGCTCTTTGGCGCGGTCGATGGCCAGTTGCTCAACCACGTCGACGTACTCGCAACCACCGTAGTAGCGCTTGCCCGGGTAGCCTTCGGCGTATTTGTTGGTCAGTACCGAGCCTTGAGCTTCCATCACCGCAGGGCTGGTGTAGTTTTCCGAAGCGATCAGCTCAATGTGCTCTTCCTGGCGCTGAGCTTCTTGCTCCATGGCGGCAAAGAGATCGGCGTCGTACTTGGCAATAGTCAAATCACGGCTGAACATGGCGGTCCTCAAGGATCGGGGGCAGAAAAGGGGGGCATTCTAACCCAATGGGTTTTGGATGGCATATGAAACGACATCATGTCGCAGACAAGTGGCGTTCATGCCAGATGTGCGGTGCTTTTGCTGGCCTGAAAAGATCGCAGCCTTCGGCAGCTCCTACAGTAATCGGGGCTGATTCCGAAGACTGTGACCGACATCAATCCCTGTAGGAGCTGCCGAAGGCTGCGATCTTTTCTTCAGTCGAACATGAAGAGGGCGTCGTTACTGAACTGCGCCTCGAAGCGGCTCGCCGGCATCGGTCGCCCGAACAGATAGCCCTGTACTTCATCGCAACCGTGCTCGCGCAGGAAGTCCAGTTGCTCATGGGTCTCCACGCCCTCGGCGATTACCGCCAGATTGAGGCTGTGGGCCATGGCGATGATTGCGCGAGCGATCTGCGCATCCTGCTCGCCGGACGGCAGGCCGTCGACGAAAGTGCGGTCGATCTTCAGCACGTCGATCGGGAATTGCTTGAGGTAGTTCAGCGATGAATAACCGGTGCCGAAGTCGTCGACGGCAATGCTCAGGCCGAGGTTCTTCAGCCCGGCGAGAATCTGCATCGCTTCGCTGACTTCGCGCATCAGGATACTTTCGGTCAGCTCCAGCTCCAGACACGCCGGTGGCAGGCCGGTTTCGCGCAGGATCGTGGCGATGCGCGTACCGAGCTGGCCATCGGAGAACTGCCGCGCGGAAATGTTCACCGAGACCTTCGGCACACGCACCCGGTTCTGGTGCCAGGTCTTGAGCTGGCGGCAGGCTTCGCTGATCACCCAGTCGCCAACGTCCACCACCAGACCGAGCTCTTCCAGCACCGGAATGAAATCCCCCGGGGGCACCAGCCCGCGCCGCGGATGACGCCAGCGCAGCAGCGCCTCGGCGCCAGTCAGGCGTTTGCCGTCGCCGCTGAATTGCGGCTGGTAATACAGCACGAATTCGTTCTGCTCAAGTGCGTGACGCAGGTCGCTTTCCAGCTCCAGACGCTCCAGCGCACTGGCGTTCATGTCGGCCTGGTAGAACTGGAAGTTGTTCTTGCCGCGCTCCTTGGCGTGGTACATCGCGGTGTCAGCGTTCTTCATCAACTGGCTGAGCTCGTTGCCATCCTGCGGACTCAGGGCGATACCGATACTGGCGGTGACGAAGAACTCGCGACCTTCGAGCACGAATGGTCGCACCAGACTGGCGAGGATCTGCTCGGCCACATGAATCGCCCGGTTCAGCGCCATTTCGCGGCTGGAGCGGTGCTGCAGGAGCAAAGTGAACTCGTCACCGCCCATGCGCGCCACGGTGTCGTCATCGTCGACGCAGGCCAACAGGCGCGTGGCCATGTCTTTCAACATGCGGTCGCCGGCGGCATGGCCAAGGGAGTCGTTGATCGGCTTGAAGCGGTCGAGGTCGAGGAACATCAGCACCACCCACGACTTTTGCCTTTCGGCCGATTGCAGCGCGGTGTGCAGGCGATCCTGGAACAGCGTGCGGTTCGGCAGATGAGTCAGGGCGTCGTAGTAGGCGAGGCGGTGGATGCGCTGCTCGCTGGCCTTGCGCTCGCTGATGTCGCTGAAGAAACACACGTAACTGGCCAGGTCGCCTTCATCGTCGAGTACCGCGGTGATGCCGACCCACGCCGGGTAATGCTCGCCGTTACGGCGCTTGAGCCAGACTTCGCCTTCCCAGGTGCTGTGCTGATGCAATTGCTTGAGCACGTAGCGCAGGTGCGCATCCTGCTGTTCGTCGACAGTAAGCATGTTCGGCAATTGGTCGAGGACTTCGGAGACGGCATAGCCGCTGACCCGGCTGAAGGCTTCGTTGGCCTGCACGATGTAACCGGCCGGGTCGGTGATCAGGATTGCCGAAGTCGAGTGCTCGAATACTGTGGCGGCCATGCGCAGGTCTTTCTCGGCGCGACGCTGCTGACTGATGTCGCGGCCAACGCCGAGCACGCCTTCGAAGGCGCCGTGTTCGTCCCACACCAGCACCAGACGCAACTCGATCGGAATCTTGCGACCGTCGGCGCGCAGGCAGTCGAACAGGAACATCTGGGTCTGCACCTGGCTGCGCAATTGCGCGAGTTGCTCCGGCTTGTCCAACGCTTTGCTGACCCGGTCCATCAGGGTGTAGATGCCCGATAGCTGCTGCGGGTTGGCGATGGTCGATTGCCAGCCGTTCTGGAAAATCCACTCGGCGTCGTAACCCAGCACCGCCTGCACCGACGGGCTGACGTAGTTCAACGACAGCTTGCTGTCGGTGGAGAAGATCACGTCGCTGATGCTTTCGGCGAGCATGCGGTAGCGCTGCTCGCTGTCGCGCAGCGATTCGCTGGCCTCAATCTGCTCGGTGATGTCCTTGGCCACGCCGATGATCCGCGTGACCTGATCGTGCTTGTCCCGGGCCAGCGCCTGCTCCCGAATATCGAAACGCCGCCACTTGCCGTCGCGATGACGGAAGCGCAGCTGGCATTGCAGCAACTGGCTGTAACCGGCGTGTCGCTGCATCTGCCGCGAGCGATGGTAATAGTCGGCGTCTTCGGGGTGCAGGAGGATTTCCCAGAAGTATTCGCCCATCTGATGCAGCTCGGTGCGGTTGTAGCCGAGGGTCTGGCCGAGGTGGTGGTTGCTGAAAATCATCCGCTGGCTGATCACGTCCTGCACATACAGATGATCCGGCACGGTGCGCACCACGTCCGACCAGAAGCCTTCGCGCTCCAGCAGCGACAGTTCGATCAGCTTGCGGCTGGTGATGTCGTTGATGCTGAGGATCACCGCTTTATAGTCGTGCTGCTCCTGCGGCAGACGCAGCACCATCCACAGGTGCTGATCGCGACCGTTGATGTCCGGCAATCTGATTTCCAGTTCCAGCTGCTTTTGCTGCTGCAGAACCGCATCCAGCACCTGGTTGCCGATGGCGCACTGCTGGTGCGGATGACCGTCGATCAACAACTGCCACGCATGCTCGCAGGAATTGACGTTGAGCAGTTGCAGCGCCACCTGATTGACCTCGGTGACGCGCAGCTCCTGCAGCAGTTGCTGGCGCTGGGCCGGTTGGTCGAGCCAGGCCTTGAGCTGGTCGCTGGTCTGGATCTGCGCCTTGTCGAACACCTGCTTGAGGCCCGACAGATCCAGTACGCACAACGCCACGCCGGTGCCTTCGAAAATGTCCTGATAACGCCGGCGACCTTCATGCAACTGGCGCTGACGGCGGCGCATGTTCAGTAGCGCGATCACCGGCAACATCGAGAACGCCAGGCCCAGCAGGCATTTGCCGATGAACGCCGGCAGCAGTTCTTCGAGTACGCGCTGGCGGTCGAACAATCCGCGCAACTGCCAGTCGCTGCTGCTCAGCGGCACGGTGAGTACGGTGTTGGCCATGTCGTCCGGGCTCAGCACGCCGGGCCGGGCTGAAGACAGCGCTTCGTCGCGACTGATGATCTGATGGTTGAGGCGGTTTTCCACCAGCCACAACGGGCGAATGCCGGTTTCGCCCTGCTTGGTCAGCGAGTCGAAGAAGGTCGGGGTCAGGCGCAGAGCCCAGTAGCCGCGCGTGCTGCCGCTGGCCTGATGCAGCAACAGATGCACCACCGAGCCGTCGTCGGCGTTGCTGAAGTAATGTGCCTGGGCACGGCTGCGACGTACCAGTTCGCCCAGGTAGTCGGCGTCGTGGCTGTCACCGGCGCTGTCGCTGATGATTTTGCCGGAAGGGCTGAGCAGGGCCAGGCTGCGCAGTTCGGGCAGCGATTGCTGGAGCTTGCGCAGCAGCGCCTGCTGTTCGTCGGACGACTGCGGCTGTTCGACGATCGGTAGCAGGTTGAGGGCGATTTGCGCATTCAGCGACATGTTCAGGCTGACCTGCGAGGCGAGGTCGGCGGTGTAGTCGATGGTGTACTGGCGCTGGTTTTTCTGGGTCTCGCGCAGTTGATCGAGCAGTTGCCAGAACAGCAAGGCCAGCAGCAAAAGTACCAGCGTCGCCAAGGCACCCTTCAATGTTCCGCGCAGGGGCGAACCGGTCCCCGGATTGGACGCGCTCACAGAAGCTGGCGGGGTAACGTTGGACAAGCTGTAATCCTGCGGTTTGGCTGGACTGGCGCGACGTGCACTATAAGCCGGACGCCCGAAGGGCGGCTAGCATGCCTTGAGTTGTGGCGAAGTGCCAGCCCCACTCGGCTGGACTGCCACCGGTCATTAAGGTAGCTTTGCCGGTTACGCGGGAGCCCAGACACTGTTAAAACTACTGCGCTCGGAAATACTGCGTTGAAAACAGGCTCGGACTGCTCATTTACAACCCGTAAACTCCGCGTCCTCGCCTGTTTCCGCCTTGTCTTTCCTTCGCTCGTTACGTTTTAACAGCGTCTGGCCCAGCTCCTAGACTCAGACTTTTTCAGCGCGCACGCATTGATGACCATCAAGTGAACGACGCGCATCGGTCTGGCCGGGCATCGCCTGCGCTCCAATCATTCATCTGTCACTGACCCAAGGTTCTCCATGGCTCAATACGTCTTCACCATGCATCGGCTGGGCAAAGTTGTTCCGCCGAAGCGGGAAATCCTGAAAAACATTTCGCTGTCGTTCTTCCCCGGCGCCAAGATCGGCGTACTCGGCCTCAACGGTTCGGGTAAATCCACGCTGCTGAAAATCATGGCCGGCGTCGACACCGAGTTCGAGGGCGAAGCCCGTCCGATGCCGGACCTGAACATCGGTTATCTGCCGCAAGAGCCACAACTTGATCCGACCAAGACCGTGCGTGAAGTGGTCGAGGAAGCGGTCAGCGTGATCAAGGATGCGCAAGCGCGTCTGGACGAGGTCTACGCCGCCTACGCTGATCCGGACGCCGACTTCGACAAGCTGGCTGCCGAACAGGCCAAGCTCGAAGCGATCCTGCAGGCCAGCGATGGTCACAACCTTGAGCGCCAACTGGAAGTCGCCGCCGATGCGCTGCGTCTGCCGGCCTGGGACGCCAAGGTCGAACACCTGTCCGGTGGTGAGAAGCGTCGTGTGGCCCTGTGCCGTCTGCTGCTGTCCGCACCGGACATGCTGCTGCTCGACGAACCGACCAACCACCTGGACGCTGATTCGGTGGCGTGGCTGGAGCACTTCCTGCACGACTTCCCGGGCACCGTGGTTGCGATCACGCACGACCGTTACTTCCTGGATAACGTTGCCGGCTGGATCCTCGAACTCGACCGCGGCGCGGGCATTCCTTACGAGGGCAACTATTCGGGCTGGCTGGAAGCCAAGTCCGATCGTCTGGCCCAGGAATCCAAGCAGCAATCGGCTCACGAAAAAGCCATGAAGGAAGAACTGGAGTGGGTGCGCAAAGGCGCGAAAGCCCGTCAGTCGAAATCCAAGGCACGTCTGCAACGCTTCGAAGAAATGCAGTCGCAGGAATTCCAGAAGCGTTCGGAAACCAACGAGATCTACATCCCGGCCGGTCCGCGTCTGGGCGACAAGGTCATCGAATTCAAGAACGTCACCAAGGGCTACGGCGATCGCGTCCTGATCGACAACCTGTCGTTCTCTATGCCGAAAGGCGCCATCGTCGGCGTGATCGGCGGTAACGGTGCCGGTAAATCGACCCTGTTCCGCATGCTGATGGGCAAGGAAACGCCGGATTCCGGCACCATCGAAGTCGGCGAAACCGTGCAACTGGCCTGCGTTGACCAGAGCCGCGAAGACCTCGACGGCAGCAAGACCGTGTTCCAGCAGATCTCCGACGGTTCCGACCAGATCCGTATCGGTAACTACGAGATCCCGTCGCGCACTTACGTCGGTCGCTTCAACTTCAAGGGCGGCGACCAGCAGAAGTTCGTCAAGGACCTGTCCGGTGGTGAGCGCGGTCGTCTGCACCTGGCGCTGACCCTGAAGGAGGGCGGCAACGTCCTGCTGCTCGACGAACCGTCCAACGACCTCGACGTTGAAACCCTGCGTTCCCTGGAAGAAGCCCTGCTGGACTTCCCGGGCGCCGCCATTGTGATCTCTCACGATCGCTGGTTCCTGGACCGCGTCGCGACTCACATCCTGGCGTACGAAGACGACTCGCAAGCAGTGTTCTTCGAAGGCAACTACACCGAGTACGAAGCCGACCGTAAAAAGCGTCTCGGCGAAGCGGCGGCCCAGCCACACCGGGTACGCCACAAGAAGCTGGCCTGATATCAGGCTGGTTGCATGAAAAAGAGCGGAGCCTTCGGGCTCCGTTTTTTTTTGCCTGGTTTTTTCGGCAATACCGAGTTGAATTCATCGCTGGCAAGCCAGCTCCCACAGGGATTTTTGTTGTACTTGAAATGTGTGAACGCCACGAAAACTGTGGGAGCTGGCTTGCCAGCGATAGCGGTGTAACTGTTGGTGCATTGCTTGAATTCAGACTCCCCATTCAGGTGCAAAACCCGCTCAAAAAACCATCTGATTTATATCCTGTGCACCATTTAATTTCATAACTGCGACATTTTGCGCTGTTCCTGTGCGCAATTCGTTTGTTACAGTCCGGCTCAATCTCTTCCAACGACAATAAATTTGCCGAGACTTTTCCCATGATCGAATCCGTCGAATCCTTCCTCGCCCGCCTGAAAAAACGCGATCCGGATCAACCCGAATTCCACCAGGCCGTCGAAGAAGTCCTGCGCAGCCTGTGGCCGTTTCTCGAAGCCAATCCGCATTACCTGACCTCGGGCATTCTGGAGCGCATCTGCGAGCCGGAGCGGGCGGTGGTGTTCCGCGTGTCGTGGGTCGACGATCAGGGCAAGGTTCAGGTCAATCGCGGTTTCCGCATCCAGATGAACAGCGCCATCGGCCCGTACAAGGGCGGCTTGCGCTTCCATCCTTCGGTGAACCTGGGCGTGCTGAAGTTTCTCGCCTTCGAACAGACGTTCAAGAACTCCCTGACCTCGTTGCCCATGGGCGGCGGCAAGGGCGGTTCGGACTTCGATCCGAAGGGCAAGAGCGACGCCGAAGTCATGCGTTTCTGCCAGGCGTTCATGAGCGAGCTGTACCGCCACATCGGCGCCGATGTTGACGTACCGGCTGGTGACATCGGTGTCGGCGCGCGGGAGATCGGCTTCCTGTTCGGCCAGTACAAACGCCTGAGCAACCAGTTCACCAGCGTATTGACCGGCAAGGGCATGACCTACGGCGGCAGCCTGATTCGGCCGGAAGCCACCGGTTTCGGTTGCGTGTATTTCGCCGAAGAAATGCTCAAGCGCCGCGAGCAGACCGTCGAAGGCAAGCGCGTGGCGATCTCCGGTTCCGGCAACGTCGCCCAGTACGCGGCGCGCAAGGTCATGGATCTGGGTGGCAAGGTGATTTCCCTGTCCGACTCCGAAGGCACGCTGTACTGCGAGTCCGGCTTGAGCGAAGAGCAGTGGTTGGCGCTGCTGGAGTTGAAGAACGTCAAACGCGGGCGCATCAGCGAATTGGCCGCGGCGTTCGGTCTGGAGTTCCGTGCCGGTCAGTTGCCGTGGTCGCTGCCGTGCGACATCGCGCTGCCCTGCGCAACGCAGAACGAACTCGACGCCGAGTCCGCCCGCACCCTGCTGCGCAACGGCTGCATCTGCGTGGCCGAAGGCGCGAACATGCCGACTACGCTTGCGGCTGTGGATATCTTCATCGAGGCCGGCATTCTGTTTGCCCCGGGCAAGGCGTCCAACGCCGGCGGGGTGGCGGTGAGCGGTCTGGAGATGTCGCAGAACGCCATGCGCCTGCTGTGGACGGCGGGTGAGGTGGACAGCAAGTTGCACGCGATCATGCAGTCGATCCACCACGCCTGCGTGCATTACGGCGAAGAGAACGGGCGGATCAACTACGTCAAAGGTGCGAACATCGCCGGTTTCGTCAAAGTGGCCGATGCGATGCTGGCCCAAGGTGTGGTTTAAGCCGGTTCGATACGGATCACTTCGATCAACTGATCGCCAGCGGGGCGCTGCCACAGCACTTCGTCATTGAGCCGCGCGCCGAGCAGGGCGCGGCCCAGCGGCGAAGCCCAGTTGATCAAGCCTTGGCTGGCGTCGGCCTGATCTTCGCCGACCAGTTGCACCCGACTTTCGGTGTCGTGTTCGTCGGCGTAGGTCACCCAGCTGCCGATCTGCACTTTATCGGTCGAGGTCGCAGGGGCCGCGACCCGTGCGCTGGCGAGGCGCTGGTTGAAGTAGCGCAAATCCCTTTCGAGATCGGCCTGGCGTTGCTTGTCGGCCTGTTCTCCCTTGGCCGATTGCTCGGCGTGCAGGCTTTGCAGTTCGGCGACTTTGGCCTGCAACTGCGCCAATCCCTGCGGTGTGACGTAATTGGGCTGCGTGCTGACCTGCCGTTCGACGGGCTGATCGGCTTGCGCAGCGGCATTGTCTTCGTTGACGAAAGCGCGGCTCATGGTGTCCTCCTCGAATGAGGTTTGGGCCATGCTCGCAGGCATTTGGTTTCACCGGATGTCTGGAAGCGACCTATTGCGAGCGATAAGCCCGCCCGGCGTCCTGATCCTTCTGCTGCTGCCAGGCGCGCTCGCGTTCGTCCCAGTGCTCGTTGCGATACTCTTCGCGATCCTTGTTTTCCAGCATCGCCTGACACTGACGAAAACCGTCGGTCCAGCCTTCGGCGTATTGCTTGTCCTTGAGATAGCGCGGCACGTTCTTGCGAAACTCGCCACTGATCGAACCGGCGGCTTGCCGGCCGCTGACGCAGCCGTCGTCAAAACCGTCGGCGAAGGCCGGTGGATAACCTTTGGCGATCAAGTTTTCGTGGGTAGTCTGGCAACCCCCGAGCAACAGCAAAACACCCAACAGCCCCGCACACCGCCACATCGCACTCTCCCGCGCCGGTTCTCGGCTTATGGGGAAAGTCTAGAAGGTGATTCGTCGGACGTTGGTGAAAGGCATGTAGGTAATTCGTTGAACACCACAAATCCCTGTAGGAGTGAGCCTGCTCGCGATAGCAATTTACCAGTCACTGTTGCTGTGTCTGACCTACCGCTATCGCGAGCAGGCTCACTCCTACATGGGGCTAGGTTCCGGATCAGTAGTGATACCACTTCACCTCGAGCATCACTTCGGTTTCCGGCGTCGCCACATGACTGAACTCACGCTGTGCCGTAAGGCGCAAACCGAGGTTGCGCGACAATTCCCATTGCTGGTTCAGGCTCAGGCTGCGGCGCACTTCGCCGTTGGTGAAGTAATCGCCCTTGGCCTCGACGCTGAGATTGCCCAGCGGGTTTTTCCACAGCACGCCGGTATTGAAGCCACCGGCCGGCGTGACGAACCCGGCGAAGTCATTGTTGTGTTCGATGCGCACCGTGCCAAGGGCAAAGCCGAGCGTATCTTCGCCCAACTGCCAGGTGCCGCCACCGCCGCCGTTGACGTGGCTGACCAGGTTTTCGTCATCGTGTTTGCCCGGTACGCGCTCGAGGCCGCCGGTGACTTGCCACGACAGTGGTTGCAGCAACTCATTACGCGGCGTCAGCGAGCGGATGGTCGCCAGATCGAGTTGCTGGAACTGCCACTGGTTGCCTTCGTACTGACGCAACTTCATCTGCAGGATCTCGATCTGCGCGCCGAGGGGGAAGCTTTCGGCGTTGTCGTTGAGATCGTGATAGGCCATGCGCAAACCGTACTCGCCGAAGGCACGATCGCCCCGAGTGCCGACGCCGGCCTGCCAGGTGCGTGATTCGTGGCCGTCTTCGGGCAGGCCCGGTTGCGGGATCTGCAGCTCCGGCGCCGGGTTCTTGTTGATCGCCCGCAGCAGTTCGAAACTGCGCTGTGCGCGTTGCGGATCACGCTCCTGACCGTTGGCGCGGTAGCGCTCCAGACGATACGCGGCGTCGATGATCAGCGCCTGACGATCCCGGGGCAGGGCCTTGAAGGTCGGCTCCTGCAACACCTGTTGATCGGCGCTGACTTTCAGCACCCATTGCTGTTCTTCCTTGTTCAACGGCTCGGCACGGCTGAGCAGCTCACGCTCGCGGGACGGGCGATATTCGATGCTTTCCACCAGCCCGGCTTCCTTCACCGCTTTGACCGTGTCGGTGGGGATGGCGGTCAGCGGGAATTGCTCAGTCAGGCGCAGGCTCGGGCGCGCCACTTGCAGCAGTTCGAGCAGGCGATAGGAGCAGTTTTCATCGAAGAAGAAATAGTCGAACTGGATCTGCTTCAGCTCCCACACATGCTCGACCATGCGTGCGGTTTCTGCTTGCGTCAGATTCAGCCGGTATTCCCACAGGTCGCGGTTTTCCAGGCTGCGGTACTCGGAGAGTTTTTCCTGATAGGGCACCAGCGCAAACAGCCCCGGATAGCCGCCCATCAAGCCTTTCCAGGCATAAAGAATGCTGTTGTCGGAGCCTTCGATGTAGGCGCCGAAGTTGATCGCGTAGCTGAGCAGCGAGGTCTTGTCGGCCTGCACGTCGGCCTGATCGATACGCAGCAGGGTGTGGCCGAACATCGACGACGGACTGTTGAGGTAGGCCGCCGGGAAGATCATCACCGCGCTGTGCGGCGAGACGTCCTTGAACCACTTCTTGAATTCGGCGCAATCGGGGGCGGGCAGGTCGGTGAGGTTGAGCTGCGCTTTCAGCCAGCGGGTGCGCGCCGGGTAGACGCACTGCGCGTGTTGCTCGCCGAGGCTGGCCGGGGCATACATTGCCTGCACGGTGGCGGCCAGTTCATGGTCGGGGTGTTCGTTGCCATCGGGCGCCAGAAAGAATTTCTTGTCGCTGACATAGCTGCGCCAGCCGCCGAGCTTGGCAGTTTCGTAGTGACCGAGGGAAATCCAGAAGCGGTCGTTGGCCAGTTGCTGCAAACGTTGAGGATCGATGTGAGGCGCGGCGGACAGCGGGGCGCAGACACAGAGCGCCAGCCAGGCAAGGCGTTTGAGCATAAGTGGCAACTTAAGTCGAAAGAAAATAAAACCCGGATCGGGCTGCGATCACTCCCCTGTGGCGAGGGGATTTATCCCCGATGGGCTGCGAAGCGGCCCTCATACCTGCAAAACTCGGTGTATCAGATACACCGAATTGAATGGTTTCACGACTGCTCCGCAGCCGATCGGGGATAAATCCCCTCACCACAGGTTCAGCGTCACATTCGAGTGATTGCACTCAAAACAAAACCCGCTTCCCGAAAGAAGCGGGTGGGGTCGAGCTTATGCCTGAGTCGCGTACTTGGCCAGACGTGGGTCTGATTTCAGCACGGCCAGGGTGTTGGTATGCACGTCTTCAGCGGTTACGTCAGCCTTGCTGAAGATCTGCTGGAAGTGCTCGTGAGTGACAGCAGCGAAGTGCGCGCGATCTTCCGGCGCCACGCCCAGTACCACGGCATAGGTCGTCAGCGCTTCGCCGTTGCCCTTGGCCATGTCTTCGGACAGCTCGTTCATCATGCCATTCATGGCGAACCAGGATTTACCGCCGTAGGTCAGCGACGCGTTGGTCGAGCAACCGTTGGTGCCGGAAGTCATGCCGAACGTAGCGTTACCGGAGGTGCCGTTAGTGGTGGATGCCAGGAAGTGTGCCGGGGTGCCACGCTGACCTTCGAACAGCATGTTGCCCCAACCGCAATCCGGGCCACCCGGGGCTTGCGCCATGGCGTTGATGGAAACAGCGGTGAAGAGAGTACCGAGAAGAATCCGTTTCATAGCTTTGTTCTCTTTGTGTGCATACCAATGGACAGGGTTCTGGCCCCCCAAGCTCTGCTATCACAGACCCTTAAAGCGCCAGTGGGCCGGTATTAGTTCCAGCCGCGCAGTTTGGAGTTTAGGCAGGTTCCGGGGGTTCCGTGATTTTTTACAAAAGATTTGGCGATAACCCCGGTTTCACGGGGGACGGTTCGGGGTTGGCCGGTTGTCTATGCTTTGTCGTGTGGCGCGCCTTGCCAGTGGGGCACGGGCAGCGCCAGAATGCCGCTATCTGCCCCGCCTGATTGTTAAGGAAGCCCGATGCCTGATCCTGTTGCTGCCAGCTTGCGTCTAGCGCCCGAAGCGCTGACCCGTCCGTTTTCCGCTGAACAGTTCAGCTTCACTACCACCAATGATCTGGAGCCCTTTCGCGGTGTGCTTGGCCAGGAACGTGCGGTCGAAGCCTTGCAGTTCGGTGTGGCCATGCCGCGCCCCGGTTACAACGTCTTTGTCATGGGCGAACCGGGCACCGGTCGCTTCTCGTTCGTCAAACGCTACCTGAAGGCCGAAGGCAAGCGCCTGCAGACCCCGGCGGACTGGGTCTACGTCAACAATTTCGATGAGCCGCGCGAGCCTCGTGCACTGGAATTGCCGTCCGGCACCGCCGGCGCCTTCATTGGCGACATCAACGGCTTGATCGACAACTTGCTGGCGACGTTCCCGGCGGTATTCGAACACCCGTCCTACCAGCAAAAGAAAAGCGCCATCGACCGCGCTTTCAACCAGCGCTATGACAAGGCGCTGGACGTCATCGAACGTCTGGCCCTGGAAAAAGACGTCGCCCTGTATCGCGACAGCAGCAATATCGCCTTCACGCCGATGCTCGAAGGCAAGGCGCTGGACGAAGCCGAGTTCTCGCAATTGCCGGAAGCCGATCGTGAGCGTTTCCACGAGGACATCTCCGGCCTCGAAGAACGCCTGAACGAAGAACTCGCCAGCCTGCCGCAGTGGAAGCGCGAGTCGAACAATCAGCTGCGTCAGCTCAACGAAGAAACCATCACCCTGGCGTTGCAGCCGTTGCTGTCGCCGCTGTCCGAGAAGTACGCCGAGAACGCTGCGGTCTGCGGTTACCTGCAGGCGATGCAGGTGTACCTGCTCAAAACCGTGGTCGAGCAACTGGTCGACGACAGCAAGACCGACGCCGTGGCGCGCAAACTGCTGGAAGAGCAATACGCGCCGAGTCTGGTGGTCGGGCATCCGGCCAGCGGCGGTGCGCCGGTGGTGTTCGAGCCGCACCCGACTTACGAGAATCTGTTCGGCCGCATCGAATACACCACCGATCAGGGAGCGCTCTACACCACTTACCGCCAGTTGCGCCCGGGTGCACTGCATCGCGCCAACGGCGGCTTCCTGATCCTTGAAGCGGAAAAAATGCTCAGCGAGCCATTCGTGTGGGATGCGCTGAAGCGCGCCCTGCAATCGCGCAAACTGAAGATGGAATCACCGCTGGGCGAGATGGGCCGTTTCGCCACCGTGACCCTCAACCCGCAACACATCCCGTTGCAGGTCAAAGTCATCATCATCGGCGCGCGGCAGCTGTATTACACGCTGCAGGACCTGGATCCGGACTTCCAGGAGATGTTCCGCGTGCTGGTCGACTTCGACGAAGACATTCCGATGGTCGACGAAAGCCTGGAGCAGTTCGCCCAGTTGCTGAAAACCCGCACTTCGGAAGAAGGCATGGCGCCGCTGACCGCCGATGCGGTGGCGCGTCTGGCGACCTACAGCGCACGGTTGGCCGAGCATCAGGGGCGCTTGTCGGCGCGGATCGGTGATCTGTTTCAACTGGTCAGCGAGGCGGATTTCATCCGCCATCTGGCCGGTGATGAAATGACCGATGCCGGGCACATCGAGCGGGCGCTGAAAGCCAAGGCCACCCGCACCGGCCGCGTGTCGGCAAGGATTCTCGACGACATGCTTGCCGGAATCATCCTGATCGACACCGACGGCGCGGCGGTCGGCAAGTGCAACGGGCTGACCGTGCTGGAAGTCGGCGATTCGGCGTTTGGTGTGCCGGCACGGATTTCTGCCACGGTGTACCCGGGCGGCAGTGGCATCGTCGACATCGAGCGCGAGGTCAACCTCGGGCAGCCGATCCACTCCAAGGGCGTGATGATCCTTACCGGGTATCTGGGCAGCCGTTACGCCCAGGAATTTCCGCTGGCGATTTCCGCGAGCATCGCGCTGGAGCAGTCCTACGGTTACGTCGATGGCGACAGCGCGTCGCTGGGCGAGGCGTGCACGCTGATTTCGGCGCTGTCGAAAACCCCGCTCAAGCAGTGCTTTGCGATCACCGGTTCCATCAACCAGTTCGGCGAAGTGCAGGCGGTCGGCGGGGTCAACGAGAAGATCGAAGGTTTCTTCCGCCTCTGCGAAGCCCGCGGGCTGACCGGCGAGCAGGGCGCGATCATTCCGCAGGCCAACGTCGCCACGCTGATGCTCGACGAGAAGGTGCTGGCGGCGGTGCGTGCCGGGCAATTCCACGTGTACGCGGTGCGTCAGGCTGATGAGGCGTTGAGCCTGCTGGTCGGCGAGCCGGCTGGTGAGCCGAATGCCGAAGGCGAATTCCCCGAAGGCAGTGTCAACGCACGGGTGGTGGAACGTCTGCGGGTGATTGCCGAGATGATCAGCGAAGACGATCTGAAAGAGGCCGAGAAGGAACTGGCGCAGGAGGCGTTGGCCGAGGCCAAACCGGCCTGAACCTTAACCCGGTAAAAATTGTGGGAGGGGGCTTGCTCCCGAAGACGGTGGATCAATCGACACATTAGCTGATTGATCTGCCGTCTTCGGGAGCAAGCCCCCTCCCACAGTTGTTTTCCATATTGGGTTTTGCGGTGAACTCCGTGAAAAGTGCCACTACTCTGGCGTCAATATTCACACAATGACCATTCGGCGCCTTCTGGTTCCATCCGGCTTGCGCGGCGGACTTTTCTTCTATTCTCAGCTCAAGGACATCGACAGTATCACTGGATCGAAACAGCCTTCGCGTGAAGGCTGAATACAGGCTTTACCGAGGGTCGCCGCCATGTCGCGCAACCTCTGCCTCACCCGTCAATGCCTGGGTCTTGTCACCCGCATCGAATGCGCCATCAAGCCGTTGGCCGGCGATAACGGCATGTGGACCTTGCTCTTCGCCGCCGGCATGGCCGGTGAACAACCTTCCGCCATCAAGGCTCAGGGCCCGTTTCATGGGCCGGTCGCCGCCGAGTCGATTCTCGACACCATTGTTGAAAGCCTGACGATGCACGGCTACGAACTGGCCGACGATCCGCAGATCTGGAGCCTGCACCTGCAAGCCCAGCTGCGCCAGATCAACGGCGGGCGTGGGCGTACGGTCGGCGTGTTCGACCACTAGGCGCCATCACGGCTCCGTGTCGGGCATCTGCGCCTTGTCGAGCTTGACCTCAAAGCCGTATTGCACGGTATTGAGGTCGGTTCGCTGATAGGTCTCCACCTGCGTTGGACGGCCATAGAAGTAATGCACGCCGAACAGCGCCGGGCCTTGCCCACTCGCGTCATGACTGACCGAGAGGATCTGTTTCAGGTAGTTGCCGCTGTCGTCCTTGACGAAGAATCGCCAGGCGTTGGCCGGGAACAGTTTCAGATCCACCACCAACATGTTGTTCCTGATCTCCAGGCCTTTGGGCAGGGATTTGGCGTCGTAGGTTTTCTTGTCCACGGTTGCGAGAAACAACGGCATCGAGCCCACGGCAATTGCCGGGGTTTCCGGGAACAGGTTCAAATCGTAAGTGATGGTCGCCTGCAGCGGATCGACCTGATACGCCTCGGGTGGCAGTTCGATCGGCTCGTCGAGTTTGCCGCTGCGTTTTTCGGTGAAGAACGTGACCGGACTGTCGCCCGGGTTGAAGTCATCGCCCAGCAGTTCATCGTTGAAGGTGCGCCGGTGGGAAAACTCGATGCGCGCTGCGCTGGGGTCCTCCACGGATTGATGAATGCGGATGCCGGCCTTCAATTCTTCCTCGGTGAGGTCTGCACCCTTGAGCCAGTTGGGCGCCAGATCGTCATAGACCACCACCGCCGGATCCAGCGGCTGGACGGTTTTTTCCGTGGTGTGCTGGCTGAACGTGCGTACCGGCAGATCCAGCGCCTTGCGGGTGACGGTCGCTGATGAGAAATCGAGCACGCTGACTTCCAGGGTATCGATCGGGCCATTGAAGTAGACCTTGTTGTAACGGCGCGGGTGCTGTTGCTCGAAGGCGTGCTGATCGTCCTCCAACTGTTTTTCGAGGGCCTCGTTCCAGGTTTTCTGTTGTTGCAGTTTCGCCAGTTGTTTTTCGTAGAAGTCGACTTGCGCCGGGCTCTCATTGATCGAACCGGCGCGCACCAGGTATTGCCCGCTGGTGTCGCGGGCCTGAACGATCAGCGGATTGAGTTGCGCGCCTTCGACCTCTGGAGCCAGTGGCTGGCTATTGCTGAATTCGACTTCGGCGTAGTTTTTTGCAAGCTTCAGCAGGGTGACGCTGAGGTTGTCGTCGGTGCGGGTCTGGCCGACGTCCTTCTGGCTCAGGTTGAAGCTGAACAGGCGGCGCGGCGCGATGACTTCCACTTTGCCTTGCAGGCTCACCGGTTGCGGCTGGCTCTTCCTGTCCACATCCAGACCCTCGATGAACGGGTAGGTCACGGTCAGGTCGTCGGGGTTGGTGACGTTGGAGCTGGATGGGCTCAACTGGATGCCGGGGTCGGTTTCCGACCACTCCGGCTGATAGGCGATCACCCGTTTGTTGCTCAGCGTCACCGACTGCCATTCCACGCCATGCGGGAACAGGAAACCGCCGGGAATGTTGAGGTTGAAGGGGAACACCGGTTGCAGGTCAGTGAGGTAGTCGGAACTGGCGTCCTTGTGCAGCACGAACAGCCCGTTGATAAAGGTATCGACCAGCGCCTGCGGGGAAGGGTAGTGCTTGAGGATGCCGAGGGTGTCTTCGCCGTAGACGGTTTTCAGCGGTGTGCTGTCGAGTTTGAGCTGCGCGCGTTCGAGCAGCAACAGCGAACCGCCCAACTCGGACACGGCATCCTTGAGTTTCGGGTCGGCGATGGCATCCAGCGAATGTTCGAAGGTTGCCGTTTTTGCTTCAAGGCTTACCGAAGGCTTTTTCTCATCGCCGGGAGAGCAGCCGCCCAGCAATAGAGCGAGGCAAATTCCGGCAGTCATCATCGGCAATCGCACATCCATTTCCAGTCGTCCTGTCCACTTTCGCTAGGCGGTCAATGGTTTGGACAGTAGCAGAAAAAAAATCACATACACACGCAGGTGGCGGTGATTGGCGGTGCGAGCCGGGCGGTTTCTGGCTGTCACGGGCGGCTGGTATACTCGCCGCCGATTTCAATCCTTATCGTGTGAGAGTCAATGGAACGCTTTATCGAAAATGCAATGTACGCCACGCGCTGGCTGCTGGCGCCGATCTACATCGGGCTGTCCCTAGGGCTGCTGGCGCTGGCATTGAAATTCTTCCAGGAAGTGTTTCACGTCATTCCCAACGTGTTCTCGATGGCCGAGTCGGATCTGATCCTGGTGCTGCTGTCGCTGATCGACATGGCGCTGGTGGGCGGCCTGCTGGTGATGGTGATGATTTCCGGCTACGAAAACTTCGTGTCCGAGCTGAACATCGACGAAGGCAAAGAGAAGCTCAGCTGGCTGGGCACCATGGACTCCTCGTCGCTGAAGATGAAAGTGGCGGCGTCGATCGTGGCGATTTCCTCGATCCACCTGCTGCGCATCTTCATGGACGCCAAGAACGTCGATCCCGAGCACCTGATGTGGTACGTGATCATCCACATGACCTTCGTGATCTCGGCGTTTGCCATGGGCTATCTGGACAAGCTCACCAAGCACTGATCATTGACTGAACGCTGCAAAAAACACCGCCCGGCTGTTGCAAAACAGACGGGCGGTGTCGTTTGTGGCTTGTGCTTTGGTGCGCGCGGGCATATCCCTGTAAATCTCTTCGCTCGCCACCGCATGAGGTGCGTTCATGAACCTGCAAGAGCTGAATGCGTTTGCCATTGCCAGAAAGGTCGATGAGCTGAACCTGATCTCCATGGAGGGCGGGATCTACCTGCTCGAAGCGCGGATGCACGGGGCGGCGTATCCGTTGAGTGACCCCAAGGGCGAGATGCTTAAGCTGCGTTCGGTGGAGCATGCGCGGGATTTGCTGCATAACTTTCCGGTGCTGCCGTTCAACCTCGTCCACACCTCGGTACACGATGAAATGTGTGGCCTGGGCGCCAGTGGCGAGGAAAGCCTGAAAGTGCCGCTGGCCTGGCGTTCGGCCCTGTAGGCGTTGCGCGCCATCGCTGGGCATCTGTGCTAGTCTGCTCGCCCTTTTAGGTTCCGGGCGCGCCGGGACGCGCTGTGCACGCACGGCAAGTCTTGTGGCCGTCCGCACAGCGGAGCAGTGTCATGTCCGAAGTAAATCTGTCCACCGACGAAACCCGCGTCAGCTACGGCATCGGCCGTCAGCTGGGTGACCAGCTGCGCGACAACCCGCCACCGGGTGTCAGCCTGGACGCTATCCTGGCCGGCCTGACCGACGCATTCGCCGGTAAGGAAAGCCGTGTTGGCCAGGAAGAAATGTCCGCCAGCTTCAAGGTGATCCGCGAGATCATGCAAGCCGAAGCCGCTGCCAAGGCTGAAGCCGCCGCCGGCGAAGGCCGTGCGTTCCTGGCTGAAAACGCCAAGAAAGAAGGCATCACCACCCTGGCTTCCGGTCTGCAATTCGAAGTGCTGACCCAGGGCGAAGGCGCCAAGCCATCCCGTGAAGACACCGTGCGTACTCACTACCACGGCATGCTGATCGACGGCACTGTGTTCGACAGCTCCTACGATCGCGGCCAGCCAGCAGAATTCCCGGTAGGCGGCGTGATCGCCGGCTGGACCGAAGCCCTGCAACTGATGAATGCCGGCAGCAAATGGCGCCTGTACGTGCCGAGCGAATTGGCTTACGGCGCTCAAGGCGTTGGCAGCATTCCGCCGCACAGCGTTCTGGTATTCGACGTCGAGCTGCTGGACGTTCTGTAATGCCCGGCCTGTCCCTGTGACAGGTCAATAATGTGGGAGCGGGCTTGCTCGCGAAGGCGTCCTTTCAGGCAATCCATTCGTTTCCTGACACACCGCTTTCGCCAGCAGGCTGGCTCCCACAGTTTTACCGCGCTACTCATATTTCGATCTTGTGATGCAGTTCACTGGTCGGGCGCAAGGCCCGGGCATAGCAGAACAGGAACAGATTGCGCACCAGCTCCTTGAGCACCAGTGGCTCGCTGGAATTCAGGCTGCTGACGTCCAGATCGCCTTGATCCTGCAACTCGTGCAGGGCTTCTTCCTCCAGTACCGCGCAGACTTCCCCGGTTTCCCGATGCAGGATTCTGAGGTACGGGTGTGGACGATCCAGCCAGGCGTCGATCAAATAAGTCATGGTTCTCATCTCCTTGAAAGGTTTCAATGAGAATAATTCTTATTCGTCAAATAGCAAGCGCCTATTGGCGGATTGCGATTTTTTGTGGGTAAAGATTGCGTAAGGTCAAATCGGCTGGCGTCTGGCTATTACGCGAATGTGCGGGAGCAAAACGGGGAGGGCGAAGCTCCATCCCACGCCGAGCGCGGGATGGATGACGGCGGGATCAGACTTTTCTGACGAACTCGGATTTGAGCTTCATCGGGCCGATGCCATCGATCTTGCAGTCGATGTCGTGGTCGCCATCGCACAGGCGGATGTTCTTGACCTTGGTGCCGACCTTGACCACCAGCGAGGTGCCCTTGACTTTCAGGTCCTTGATCACGGTGATGGTGTCGCCGTCCTGCAGCACATTGCCGACCGAATCTTTCTTCACGGCATCATCGGACGCCACTTCGGCTTCGCCATTGGCCGACCACTCGTGGGCGCACTCAGGGCAGATCAGTTGGGCACCGTCTTCGTAGGTGTATTCGGAATTGCATTTCGGGCAGGGTGGCAACGTGCTCACTAAGGCTCCTTGGTAGGGGATCGCTAAAAGTCGCACATTGTATAGGGTTTTAGCCTTTGATGGAGCCAAAAGCAAAAGATCGCAGCCTTCGGCAGCTCCTACCGATGATTGTGCAGGAGCTGCCGAAGGCTGCGATCTTTTGATCTTGCTTCAGCGGTATCAGTGCGTACGGGCGACCGCAAACTCGCTCAGTTCCACCAGCGCATCGCGGTATTCGCTGGCCGGCAGCGCGTCGAGGCACTTGATTGCACGGGCCACGTAATCGCGAGCCAGTTGTGCGGTGTATTCCAGCGAGCCCGAAGCCTCCACGGCGATGCGGATGCTTTCCAGGTCTTCGATCCCGCCTTTCTGGATCGCCTGGCGCACCAGTGCAGCCTGTTCCGGCGTGCCTTCGCGCATGGTGTAGATCAATGGCAGGGTCGGCTTGCCTTCGGCCAGGTCGTCGCCGACGTTCTTGCCCAAAGTCTCGGCGTCGCCCTTGTAATCCAGCAGGTCGTCGACCAGCTGGAACGCCACGCCCAGGTGATCACCGAAGGTACGCAGGGCTTCGCTCTGCTCGGCAGTGGCACCGGCCAGTGCGGCAGCGCTGTGGGTAGAGGCTTCGAAGAGCATCGCGGTCTTGCCGCGGATGACTTCCATGTAGGTTTCTTCGGTGGTGCTGGCGTCGCGCACTTTGGACAGCTGCAACACTTCGCCTTCGGCGATGATGCGGGTGGCCTGGGACAGGATCTTCATCACCGGCATCGAACCCAGCTCGACCATCATTTCGAACGAGCGCGAGTACAGGAAGTCGCCGACCAGCACGCTCGGGGCATTGCCCCACATGGCGTTGGCGGTCGAACGGCCACGGCGCATGCCGGACATGTCGACCACGTCGTCATGCAGCAGGGTCGCGGTATGCAGGAATTCGATGGTGGCGGCGAGCAGACGCAGGTCATCGCCTTCGCGGCCCAGGGCTTTGCCACACAGCAACACCAATAAAGGACGCAGGCGTTTACCGCCGGCCGAGGTGATGTAATCGCCGATTTTCGATACCAGCGGCACTCGGGAAGTCAGCTGCTTCTTGATGATGCCGTCGACGGCGCTAAAATCGTCCGCCACCGCGCGGTAGAAAGCTTGGGGTTGCATCAGCGACAGTTGCTCCAGAAGGGTTGCGCGGCATGCTAGGACCCACACCGGGGCCTGTCAAGGCGCGATGGACGGCCACTTGCGTGACTCTCGCGGCTTGCGTACAATCGCGCACCCTGAACTTCCTGGGCAGCACCTGCCTTACGCAATTGCACTTGGGCCGTTCCAGCCCCATGCAGCCATGCCAGCCAATACCTCTTCTTATAAAGAGCTGGGTGAGCAGGATTATCGGAGAAATACCATGTACGCAGTAATCGTTACCGGCGGTAAGCAATACAAGGTCGCTGAAGGTGAATACCTGAAGATCGAAAAACTGGAAGTCGCCACTGGCGAATCCGTGACTTTTGACCGCGTTCTGCTGGTCGCCAATGGCGACGACGTGAACATCGGCGCACCTGTTGTTGCTGGCGCAACCGTCAAGGCTGAAGTGATCTCCCAAGGTCGTCACGATAAAGTCCGTATCATCAAGTTCCGTCGCCGTAAGCACCACATGAAGCGTATGGGCCACCGCCAGTGGTTCACCGAGATCAAAATCACCGGTATTCAGGCTTAATTACAGCCTAATTCCTCACTAGGAGAATTGAACTCATGGCACACAAAAAAGCTGGTGGTAGTACCCGTAACGGTCGCGACTCAGAAGCCAAACGCCTTGGCGTGAAGATGTATGGCGGCCAGGTCATCAAGGCCGGCAACATCATCGTGCGTCAGCGCGGCACCCAATTCCACGCTGGCTACGGCGTTGGCATGGGTAAAGATCACACTCTCTTCGCCAAAATCGAAGGCGTGATCAAGTTTGAAGTAAAAGGCGCCTTCGGTCGTCGTTACGTGAGCGTTGTCGCGGCTTAATCGCGAGATCGCTGGAAGAGCCCTGTCTTGCGACGGGGCTTTTTCGTTTGTGGGGTGAGTCTCTTGCAAAACTGTTTGTATGGGCTGTCGGCGTGCGATGCGGGTCGTGTTTGGGGTCGCTGCGCTCATTTTTGCAAGAGTCTTATGTCTTGATTGTTTTTCGGCTCGTCCGTATGGCGAGAGGCGTTGGTTATGAAGTTTGTTGATGAAGTATCGATTCGCGTAAAGGCTGGTGATGGCGGCAATGGCGCCATGAGTTTCCGTCGGGAAAAGTTCATCGAGAACGGTGGTCCGAACGGCGGTGATGGCGGTGACGGCGGTTCCATCTACATGATGGCCGACGAAAACCTCAACACCCTGGTCGATTACCGTTACACCCGGCACTTCGATGCTGAACGTGGCTCCAATGGTGGCAGCACCGACTGCACCGGCAAGAAGGGTGAAGACCTGATCCTGCGTGTGCCGGTCGGCACCACCGTGATCGACTCGGCCACCCAGGAAGTGATCGGCGACCTGACCAAGGCCGGCCAGAAACTGATGGTCGTGCAGGGCGGCTGGCACGGGCTGGGTAACACCCGTTTCAAATCCAGTACCAACCGTGCGCCACGCCAGACCACGCCGGGCAAGCCGGGTGAGCAGCGTGACCTGAAACTGGAAATGAAAGTGCTGGCTGACGTTGGTCTGCTGGGCTTGCCGAACGCTGGTAAAAGTACCTTTATCCGTTCGGTGTCGGCGGCCAAGCCGAAAGTTGCCGACTACCCGTTCACCACGCTGGTGCCGAACCTCGGTGTGGTCAGTGTCGACCGCTGGAAGAGCTTCGTCATTGCCGACATCCCGGGTCTGATCGAAGGCGCTTCCGACGGTGCTGGCCTGGGTATTCGCTTCCTCAAGCACTTGGCGCGTACGCGTCTGCTGTTGCACCTCGTCGACATGGCGCCGCTGGATGACACCAGCGCACCGGACGCAGCCGAAGTGATCGTCAACGAACTGGTCAAATTCAGCCCGTCGCTGGCTGAGCGTGATCGCTGGCTGGTGCTGAACAAGTGCGACCAGATCCTTGAGGAAGAGCACGAAGAGCGCGTCAAGGAGATCGTTGATCGCCTGCAGTGGGAAGGCCCGGTCTACGTGATCTCGGCCATCGCCAAAGAAGGCACTGAGCGTCTGACGCGCGACATCATGCGTTATCTGGAAGATCGTGCCGATCGCCTGGCCAACGACCCGGCGTACAAGGAAGAGCTGGCCGATCTCGATCAGCGCATCGAAGACGAAGCCCGTGCCCAGTTGCAGGCGCTGGATGACAAGCGTGCCCTGCGTCGCAGCGGCGTGAAATCGGTCCACGACATCGGCGACGATGACTGGGACGAAGAAGATGTGGACGACGAAGACGGTCCGGAAATCATTTACGTGCGTGACTGATTCCTGCCGCAGGCTGCGATCTTTTGCTGTGCTGAGGATCGCGGTCGGGGTGCGGTGTTATGATCCTTCGCACGCCGGCTACAAAGGCGCCGCTCAATCGAGCGGCGTTTTGGTATCTGGAGATTGGTAGCCACGAATAACGTCACGGGCAGTGCCAGGTCGCGCTGCCCTCAAGCCAAGGTTGAAGATGATGCGGAGCAAGGTGACAGGTGCGCAGCGTTGGGTCGTGAAGATCGGCAGCGCTTTGCTGACGGCGGACGGCAAGGGGCTGGATCGCAAGGCAATGGGTGTCTGGGTTGAGCAGATGGTTGCCCTGCATGAGGCGGGTGTCGAGCTGGTGCTGGTGTCTTCCGGTGCAGTGGCTGCCGGCATGAGCCGACTGGGCTGGACCGCACGACCCAGTGCGATGCATGAACTCCAGGCTGCTGCTGCAATCGGCCAGATGGGGCTGGTGCAGGCCTGGGAGTCGAGCTTTGCCGAGCATGGCCGGCACACTGCGCAGATTCTCCTGACCCACGACGACCTGTCCGACCGCAAGCGCTATCTGAATGCCCGCAGTACGCTGCGCGCTTTGGTCGAGCTGAAAGTCATCCCGGTGATCAACGAAAATGACACTGTGGTCACCGACGAAATCCGTTTTGGTGACAACGACACGCTGGCGGCGCTGGTGGCCAACCTGGTCGAGGCGGATCTGTTGGTGATCCTCACCGATCGCGACGGCATGTTCGATGCTGATCCGCGCAATAACCCTGATGCGCAGCTGATCTACGAAGCGCGCGCCGATGATCCGGCCCTTGATGCGGTGGCGGGCGGTACGGGCGGTGCGCTGGGACGCGGCGGCATGCAGACCAAGTTGCGTGCGGCGCGTCTGGCGGCCCGCTCCGGGGCGCACACGATCATCGTCGGCGGTCGTCTGGAGCGAGTGCTCGATCGCCTGAAGGCTGGCGAGCGCATTGGCACCTTGCTGTCGCCTGAGCGCGGCATGCTGGCGGCGCGCAAGCAATGGCTGGCCGGGCATCTGCAGACTCGGGGCACACTGGTGCTGGACGAGGGGGCGGTGTCGGCGTTGTCCCAGGGCAACAAGAGTTTGCTGCCGGTTGGTGTCAAGCTGGTGCAGGGCAGCTTCCGCCGTGGCGAGATGGTGGTTTGCGTGGCGCCGGATGGACGTGAGATCGCCCGTGGCCTGGCCAACTACAGTGCGCTTGAGGCGCAAAAAATCATCGGTCAGTCGTCGGATGCGATTGTCGGCGTGCTGGGCTACATGGCTGAGCCGGAGCTGGTTCACCGTGACAACCTGATTCTGGTCTAAGGAAAAAAACGCGATGCGCATGGCAAAAGGATTGTTGGGTCTGCTGATGGCGTTGCCATTGCTGGCCTCGGCCGAGGAAATCGGTCAGGTGTCGACGGTATTCAAGTTCGTCGGTCCGAATGACCGGATCGTAGTCGAGGCTTTCGATGATCCGAAGGTCGATGGCGTGACCTGCTACCTGTCTCGCGCCAAAACGGGTGGGGTGAAGGGTGGGCTGGGTTTGGCCGAGGATCGCGCCGAGGCGTCGATTGCCTGCCGTCAGGTCGGCCCGATCAAGTTCAAGGGCGAGCTGAAGGATGGTGATGAGGTGTTCAAGGAGCGCACTTCGCTGGTGTTCAAGACCATGCAGGTGGTGCGCTTCCTCGACAAGAAGCGCAATACGCTGGTGTACCTGGTCTACAGCGATCGCGTGATTGAGGGTAGCCCGCAGAATGCGGTCACCGCGATTCCGATTGTGCCGTGGGTGCCTGTCCAGCAATAACACAGCAAATCCAGATGTGGGAGCGGGCTTGCTCGCGAAAGGGTCGTGTCAGTCGCAAGTGATGTCGGCTGACAGATTGCATTCGCGAGCAAGCCCGCTCCCACTTTTTGTCGTGCTCACCAAATCGCAGGCAATAAAAAACCGACCCTAAGGTCGGTTTTTTAATGACTACGTCGATTAAGCAGCTTCTTTCAGTGCCTTGACGTGGCCATTCAGACGGCTCTTATGACGAGCAGCCTTGTTCTTGTGGATGATGCCTTTATCGGCCATACGGTCGATAACTGGCACAGCCAGAACGTATGCAGCTTGAGCTTTTTCAGCGTCTTTTGCGTCGATGGCCTTAACTACATTCTTGATGTAGGTACGAACCATGGAACGCAGGCTGGCGTTGTGGCTGCGACGCTTCTCAGCCTGTTTTGCACGTTTTTTGGCGGAAGGTGAGTTGGCCACCGTCGAGCTCCTCGAAAGACTTTTTAGGAAATAGCAAACAAAATAGGCCGCGAATCATGCCGATGAAGAGATGTCTTGTCAAGGGCGCTTGAAACGTTCCGCTAAGTGGTAGGTATAAAGAGGCGGGATATTTATTTCCGGCGCTTGACCTGTAAACTCGCGAGCTTTGGCTCTGTGCTGTTGCGGCGCGGAGTATCGCACAAGTGGGCGCATTGTTCGCCTGCTGTTTATCGACAGGCACAAATTCCTTCAATGAATCTGCTCAAATCGTTGGCCGCTGTCAGCTCTATCACGATGCTTTCCCGGATTCTGGGGTTTGTCCGTGACACGCTCATCGCTCGCACATTCGGCGCCGGCATGGCGACGGACGCCTTCTTCATTGCCTTCAAACTGCCCAATCTGCTGCGACGCATCTTCGCCGAAGGTGCGTTCTCGCAGGCCTTCGTGCCGATTCTGGCGGAATACAAAAGCCAGAAGGGTGAAGAGGCGACCCGTACCTTCATCGCTTATGTGTCCGGTCTGCTGACACTGGTGCTGGCGCTGGTTACCGCGCTGGGCATGATCGCCGCACCGTGGGTGATCTGGGCCACGGCGCCGGGGTTTGCCGACACGCCGGAAAAATTCCAGCTTACGTCCGACCTGCTGCGGGTGACGTTCCCTTATATATTGCTGATTTCCCTGTCCTCGCTGGCCGGGGCGATTCTCAACACCTGGAACCGTTTTTCGGTGCCGGCCTTCGTGCCGACTCTGCTTAACGTCAGCATGATCGTGTTTTCACTGTTCCTGACGCCGTATTTCGATCCTCCGGTCATGGCCCTTGGGTGGGCGGTGCTGGCCGGTGGTCTGGCGCAATTGCTTTACCAACTGCCACACCTGAAAAAGATCGGCATGCTCGTGCTGCCACGCCTGAACCTGCGTGATACCGGGGTCTGGCGGGTGATGAAGCAAATGCTGCCGGCGATCATCGGTGTCTCGGTCAGCCAGATTTCGCTGATCATCAACACCATTTTTGCCTCGTTCCTTGTAGCCGGTTCAGTGTCGTGGATGTATTACGCCGACCGTTTGATGGAGCTGCCGTCCGGCGTGCTCGGTGTGGCACTGGGCACCATTTTGCTGCCGACCCTGGCCAAGACCTACGCGAGCAAGGATCGCCATGAATATTCGCGAATCCTCGACTGGGGTCTGCGTCTGTGCTTCGTGCTGGTGCTGCCATGTGCATTGGCGCTGGGGATTCTCGCTGAGCCGCTGACCGTCTCCCTGTTCCAGTACGGTCAGTTCAGTGCGTTTGATGCCTCCATGACCCAGCGTGCGTTGATTGCCTATTCTGTCGGTCTGCTCGGGATTATCGTGATCAAAGTGCTGGCGCCGGGCTTCTATGCGCAACAGAACATCCGGACTCCGGTAAAAATCGCGATCTTTACCCTCGTCTGCACGCAATTGTTCAACCTGGTATTGATCGGCCCGCTGGCTCACGCCGGCCTCGCGCTGGCGATCAGTGCCGGTGCCTGCCTCAATGCCGGGCTCTTGTTCTATCAACTGCGCAAGCAAAAGATGTATCAGCCGCAACCGGGCTGGTACCTGTTCGGCTTCAAGCTTGTGGTGGCGGTGGCGGTAATGTCGGCAGTGTTGCTGCTGGGGATGCACTTCATGCCGGCCTGGGATCAGGGGCACATGCTGGAGCGCTTCCTGCGACTGGGTGCTTTGGTGGTCGCGGGGGTTGTGGCGTATTTCGGTATGCTTCTGCTGCTCGGGTTCCGCCTGCGCGACTTCAATCGCAAGGCGTTGAGCTGAGGTTTCACCCTTTATAAACGGGCTCGGGCCGGCGGTTTTGTCGGCTCGATCACTTTGCGTTACGGTGTTGCCTGTCGTCGACCGTCGGGTGTGGTTATAATCGACCACTTTATGAGCAAGAAGCGCGTTATGCAGCTGGTTCGAGGCCTCCACAACTTGCGCCCCCAGCATCGGGGCTGCGTCGCCACTATTGGCAACTTTGACGGTGTTCACCGTGGTCACCAGGCTATCCTGGCCCGGCTGCGTGAGCGTGCGCTCGAGTTGGGCGTACCCAGCTGCGTGGTGATTTTCGAGCCGCAGCCGCGGGAATTTTTCGCCCCGGAGACCGCGCCGGCGCGTCTGGCCCGCTTGCGCGACAAGCTGCAACTGCTGGCCGCCGAAGGCGTCGACCGGGTGTTGTGCCTGGCGTTCAACCAGCGTCTGAGCAAGCTCAGCGCCAGTGAGTTCGTCGATACCATCCTGGTGGATGGCCTGGGCGTGCAGCATCTGGAAGTCGGTGACGATTTCCGCTTTGGCTGTGACCGCCTCGGCGATTTCGACTTTCTGCTGCAGGCCGGTCAGGTTCACGGTTTTACCGTAGAAGCCGCGCAAACCGTCGAGCTGGACGGCATTCGCGTCAGCAGCACGCAGGTGCGCAACGCGTTGGCCGCCGCCGATTTTGCCCTGGCCGAACGCCTGCTCGGCCGCCCGTACCGGATCGCCGGTCGCGTGCTGCACGGCCAGAAACTGGCCCGGCAACTGGGTACGCCCACTGCCAACATTCAACTCAAGCGTCGTCGCGTACCGTTCACCGGGGTGTATCTGGTGGACGTGAACATCGACGGCAAGACCTGGCCCGGTGTCGCCAATATCGGCGTGCGGCCCACGGTCCAAGGTGATGGCAAAGCCCACCTTGAAGTTCATCTACTGGATTTTGCCGGCGATCTGTATGACCGGCGTCTGACGGTGGTTTTCCACCAAAAGCTGCGTGAAGAGCAGCGTTTCGCCTCTCTGGAGGCACTGAAAACGGCGATCAACGCGGATGTCGCCGCCGCCCGTGCACTAGCCGCACCTAGCGCCCATCGCTAATGAAGAGCCTTAAATGACCGACTATAAAGCCACGCTAAACCTTCCGGACACCGCCTTCCCAATGAAGGCCGGCCTGCCACAGCGCGAACCGCAGATCCTGCAGCGCTGGGACAGTATTGGCCTGTACGGAAAGTTGCGCGAGATTGGCAAGGATCGTCCGAAGTTCGTCCTGCACGACGGCCCTCCGTACGCCAACGGCACGATCCACATCGGTCACGCACTGAACAAGATTCTCAAGGACATGATCATCCGCTCGAAGACCCTGTCGGGTTTCGACGCGCCGTATGTTCCGGGTTGGGACTGCCACGGCCTGCCGATCGAGCACAAGGTTGAAGTGACCCACGGCAAGAACCTGGGCGCGGACAAGACCCGCGAGCTGTGCCGTGCCTACGCCACCGAGCAGATCGAAGGGCAGAAGACCGAATTCATCCGTCTCGGCGTGCTGGGCGACTTCGCCAACCCGTACAAGACCATGGACTTCAAAAACGAGGCCGGGGAAATCCGCGCCCTCGCCGAAATCGTCAAGGGCGGTTTCGTGTTCAAGGGCCTCAAGCCTGTGAACTGGTGCTTCGATTGCGGTTCGGCCCTGGCCGAAGCCGAAGTCGAGTACGAGAACAAGAAGTCCTCGACCATCGACGTGGCCTTCCCGATCGCCGACGAAGCCAAACTGGCCGCCGCGTTCGGTCTGCCGTCGCTGGGCAAACCTGCCTCGATCGTGATCTGGACCACCACCCCGTGGACCATTCCGGCCAACCAGGCGCTGAACGTGCACCCGGAATTCAACTACGCGCTGGTCGATATCGGCGACAAGCTGCTGGTCCTGGCTGAAGAGCTGGTTGAATCCTGCCTTACCCGTTACGGCGTTGAAGGCACCGTACTGGCCACCGCGCCAGGTTCGGCGCTGGAACTGATCAACTTCCGCCACCCGTTCTACGACCGTCTGTCGCCGGTTTACCTGGCCGACTATGTGGAACTGGGCGCCGGCACCGGTGTGGTTCACTCTGCCCCGGCCTACGGCGTGGACGACTTCGTGACCTGCAAGAAGTACGGCATGGTCAACGATGACATCCTCAACCCGGTACAGAGCAACGGTGTGTACGTGCCGTCGCTGGAATTCTTCGGCGGCCAGTTCATCTGGAAGGCCAACCCGGCCATCGTCGAAAAACTGACCGAAGTCGGTGCGCTGATGCACACCACCGTCATCGAACACAGCTACATGCACTGCTGGCGTCACAAGACCCCGCTGATCTACCGCGCCACCGCGCAGTGGTTCATCGGCATGGACAAGGAGCCGGTCAGCGGCGACACCTTGCGCGTACGCTCGCTCAAAGCCATCGAAGACACCAAGTTCGTTCCGGCCTGGGGCCAGGCGCGCCTGCACTCGATGATCGCCAACCGTCCGGACTGGTGCATCTCCCGTCAGCGCAACTGGGGCGTGCCGATCCCGTTCTTCCTGAACAAGGAAAGCGGCGAGCTGCACCCACGCACCGTTGAGCTGATGGAGGAAGTCGCCAAGCGCGTGGAAGTCGAAGGCATCGAAGCCTGGTTCAAGCTCGACGCCGCCGAACTGCTGGGCGACGAAGCGCCGCTGTACGACAAGATCAGCGACACCCTCGACGTCTGGTTCGACTCGGGCACCACCCACTGGCATGTGCTGCGCGGTTCGCACCCGATGGGCCACGAGACCGGCCCGCGTGCCGACCTGTACCTGGAAGGCTCCGACCAGCACCGTGGCTGGTTCCACTCGTCCTTGCTGACCGGTTGCGCCATCGACAACCATGCGCCATACCGCGAGCTGCTGACCCACGGCTTCACCGTCGACGAGTCCGGCCGCAAGATGTCCAAATCCCTGGGCAACGTGATCGCGCCGCAGAAAGTCAACGACACCCTGGGCGCCGACATCATGCGTCTGTGGGTCGCTTCGACCGACTATTCCGGCGAGATGGCCGTGTCCGAGCAGATCCTGCAACGCAGCGCGGACGCCTATCGTCGCATCCGTAACACTGCGCGCTTCCTGCTTTCCAACCTGACCGGTTTCAACCCGGCCACCGACCTGCTGCCGGCTGAAGACATGCTGGCGCTGGATCGCTGGGCCGTTGACCGTACCCTGCTGCTGCAGCGCGAGTTGCAAGAGCACTACGGCGAATACCGTTTCTGGAACGTCTATTCGAAGATCCACAACTTCTGCGTGCAGGAGCTGGGTGGTTTCTACCTCGACATCATCAAGGACCGCCAGTACACCACCGGCGCCGACAGCAAGGCCCGTCGCTCGTGCCAGACCGCGCTGTTCCACATCTCCGAAGCGCTGGTGCGCTGGATCGCGCCGATCCTCGCCTTCACCGCTGACGAGCTGTGGCAGTACCTGCCGGGCGAGCGCAACGAATCGGTGATGCTCAACACCTGGTACGAAGGTCTGACCGAGCTGCCGGAAGGCTTTGAGCTGGGTCGCGAGTACTGGGATCGCATCATGGAAGTGAAGGTTGCGGTCAACAAAGAGATGGAAATCCAGCGTGCGGCCAAAGCCGTCGGTGGCAACCTGCAAGCCGAAGTGACGCTGTTCGCCGAGGAGGCGCTGAGCGCCGACCTGGCCAGGCTGAGCAACGAGCTGCGCTTTGTCTTGATCACGTCGACTGCCAGCGTGGCGCCTTTCGTTCAAGCCCCTGCGGACGCGGTAGCCACCGAAGTCAGCGGCCTGAAACTGAAGATCGTCAAGTCGGCCTTCCCGAAGTGCGCCCGTTGCTGGCACTGCCGCGAAGACGTCGGCGTGAACCCGGAGCATCCGGAAATCTGCGGCCGTTGCGTGGACAACATCGATGGCGCCGGCGAGGTTCGTCACTATGCCTAACGCCGTTGGCCGTTTCGGACGGTTGAGCTGGCTCTGGTTGAGTTTGCTGGTTCTGGTCATCGACCAGGCCAGCAAGTTCTACTTCGAAAACAAGCTCGAAATGTTCCAGCAGATCGTGATCATTCCCGATTACTTCAGCTGGACGCTGGCCTACAACACCGGCGCTGCCTTCAGCTTCCTGGCTGACAGCTCCGGCTGGCAGCGCTGGCTGTTCGCCCTGATCGCGATCGTGGTCAGTGCGGTGCTGGTGGTCTGGCTCAAACGTCTGGGCCGTAACGAAACCTGGCTGGCCGTCGCGCTGGCGCTGGTGCTGGGCGGCGCGCTGGGCAATCTGTATGACCGCATTGCCTTGGGCCATGTGATCGACTTCATTCTGGTGCACTGGCAGAACCGCTGGTATTTCCCGGCGTTCAACTTCGCCGACAGCGCCATCACCGTTGGTGCGGTGATGCTGGCACTGGACATGTTCAAATCGAAGAAAACCGGAGAAGCCGTTCATGACTGAACAGTTATTGGCTGAGCAACGCATCGGCCAGAACACGGAAGTCACTTTGCACTTTGCATTGCGCCTGGAGAACGGCGACACCGTCGACAGCACCTTCGACAAGGCCCCGGCGACCTTCAAGGTCGGCGACGGCAACCTGCTGCCGGGTTTCGAAGCGGCACTGTTCGGCTTCAAGGCCGGCGACAAGCGTACGCTGACCGTCGAGCCGGAAAACGCCTTCGGCCAGCCGAACCCGCAAAACGTACAGATCATCCCGCGCTCGCAGTTTGCCGACATGGAACTGTCGCCGGGTCTGCTGGTGATCTTCAACGATGCGGCCAATACTGAGTTGCCGGGTGTGGTGAAAGCGTTCGACGACGCGCAAGTGACCGTCGACTTCAATCATCCGCTGGCTGGCAAGACGCTGACCTTTGACGTCGAGATCATCAGCGTCAAAGCGATCTGAGTACATCGCAGAACAATGGTGGGAGCGGGCTTGCTCGCGAATGCTGACTGACATTCAACATAGACGTTGTCTGACACACTGCTTTCGCGAGCAAGCCCGCTCCCACATTGGATTTTTGCTGTATTTGAGCAATGTGCTCGATCAGCAGGACGTAAATTTATTTCGCGCGCAAGACACGAGGCACAGCATGCAAATCAAACTCGCCAACCCCCGTGGCTTCTGCGCCGGCGTGGACCGGGCGATCGAAATCGTCAACCGCGCCCTGGAAGTCTTCGGGCCGCCGATCTACGTGCGTCATGAAGTGGTGCACAACAAGTTCGTGGTCGAAGACCTGCGCAGTCGTGGCGCGATCTTCGTCGAGGAACTGGATCAGGTGCCGGACGACGTCATCGTTATCTTCAGTGCCCACGGCGTATCCCAGGCCGTGCGCAGCGAAGCCGCAGGCCGCGGCCTGAAGGTCTTCGACGCCACTTGTCCGCTGGTCACCAAGGTGCACATCGAAGTCGCCAAATACAGCCGCGACGGCCGTGAGTGCATCCTGATCGGCCACGCCGGTCACCCGGAAGTCGAAGGCACCATGGGCCAGTACGATGCCAGCAATGGCGGCGCGATCTACCTCGTCGAAGACGAGAAAGACGTGGCCGAACTGCAGGTGCGTAACCCGGAAAAACTGGCGTTCGTGACCCAGACCACCCTGTCGATGGACGACACCAGTCGTGTGATCGATGCCCTGCGCACACGTTTCCCGGCCATCGGTGGCCCGCGCAAGGACGACATCTGCTACGCCACGCAGAACCGTCAGGACGCGGTCAAGCAACTGGCTGACGAATGCGACGTGGTATTGGTGGTGGGCAGCCCGAACAGCTCCAACTCCAATCGCCTGCGGGAACTGGCCGAGCGCATGTCCACGCCGGCCTACCTGATCGACGGCGCCGAAGACCTGCAGAAGAGCTGGTTCGACGGTGTCGAGCGCATCGGCATCACCGCCGGGGCCTCCGCGCCGGAAGTGCTGGTGCGCGGCGTGATCCAGCAGTTGCAGGCGTGGGGCGCGACCGGTGCCGATGAGCTGGCCGGCCGCGAAGAGAACATCACGTTCTCGATGCCGAAAGAGCTGCGCGTGCGTTCGATCTGACGTTCTTCGTCTTCAGGCACAACGCCTGCTCAGCCTTTGCGCTGGTCAGGCGTACCCGACCGGTTGCCGCCAGCACCACCTGCAGCTGGCTGACCGGCTCGCGTGCCGAGCAGACATGTAACGTCCCTGCCTGAAACGCCCGCCCGGGCATCAGTGGTTGTCCCAGACTGCTGAATCGCACATAACGACTGACCAGCCAGTTGCCGACGATCGGTGTCCGCCCGTCGCTGGAATGCTCCATCAGTACAGGATTACTGCTGTCCTGCACCCCTTTGCCGCTGATATCCAGAATGATCCGCCAACCCTGACTCCAGTCGCCCTCGATGCCATGGATCACCACGCTCTGATTGCGCGTGATGGCTTGGGTGCGCGCGTTGCGAATGCCCTCGAGCAGTGACCGCGCCGCCAGATCGCGATGAGCCGACTCGGTGAAGGCGGCGAACGCCGGACTGACCAGCGATAGAACAATCGCGCCGATCGCCAGTCCCATAAGCAATTCGATCAGGCTGAAACCCTGTTGCGGCATGACAACTCCCTCCGTGGAGCATGAAGCCCGGCGCGATCCTTTTCGCCGGGCAGGGCAAATCAACCGACGCAGGCCGGTTGAATGTTCTAGTTTGTAGAAGCAGGTATAGCCGACGGCAACGGAGGGCATCGATGGATCATCGTACAAAAGGTTTCACGCTGCCCGAACTGCTGGCCGCGGTCGCCGTGCTGGTGATCCTCATCACCCTGGCAGTGCCGGGGTTCACCCGCTCGATCCAGAGCAGCAAGGCCGACACCGAAATGGGCGACCTGCAACGCGCCATCAACTATGCGCGGCTGGAGGCGATTGATCGCGGCGTGACCACACGCTTGCGCCCCAGCGCCGGTGGCAGCGTGTGGACCGGCGAGTTGTCGGTTTACGACGGTACTGGCACTTCGGCGAATGTATTGCGGGTTGTTCCAGCAATGAGCAGCGGCGCGACTCTGACGCTACCCTCAGGAGTGAGCGCACTGGATTTCAATAATCTGGGGGGGCTGGCGGCGCCGTCGACGGCGGTGGTCATCAGTTACGTGCTGGGAACGCAAAGCAGGACGCTGAACGTGTGTCTGAACGGACGAATTCAATCGGGTGGAAGTTGCGGATGAGGGCAGGGAGCAAACAGGCACAGGAGGGCATGTCGCTGATCGAGGTATTGGTCGCGTTGCTGATTCTGACCGTCGGCATATTGGGCGCGGCAGCCGTTCAGGTGAATGCACTGAAATATACCGACAGCTCGCGGATGACCAGTCAGGCGAGTTTCATCGCCTACGACATGATGGACCGCATCCGCGCCAATTCCGCTGCCGATTACACGGTGACGCCGCCGACTTCGGGCAACCTCAGTGTCGCCCGCGATCAGGACCTCTACGATTTCACCACCAACATCGTCAATTTTGGCGGGCCGACCGCCACCGGCACGATCACCCTCAATCAGCGGGTGTACACCATCACCATCAACTGGAATGACTCGCGGGCGGCGAATGCCACCGGCACCACGCGCAATTTTGTCCTGAGCAGTCGCGCCACAGTCGATCCGGTGGCCACGCCATGAAGCATTACAGCCGTGGTTTCGGCCTGATCGAAATGCTCATCGCCCTGGCACTGGGGCTGATCATCGTACTTGGAGTGGTGCAGACATTTCTGGCCGCAAAAAACACTTACGTCAGTCAGAACACCGCTGCAGCCATGCAGGAAGACGCGCGCTTCGTCCTGAGCAAGATGATTCAGGAGCTGCGCATGGTTGGCATGTTCGGCTGTCTGGGCACGATTACCGACGCGAGCTCGGCAGGGGATTTCAATGCGGCGCAGATCACCCCGATCAGTTGGGACAACAGCAACCTCAAGCTGACGCTGGTTACCGCCGACGTCGGCGGCAGTGGCGGCACACCGACCTGGACGGTGGTTTCCGATTGTCGCAACAGCGCCACGGCTTACACCGGGTCGCGCGCTGCGGCGAGCGGGCAGATCGCCTTTCCGATCCGTCGGTTGATCTACAGCTTCAGCAACAACCAGATTCTCATGGGCACCGGCAGCGGCACGCCGACCCAACAGGTGTTGGTGAACAACGTCAGTGCGTTCACCGTGATGTTTGGCCTGGCGACGTCCGCCACCGATGTCGCGGCGTCCTCCTACAGCGCCAATCCCAGCGATCCGGCGCGCATCCGCAGTGTGCGACTGAGCCTGACCCTTGCCGACCCGAACAACCGGGTGGCCAATCAAACCTTCAACGTGGTTGCCGCTTTGCGCAACCGCTTGCAGTGAGGGCCGGCCGATGAGGATCACGTTCAACCAGAGGCAAACCCAGCGCGGCATGGTGTTGCTGGTCAGTCTGGTGTTTCTGTTGGTGCTGACACTGGTCGGACTGTCGTCGATGCAGAGCGCCAACCTGCAGGAAAAAATGGCCGGCAGTGTCAGTCTGCGCAATCAGTCATTCCAGACTGCCGAAGCGGCATTGCGCATTGGCGAGAGTGCGGTGCAGCTCGACAGCTATTCGCTGGCCGTGTGCGCGAGCACCACCCAGTGCGCGCCGCCGGCGGAGTCTTTGGTGGTCAGCGCGGCGGGGCTCAACTCGACCTCGGGGGTGACCTGGATCGCCGCCGGCAACGGTTTTTATGGAGTGCAGAACATCGGCACCACCCTGACCGCAGTCAACGTGCCGAGCAACACCTCGGCGACCCTGTATCGAGTGACCGCAGTCGGTATCGCCGGCACTTCGCGCAGCGTGGTGGAGAGCGTCTATGCGAAGTATTGAGCGCTGCCGGACGCTATTGACGGGGATGCTGCTGGGTTTGTATCTGGCAGCGCCGGCGTATGCGTTCACGCCGTCCGATTCGCCACTGCTGAGCGCGGCAGCGGTGCCGCCCAACGTGATGCTGCTGATCGATGATTCGGGCAGCATGAACAGCATCATTTATGCGGCGGGCTTCGATCCGAGCGTCACGCGCACACCGGCCCGGCAGTGTAATGCGTTGCTCGGGCTGTGCCTGAGTTCGACAGCGATCACCGGCGATCCGGTGTTTCTGTCAAACCTGCCGACTGCCGGTTGCTCCGGCGGTGCCTTTGCGTTCTACAACAACAGCCTGGTGCCGCAATGCCTGAAGCTGCCGGACCCGGTCGGCAATGGCAATACCCGCTACACCGGAGACTACATCGCTTATCTGGTGGGGCTGGCGAACGGCAGCAACCGCGACTTCACCACCGGATCCATCCCCAACGACTACCGGATCAACGTGGCGCGCAACGTATCCACCGCGCTGGTCACCAGCAACCGTACCTTGCGCATGGGGCTGTCGACCTTCAATCCGGTCACCAACAACAACCCCGGCAACGGCGGTTACATCGCCCGCGCCATCAGCGACCTGTCGCCGGTGTCCGGCAGCGTGACCCAGGCGCAGGCCGACGCCAACTACAACGCACTGATTTCCTCGATCAACGCCCTGGGCGCCGTGGCCAACACGCCGCTGGCAGAAACCTACTACGAAATCACCCGCTACATGCGCGGGATGGCGCCGTACTACAACAGCACACCGGCCACCTATACCAGCCCGATCCAGTACCGCTGCCAGAAGAACTACGGCGTGGTGATCACCGACGGTCTGCCGACCTACGATCGCACCTTCCCGACCAACGATCCGCTGGGCGGCAGTCGGTTGCCGAACTGGGATGGCATCAACAATGACGGCAACAACCTCAATGGCGACAACGAAGGGGACACGTTGTACCTGGACGACATTGCCAAATTCGCCTTCGATATCGACATGCGTTCGACGGGGACTGACGCCGCAGGCAAAAGCTGGAACGCCGTGGATTTTCCCAAGCAGAACATGAATACCTACACCGTCGGTTTCACTGCCGACAACGACATGCTTTCGGATGCTGCTGCGTACGGACAAGGCAAGTATTACCAGGCCACCGACAGCGCCGGTCTCAACACCGCGTTGTCCTCGGCCTTGAGCGACATCACCTCCAAGGCCGGCTCCGGGGGCAGCGGGGTCACCAGCGGCACCACGCTGGCCAGTGGCACCAGTTATTTCCAGACCAGCTACGACCCCAAGGACTGGCGCGGCACGATCAAATCCTTCGGCTTCACCTCGGCCGGCGCGGTGAATACTTCGACAGCCCTGTGGACCACCGACACCACCATAGTTCCGGGCGCCACTGCTCCAACCTATCAATCGTGGAACACCACCAGCAACGCCGCGGTCACCCTGGCCTATGGCAACTTTTCCGCAGCCCAGCAGACCACGCTGAGCCAGAGCCTGCCCACGGGGATCAGCGGCAGCGATCTGGTGGAGTGGAGCAAGGGCACCAACAAGACCGGGCTCAAAGTGCGCAGCGTATTGCTTGGCGACATCATCAACTCGCCGCTGGTGTTGGCTTCGCCCAGCGATAAAACCGCTTCCGACCTCTCGGGTGACACCACTTACACCACGTACCTGACCACCAAAGCGGCGAACATGAATTCGAGTCTGGTGGTGAATGCCAACGACGGTTTCGTCAACGTGATCAACTCGGCCAACGGCACCCGGCGCTATGCCTACATGCCGTCCAGCGTGTTGCCGTCGCTGCGGCTGATTGCGGATCCGGCTTACATCAATGGCGTCAGCCACAAGTTTCTGGTGGACGGCCAGGTTGGCGTATATGACGCGCAACTCAACAGTGCCTGGAAAACCCTGGCCATCGGCGGCACCGGTGCCGGCGGCAAAACGTTCTACGCGCTGCAACTGTTCGACGCGTCCGCAGGCAATGTGCTCAATGCCTTGTGGGAAGTCAGCGCGCCCGCCACGGCGAACACCGCCAACGCATTCAATGATCTGGGTTACGCCTATGCGCGGCCGGAAGTGGCACGCTTGGCCGATGGTCGCTGGGCGGCGTTCATCGCCAATGGCTATGGCAGCAACTCCGGTGTGGCGGCGTTGTATGTACTGGATGTGCGTGACGGCTCGCTGATCAAGAAAATCGTGATCGACAGCACTGAAACCATCAATGGCCTGTCGTCGGTGAAGCTCAAGGTCAATTCGTCGAACGTGGTGCAGGCCGCTTATGGCGGTGATCTGAAAGGGCGTCTGTGGAAATTCGACCTCAGCGCGACGTCGACTGACAGCTGGGGTGTAGCGTTCTCCGGCAAGCCACTGTTTACCACGGCGGGCGGGGCGACCCAGCCGATCACCGCGCAGCCGCTGCTGGCGGACAATTCGCTGGGGGGCAAACAGATCTTCGTCGGCACCGGCAAATTCAACGAGACCGCCGACAAGACCAACAAGGATTTGCAGGCGTTCTACTCGGTATGGGATGCCGACGGCGGTTCCGGGCAGTTGACCGTCAGCAGTCTGCAGGCTCAGGCAGTGACCGGGGTATTCTCCGGCAGCACCGGGCAGTTCATCACCACCAGCCAGAACGACACGACTTATCCGGGGGAGAAGGGCTGGTATCTGCCGCTGGTGTACAACAACGTGCTGACCGGTGAACGGGTGATCAATCAGGCGAGCCTGGTGCTTGGGCGTATCGTATTTACCACCGCCAGTGTCGACACCACCGACCCGTGCGCCAGTTTCGGCACCGGTAAACTGGTCGAACTCGATGCGTTCAGCGGTAAGATGCTCAACTATGCGGTGCTCGATACCAACGCCGATGGTGTGGTCGACAGCAACGACACGATTTCCAGCGGCGTGGTGTTCACCGGCGGGATTCCGACCCTGAACGCCATCGTCAACGGTGCGACGCGCAAGATCGTCAACGATTCCAGTGGCACCGTGACCACGCTGGTGGAAAAATCCGGCGGCGGCAGCCGTCGTATCATGTGGCGACAAATACAGTAAGTGAGAGTTTGAGGCATGCGCAGAGTCAACCGGGGCTTCACCCTGATCGAAATCATGATCGTGATTGCGATCATCGGGATCATCATCACTATCGCCGCACCGAGCTACACCGAATACCTGAAAAAGGGCCGGCGCGGCGAAGTGGTGTCGCTGCTCTCGGAGCAGGCGCAGATCCTCGAGCGCTTCTACACCAAAAACAATGTCTACACCGGTATCACCGGGCTGAGCACGGGCAATGATTTCTACACCATCACCCCGACGATCGCCGACCAGACCTTTCTGCTGACCGCCACGCGCAAGGCCGGCACCACCATGGCGACCGACAAGTGCGGGGATTTCACCCTGACCAACACTGGCGTCAGGAGCATGAACAACGCTACCACCGGGCTGACCACCAAGGATTGCTGGGGCCGCTGAGGTACTTTCTTCAGGGCGCCTTTTGCGCCCACTGTCTTTTTTACGGTTGGATCAAACATGACCAGGCAACAGCAAGTGGTGATTGTCGGTGGCGGGGTGATTGGCCTGCTGACCGCCTACAACCTCGCCTCCGAAGTTCGCAGCGTGGTGCTGCTGGATCGCTCGAATGTCGGCCAGGAGTCGTCCTGGGCCGGCGGCGGTATCGTTTCGCCGCTGTACCCGTGGCGCTACAGCCCGGCGGTCACCGCGCTGGCGCATTGGTCGCAGGATTTTTATCCACAGCTCGGTGAGCGGCTGTTTGCTGATACCGGCGTTGATCCCGAAGTGCACACCACCGGCCTGTACTGGCTGGATCTGGACGATGAAGCCGAGGCACTGGCCTGGGCTGCGCGGGAGAACCGCCCGCTGCGGGCTGTGGATATCTCGGCGGCGCACGACGCGGTGCCGGTGTTGGGCGGCGGTTTCTCACGGGCGATCTACATGGCCGATGTGGCCAACGTGCGTAACCCGCGCCTGGTCAAATCGTTGAAAGCCGCTCTGCTGGCGCTGCCGAACGTGACCCTTCACGAGCAATGTGAAGTCAGCGGGTTCGTTCGCGAAGGCGAGCGGGTAGTGGGCGTCGAGACGTCCAAGGGCTTGATCAGCGGCGATCAGGTGGTGCTGACAGCCGGGGCCTGGAGCGGTGATTTGCTCAAGACCCTGGACCTGACGCTGCCGGTGGAGCCGGTCAAGGGGCAGATGATTCTCTACAAGTGTGCGGCGGATTTTCTGCCGAGCATGGTGTTGGCCAAGGGGCGTTATGCGATTCCGCGTCGCGACGGGCACATCCTGATCGGCAGTACGCTGGAGCATGAAGGCTTCGACAAGACCCCGACCGATGTGGCGCTGGAGAGTCTCAAGGCTTCGGCGGTCGAGCTGTTGCCGGCGCTGGCGGATGCCGAGGTGGTAGGGCATTGGGCGGGTTTGCGTCCGGGGTCGCCCGAAGGGATTCCGTATATCGGCCGGGTGCCGGGGTTTGAGGGTTTGTGGCTGAACTGCGGGCATTACCGCAACGGCCTGGTGCTGGCGCCGGCGTCGTGTCAGTTGTTTGTCGATGTGATGCTGGGGCGGGCGCCGATTATTGATCCGGCGCCTTATGCGCCAGAGGGGCGCATCTAAGCAAAAGCAAAAGATCGCAGCCTGCGGCAGCTCCTACAGGAATCGCATTCCAATGTAGGAGCTGCCGCAGGCTGCGATCTTTTAAGACTCAATCCAAACCGAGTTTTTTCAGCCGATAACGCATCGACCGAAACGACAGACTCAACCGCTGCGCCGCCGCCGTACGATTCCAGCGGGTTTCCTCCAGCGCCTGCAGGATCAGCTTGCGCTCGACGTTCTCCAGATAGTCCTCAAGATTGTCGATCTGCGTCAGGTCGGCAATACCGCCCTCGACCGCGCAATTGCCTTCGCTGAGACGTAAGTCCGCGGCCTCGATCAACTGGTTTTCACACAACGTGTGCGCCCGTTCAAGGACGTTTTCCAGCTCCCGCACATTCCCCGGAAAACGGTAACTCTTCAGCGCATCCAGCGCTTGCGGATGCAGGCGGGCAGCCCGTTGGCCGCTGCCGCTGGCCAGCCGCTGGAGCATGTGCCCCGCCAGTACTTCGATGTCGTCGCGCCGCTCGCGCAGGGATGGAACGCGCAATTCGATCACGTTCAAGCGGTAATACAGATCCTGACGAAAGCGCTCGGCAGCGACTTCGGCTTCCAGGTCCTTGTGGGTGGCGCAGAGAATGCGCACATCGACCACCGCTTCCTGCTGGCCACCGACGCTGCGCACGGCTTTTTCCTGAATTGCGCGCAGCAGTTTGACCTGCATCGACAACGGCAGATCGGCCACCTCATCAAGAAACAGGGTGCCGCCGTGGGCAGCCTGGAACAACCCCGGTTTGTCCTCGACCGCACCGGTGAAGCTGCCTTTGCGATGACCGAAAAATTCGCTTTCCATCAATTCGGACGGGATCGCCCCGCAGTTGACCGGCACAAACGGCTTGCTGGCCCGTGGCCCCTGTTCGTGGATCAGCCGCGCGACCAGCTCTTTGCCGCTGCCCGATTCGCCGCTGATATAGACCGGTGCCTGGCTGCGCGCGAGTTTGTCGATCTGTTTGCGCAGATCGCGCATGGGCTGCGAGTCGCCCAGCAGGCGCCGATCTATCGACGTGCCGGCGCCACCCACCGCCGGCATGCGCAATGCGGTGCTGACCAGTTCGCGCAGGCGCGCGAGATCCACCGGTTTGGTGAGAAAGTCGAAAGCTCCGGCCTTCAAGGCGTTGATCGCGGTTTCCAGGCTGCCGTAGGCGGTGATCATCGCCACCGGCAGTTGTGGATAACGCTGCTGGATGTGCTGCACCAGGTCCAGCCCCGTGCCGTCGGGCAGGCGCATGTCGGTCAGGCACAGGTCGAACGCATTGCGCTGTAACAACGCTTGCGCTTCGCCAAGATTGCGTGCGCTGAAGGTGTCGAGTTTCATCCGTCCCAGGGTGATTTCCAGGAGTTCGCGGATATCCGGCTCGTCGTCGACGATGAGGATTTTTTGCCGTGGGCTCGTGTTCAACTTTGTTTCCGTCCGTGAGCAAAGGTGATGCGAAAGCAGCCGCCGCCTTGGCGTGGTTTGAAGTCTAGGCGTGCCTGGTTGCTTTCGCACAGCTCACGGGACAGATAAAGCCCAAGGCCGGTGCCTTGGCTACTGGTGGTGAAGAACGGTTCGAACAGATGCGACTGCTGATCGGGCGGCACTCCGGGGCCGTTATCCTGAATTTCAAGTACGGCCAGCTGGCTGTCAGGATCGATGAACAGCGCCAGCCAGACTTCGGCCTGCTCATGCAGCAGGGCGCTGTGTCGCCAGCCATTGCGTAACAGATTGTCGAGAATCTGCGTGAGCTGGTCGGGATCCATCAGGGTGATGAAGTCCCCGGAGTTGATGCGCAGATGAATCAACTGTCGATCGGTGGCCTGTTCGCGGCTCTCGGCAACGAAGTGTTCCAGCCACGGCTTGAGATCCAGGCGCTGCGGGGCACTTTGCTGGCGACGCGACAGTTGCAGGACATTTTCGATGACTCGGTTCATGCGCTGGGAGTGGTCTTGAATGATCTGTGTCAGACGCCGATCCGCACCATCGAGTTCCTCGGACTCGCCCAGCAGCTGCGCAGCGTGGCTGATGGCGCCCAGCGGATTGCGGATTTCATGGGAGATGCCAGCGGTCAGGCGCCCGAGCGCGGCCAGTTTGAGTTGCTGGGCCTGCTGGGCGATTTGTGCGAGATCTTCGAGAAACACCAGGGTTTGCTGGTTGGGGCTTTGTTCGAGGGCGATGAAATTCGGTTGCAGTTCCAGCCCGTTGCCGGGAATCTTCAGACTCTGGGGGCGCAGGGTCGGGTTGCTCAGCCACAGTTGCAGACGCTCGACCAATGCCGGCGAATGGTCACTGATCAAATGACCTTCAAGATGCGACTGGGCCAACAGGTTTTTTGCGCCGTGATTGGCCAGTTGCACTCGCAGCTGTTCGTCGAGCACCAGTATGCCGGTGCGCATGCGTTGCAGAATCAGGGCGTTGAGGGCTTCAAGGCTGGTGACTTCGCTGGCGCGCTGTTCGGCGAGGTGTTCGCTGACTTCCAGACGCCGAACCAGGCCCTGAACCAGCAGCGATGCGGTAAAGCACAGCGCGCCGAGGGTCCCGGCTTGCAGATAGTCATTCGCGCTCAGGGGATGGCTGAAGCTCAGCAAAAAGCTTGAGCCGACAATGCCGAGTGCGCCGATGGCGGCAATCAGCAAGCCGATACGTCGGCGCAGTAACGTGTTGGCGATCGCCACCGAGACGATCAACAGATTGCCGATAGCGCTGGCCACGCCGCCCGCCGCATAGAACACACTGCACAGCAACAGCACATCGAGCAAAGCCAGCGTGAACAGCTGCGCCGGCCGCCGGGTGTTTTCCAGAAACACTACCAGCAGAATGTTCAGTACCAGATACAGCCAACTGCCGCTGCGCAGCAGCTCGTCATCGGCCGACGTCAGCAGGCGGTTGTCCATGTTGCTGGAGATCAGCAGCACCAGGGTGATGCCGACGCTCAAACGGTAGAGATGATAAAGGCGCAGCAGACGCTGAGCCTGTTTGCTGTCGGCGCTGGCGGCCTCAGCGATCACTGTTGCCCGGGCCTTGCTCAAGGTGAGCCTGGCTGCAATACCACTGTTTATCGAGGCTCAGCGCGCGGTCGCGGGGCAGGTGCACGCCGCAATGGGCACAACGCACCATTGGCGCGGCGTCCTGCTCGCGGTGCGATTGCGCCGATGAGGCAGGGGCCTTGAATTTACGCCACAGCCACACCGCAGCAAAAATCAGGACAATCCAGAACAGTAAACGAAGCATGATGGGCGGCTTTTCAACTAATGATCCGGCAGTTTAGCCAAGGAGTCGGCAGGCGCACAGACTATTAATTCCTGGCAATAAAAAAGGGAGATCCGCAGATCTCCCTTTTTTGTCCAGCCCGTGTGATCAGTCGAAGATACCGAAAGTCATGTAGCTGAACCACGAGCGGTCGTCGTTGTTGCCGGCGGCTTCGTGGGTTTCTTCGATCACTTCGCCGTTTTCGTCTTTAGGCTTGAGCTCGTTCGGGATCGCGTCTTTCGCGTCCTGGAACTGCTTCTGCACGTCCTGGTTGGCGCGGGTTTCTCCCGGCGGCAGCGGTGGACGCGACTCGATCAGGCCCAGAGTGGCCTTGCTCAGCCACGAACGGTTGTCGGCTTCGGCAACCGAAGGCACGAACTGACCGTCCTTCAGGCTTGGGTGGTTCGGGTAGTTGAGCTTCAGGGTTTCCAGGCTGGTGGCGGCCAGTTCGTCCAGGTGCAGACGCTGGTAAGCCTCGGTCATCACCGCCAGGCCGTCGCCGACCGATGGGGTTTCCTGGAAGTTTTCCACCACGTAACGGCCACGGTTGGCAGCAGCAACGTACGCCTGACGGGTCAGGTAGTAGTCGGCCACGTGGATTTCGTAGGCCGCCAGCAGGTTGCGCAGGTAGATCATGCGCTGCTTGGCGTCCGGCGCGTAGCGGCTGTTCGGGTAACGGCTGGTCAGCTGGGCGAACTCGTTGTAGGAGTCGCGGGCAGCACCCGGGTCACGCTTGGTCATGTCCAGCGGCAGGAAGCGCGCCAGCAGGCCGACGTCCTGGTCGAAAGAGGTCAGACCTTTCAAGTAGTACGCGTAATCCACGTTCGGATGCTGCGGATGCAAACGAATGAAACGCTCGGCGGCGGACTTTGCAGCTTCCGGCTCGGCGTTCTTGTAGTTGGCGTAGATCAGCTCCAGCTGCGCCTGATCGGCGTAGCGACCGAACGGATAACGCGACTCCAGGGCCTTCAGCTTGGCTGTGGCGCTGGTGTAGCTGTTGTTGTCCAGGTCAGTCTGAGCCTGCTGATACAGCTCGGCTTCGCTGAGGTTTTCGTCTACGACTTCCTTCGATGAGCAAGCAGCGGTCAATGCGAGGATGGCGATCAGCAGCAGGTGTTTCACTTGCATGGCGGCTTGCGTCCCTATGACGGCCGCTGTCTTGGGCGGGGCCGTCCTGTTATGATGAGCGCCCCGTTGAAAAGCCTCGGGGCAAAAGACGCCGTATTTAACCACAAGCGCGCAGCCGAAACCAAAGGCTGTGCCGACGCCCAGTCAGAGCATGTCCGATAAAATTGAACTTCGCGCAGAGGTGCCGTCCGATTTGGGCGGCCAACGCCTCGATCAAGTCGCCGCCCAACTCTTCGCTGAGCACTCACGCTCGCGCCTTTCCGCCTGGATCAAAGAAGGTCGCCTGACTGTGGACGGGGCGGTCATCCGCCCGCGCGACATCGTGCACGGCGGTGCCATCCTTGAGCTGACTGCCGAGCAGGAAGCCCAGGGCGAGTGGATCGCCCAGGACATCGAGCTCGACATCGTCTATGAAGACGACGACATCCTGGTGATCAACAAGCCTGCGGGCCTGGTGGTGCACCCGGCTGCCGGCCACGCCGATGGCACCTTGCTCAACGCCTTGCTGCACCACGTGCCGGACATCATCAATGTCCCGCGCGCCGGTATCGTGCATCGTCTGGACAAGGACACCACCGGTCTGATGGTCGTGGCCAAGACCATTCAGGCGCAGACCAAGCTCGTTGCCCAGCTGCAAAGCCGCAGCGTCAGCCGGATCTACGAGTGCATCGTGATCGGCGTGGTGACTGCCGGGGGCAAGATCAACGCCCCGATCGGTCGCCACGGCCAGCAGCGTCAGCGCATGGCAGTGATGGAGGGTGGCAAGCCCGCCGTCAGTCACTACCGCGTGCTGGAGCGTTTCCGTTCCCACACGCATGTGCGGGTCAAACTGGAAACCGGCCGCACCCACCAGATCCGTGTGCACATGTCGCACATCAACTTCCCGTTGGTCGGCGACCCGGCGTACGGCGGGCGTTTCCGCATTCCGCCTGCCGCGAACCCGACCATGGTCGAGTCGCTCAAGCACTTCCCGCGTCAGGCCCTGCACGCGCGCTTCCTTGAGCTGGATCATCCGACCACCGGTGAGCGCATGAGCTGGGAATCGCCGCTGCCAGAAGATTTCGTCTGGCTGCTGACCCTGCTCAAGCAGGATCGCGAGGCCTTCGTCGGATGAACTGGCTGACGCCGGACTGGCCTGCGCCGGCCAGCGTCAGGGCCTGTGTCACCACCCGCGAGGGTGGTGTCAGCGAGGCGCCGTTCGACAGCCTCAATCTGGGTGATCATGTCGATGATCGCCCGGAAGCAGTCGCCGAGAATCGTCGGCGTCTGACCGAACACTTCTCGATAAAGCCTGCCTGGTTGCAGCAAGTGCACGGAATTGCCGTGGCCCATGCTGATCCGGGCGTGGTTGCCACCGCTGACGCCAGTTGGACGACGACTCCCGGCATTGCCTGCACGGCGATGACCGCGGATTGTCTGCCGGCATTGTTCTGCAACCGTGCCGGTACTCGCGTCGCGGCGGCTCACGCCGGTTGGCGCGGGTTGGCGGCGGGCGTACTGGAAGCCACCCTCGACCATCTCGACACCGCTGCGGCGGACGTACTGGTCTGGCTCGGCCCGGCCATCGGCCCGAAAGCCTTCGAAGTCGGCCCGGAAGTACGGGAAGTCTTCGTCAATCAACTCCCCGAGGCGGCATCCGCCTTCGTCCCCAGCCACAATGCTGGCAAGTTCATGGCCGACATCTATCTGCTGGCGCGCCTGCGTCTGGCTGAACGCGGTGTCACTGCTGTTTATGGCGGCGGTTTCTGCACGGTGACCGACCCGCGCTTCTTTTCTTATCGCCGTGCGTCGCGCACTGGTCGATTCGCCTCCCTGGTCTGGCTCACCCGCTAGACTTGTCTGACTTGCATCAACGCTCCGACGCTTGAATCTTCCAGAATCGACCGCATCTACAGTGGTATCTGGCAGGTTTCTTTATTCAGGATGGTTTTCAGGTCCGGCCTGCTCAAAAGGAAGGTGACCCCATGCGTATAGACCGTTTAACCAGCAAGCTTCAATTGGCGTTGTCCGACGCCCAATCCCTGGCCGTCGGCCACGATCATCCGGCCATCGAGCCGGCACACTTGATGCAAGCCATGCTTGAACAGCAGGGTGGTTCGATCAAGCCTCTGCTGATGCAGGTAGGCTTCGACGTCAACAGCCTGCGTAAAGAGCTGACCAAAGAGCTCGACCAATTACCGAAAATCCAGAACCCGACCGGCGACGTCAACATGTCGCAGGATCTGGCGCGTCTGCTCAATCAGGCAGATCGTCTGGCCCAGCAGAAGGGTGACCAGTTCATTTCCAGTGAGCTGGTGCTGCTCGCCGCAATGGACGAGAACAGCAAGCTCGGCAAGCTGCTGCTTGGCCAGGGTGTGAGCAAGAAAGCCCTGGAGAACGCCATCAACAACCTGCGCGGTGGTGAGGCGGTGAATGACGCCAACCACGAAGAGTCGCGTCAGGCGCTGGACAAATACACCGTCGACCTGACCAAACGTGCCGAAGACGGCAAGCTCGACCCTGTTATCGGCCGTGACGACGAAATTCGCCGCACCATTCAGGTACTGCAACGTCGCACCAAGAACAACCCGGTGCTGATCGGTGAGCCTGGCGTGGGTAAAACCGCGATTGCCGAAGGTCTGGCCCAGCGCATCATCAACGGCGAAGTGCCGGACGGCCTCAAGGGCAAGCGTCTGCTGTCGCTGGACATGGGCGCACTGATTGCCGGTGCCAAGTATCGCGGTGAGTTCGAAGAACGCCTGAAAGCGCTGCTCAACGAGCTGTCGAAGCAGGAAGGGCAGATCATTCTGTTCATCGACGAACTGCACACCATGGTCGGCGCCGGTAAAGGCGAAGGCTCGATGGATGCCGGCAACATGCTCAAACCGGCACTGGCGCGCGGTGAACTGCACTGCGTCGGCGCAACCACGCTCAATGAGTACCGCCAATATATAGAGAAGGATGCGGCGCTTGAGCGGCGCTTCCAGAAAGTACTGGTGGACGAGCCGAGCGAAGAAGACACCATCGCCATCCTGCGTGGCCTCAAGGAGCGTTACGAGGTTCACCACAAAGTGGCGATCACCGACGGCGCGATCATCGCTGCGGCCAAGCTCAGCCATCGCTACATCACTGACCGGCAGTTGCCGGACAAGGCCATCGACCTGATCGACGAGGCCGCCAGCCGTATCCGCATGGAGATCGACTCCAAGCCGGAAGTGCTGGATCGTCTGGAACGTCGCCTGATTCAGTTGAAGGTGGAATCCCAGGCGCTGAAGAAAGAAAGCGATGAAGCGGCGATGAAACGCCTGGAAAAACTCCAGGAAGAAATCGTCCGACTCGAGCGTGAATACTCGGATCTGGAAGAAATCTGGAACTCGGAAAAAGCCGAGGTACAGGGTTCGGCGCAGATTCAGCAAAAGATCGAACAGTCGCGTCAGGAACTGGAAGCGGCGCGCCGTAAAGGCGATCTCAACCGCATGGCCGAATTGCAGTACGGGGTGATCCCGGATCTGGAACGCAGCCTGCAGATGGTCGACCAGCACGGCAAGAGCGAAAACCAGTTGCTGCGCAGCAAGGTGACCGAAGAGGAAATTGCCGAAGTCGTTTCGAAGTGGACCGGTATTCCGGTTTCGAAAATGCTTGAAGGCGAGCGCGACAAGCTGATGAAGATGGAAAGCCTGTTGCATCAACGTGTGATCGGTCAGGACGAGGCGGTGGTGGCTGTGGCTAACGCGGTACGTCGCTCCCGTGCCGGGCTGGCGGATCCGAATCGTCCGAGCGGCTCGTTCATGTTCCTCGGCCCGACCGGTGTCGGTAAAACCGAGCTTTGCAAGGCATTGGCCGAATTCCTCTTTGATACTGAAGAGGCGATGGTGCGGATCGATATGTCCGAGTTCATGGAGAAACATTCCGTGGCACGGCTGATCGGTGCACCACCAGGCTACGTGGGCTACGAGGAGGGCGGTTACCTGACCGAAGCGGTACGCCGCAAGCCTTACTCGGTGATCCTGCTGGACGAGGTGGAGAAGGCGCACCCGGATGTGTTCAACATCCTGCTGCAAGTGCTGGAGGATGGCCGTCTGACCGACAGTCACGGGCGCACAGTGGATTTCCGCAATACCGTGATCGTCATGACCTCGAACCTCGGTTCGTCGCAGATCCAGGAGCTGGTGGGTGACCGTGAGGCGCAACGTGCAGCGGTGATGGACGCGCTGACCAGTCACTTCCGTCCGGAGTTCATCAACCGGGTCGACGAAGTGGTGATCTTCGAGCCATTGGCGCGGGATCAGATCGCGGGCATCACCGAGATCCAGCTGGGCCGTCTGCGCACTCGTCTGGCCGAGCGCGAGCTGAAGCTGGAACTGAGCCCGGAAGCGATGGACAAGTTGATTGCCGTTGGTTACGACCCGGTCTATGGCGCACGTCCACTCAAACGTGCGATCCAGCGCTGGATCGAAAACCCGTTGGCGCAGTTGATCCTGTCGGGGCATTTCCTGCCAGGCGACACGGCAACCGGCAAAGTGGTGAACGAGGAAATCGTTTTCGACTGAGCTGCAAAGCCAATGAAATAAGGAAGGCCTCGCTTTGCGAGGCCTTTTTTTCGTTAGGCTGTTGAACTCTAAGGAAAAGGCTTGTAAAGTGCGCCCCGCAGTCAGTCACCGGCAGCGTTTCAACCCACTGGGTTGAAAACTGAAATAAGTTGCAAATCATTAACTTGAAAGCAATTTAGGGGGTTGACAGAGGTGTTCTAGGTTGTAGAATAGCGCGCCTCAGACACACGAACGCAGCGATGCGAAAACGATGTCGAGAAGCTTCAAGTTTCACCGTTTTAAATTGAAATATGTAGTTCCGTGATAGCTCAGTCGGTAGAGCAAATGACTGTTAATCATTGGGTCCCAGGTTCGAGTCCTGGTCACGGAGCCAATTTCAAGCCGGGGTATAGCGCAGTCCGGTAGCGCGCCTGCTTTGGGAGCAGGATGTCAGGAGTTCGAATCCCCTTACCCCGACCATTTTTGGGTCGTTAGCTCAGTTGGTAGAGCAGTTGGCTTTTAACCAATTGGTCGTAGGTTCGAATCCCACACGACCCACCATTTTTGAAACCAGTTAACGCTGGGATCGAATCTTAAGATCAGAGGCCAAAAGCGCTGATCGAAGAAGGCGATCTTTGAAAGATCGCCTTTTTTTTACCGGGGTATAGCGCAGTCCGGTAGCGCGCCTGCTTTGGGAGCAGGATGTCAGGAGTTCGAATCCCCTTACCCCGACCATATTGAAAATCCTCGTATCGCAAGATACGGGGATTTTTTTTGCCTGCGAAAAACCTCGCCGCACCGCAGAAAAAAATGTGGGAGCGAGCTTGCTCGCGAAAGCGGTGTATCAGTCGACATGAATGTTGAATGATACGACCCCTTCGCGAGCAAGCCCGCTCCCACCGTTTTTAAATCAATGCAGCTTCAAGCGTGGCTCGGTGCCGCGACCGATCTTGCTGCCCAGCATCAGCATCGCCGTGCGGAACGCACCGTACAGCGCCATCTGGTGCATGCGGTACAGCGACACGTAGAACATCCGCGCCAGCCAGCCCTCCAGCATTACGCTGCCGGTCAGGTTGCCCATCAAGTTACCCACAGCCGAGAAGCGCGACAGCGAGATCAGCGAGCCGTAGTCGGTGTACTTGTACTCCGGCAGGGTCTTGCCCTCGATGCGCAGTTTCAGCGATTTGGCCAGCAGCGATGCCTGTTGGTGCGCCGCTTGTGCACGGGGCGGCACGTTGCGATCCGAGCCGGGCTGCGGGCACGCCGCGCAATCGCCGAAGGCGAAGATGTTTTCATCGCGGGTGGTCTGCAGCGTCGGCAACACTTGCAGCTGATTGATGCGGTTGGTTTCCAGACCGTCGATGTCCTTGAGGAAACCCGGTGCGCGAATACCCGCTGCCCAGACTTTCAG
>NZ_QAIK01000093.1 GCF_003061005.1 Pseudomonas sp. HMWF021 | reverse complement strand
CACCCTGCGCTTTCACAAACCCAGCACCATGTTCCAGATCGCCCCCGATCAGGACAGCGAAAGCCTGCTGGTCCACGCCTGCGAATCCCTGGCACAGGCCAGCCTCATGACCAGCAACATCGCCGCCTACATCGACCTCCCGCAGCGGCGCACGATCCTGGCCATCCAGCAGATCATCATGCTGGCTGAGCTGGCGGTGAATCGGGTACTGGATAACCACGAAATATCCCAATCTCCAACACACAGCTAACACCGGGGAGCGGGCTTGCTCGCGAAGGTGGTAGCGCATTCAGCGGTCAGAGTGACTGACAGGCCGCTATCGCGAGCAGGCTCGCTCCTACAGTTTTGGGTTGGGGCATTCAGTCAGGAATTGGTTGGGTGGCAGGCCGCCATCGCTGGCAAGCCAGCTCCCACATTGGGACTGAGTGCATTCAGTTAAGGATTGGTCGGCTGGCAGGCCGCTATCGCGAGCAGGCTCGCTCCTACAGTTTTGGGTTGGGGCATTCAGTCAGGGATTGGTTGGGTGGCAGGCCGCCTTCGCTGGCAAGCCAGCTCCCACAAAATCAAAATCAAAATCAAAAGATCGCAGCCTTCGGCAGCTCCTACAGGGAAGATAAGAACAACCCGCACGCGGCGCATGCCGCCCCACTCCAGGATGAGCGCAAGCTCGGCTGCAGCTCTTGATCTTGATCTTGATCCACGGGCGACGTCGGAAGGCTGAGTGGAGGGATTGATCCGGGGGTGGGAGCGTAGCGACCGTTTGGCGAAGCCAAACACAGCGAGAGGAGGTGCAGCGAAGCAAACCGGAGGCGCTGCGCCCGGATCAATCCCGCAGCGAAGGGACCCCGAGCTTTAGCGAGCGGGCCGAACGCAGGAGCAAGCGTTTTTGGTTACTTTTGAGGCGTTTGTCAAAAGTGACCCGCCGTAAGGGCGGAACCGTAATCAGCAACACCCGAAAAAACGGATACACCCCCAGCCCCCCCACAACATGGTCGGCCCAAAGGCCGCCAAGTCAAAAGAAAGCCTGTCAAAACCCTGAACACAAGCAGAAACATCCCCTGCCATTGAAACCACCCCAAGCCTGCCCCATCTAACACCCATACCCCATTGCGCAGGTGCCCCATGAG
>NZ_QAIK01000092.1 GCF_003061005.1 Pseudomonas sp. HMWF021 | reverse complement strand
ACGCCCATTCCTGTGTCGGGCCAACAATGACAAACACTATGTGGTCAAAGGCTTGGAGCTGCCGCCAGCCGAACGCATTGCCGAACTACTCTGCGCCCGTTTAGCTGCTCTGTTCGGCTTACCGATCCCCGAGCATGGCTGTATCTATGTCGATCCAGCCTTGTTGCGTTATAACCCGGAAGCTCGTAGTGATCTCGGACCAGGGGACAGCTATGCCCTTGCTTACGTCGCCGATGCTGCTGACCTACTGTATTCACAAGCACTGCAGGTTCCGAGCGACCTTCAAAAAGCCGTCTTCGCTTTTGATTACTGGGTCGATAACAGTGATCGCCAGTTGGGACCATTTGGTGGGCGTCCGAATCTGCTTATGTGCAGTATCAACAATCAGCTACAGCTGATCGATCACAACCAGGCATTCCAATGGCCATTGGATGCTTCAAGGTTCGCTGATAGCCATGTGTTTGGCCCCGAAAATCGGGCATGGCGTTTGGATCTGGTCGACAAAGTTGAATACGCTCAGCGGATGCATGACACTGCTGAACGATTTCGTGACCTATGCTCAGATATTCCTGAAGAGTGGTGTGAGGCCATCGGAGCACTCGGGCTGGAAACGCTGCTTGAAGAAATCGAACGCAACCTGATGCTTTGCCAATCGGACGAATTCTGGAGCGTCCTGAAATGAAATACACCTGTCTTTACAGCATTGTGCGCTTCGCGCCTTTTGCGGAGACCGAAGAGTTTGCCAATGTAGGCATCGTTCTCTCGGCGCCTGCTATCGGTCGCATGGAGTACAAACTCGCTCGTAAAAATCTGAAACGGGTCAATCATTTCTTTGAGTGCAGTAATCTTTTCGCCAAGGCGATGGAAATAGCCCAAAACGAACTCGACAGCATCCGCCTCATGACTGCAGGCGCTCAAGAGTCGCAGATCGTTAACCACTTCCGATTCATGACGGAACCGAAGGAGTCGATGATTCGCTTCAGCCCCATGCGCTCGATACTGGTGGGAAATCTCGACGATACGCTCGCTACGCTGTTCAACCGCTACATTGATCGTCAAGGCATTGGCCGCGAGCGTCGTGAAGAGGTGATGGTTCGAGAGATTCGGGAGATGTTTTCGCAGGCATCGATTCGCAATTTCCGTGATGACACGCTGGCCGGCGATCTGACCAAACTGCATCTCCCTTTGGTACATCGCAATAAGGTCGTGGCGGCTATAAAGCCCTTGGCTTTTGACCAGTCAGAGCCCAGCGCAATACTCGACCACTGCGATCAGTGGCTGATGAAATTCGTAAGAGCGGAACAGGAAGGCATAATTCAGCTGCAAAACGTGCTGATCCCCGTTAGCACTCCTGCAGAGAGCGAATCACCTCGCCACCAAAAAGCGGTGGAAGTTGCCAAGGAAAGCATTGAGGCACGTGGCCTACAATTGGTTGATTTCCAGGCAACACAGAAAATTGCCGACTTCGCACAGCGCTACGCTCAATAGTTGATTTCGCTCAATAAGCCGCACAATTGTGCGGCTTTTCCGTCTTTGCGTAACCTCTATATCTCACCGGCAGAGCCTGTAACATGCGCTGGCTTACAAAC
>NZ_QAIK01000091.1 GCF_003061005.1 Pseudomonas sp. HMWF021 | reverse complement strand
TTTGAAAAGGAACTGCAATCACCGCTCAACAGCCGCATGCTGAGCTGCCCGACGCGAGGCAACTGGAGCAGTTTCCAACTGGTCGATGAGTTTGGCTCGGGGCAAGCCTATGAGGGATTGGCCTATGTTGCGGTCGATTCGGAGGGACAAGCATTCAATGGATATCTGGATGCCAATGGCATCGGCAGAGTCGACAGCTATTGCGCAGGTCCGATTTCCTTACGTTTCGAACAGCCTTACGAAGGACAAGAAAATTTCTATAACTATTTGCAGGCTAGAACCCATTACCCCCTGAAAATCACCGAACTCCAGGTTCGCGCCGAACAAACCCGATACCGCAATCCCGGCGCCACCCGTAACCGCGAACAACCCATACCGGACGGCGACGCATACATACAGGTCGAGGTACGCCATCTGGTTCGGCATGTCGCTCATCTGCCCCCCGAGGTCTATCGCCACTACCCCGCCGACAGCGGCCTGGCCGCAATCATGGGCAAGCACGCCGAGGTCGGCGTCGCCCTGGCCTCGCGCAAGCACACGGTGCTGGAAATTCGCGCGTTGCGGGCCTTGCGCCCGATGCTGTCGACGGCGCCGGAGTTCTGCGCACTCAACCTGTATCAACTGGCATTGATGGCCACCCTGAGTTACTGCCCTTTTGGCCAGAAACCCGCCACCGCGCCGATCAAGGAGCCCCGGGTGGCCTTCCCTGATCAACCCAGTGTGGGCAACTGGTTCGCCGATGCCCTGGCCAAGGCCGATGAACTGTGGCGCGTCGACCCCGGGCAAAAGAATGCCTTTTACCCCTTGTATGAGGACGTGGCGTATTCGAGAAGACTGGAAATCGTGCCGTTCGATCCGGTGCTATATGAAGTCAATAACCCGGCACTGGGTGCGGAACAGGAGCACCCAGAGAAAGTCCACTTCCTGGACGACAGGCTCCTCGGTAAAGAAGCAACCGATACCCAGGCGTTCATTACTCACAATGACGAACTGATTCTGATCGCGGTGCGTGGGACCTTCGAGATCATTCCTGACGGATTACGCGATGCCGATGCATTACAAGTGCCGTTCGAGGAAGGAGAGGGTCGGGTCCACCGCGGTTTCTATCAGGCAGCAAAAAAAGCTGCGGCATTCGCAATCAGCTATCTAGACCGATTCTACGCCGGCCAAAAACTGATCATCTGCGGCCACAGCCTCGGCGGTGCAATCACCCTGCTGCTCGCGGAAATGCTGCGCCGCAGGTCCGAAGCCTACAACATCCAGCTCTACACCTACGGCGCCCCCCGCGCCGGCGACACGGTATTCACCCAGGCAGCCGCCCCGCTGGTGCATCACCGCATGGTCAACCATAACGACCCGGTGCCAAGCGTGCCAGGCAGCTGGATGAACACCAAGGCCGGGGTCTACGGGACTGGTGCGGCGTTGATGTTTACCAATGTGCCGGTCGGGCTGTCGGTGTTCGTCGCGGGGATCACCAACTGGACCGGCGAGGCCTACGATCACCATGGCAGCCTGCATCACGCCATGCCGGTGGAGTTCGGGCGTCAGCAGACGTCATCGATCCTGTGGCAGCCGGGCTGCGACACCATCACCCAGCACGCCGCGTGCACCCTCGCGCTGCAGCAGCAAAACGGCCTGCCGGACCGGCCGGGATTGCTGCGGCAGATCTTCAATGCCGGGCATCACTCGATGGTCGGCGGCTATGTCCCGGCGTGCTGGGCGGCCTTGCGCCGTTGGCAGCAGGCCCATGAAACGAGTCGCACGCGGGTCACCGATCGCGAGTTCGAATGGGTGCAAGAGGCGCTGGTGCGCATTACCCGGCAATTGCGCGCCGCCCGTCAGGACCTGGTGGCCCGGCCAGCGGCCTATGTGCGCACCCAGGAGCGCAAGATCGAAGCGATCAACCACGAGGTCAGTCGTATCGAGACCACCCATGCGCGCCTGAGCGCCCTGCGGCACAAACGGGTCAGCGCAACGGACGTTTATGGCCTGCTCGCCGAACAGCCGCAACTGCTCGCCGAGTGCCTGCAACGCTGGCGCGTACACCCGGAAAACCTCAAGGAAGAACAGCTCGCACGGGCGCCGGACAACGCCAGCAACGATGCGCTGCTGACGTCACTTTTCGGGCACCCGGTCGGTGCACCGCATACGCTCGATATCGACTCGATCATCTAACCCGACTTCATGCACATCACCCTTGTGGGAGCGAGCCTGCTCGCGAAAGCGCCGTATCAGCCAACAACGATGCTGGATGAAACACCGCCTTCGCGAGCAGGCTCGCTCCCACAGGGTTATGGGCAGGTTTAACCCTGGGGATACCAGACAAGCCGCTCCGCTGCAGGATTGCTTTCTTCCACCGCAAAGCCCAGCGCCAGATAATGCCGCCGCGCATGCGGGTTGCTGGTCCAGACCACCGTCGCCACCGGGCAACGCACCTGTTGCGCGGCTTTCTGTACGCCTTGCAGGACGGCGCGGCCATAACCCTGGCCGCGTGCCTGGGGGATGAATGCCAGGTACAGCACACGAATCTCGTTGGGGCCGAAGTCGGTACTCAACGCACCGATCGCCGTGCCGAGTTTTTCCACCACGTAGTGCATGGCGGCGGGGTAGTTGTCGCCCATGCCCTGCTCCTGCACCTGAAACTGTTGGGCGACCACTTGTTGTATCAGCTCCTGCTCGCCGTCGATCCACTGCAAATCCGGCCGCGCCGTCTGATACAGGCTGTGCAGAAACGGCCCGTCGGTTGCCCGCGAAGGCCGCACCACCAATCCGTCTGCCGCCACCCCTGCACTGTCCGCCATCGTCCTCTCCCTTTCAGAAACCGCTTTCCCTGACCCCCAGCGCCGCCAACCGGCGCCAGGCCACACCGAGTACCGACTCACCGCTGCCCTGAATCACCACCACGCCGCGCAAAGGTTGCACCGGCGTCGCTGGCTCATCAACCGCGCTCAGCCGCACGCCGTACTGCGCCTGCAGCGGTTCTGCGCGTTGCTGTTGATCGCGGCGCACGGCGATCGGGCCGTGGTGATCGGAGGTCAGTGCCTCCTGATCGACATAGGCCACACCGTTGGTATCGATTTCATTGAGTTGCACGGCGAGCGCCGGGTGCATTGGATCGTCGGCAATGAAGCGGCCACTGGCCCCGGGGGTGACTCGCCACAGTTCCGATTCGGCCAGATACCCGCGCAACCGTGCGCCGTCTTCGACCACCCGCGCCAGCGCATCATGGGTCGACAGCCAGCGCCCCGGCTTCAGGTCAGGCAGCAGATCACGCACGCGACCGGCATGCGGCGCCCGCAGCAGCAAACGCTCGCGCTGTGCGCTCAAGCCGCGATATTCGGCCACCGCCTCAGCCAGTTTCTGCTCGATGATACTGGCGTCGGCGGCGGTTTCGCTGCGTCCTGCCTGACGGCGCATCAGCAACTGCTGGATCTGGATTTCCCGGCGGACGATAGCCAGTTTCGAATCGAGATCCGGAGACTCCAGTTCGATCAGCACATCGCCCTGGGCGACTTGTTGCCCATCCGCCACTTTCACCGCCTTCACCCGCGCCGACGCTGGCGCATGCAGGGCACTGGTGCGTCCGGCTTCGAGCATGGTCGGCAGCTCCACGGCGCTGCGCCACGGCACGATCAGCACCAGCAACAGACCAAGCACCGCGAGACTGCTCAGCAGCACCCGCGGGCCATGGGCCTGCTCGCGGCGGGTCCACCATTGGCGCCACTCATTCATGATCGGCAGGACGATGAACCACACCAGTTCCACCAGCATCAGGAAAATCCCCAACACCTTGAAAAACAGGTGATAGACCGCCAGCGCGATCCCGAAAAACAACGCAGCACGCCACAACCACGAGCCATACCCCCAGATCAGCAAACGCCGTTGCATCTTCGGCGACCAAGGCTCCGGCGCCGGAGCGCCATAGCCGAACAAAAATTCGCGTAACCGCCAGCGACACAGGGCAAAGGCTCGCCCTTGAAGGTTGTCGACCTCCCACAGATCGCTGAGCAGAAAATAGCCATCAAAACGCATGAACGGGTTGAGGTTGACCACCAGCGTAGTGATCCACGTGGCGCTGGCGAGCATGAACGCAGCCGTGCGCCCGGGGCCATCGGGCAACAGCGACCAGGCCAGCAGCGCGATACACGCCAGCAGCAGTTCCGCGAGCACCCCACCGGCACCGATCAGCAACCGCGTGCGCCGATCATTGACTCGCCAGGCATCGCTGACATCGGTGTAGAACATCGGCAGCAACACCATGAACGCCACGCCCATACTCTGCACCCGACACCCGGCGCGTTTGGCCATGAACGCATGGCCGAACTCGTGGCACAGCTTGGCAAAAAACAACGCAACGCCGAACGCCAATGCGCCGCCAAGGCTGAACAGGTGCGGAAATGTACCGACAAACCGCTGCCAGTCCCGCGACACCAGAAACACCCCCAGACCCAGCGTCACTGGCAAACCGTAACGCAGCACGCGCGGGCCGAAGCGCTCCAGCCAGGGCCACACACGGTTGAGAAAGGCGTCCGGGCGCCACAACGGAATGCGGAAAAACAGGTATTGATGCAGCAGGATTTTCCACAGGCTCTGCCGTTGCGCGAGGGCCTTGAGCGAGTAACTGGCACGCTGCTGATCGTCGAGGGCGCTGATCAGGTCATGCCCGCGTAGAAACGTCAGCAGTTGCTCCAACTCGACGCCGTCCAGCGGCAGGCCCGGTTCGCGATTGGCGGCGCGCAGCACTTGCTCGGCATCGCCCAGCGACCAGTGCCGCAACAGACGCATTGCCGCCGTGCCGAGTTTGAAATAGCGACCGCGCACCGGATCGGCCAGCGTCCAGCGCGGCGAACCGTCCAGTGCCGGCGCCGCGGGCGACAGTTGCAGGTCGGCACGCAGGCTCGGCAGATTCATTTACAGGCCCACGCTCTGGCGCAGACCGGCCAGTGGCCGACGCAGCAGGTACAAGGCCAGCGGGGCGCGATCACCGAAAATTTTTGCCGTGCCGCGCAGACCGATACGCGGTGGCGCATCAGCAAAATTGGCGTCGAGCCGATATGCAAGCTGCCCGCCCGCCGTCGGTTGCGCCTCGTAGGCCGAGCGCTCCAGCGTGGCGAGGTGGCGCTGCAACGGATCGCTGTCGAGAAACAGCGCGACTTCGGCACCCGGCGCTAGTGCAATCGCGTCGCCCACCGCCAGTTCGATGCGCAGTTCGGCCTGATTCGGGTCGGCGATTTCCATCAGCCGCTCGCCGGTCTGCACCGGTTTGCCGGTCAGACGTTCGGCATCGGCGAACACTGCAATCCCGTCACGCTCCGCGCGCACTTCGCTGCGCGCCAGCAGTTCGCGGGCGTAATCGCGCTCGGCGCGTTTTTGCTCGGCCCGAGCGGCGAGCAAATCGACCCTGGCACTGGACTCGGCATCGGCAAACGAACGTTGCGAGTTGGATTTCAATTCCGCTTCCGCCACGCCCAAGGCACGCTCGGCCACATCGGCCTGGGCCTTGAGAGTGGTGCTTTCAAACCGCAGCAGCAGATCGCCGGTTTTCACCGGTTGATTGGGCTTGACCAGAAACTCGGCGATCACCCCGTCCAGCGGCGCCGCGACCACGCGCCCGCCCTGCGGCACCACCTCCGCCGGAGCCAATACCGACTGGCGCACCGGGATCAGTAACCCGAGCAACAGCACCGCCACCAGCGCCACCTGACGCTTGCGCGTCCAGCGCAGACGCCACGGTTTGCGCGGTTGCAGCGCCAGCCAGGCGTGACTGTAGGTGTCGCCCAGTTGCGACAGCAGCACTTGTTCGGAAGGGTTCCACGGCACATCGCGGGCCAGCCACAGACCGCCGAACACCTCGCCCTGGCGATCGATCAATGGCAGCCAGAACACCTGCGCCGCCGACAGCGAGCGCCAGTCGGCCTGAATCGACTCGGCAAACAGTTGCGGCGTGATCACCCGCGCCTGCTTCAGCACATCCTGCTGGAACAACTGCGCCACGGCTTGCTCGACAAACGCCACGAACGGCGCATTCGGCTCCACCGCACTGACGCCGGTCACTGCCTGCACTTTGCCGGCAATCAGCAGTGCTGCATGACGAAAGCCGAACAGCGACTGGCCGTCATTGACCAGACTGTAGGCCAGTTGCGAGGCATCGCGGGCGGCACGGGTCTGCCGTTCGAGGTCAAGGAACCGCGCGAACACCTGCTCGGCAGCGCCGGCGACCGGGGCGTTCATTTAAGCTCCGCAAAATGCGCCGTGCCGCTCATGCCGGCAAGCAAGCCTTTGGCTTCGGGAAGTGTGGCGACCAGCAACAGCGTCTGGCTGCCCTCGTCGATACGCGCACCGAGGCGCTTGACCGTGGCATCGAGCGGCTGGCCGGTTTCGTCGGGGACAAAGCTGAAGGTCTGGCCGGGTTTAAGTCTGGCCATCCAGCGCGACGGCACCAGCAGATGGATTTCGAGGGTGCGGTTGTCCACCACGTCCAGCAGCGGCGCGCCGGCCGCCACGCTTTCGAAACGCTGGACCTTGCGCTCCACCACTTGCCCGTCGAAAGGCGCGACCACGCTGCAGCGTTTGACCTGAACCTGATAAACCTGAGATTGCGCCTGGGTTTCGCTGACCTTGGCCTCGGCCCGCGCCACTTCGAAACGCCCGACGGAATTGAGCGCGGCCAACTGCCTGTTGTGCGCCAGCTCTTCACCGGCACCGCGATTGGCAGCCTGCGCTGCATTGAGCTGAGCCAGATACGCCGAGCAATCGAACTTCGCCAGCACATCGCCCTTCTTGAACGACTCACCCTCGCTGAACGGCAACTCGACAATCCGCCCCGACAGCTCGCTGGCCAGTACCGCCTGATCCCGCGCCCGCAACACCCCTCGCGCCTCACTGCTCGCCGTGGTTGCCGCAGGCGCTGCGTTATCCAGCAGCGGATCGTCTGGCCCGGGCGTTTGCGCCTGAACTGCACACGTAACAAAGGTCAATCCGATAACCCAACCGCGCAAACGCTGCATAACCGCTACTCCCTGACGGATGAGCGGAGTCTACGACAGCGGGGATTAGCGTCAAGCGAAAGGCCATCATTTCTGGTCAAGCGAATTATTGGTAGCGATCCCCACCGGATACACCGCCTCCCCTCCCCCACCCAACGCCTTGTACAACCCGACCATCGCCAGCGACACCC
>NZ_QAIK01000090.1:4979-8096 GCF_003061005.1 Pseudomonas sp. HMWF021 | reverse complement strand
GCGGTGCATCAGGCACATGAAAGGTGACTGACACGACCTCATCGCGAGCAGGCTCACTCCTACAAAGAACGATATTCAGCCTTTGATCGTGCGCCAGATTTTGCTGACCACCGACACCACCGCCAGCACCACCGCGCCAGCGATAATCCCCGCCACGCCATTGAGCAGCACAGGCACCGCAAAACCGGCACTACCGGACGCTGCACCGACACTTTCAATCCAGTGATGCAGCACAGGAATGCCGTGAGTCAGGATGCCGCCGCCGACGAGGAACATCGCCGCCGTGCCAATCACCGAAAGGCCTTTCATCATGTAAGGCGCCGCACGCAGGATCGCGTTGCCGATACTCTTTGCTGCCGAGCCGGATTTCTGCGTCAGCCACAGACCGAGATCGTCGAGTTTGACAATCCCGGCCACCAGGCCATAAACGCCCACGGTCATGACGATGGCGATGCCGGACATCACGATCACTTGCTGGGTCAGCGAAGCGTCGGCCACAGTGCCGAGGGTGATGGCGATGATTTCCGCCGAGAGGATGAAGTCAGTGCGGATCGCGCCTTTGATCTTGTCCTTCTCATAAGCCACCAGATCGGTGCTCGGCTCGGCCACTGCCGCGCTCAGTTGCGCATGCTCGGCGTCATCTTCGGCCTTGCTGTGCAGAACCTTGTGCGCGAGTTTCTCGAAGCCTTCGAAGCACAGGTACGCACCGCCGACCATCAGCAGCGGCGTCACCAGCCACGGCACGAACGCACTGATCGCCAGCGCCGAGGGCACCAGAATCAGTTTGTTGAGAAACGAGCCCTTGGCCACCGCCCAGACCACGGGAATTTCCCGCTCGGCGCGCACCCCGGAGACTTGCTGGGCATTGAGCGCCAGGTCATCGCCGAGTACGCCGGCGGTCTTCTTGGCGGCCATTTTGCTCATCAACGCCACGTCATCCAGAACGGTGGCGATGTCGTCGATCAGCACCAGCAAACTGCTTCCTGCCATGAATCCTGTTTCCTTTTGTGAATAATGCCGCGCAGCATACCGTGACTGCGGGCCACACGGGGCATTCTTGAGCCATGCGCGAGGCCGGTGCTACCATGCGCAACCGCCAGAACAGGCAAGGAACCACCGGGTTTATGAGCACAATCCGCGAGCGCAACAAAGAACTGATCCTGCGTGCCGCCAGTGAGGAGTTTGCCGACAAAGGCTTCGCTGCGACCAAAACCAGCGACATCGCCGCCAAGGCGGGATTGCCCAAGCCCAACGTCTACTACTACTTCAAGTCCAAGGAAAACCTCTACCGCGAGGTCCTGGAAAGCATCATCGTGCCGATCCTGCAGGCTTCGACCCCGTTCAACCCGGACGGCGTGCCGAGCGAAGTGCTCAGCGGCTATATCCGCTCGAAGATCCGCATCTCCCGCGACCTGCCCTTCGCCTCCAAGGTGTTCGCCAGCGAAATCATGCACGGCGCCCCGCACCTGAGCGCCGATCTGGTGGAGCAGCTCAACAGCCAGGCCAAGCACAACATCGACTGCATCCAGAGCTGGATCGACCGCGGCCAGATCGCCCCGATCGACCCCAACCACCTGATGTTCAGCATCTGGGCCGCCACCCAGACCTACGCCGACTTCGACTGGCAGATTTCTGCTGTCACCGGCAAGGACAAGCTCGACGAGGCGGATTACGAGGCGGCGGCGCAGACGATTATCCGGTTGGTATTGAAAGGGTGTGAGCCGGATCAGTAAGACTGTGCTGCCCTTATCGCTGGCAAGCCAGCTCCCACAGGTCTGGTGTTGAACACAAACTTTGTGAACGACGCAAATCCCTGTGGGAGCTGGCTTGCCAGCGATGGGGGCAACTCGGTATCAGATCAAACCCAGATGGCATCCCACAGCGGATAATCACCCAGCCTTTCCACCAATCCTGCCCGCAATGGGTTGGCGACCACATAGCGCGCCATCTTCACCAGATCGTCTTCCCGCCTCAATGCTCGGTCATGAAAACCCTGCTGCCAAAGCGGCCCGCTACGGCCGATGGATAAATTCACTTCTCTGGTTATCAGCGACTTGGTTTCACCCATCAGCCTTCGGAGCGAACAGTTTTGCAGCTCAACGAGCCAGTGAAAATGATCCTGCATCACCACCCACGCCAGTGACTTTGCCAATCCAAGCTCTTGTGCCCGCCGAAATTGATGAACAACAAGTCTGCCCAACATCACATCGGCAAAGATCGGTTGGCGATCAAGGGTATTGGTTGTCAGGAGATAGATTCGATTGGCTTCGGCATAGCGGCCGGTTCGCAGACGATGTGAAGCAGGAAGATCAGGCAATCCATTGCCCCTTCATGATGAGTTCATCAGAAGGCTAGACCGCAGTGATCCATCTGGACGGGGCAGTCTTTTATCACGATGTGTCAGTCGGGCCGCCATCGCTGGCAAGCCAGCTCCCACAGTGGTTTGTGTCGTTCACAAATCGTTGCTCAATACAAAACCTTGTGGGAGCTGGCTTGCCAGCGATGACTTTCGATCAGACGCTAAAGGTCAACCAGCCACCCCCGCATCCGCCCGCAAATCCAGCGCCTCCACCGCTTTGATCGCCACCTGCTCATCAATATCCGACAGATCGCCGCTGATCCCGATCGCGCCCAGCACATTCCCCGCCTGATCACGAATCAGCACCCCGCCCGGGGCCGGGACGACGCTGCCCTGGCCCATGCTGTTGAGTGCGGCGATGAAGGCCGGGCGTTGTTGGGCGTCCAGCGCCAGCAAGCGTGAGCCCTTGCCCAAAGCGATTGCGCCCCAGGCTTTGCCGATGGCGATGTTGGGGCGCAGCAGGCTGGCGCCGTCTTCGCGTTGCAGGGTGATCAGGTGGCCGCCGGTATCGAGTACCGCGATGGTCAGCGGCGCAGCGTTGATGCCGCGCCCGACGCTGATGGCCTGATTGACCAGGTTGACTGCGACTTTCAAGGTTAAAGCGCTCATGGTGCCGTCCTCATTTTGTTATTGGGAAAGTCGTGGGGCTGCGCGTTTGTGCCGCAGCCCGATGCCACAAATAGAACACAATGAATTATTTTTTTGTATACAATAATTCTCGAAAAGCGCCACATGCGACGAAAAGCCACAGTAGAAAC
>NZ_QAIK01000090.1:0-4969 GCF_003061005.1 Pseudomonas sp. HMWF021 | reverse complement strand
GAAACAGGCGCTTGAGAAAATGGATTGACCTGCGCCGTCCGCCGTGAATACACTCTGCGCAAAGCCACTTGTATACAATTACAAAACGTAAAGAGGCACAAAACCATGAGCAAAATGAGAGCAATCGAAGCCGCCGTTCTGGTGATGCGCCGTGAAGGGGTTGATACCGCTTTTGGCATTCCGGGTGCTGCGATCAACCCGCTGTACTCCGCACTGAAAAAAGTCGGTGGCATCGATCACGTCCTCGCTCGCCACGTCGAAGGCGCGTCGCACATGGCCGAGGGTTACACACGCACCAAGGCCGGCAACATCGGCGTGTGCATCGGAACGTCCGGCCCGGCCGGTACCGACATGGTCACCGGGCTCTACAGCGCCTCGGCCGACTCGATCCCCATCCTCTGCATTACCGGCCAGGCACCCCGCGCCCGTATGCACAAGGAAGACTTCCAGGCCGTCGACATCACCAGCATCGTCAAGCCCGTCACCAAGTGGGCGACCACGGTTCTGGAGCCGGGCCAGGTGCCTTACGCGTTCCAGAAAGCCTTTTACGAAATGCGCTCCGGCCGTCCAGGCCCGGTGCTGATCGACCTGCCGTTCGACGTGCAGATGGCTGAAATCGAATTCGACATCGACGCTTACCAGCCACTGCCGCTGGCCAAGCCGACCGCGACCCGCGTTCAGGTCGAGAAGGCGCTGGCTTTGCTGGATCAGGCCGAGCGCCCATTGCTGGTGGCCGGTGGCGGCATCATCAATGCCGACGCCAGCGATTTGCTGGTGGAATTCGCCGAGCTGACCGGTATTCCGGTGATCCCGACCCTGATGGGCTGGGGCACCATCCCTGACGATCACCCGCTGATGGTCGGCATGGTCGGTCTGCAGACGTCGCACCGCTACGGCAACGCCACGATGCTGAAATCCGACGTGGTGCTGGGTATCGGCAACCGTTGGGCCAACCGTCACACCGGTTCGGTCGACGTTTACACCGAAGGGCGCAAGTTCATTCACGTCGACATCGAAGGCACCCAGATCGGCCGCGTGTTCACCCCGGACCTGGGCATCGTGTCCGACGCCGCTGCCGCGCTGACCGTGTTCATTGAAGTCGCCCGGGAATGGCAAGCCGCCGGCAAGCTGAAAAACCGCAGCGCCTGGCTGCAGGATTGCCAGCAGCGCAAGGCCAGCCTGCAACGCAAGACCCACTTCGACAACGTGCCGGTCAAGCCGCAGCGCGTTTACGAAGAAATGAACCAGGTGTTCGGCAAAGACACCTGCTACGTCAGCACCATCGGTCTGTCGCAGATTGCCGGCGCGCAGTTCCTGCACGTCTACAAGCCGCGTCACTGGATCAACTGCGGTCAGGCCGGCCCGTTGGGCTGGACCATTCCGGCAGCGCTGGGCGTGGTCAAGGCCGATCCGAACCGTAAAGTCGTGGCCCTGTCGGGGGACTATGACTTCCAGTTCATGATCGAAGAACTGGCGGTCGGCGCTCAGTTCAAACTGCCTTACATCCACGTCGTGGTGAACAACTCGTACCTGGGCCTGATTCGTCAGGCGCAGCGCGGGTTCGAAATGGACTACTGCGTGCAGCTGTCCTTCGATAACCTGAACGCGCCGGAACTCAACGGTTACGGTGTCGATCACGTCGCTGTCGCCGAAGGCCTGGGCTGCAAGGCACTGCGTGTGTTCGAACCGGCGGACATCGCCCCTGCCCTGCGCAAGGCCGAAGAGCTGATCGAAGAGTTCAAGGTGCCGGTGATCGTCGAAATCATCCTGGAGCGTGTGACCAACATCTCCATGGGGACCGAGATCAACGCCGTCAACGAATTCGAAGACCTGGCGCTGGTCGGCAACGACGCGCCAACGGCGATTTCGTTGCTCGACTGATCTGCCGGGATTTGATGGCCGCGGTTACTCCCCTGTAGGAGCTGCCGCAGGCTGCGATCTTTTGATCTTGTTTTTCAGGATCAGGATCAAAAGATCGCAACCTGCGGCAGCTCCTACACAGGGCCATCATCATTAATTCGCAACAGGAGACCACCATGCCGCGTTTCGCTGCCAACCTGTCCATGCTGTTCACCGAACAGGATTTCCTCGCCCGTTTCGACGCCGCCGCCAAGGCCGGTTTCAGTGGTGTGGAATACCTGTTCCCGTACGACTTCAGCTCTGCCGAAATCAAGGCAAAGCTCGATGCCAACGGTCTGACCCAAGTGCTGTTCAACCTGCCGGCCGGTGACTGGGCCAAAGGCGAGCGCGGTATCGCCTGCCTGCCGGATCGCGTTGAAGAATTCCGCGCCGGGGTCGATCTGGCGATTGCCTACGCGCAAGTGCTGGGCAACACCCAGGTCAACTGCCTGGCCGGTATCCGTCCGCAAGGCGTGGACGATGCCACCGTGGAAAAGACCTTCGTCGCCAACCTCAAGTACGCGGCCGACAAGCTGCAGGCGGCCGGTATCAAACTGGTGATGGAAGCGATCAACACCCGCGACATCCCGGGTTTCTACCTGAACAACACGGCGCAAGCCCTGTCGATTCGCGAGCAGGTCGGCAGCGCCAATCTGTTCCTGCAATACGACATCTACCACATGCAAATCATGGAAGGCGATCTGGCCCGCACCCTGCAATCGCATCTGGCGGAGATCAACCACGTGCAGCTCGCGGACAACCCGGGGCGCAACGAGCCGGGCACCGGTGAGATCAACTACCGCTTCCTGTTCGAACACCTGGATCGCATCGGTTATCAGGGTTGGGTTGGCTGTGAATACAAGCCACTGACCACCACTGAAGCCGGTCTTGGCTGGTTGAAAACCCACAACGCAATCTGAACGAACACATGACCCTGTAGGAGCTGCCGAAGGCTGCGATCTTTTGACTTTGCTTTTCAAGATCAAGATCAAAAGATCGCAGGCTTCGCCAGCTCCTACAGGGAGCCACACAAAAACAAGAGGATTTTCTCATGGCTAAAATCGGATTTATCGGCACCGGCATCATGGGCCACCCAATGGCTTCGAACCTGCAGAAAGCCGGTCACAGCCTGTTCCTGTCGGCGCACCACGACGCTGCCCCGGCCGACCTGGTTGCCGCTGGCGCCGTCGCCCTGGCCAACCCGCGCGAAGTGGCGCAGGAAGCCGAATTCATTATCGTCATGGTGCCGGATACCCCACAGGTCGACGACGTACTGTTCCGCGCTGACGGCGTTGCCGCCGGCATCGGCAAAGGCAAAGTGGTGATCGACATGAGTTCGATCTCGCCAACCGCCACCAAGGCCTTCGCCAAGAAGATCAACGAGAAAGGTGCTCAGTACCTCGACGCGCCAGTGTCCGGCGGTGAAGTCGGCGCCAAGGCTGCGACCCTGAGCATCATGGTTGGTGGCGACGCCGATGCCTTCGAACGCGCCCTGCCGCTGTTCCAGGCCATGGGCAAGAACATCACTCTGGTCGGTGGCAATGGCGACGGTCAGACCGCCAAAGTGGCCAACCAGATCATCGTCGCGCTGAACATTCAGGCCGTGGCTGAAGCCCTGCTGTTCGCCTCGAAAAACGGCGCTGATCCGGCCAAGGTGCGTGAAGCACTGATGGGCGGTTTCGCCTCCTCGAAGATCCTCGAAGTGCACGGCGAGCGCATGATCAAGGGCACCTTCGATCCAGGCTTCCGCATCAGCCTGCACCAGAAAGACCTGAACCTGGCCCTGCAAGGCGCCAAGGAGCTGAACATCAACCTGCCGAACACCGCCAACGCCCAGCAGGTGTTCAGCACCTGCGCAGCGATCGGTGGCAGCAACTGGGACCACTCGGCGCTGATCAAGGGTCTGGAACACATGGCCAACTTCTCGATTCGCGACAAAAAATAATCTGCGCTTCTGGCTCGCTCCCTGTGGGAGCGGGCTTGCCCGCGATGGCATCGACTCGGTCCGTCTGAATGACCGCGGCGCCTGAATCGCTGGCAAGCCAGCTCCCACAAGGATCGCGTTGCTGCACCGTTGTCGTTCCATCCCAATAACAAGAATTCCGGGAGCCCGCCATGTCGGTCGATCCGCAACAACTGCTGCGCGAGCTGTTTGCCACAGCCATCGACGCGGCCCATCCCAACCAGGTCCTCGAAGCCCATCTGCCTGCCGATCGTACGGGTCGGGTGATCGTCATCGGTGCCGGCAAAGCCGCCGCCGCCATGGCACAGGTGGTCGAGCGCAGCTGGCAAGGTGAAGTCTCGGGCCTGGTAGTGACCCGTTACGGTCACGGCGCCCCGTGCGAAAAAATCGAAGTGGTCGAAGCCGCGCATCCGGTACCGGACGCTGCCGGCCTGGCCGTGGCCAAACGCGTGCTGGAACTGGTCAGCAACCTGAGCGAAGACGACCGCGTGATCTTCCTGCTGTCCGGTGGCGGCTCTGCCCTGCTCGCCCTGCCGGCCGAAGGCATCACCCTGGCCGACAAGCAGTCGATCAACAAAGCCCTGCTCAAATCCGGCGCGACCATCGGCGAGATGAACTGCGTGCGCAAGCACCTCTCGGCAATCAAGGGCGGACGCCTGGGCAAGGCCTGCTGGCCTGCCACGGTTTACACCTACGCGATTTCCGATGTGCCGGGCGACCTCGCCACGGTCATCGCCTCCGGCCCGACCGTGGCCGACCCAAGCACCTCCGCCGAAGCCCTGGCGATCCTCAAGCGCTACGACATTGAAGTCCCAGCCTCGGTGCGCAACTGGCTGCAAAGCCCGGAATCGGAAACCGTCAAACCCGGCGATCCAAGCCTGGCCCGCAGCCACTTCCAGCTGATCGCCCGCCCGCAGCAATCGCTGGATGCTGCGGCGGTGAAATGCCGTCAGGCCGGTTTCAGCACGCTGATCCTCGGCGACCTTGAAGGTGAATCCCGCGAAGTGGCGAAAGTCCATGCCGGCATCGCCCGGCAGATCATCAATCACGGGCAGCCACTGGCAGCGCCGTGCGTGATTCTGTCCGGCGGCGAAACCACCGTGACCG
>NZ_QAIK01000089.1:6571-23887 GCF_003061005.1 Pseudomonas sp. HMWF021 | reverse complement strand
GATATACACCCAACCCCAACCCCAACCCCAAACCCAAACCCCAAACCGCAGACAAACAAAAACGCCCGGCATAAACCGGGCGTCTTGTATTGACTTGATTAGCGAGCGCGGTAAGTAATGCGCCCTTTGCTCAAGTCATAGGGCGTCAGCTCGACGCGCACTTTGTCACCGGTAAGAATACGAATGTAGTTCTTGCGCATCTTGCCGGAGATATGCGCGGTTACGACGTGCCCATTTTCCAACTCCACACGAAACATGGTGTTGGGCAGGGTGTCGACGACAGTGCCTTCCATTTCGAAGCTGTCTTCTTTCGACATGCAGTAAAGCCCTCGGTGTCCAATGAATGGCCCGGTGCAACTGCGCCAGGCAAAAGCGGCGTGCATTGTGCCCGAAAAAGGGGGTTTAAGCCAAGGGGTTTAGGGCTTGCGATTAGTTCAGGATCACCCAGCGCTGATTAATCAGCAATTCGATGGGGCGATATTGGGTCTTGTAGTTCATCTTTTTGCAGTTCTTGATCCAGTAACCCAGATACACCGCCTCCAGCCCCAGGCGCTGGCTTTCGGCAATTTGCCACAGGATCGCGAAACGCCCCAGGCTGCGGCGTTCCTCGTCAGGCTCGTAAAAGGTATAGACCGCCGACAAGCCGTTAAGCAGCAGATCGGTCACCGCGACGGCGAGTAACCGTCCGTCGAGACGAAACTCGTAGAAGCGCGAAAAGGGCAGGTCGCGCACCAGGAAGGTCGAAAACTGATCGCGGCTCGGCGGGTACATGTCGCCGTCGGCATGCCGCTGTTCGATATAGCGCTGGTACAGATCGAAATATTCTTCACTGAAATGCGGTTTTACCGGGCGTACCTGCAGATCGGCATTGCGTTTGAAAATGCGTTTCTGCTGGCGGTTGGGCAGGAACTGCGACACCGGGATGCGCGCAGGCACGCACGCATTGCAATTCTGGCAATGGGGCCGATACAGATGATCGCCGCTGCGACGAAAACCCATTTCCGACAGGTCTGCGTAGACGTGCACATCCATGGGCTGACTCGGGTCGAGAAACAGCGTCGTCGCCTGCTCCTCGGGCAGATAACTGCAGGAATGAGGCTGAGTGGCATAGAACTTCAAACGCGCCAACTCGGTCATGATCAACCCTCGGGATAAGCTGGTGAATTAAGTGTAAGCCACGCGCGCAAAAGTCGCTCAGCAAACCCAGGTGGCGCGACCGGGTTGATCCAGGTGGCGAGCCAGATAGTCGGCGAATTCACGACGAGAGATCGCCCGGGCGCCGAGACTGTGCAGATGATCGGTCGGCATCTGGCAGTCGATCATGACGAATCCGGCGTCTTTCAGATGCTGCACCAGCGTCGCAAAGCCATATTTCGAGGCATTGTCGGCGCGGCTGAACATCGATTCGCCGAAAAACAGCTGACCCATCGCCAGGCCATACAGGCCGCCGACCAATTGGCCCTCATCCCAGACCTCGACCGAGTGAGCGAAACCGCGTCGGTGCAATTCCAGGTAGGCGTCCTGCATGGCTTCGGTGATCCAGGTGCCGTCGGCGTATTCCCGTGGCGCGGCGCAGGCGCGGATCACGGCTTCGAAATCCTGATCGAAGGTCACCTGATAGCGTTGCTTGCGCAGCAGTTTGCCAAGGCTGCGCGAGACATGCAGTTCGTCGGGAAACAATACCGTGCGGGGATCCGGCGACCACCAGAGGATCGGCTGACCTTCGGAAAACCACGGAAAACAGCCGTGCCGGTAAGCCTGCACAAGGCGATCGGCGGACAGATCGCCACCGGCAGCCAGCAATCCATTGGGATCGCGCATGGCCTTTTCCAGGGGCGGGAAGGTCAGGGAATTGCGTTGTAACCAAGTCAGCATGGCGTCCAGGCTTGCAGAAGGGGAGGGCGGTGCGGGCGCGAGGCCCGCGCTGAAGTGTGCCGTTAAATGACAGGAATGTCGTCCAGATACTTCTCCGCGTCCAGTGCCGCCATGCAACCGGCGCCGGCCGAGGTCACGGCCTGACGATAGACGTGGTCGGCCACGTCGCCGGCAGCGAAGACGCCGGGAATTTCGGTGGAGGTAGCGTCGCCGTCATTGCCGCCCTTGACCAGTAGATAACCGTCACGCATCGGCAACTGGCCCTGAAACAGGTCGGTATTGGGTTTGTGCCCGATGGCGATGAATACGCCGGACAGCGGCAGATCAACCGTTTGCCCGGTGTGGCTGTCCCGCAGGCGTGCACCGGTGACGCCGCTGTCGTCGCCCAGCACTTCGTCCAGATTCTGGTTCCAGTGCAGGCGAACATTGCCACTGGCGGCTTTTTCGAACAGTTTGTCCTGAAGGATTTTCTCCGAGCGCAATTTGTCGCGGCGGTGGATCAAGTGCACTTCTTTGGCGATGTTCGACAGGTACAGGGCCTCCTCGACAGCGGTGTTGCCGCCGCCGACCACCGCGACCACCTGATTGCGATAGAAAAAACCATCACAGGTCGCGCAGGCTGAAACCCCTTTGCCGGCGAAGGCTTCTTCCGAGGGCAGGCCCAGATACTGCGCCGAGGCGCCTGTGGCGATGATCAGCGCGTCACAGGTGTAAGTGCCGTTGTCGCCAATGAGCTCGAACGGGCGCTGCTGCAACTTGGCGGTATGGATGTGGTCGTAAACGATCTCTGTGGCAAAGCGCTCGGCGTGTTTTTGCATGCGCTCCATCAGTGCCGGGCCGGTCAGGCCTTCGACGTCGCCGGGCCAGTTGTCGACTTCGACGGTGGTGGTGAGCTGGCCGCCGGCCTGCAGGCCGGTAATTACCACAGGTTTGAGGTTGGCACGGGCGGCGTACACGGCGGCGCTGTAACCGGCAGGGCCGGAACCGAGAATGATCAGGCGTGAATGCTTCGCTGCGTTCATCAAATACACCTCATAAGCCTTTGTCACGAAAGACAATGCATGCTCAAATTGAGCCGCAGGATTTGTGGGGTTGGCTATGCTCAGCTATGGGTTTGAAGCATGGCATCAGCCGCACAAACCCGTACAATGCCGGGTTGTTACACAATATTCGCCGTGCGCTGTGTTTATGGCCGTGTTTATAAAAGCTGCGGCACAGTGTTAAAAGTAGTCTCAGTTGCGCCGGTTCACTTTTTTGCCTGCCTGGATTGGGCAGTTTTTTATCGTCATTCAATAGATGGACGCGCCCCGGGCGCAGGAAAAGAAGCGTTTTGAAGAAATCCACCGAAGCACCAAAAACAGTCGTTCCGCTCTGGCGCCAGCAATTGCACTACCGGCTCAAGGAAGGTGCATTGATCGCCATCGGTGCCTTGTGCCTGTTCCTGATGATGGCCTTGCTGACCTACGGCAAGGATGATCCGGGCTGGAGCCATAACAGCAAGATCGACGACGTGCAGAACTTCGGCGGCCCGGCCGGCTCCTACAGCGCCGATATCCTGTTCATGGTGCTGGGTTACTTTGCGTACATCTTTCCGCTGCTGCTGGCGATCAAGGCGTATCAGATCTTCCGTCAACGGCACGAGCCGTGGCAGTGGAGCGGCTGGCTGTTTTCCTGGCGCCTGATCGGTCTGGTGTTTCTGGTGCTGTCCGGCGCTGCGCTGGCGCATATTCATTTCCATGCTGCCACCGGTCTGCCGGCGGGTGCGGGCGGGGCGCTGGGCGAAAGTCTCGGTGATCTTGCGCGCAACGCGCTGAATATTCAGGGCAGCACGTTGTTGTTCATTGCGCTGTTCCTGTTCGGCCTGACCGTGTTCACCGACCTCTCGTGGTTCAAGGTGATGGACGTCACCGGCAAGATCACCCTCGACCTGTTCGAACTGTTCCAGGGCGCGATCAATCGCTGGTGGTCGGCCCGTACCGAGCGCAAGCAACTGGTCGCGCAACTGCGTGAAGTCGATGATCGCGTACACGACGTGGTCGCGCCGACCGTCACCGACAAGCGTGAACAGGCCAAGGTCAAGGAGCGTCTGATCGAGCGCGAGCAGGCGCTGAGCAAGCACATGTCCGATCGCGAGAAACAGGTGCCGCCGGTTATCGCCCCGGCGCCGGTCAAGGCGCCCGAGCCAAGCAAACGCGTGCAGAAAGAGAAACAGGCGCCGCTGTTCGTCGACAGCGCCGTGGAAGGCACCTTGCCGCCGATCTCGATTCTCGATCCTGCGGAAAAGAAACAACTCAATTACTCGCCGGAATCCCTGGCTGCGGTCGGCCACTTGCTGGAGATCAAGCTCAAGGAGTTCGGCGTCGAAGTCACCGTGGACTCGATTCATCCTGGCCCGGTGATTACCCGTTACGAAATCCAGCCTGCCGCCGGCGTCAAGGTCAGTCGCATCGCCAACCTGGCAAAAGACCTTGCACGTTCGCTGGCCGTGACCAGCGTGCGCGTGGTCGAGGTGATTCCGGGCAAGACCACGGTCGGTATCGAGATCCCCAACGAAGACCGCCAGATCGTGCGTTTCTCCGAAGTGCTGTCGACCCCCGAGTACGACAACTTCAAGTCCCCGGTCACTCTGGCCCTGGGCCACGACATTGGCGGCAAACCGGTCATCACCGACCTGGCGAAGATGCCGCACCTGCTGGTGGCCGGTACGACCGGTTCCGGTAAGTCGGTGGGTGTGAACGCGATGATCCTGTCGATCCTGTTCAAGTCCGGCCCGGACGACGCCAAGCTGATCATGATCGACCCGAAAATGCTCGAGCTGTCGATCTACGAAGGCATCCCGCACCTGCTGTGCCCGGTGGTCACCGACATGAAGGACGCGGCCAACGCCCTGCGCTGGAGCGTTGCCGAGATGGAACGCCGTTACAAGCTGATGGCGAAGATGGGCGTGCGTAACCTTTCGGGCTTCAACGCCAAGGTCAAGGAAGCCCAGGACGCCGGCGAGCCGTTGAGCGATCCGCTGTACAAGCGCGAGAGCATTCACGACGAAGCACCGCTGCTGCAGAAGCTGCCGACCATCGTCGTGGTGGTCGACGAATTCGCCGACATGATGATGATCGTCGGCAAGAAGGTTGAAGAACTGATCGCCCGTATCGCACAGAAGGCGCGTGCTGCCGGTATTCACTTGATCCTCGCGACCCAGCGTCCTTCGGTAGACGTGATCACCGGTCTGATCAAGGCCAACATCCCGACCCGGATGGCGTTCCAGGTGTCCAGCAAGATCGACTCGCGGACCATCATCGACCAGGGTGGCGCCGAGCAACTGTTGGGTCACGGTGACATGCTTTACATGCCGCCGGGCACCAGCCTGCCGATCCGGGTGCACGGTGCGTTCGTTTCCGACGATGAAGTACACCGCGTGGTGGAAGCCTGGAAACTGCGTGGCGCACCGGAATACAACGATGACATCCTCAACGGTGTCGAAGAGGCGGGCAGCGGTTTTGAAGGCAGCAGTGGTGGTGGCGACGGTGATGATGCCGAGACCGACGCGCTGTACGACGAAGCGGTGCAGTTTGTCCTCGAAAGCCGTCGCGCTTCGATTTCCGCTGTCCAGCGCAAGCTGAAGATTGGCTACAACCGCGCCGCGCGGATGATCGAGGCCATGGAAATGGCCGGGGTCGTCACCGCGATGAACACCAACGGCTCGCGTGAAGTCCTGGCTCCCGGCCCGGTACGCGACTGATTCAATGATCCGGGTGGCGCAATGACGCGCCGCCCGTTTTCCCACGAGTATTCAAGAGGACTCCCATGCGTCTTATCCGCATGCTGCTGCCAGTACTGGCGCTGACCACGCTCACGGCCCACGCCGATGACAAGGACGTGGCGCGTCTGACCCAACTGCTCGAAACATCGAAAACCCTGACCGCGAACTTTTCCCAGCTGACCCTCGACGGCAGCGGCACCCAGTTGCAGGAAACCCGTGGCGACATGGTGCTGCAGCGTCCGGGCCTGTTCTACTGGCACACCGAGGCGCCGAACGAGCAGACCATGGTCTCCGATGGCAAGAAAGTCACCCTCTGGGACCCGGACCTGGAACAGGCCACCATCAAGAAGCTCGACGAGCGCCTGACCCAGACCCCGGCATTGCTGCTGTCCGGAGACGTGTCGAAGATCAGCCAGAGCTTCGAGATCAGCGCAAAAGAGGCGGGCGGCGTGATTGACTTCACCCTCAAGCCAAAGACCAAGGACACCCTGTTCGACAGCCTGCGCCTGTCGTTCCGCAATGGCCTGGTCAATGACATGCAACTGATCGACAGTGTCGGCCAGCGCACCAACATCCTGTTCACTGGGGTCAAGGCCAACGAAGCGGTGTCGGCGTCGAAATTCAAGTTCGACATCCCGAAGGGGGCTGACGTTATCCAGGAATAGTGCGCACGAGGTGGGCTTCTGTGGCGAGGGGATTTATCCCCGATTGACTGCGCAGCAGTCACCTTTTTTGGGGCCGCTTCGCAGCCCATCGGGGATAAATCCCCTCACCACAAGGTCACCAACAGGTGTCCACAGGTGTTCCAACAGGCTTAAGACAATCAGAGGTTTCAACGCTACGTGATGGATCTGTTTCGCAGTGCCCCGATTGCTCAGCCACTGGCCGCGCGTTTGCGCGCGACCAATCTGGATGAGTATGTCGGTCAGGAGCACGTGCTCGCTCGCGGCAAGCCTTTGCGTGAGGCGCTGGAGCAGGGTGCCCTGCATTCGATGATCTTCTGGGGCCCGCCGGGTGTGGGCAAAACCACCCTGGCGCGGTTGCTCGCGGAAGTCTCGGACGCGCACTTCGAAACGGTCTCGGCGGTGCTTGCCGGGGTAAAGGAGATCCGCCAGGCGGTAGAAATCGCCAAACAGCAGGCCGGCCAGTACGGCAAGCGCACCATTCTGTTCGTCGATGAAGTGCACCGTTTCAACAAGTCTCAGCAGGATGCGTTCCTGCCCTACGTTGAAGACGGCACGCTGATCTTCATCGGCGCCACCACCGAAAACCCCTCGTTTGAATTGAACAACGCGTTGTTGTCGCGGGCCCGCGTCTATGTGCTGAAAAGCCTCGACGAGACGGCGCTGCGCAAACTGGTGCACCGCGCGCTCACCGAAGAGCGCGGGCTGGGCAAGCGTAACCTGAGCCTCAGCGATGAAGGCTTCCAGATGCTGTTGTCCGCCGCCGATGGCGATGGCCGGCGCCTGCTCAATCTGCTGGAGAACGCCTCGGACCTGGCCGAAGACAACAGCGAGATGGGCACCGAGCTGCTGCAAAGTCTGCTCGGTGACACCCGGCGGCGCTTCGACAAGGGCGGCGAAGCGTTCTACGACCAGATCTCGGCGCTGCACAAATCGGTACGCGGCTCCAACCCTGACGGCGCGCTGTACTGGTTCGCGCGGATGATCGATGGCGGTTGCGATCCGCTGTATCTGGCGCGGCGCGTGGTGCGTATGGCCAGCGAAGACATCGGCAACGCCGACCCGCGCGCGCTGAGCCTGTGCCTGGCGGCGTGGGAAGTGCAGGAGCGGCTTGGCAGCCCCGAGGGCGAACTGGCGGTGGCCCAGGCCATCACCTATCTGGCCTGCGCGCCAAAAAGCAACGCGGTGTATATGGGCTTCAAGACTGCGTTGCGTGCTGCCGCCGAACACGGCTCGCTGGAAGTGCCGCTGCACTTGCGCAACGCACCGACCAAGCTGATGAAGCAATTGGGCTATGGCGACGAATATCGCTACGCCCACGACGAGCCCGATGCCTACGCTGCCGGTGAAGACTATTTCCCGGAAGAGCTTGAGCCGATCCCGTTCTATCAACCGGTGCCCCGTGGCCTGGAATTGAAGATCGGCGAAAAGCTCAATCACCTCGCGCAACTCGACCGTTTAAGCCCAAGACAGCGGAGAAAATAGTGCTTCCATTGATCGTTGCGGTCTCCGTCGGCGGGATTGCCGGCACGTTGTTGCGCTTCGCCACCGGCAATTGGGTCAGTGCCAATTGGCCGCGGCACTTCTATACCGCGACGCTGGCCGTTAATATCGTGGGCTGTCTGCTGATTGGCGTGTTGTACGGCCTGTTTTTGATACGCCCGGAGGTGCCGATCGAGGTTCGCGCCGGGTTGATGGTCGGCTTCCTCGGGGGGCTGACGACTTTTTCATCCTTTTCACTGGATACGGTGCGCCTGCTGGAAAGCGGGCAGGTGCCGCTGGCCCTGGGCTATGCGGCGATCAGCGTATTCGGCGGGCTGCTCGCGACGTGGGCCGGCCTGTCCCTGACCAAACTTTGATAACGAGAAACCGACATGCTCGATTCCAAACTGTTACGTAGCAACCTTCAGGACGTAGCGGACCGCCTGGCTTCCCGTGGCTTTGCCCTGGATACCGCGCGCATCGAAGCGCTGGAAGAACAGCGCAAGACCGTCCAGACCCGCACCGAAGCACTGCAGGCTGAGCGTAATGCGCGTTCCAAATCCATCGGTCAGGCCAAGCAGCGCGGCGAAGACATTGCGCCGCTGATGGCGGACGTCGAGCGCATGGCGGGCGAGCTGAGTGCCGGTAAAGTCGAGCTGGACGCGATCCAGACCGAACTGGACTCGATCCTGCTGGGTATCCCCAACCTGCCGCACGAATCCGTACCGGTCGGCAAAGACGAAGACGATAACGTCGAAGTGCGCCGCTGGGGTACGCCGACGCAGTTCGATTTCGAAGTGAAAGACCACGTTGCACTGGGCGAGAAGTTCGGCTGGCTGGACTTTGAAACCGCCGCCAAGCTGTCCGGCGCACGTTTCGCTTTGCTGCGCGGCCCGATCGCCCGTCTGCACCGCGCACTGGCGCAGTTCATGATCAACCTGCACGTCAACGAGCATGGCTACGAAGAGGCCTACACGCCTTATCTGGTCCAGGCGCCAGCGCTGCAAGGCACCGGTCAACTGCCGAAGTTCGAAGAAGACCTGTTCAAGATCGCTCGCGAAGGTGAAGCCGATCTGTACCTGATCCCGACTGCCGAAGTGTCGCTGACCAACATCGTCGCCGGCGAAATCGTCGACTCGAAACTGCTGCCGATCAAGTTTGTTGCCCACACCCCGTGCTTCCGCAGCGAAGCCGGTGCGTCGGGTCGCGACACCCGTGGCATGATCCGTCAGCACCAGTTCGACAAGGTTGAAATGGTCCAGATCGTCGAGCCGTCGACCTCGATGGAAGCGCTGGAAGGCCTGACCGCCAACGCCGAAAAAGTCCTGCAACTGCTGGGGCTGCCTTATCGCACCCTGGCGCTGTGCACTGGTGACATGGGCTTCAGCGCCGTCAAGACCTATGACCTGGAAGTGTGGATTCCGAGCCAGGACAAGTACCGCGAAATCTCGTCGTGCTCCAACTGCGGCGACTTCCAGGCGCGCCGCATGCAGGCGCGTTTCCGCAACCCGGAAACCGGCAAGCCTGAGCTGGTACACACCCTCAACGGTTCCGGCCTGGCGGTCGGTCGTACGCTGGTGGCGGTGCTGGAAAACTACCAACAGGCCGACGGTTCGATCCGCGTGCCGGACGTGCTGAAGCCGTACATGGGTGGCCTTGAGGTCATCGGCTAAATGAAATATCTGCCGCTGTTTCACAACCTGCGCGGCAGTCGTGTGTTGGTCGTCGGTGGGGGGGAAATTGCCTTGCGCAAATCCCGCCTGCTGGCCGATGCCGGTGCGCTGCTGCGGGTGGTCGCACCTGAAATCGAAGCGCAACTGCGCGAACTGGTCAGCGCCAGCGGTGGCGAGTGTCTGCTGCGCGGTTACGTGGAAGCGGATCTGGACGGTTGCGGGCTGATCATTGCCGCCACCGACGATGAAACGCTCAACGCTCAGGTCTCCAGCGATGCCCATCGACGCTGCGCTCCGGTCAATGTGGTTGATGCGCCGCAATTGTGCAGCGTGATCTTCCCGGCCATCGTCGACCGTTCGCCGCTGATCATTGCGGTGTCCAGCGGTGGCGATGCGCCGGTGCTGGCCCGCCTGATTCGCGCCAAGATCGAAACCTGGATTCCTTCGACCTACGGCCAGTTGGCCGGTCTTGCCGCACGTTTCCGCCATCAGGTGAAAAACCTGTTTCCGGACGTGCAGCAGCGCCGTGGTTTCTGGGAAGACGTGTTTCAAGGTCCGATTGCCGACCGGCAACTGGCCGGGCAGGGCGCCGAGGCCGAGCGTCTGTTGCAGGCCAAGATCGATGGCGAAGCGGACATCACCACCGGTGAGGTGTATCTGGTGGGTGCGGGGCCGGGTGATCCGGACCTGCTGACCTTCCGCGCCTTGCGCCTGATGCAGCAAGCCGACGTGGTGCTGTACGACCGTCTGGTCGCGCCGGCGATTCTTGAGTTGTGCCGTCGCGATGCCGAACGCATTTATGTCGGCAAGCGTCGCGCCGATCATGCGGTGCCGCAGGATCAGATCAACCAGCAACTGGTGGATCTGGCCAAGGCCGGCAAACGCGTGGTGCGCTTGAAGGGCGGTGATCCGTTCATCTTCGGTCGTGGCGGTGAAGAGATCGAAGAGCTGGCGGCCCACGGCATTCCGTTCCAGGTGGTGCCGGGGATCACGGCGGCCAGCGGTTGCGCGGCGTATGCCGGGATTCCGTTGACCCATCGCGATTACGCGCAGTCGGTGCGCTTCGTCACCGGTCATCTGAAGGACGGTTCCACCGATCTGCCGTGGGCCGACCTCGTCGCCCCGGCACAGACGCTGGTGTTTTATATGGGGCTGGTGGGCTTGCCGGTGATCTGTGAGCAGTTGATCAAGCACGGTCGTTCTGCAGATACCCCGGCAGCGTTGATCCAGCAGGGCACCACGGTCAATCAGCGGGTCTTCACGGGTACGTTGGCCGATTTGCCGCGCCTGGTGGCGGAACATGAAGTGCATGCGCCGACATTGGTGATCGTCGGTGAAGTGGTGCAACTGCGCGAGAAACTGGCGTGGTTTGAAGGGGCTCAGGCGCAAGTCTGAGTCAAAGCAAAAAGATCGCAGCCTGCGGCAGCTCCTACAGGGAACGCATTCTCATGTAGGAGCTGCTGCAGGCTGCGATCTTTTGCTTTTGCTGTTAGCCCTTCAACCAAACTCCTTTCCCGTTCAGCCGAGCCCGATAATGCGCCCCGCTGAAATCCTGCTTCGGCCCTTTCGGCACAATCCCGGTCGGATTGATGGTCTTGTGGCTGCCGTAGTAGTGATTTTTGATGTGCTGAAAATCCACGGTCTCGCCAATCCCCGGCCACTGATACAGTTCACGCAGCCAGTTCGACAGGTTCGGGTAATCGGCAATCCGCCGCAGATTGCACTTGAAGTGCCCGTGGTACACCGCGTCGAAGCGAATCATCGTGGTGAACAGGCGCACATCGGCTTCGGTCAGGTACTCGCCAGTCAAGTAGCGGTTGGCGCCCAGCACCCGCTCCAGATGATCCAGCTCGGCAAACACCTCATCGAACGCCTCTTCATAGGCCTTTTGCGAGGTGGCGAACCCGGCGCGATACACGCCGTTATTTACCGCTGGATAAATCCGTTCGTTCAGCGCATCGATCTCGCCGCGCAACGGTGCCGGGTAGAAGTCCAGCTCGTTACCGGTCAGGCCATCGAAGGCGCTGTTGAACATGCGGATGATCTCCGCTGATTCATTGCTGACGATGCGCTTGAGTTTCTTGTCCCACAGCACCGGCACCGTGACGCGCCCGGTGTAATCCGGGGTGTCGGCGGTGTAGCGCTGGTGCATGAATTCGAAGTCATCAAGTTTGTCGCCGGTCGAGCCGAGGGCCTTGTCGAAGGTCCAGCCGTTTTCCAGCATCAGCCAGCTGACCACGGACACGTCGATCAGGCTTTCCAGGCCTTTGAGCTTGCGCAGGATCAGCGTGCGGTGCGCCCACGGGCAGGCGAGGGACACATAGAGGTGATAGCGCCCGGCTTCGGCGGCAAAACCGCCTTCACCGCTCGGCCCGGGCTGGCCGTCAGTGGTGACCCAATTGCGACGCTGCGCCTGTTCGCGCTGGAACGCGCCGTCCTTGCTGCTTTCGTACCACTTGTCCTGCCAGCGGCCATCGACGAGTAAACCCATGATCAAGACTCCTGATTCCAATATGCGTTGGAGCCGAGTCTATTCCGATGAGTTCGAACAAAAAGCGCAAAGATCGGGCGTCTATGATCGGTTATATCGATTTGTTGCGCGCCGCCCAATATCGCTCGGCGGTAGCGAACGCTTGCTCGCGGCTTTGTCCGAGGCCACGCAGGGCCAGGGCCATGGTCGAGATCAGGGCCATTTGCGGATAGCTGTCGACCACGTCGCCGCGCCACACCGCTTTCAGATGTTCAACGTCCAGCGTGGCCGGTTTGACGTGGCGCTGGTTCGACAGTTGCGGCCATTCTTCGTCCCAGCTCTCGCCGCCCTTGGTGCCGTAGAGATGGCTGTCGGCATCCGGGTTGATCTCGATCTCGCCGCCGTCGCCCTTGACCACGATCGCCGTGTCGCCGAGCAAACCGCTGGCCTCGCGATGCACCGCTTGATAGCCCGGGTGGAAAATACTTTGCAGACCACAACGGGCGCGCAGTGGATTGAGGATGCGTGCCAGCGAATGGATCGGTGAGCGCAGGCCCATGGTGTTGCGCAGGTCGATCATCCTCTGCAACTGTGGCGCCCAGTCCATCAGCGGCATGAACGCCAGGCCACCATTGTCCAGCGCGCTGCCGACCTGCTGCCAGGTGCGGCACAACGGGATGTTCAGCTCACCAAGCAGTTGTTCCGTGTACAGCCGCCCGGCGGTATGCGCGCCGCCGCCGTGCATGAAGATTCGCACGCCGTTTTGCGCCAGGCACTTGGCCGACAGCAGATACCACGGCAGATGACGTTTCTTGCCGGCGTAGGTCGGCCAGTCCAGATCGACGTTCAGCGTTGGTGCTGACAGGCGCTCGCGCAAGGCTTCGGTGAAACCGGCCATTTCCTCGGCGCTTTCTTCCTTGTGTCGCAACAGCATCAGAAAGGCCCCGAGCTGGGTGTCTTCGACCTTGTCGTCGAGCACCATGCCCATGGCTTCCCGGGCTTCTTCACGGGTCAGGTCGCGGGCGCCGCGTTTGCCTTTGCCGAGGATTCGCACGAATTGGGCGAACGGGTGCTCGGCGGGCGTTTCTAGGGTCAGCGCTGGAAAATCGGTCATAAGCAGTTCGTCGGTTTGGGCAGGCCCGCCAGTTTCGCGGCGAGTTTGGCGGGGGTGCCTTTGAACAGTCGGTTCAGGTGCAGGCTGTTGCCTTTGTCCGGGCCGAGTTTCAGCGCGGTGTACTTGATCAGCGGGCGGGTGGCCGGCGACAGCTGGAATTCGGCGTAGAAGCTGCGCAGCAGTTCGAGGACTTCCCAGTGTTCGGCAGTCAGTTCGATGTCTTCAGCGGCGGCGAGGGCGCTGGCGACGTCATGGGACCAGTCGTCGAGGTCGACCAGAAAGCCGTCCTTGTCCAGCTCGATAGCGCGGGCGCCGACAGTCATGGAGTTCATAGCCAGCTGTTGACCTTGTCGTGGTGGATCGACAGTTCGACGAAGGCCGGGTAGTCGATGGCTTCGGCCCAGTCGGGAACAACGATGGCGCGGGCCTGCAGGTCTTCGGTGAGGGCGAACAGCTTGACCCGGCGCTCGTTCAGCGTGGCGAAGGGCGCAGTGCCCGGTTGCAGGGCATACACCGCGTCACCGGACAACAGCAAGGCGTCGGCAGCGCCGATCACGCGCAGGCAACTGCTCAGGCGATCATCGCCGAACGGGGAATGAGACAACACATGCAAAGTCGACATCAGAGGGTGATCACCTGGTCGTAACGGTCAATGAGGGCGGTGATTTCGCTGGCGCCGAGTGGCTGCGCTTCGTCCAGCGACAGCGTGCTCAGGCCACGGGCGCTGGCGCTGTCGGTGCAGTAGAACAGTTCTTCAACGCCGAACATCGGCAGCGCCTGCAGGTTGGCGCTGAGGTCTTTCTGTTGCAGGGCCTTGGCGTTCTGCCCGGCGGTCAGTTGCAGCACGCCATCGTCGAGAAACAGCAGGCCGATCGGCAGATCGAACGCGCCGCCGGCCAACACGATGTCCAGCGCCTCACGGGCGCCGGGGCCGGACCACGGCGACTGGCGGCTGATGATCAACAGGGATTTGGCCATTTCACGCGCCTCCGAAACAGATCAGTCGATCGGCGTCCTGCACCGCATCGTGCAACTGGCCGAGGCCGGACAATTCCCACGGCGCGCTGACCGAGATCGCGTCACGCTGATAACGCCTGGCTTCTTCGTCATTCAGCACGCCACGGCGCAGGGCGGCGGCGATACACACCACGCCGTCCAGTTGCTGTTCGCTGATGAACGCGCGCCACTGTTTGGGCAGGTCCAGTTCGTCCTGCGGGGTGACCACCGCGTCCGAGGCGTTGTACACGCCGTCCTGATAGAAAAACAGCCGGACAATCTCATGCCCACCGGCCAGCGCAGCCTGCGCAAACAGCAGGGCACGGCGCGAGGAGGGCGCATGGGCGGCGGAAAACAGCGCGATGGCGAACTTCATGACGGACTCGATCAGCAAAACTGCGGCCATGATAAAGCTTTATCGAGGCAGCCGCGAAACCCAAGTTGCACACACCGATTTCTGCTGCTATCGGTCATAGGATGCAAATCCATGTAGGAGCTGCGGCACGCTGCGATCTGTTGATCTTTACAAGCAAGATCAAGAGATCGCAGCCTCGTTTCACTCGTCAGCTCCTACAGGGGATTTGAGTTAGGTCTCGATCAGCGCGGCATATAGCCGAGTTGCCAGCGCCGCGGAATGCTCAAGGTCAGTACGCCCAGCCCCGCCGCCAGCAAGCCGCTGGCGAACAATGCCCGAAGCCCGAAATGCTGTTCCAGCACCGCGCCGAGAATCGCGCCGATGAACATACCGGTCCAAGGCACCAACTGCACCCGCCAGCCGTTCCGGCGTTCGCCGAGCATCCAGCGCCCCAGTCCACGGCCGAACCGCGACAGCGCTCCGGTCACGTACGTCAGGCCCACCGGCAGGCCATTCACTTCCTCGACCGCCGCATTGAGCATGCCCATCGCGATGATCGCCGCCAGCAGCGCCGGCAGTTGCGTGTCATACGGCCACGCGGCCGCCAGGCAGAGCAGGGTGGCGATGCACAGCAACAAGGGCAATGTGCGCCGACCACCGAGGCGTCCGATCACGATCCCCAAAGCATTACCGATCACGAAGGTGACGACGAGGATGACCAAGCGCAAGGTCAGTCCGATATCGCCATCACTGATCGCCACCGCCAGCCGCGTGGTGTTGCCGCTCATGAACGAAACGAAATCGCCGCTGGCCATGAAGCCGATCGCGTCGGTCATGCCCGCCAGCACTGACAGGCTGGCCACCAGCGCCAGACCGATGCGGCCGCGCCATTTCTGCCGGTGCAGATGCCCGGAAGTGGCGCGGTGAGTCGAGGTCGAAGGCAGCATCGGTGACGATATCCCTTGCGCAGTGGTTACGGTTCCAACCCATACAGGTCGCAATAATCGGCCCAGCTCATGTGCGCCATTTCCGCCACTTCGCGGTGCACCTCCATGCGCTGGGCCTGATACTCCTCGGGCGTTGCCGCTGTCAGCAGCAGGGTCAGTTCCCAGGCGAACAGGCCCTGATTCTCCGCCTCGGCCTCGAAGGCTTCGTGCAGGCGTTCTTCACGGTACTGTGCCGGGGTTTCGCCCTTGGCCTGAGCCAGCAGCGGGTTGAGATGATCGAGGGATTCGCGCAGTTCGGGGCGTGCGTCGAGAAACAGTTTCAGGGCTTGTTCATGTCGCTGGTCGGTAGGCGCCATGTGCGTTCCTTGTGACGGTGATGACCCTAGGGTGCCGGAGCAGCCGATAAGTGTCGCGCTATAAATGCAGTAAAGCAGAACGATTTTGCCTGTTGCGGTGCTACAGTCCGCTTTTTTCTGAATGAGCGAATGCAATGCGAATTCTGATGGTAGCGCTGGCCGCAACCGTGCTGGCCGGCTGCGCGGGTTCGGTGATGGACGATTCTCGCACCAAAGCCCCTTACAAGGTTCTGACCTCGGACAAGCCCGAGAAGGTCGTGGCCCAGTGCGTGCAATTCGCCTGGCAGGACGAAGCGGTATTTGGCGTGGATGCCGGCGCGTATCTGCAACCGGGCAAGAAGGGCGGCTCGACCGTGTACACGCGTTCGGCGGAGTCGTTTGTCGATGTGACCAGCGATGCGTCGGGGACCGTGCTCAATTACTACGCGCAGAAAGATGATTTTGTTGCCAAGCGCCGATTGGCGGGGCTGGCGACCTGTCTCTGATATTGCGCTGAAGCGGCTGCCGCCATCGCCAGCAGGCTGGCTCCCACACTGGATTTGTGTTTGCCACCGATCCTGTAGGAGTGAGCCTGCTCGCGATGGGGCCAATGAATTCAACCGATCAGACGCTTCTGGAAATAATGCCGACTATGCCCCGGCGGGTAGTCGACAATCTCGCCAAACTGGCTGAATCCCAGCTTCTTGTAAAACGCCGGCGCCTGAAAATCGAAGGTGTCCAGCCAGATGCCCAGGCAGTTCTTCTCTCTGGCCAGCTTTTCGGCCATGGCCATCAATTCCGAACCGATGCGTTGCCCGCGGCCCTGTTCCGGTACGCACAGCAACTCTATGTACATCCAGGTAAAAATCACCCGGCCATACAAACCGCCAAGAATCGCGTCGTGCTCATCGCGCACCAGCAGGGCAAAGGGTTCCGATTTGGAGCCGCCGGTCTGGGCGTCGTTATACGCAATCAAAGGCTCGAGAATGGCTTTGCGTTGTTCTTCCGTGGGGTTCTGTGACAGCTCGATTCGCAACGTCATGCGCAACTTCCTTGTGAGGTGAACCCGCAGCCTATCCTGCTCGGGTGACGTCTTCCAAGTCCTTGCTCAACCCTTTGGAACCGTCGCCGTTGCGCCGGGGTCTAGCGTTTACAGCGTCATTTCGAACGCGGTTGATGAGGAACCTCCATGAACATTTTCGAAGCCCTTCGCGAAAGTCACGACCGCCAGCGCAATTACGCCAAAGCCCTGGTCGAAACCAGCGGCGACACCCCGGAGCGTGTGGAGGCCTACAAGCAGCTCAAGGCCGAATTGCAGGCCCACGAAACTGCCGAAGAACGTCACTTCTATATCCCGTTGATGGAGTTCGACAACGGCGTCGACCTCAGCCGTCACGCCATCTCCGAACACCATGAAATGGACGAGATGATGGAAGAGCTGGACGAGACCGAAATGTCCAGCCCGGCCTGGCTGGCCACTGCGAAAAAACTGTCGGACAAGGTGCACCACCATCTCAAGGAAGAAGAGCAGAAGTTCTTCCAGATGGCCGGCAAGTTGCTCAACGAAAAGCAGAAAGAGCAACTCGCAGGACAATACGAAAAGGAATACCAGGCACAACTGGAGTG
>NZ_QAIK01000089.1:4444-6561 GCF_003061005.1 Pseudomonas sp. HMWF021 | reverse complement strand
CTTTAGCTATGTGTCAGGTGGGCGTTGTCGCAATAAACTGTATATGCATACAGTATTTTCGGCGTTTTCCGCTTGGGGCGCCGATCGCCTGCGACAAAACCGCCGATGGACAAAAAAACCACCTCCGTTAGCTTGAAGGCCTCTCCTCGGAAAGGAGAGTTCTTAAATCAATGGAGTGAAAAACATGAATCAACCACAAGCACAAACTCAACTGCGACACGGTCGCGTCACCTCCCCAGCCAGCCGCGGTGCGGTAGCCATCGAGCAAGGATTGCTCGGTGCCTGGCAGGTCAACGAAATGGAAGGGGGCAAGAACTTTCCGGCGCTGACCGCCGGGCCTTTCCCTGCGCCGTATGGCAGCGACAGTGACAGCGTTACGCCGCCTGCCGATGGCTACATTCTCAGCGGTGGCAAGACCGATGCCCGTGACTGTGTGAACTTCACCGACGAGGAAATGAGCAAAAAGCTCAACCGTCCGTTCAACTGGCCACTGCTCAGTGTTAACCCGGGCCAGACGCTGGAGGTGAAGTGGGAATACACCGCGCCGCACACCACCCGTGGCTATCGCTGGATGATCACCAAGGATGGCTGGGATCCGAAGCAACGCATTTCCCGTGCACAGCTCGAAGCGCAGCCTTTTGCCGAAGACTTCTACACTCAGGTGCCGTATTACAGCTATCCGGGTGAACTGAAGGCCAAGGTCAATCATTCGGTGAAGCTGCCGGCCAACAAAAAGGGCCGTCACGTCATCGTGCTGATGTGGATCGTCGCCAACACCGGCAACGCTTTCTACCAGGCGTTCGACGTCGACTTCAAATAAGTCGGCAACCGTTAACCACACGTTCTGAAGGATTAGAACATGTCAAATATCGACTTTTCGTTAATGCACAGTCAGGCCGCCGATGCTGCCTCTCTGATGCCGAGCATCGCCGGCAAGAAGATTCTCATGGGCTTCTGGCACAACTGGCCGGCCGGCCCGAGTGACGGTTACCGTCAGGGCCGCTTCGCCGAAATCGCTCTGGAGGCGGTGCCAAAAGAGTACAACGTGGTCGCGGTGGCGTTCATGAAGGGCAGCGGGATTCCGACCTTCAAACCGTATAACGTTTCCGATGCCGAGTTCCGGCGTCAGGTCGGCGTGCTCAACAGTCAGGGACGGGCGGTACTGATCTCCCTGGGCGGCGCCGATGCGCACATCGAGTTGCGTGCCGGACAGGAACAGCCGCTGGCCAATGAAATCATCCGGCTGGTGGAAACCTATGGCTTCGACGGGCTGGACATCGATCTTGAACAGAGCGCGATTGATTTCGCTGCCAACAAGACCGTGTTGCCGGCGGCACTGAAACTGGTCAAGGATCACTACGCAGGCCAAGGCAAGCACTTCATCATCAGCATGGCCCCGGAGTTTCCCTACCTGACCACCAACGGCAAATACGTTGGTTACTTGCAGGCACTGGAAGGCTACTACGACTTCATCGCCCCGCAGTTCTACAACCAGGGCGGCGACGGGGTCTGGGTGCCGGAGGCCAACAACGGCAATGGTGCGTGGATCGCGCAGAACAACGACGCGCTGAAAGAGGATTTCCTCTACTACCTGACCGAAAGTCTGGTGACCGGCACCCGGGGCTTCACCAGAATCCCGGCGGACAAGTTCGTCATCGGCCTGCCGGCCAACGTTGATGCAGCAGCCACCGGCTATGTGATCGACAGCACGGCGGTGGGCAATGCGCTCAAGCGTCTGGCGATCAAAGGGCTGCCGATCAAGGGCCTGATGACCTGGTCGGTGAACTGGGACAACGGTGTCAGCAAGGACCGCGTACCGTACAACTGGGAGTTCAGTCGGCGTTATGGACCGCTGATTCATGGCGCCCGCACAGCGGCGCAGGAAACGGATGACGCGTTGTCGCGCCTCGCCCGTTAAACGCAAATAAAGAAGCCCGGTAGCGCTGCCGGGCTTTTTTTGTGGGCGTGTTTATTCGACCATGGGCGCCTTCCGATGACAAAAGGATCAGGCGTCATGAGCAAGACTGCCGAGCGGGTCAACATTGTCGACACCCAGGTGTTGTCCCACGACTGGTATCTGTTGCAGAAAATCACTTTCGACTACCGGCGCAACAACG
>NZ_QAIK01000089.1:3787-4434 GCF_003061005.1 Pseudomonas sp. HMWF021 | reverse complement strand
GTCTACGACCGTGGCAACGGCGCGGCGATCCTGCTGTTCAACCGCGAAAAGCGCACAGTGGTGCTGACCCGTCAGTTCCGCCTGCCGGTGTTCGTCAACGGCCACGACGGCTTGCTGATCGAAGTGGCAGCGGGGTTGCTGGAAGGTGCGGCGCCGGAACAGCGGATTCGCGACGAAGCCGAAGAGGAAACCGGCTATCGCGTGCACGACGTGAAAAAGATATTCGAGGCTTACATGAGCCCCGGCTCGGTGACCGAGAAACTGCATTTCTTCATTGCGGAGTACGACGCGAAGTCGAAGGTCAGTGAGGGCGGGGGCCTGGAAGAGGAAACCGAAGAACTGGAAGTGCTGGAATGGGGCTTCGATGAAGCACTGGCGGCGTTTCACCGTGGCGAGATCTGCGATGCCAAGACCATCATGCTGTTGCAGTATGCGGCGATGAATAACCTGTTTGTCCGATAAAGCAAAGATCGCAGCCTGCGGCAGCTCCTACAGGAAACGCATTCTCATGTAGGAGCTGCCGCAGGCTGCGTTCTTTTGATCTTCTAAAACAAATCCCCAGTCCTGCCCACCGCCGACCAGCTACCACCCTCCAGCACCAGCAACCGCTCTTTGGCCTCAAGCCCGCCCGCAAACCCGGTCAACTT
>NZ_QAIK01000089.1:0-3777 GCF_003061005.1 Pseudomonas sp. HMWF021 | reverse complement strand
GCACCGATCACCCGATGACACGGCGCGACAATCGAAATCGGGTTGCGCCCATTCGCTGCACCCACGGCCCGCACGGCGCTGGGATTACCGATCTGCTCGGCGATCTGGCTGTAAGTGCGGGTTTCGCCAAACGGAATGGTCAGCAACGCCGCCCAGACCTTTTTCTGAAAATCGGTGCCGACAAAATCCAGCTCCAGTTCGAAGCGATCACGGTCGCCGGCAAAATATTCTTCGAGCTGCTGTGCGGTTTTGCGCAGTACCGGATTGTCCGGATCTTCAGTCATCGGTCCCAGGCGCACGCGATTGGGTTTGTCGTTTTCCCAGAGGATGGCTGCCAGTCGTGAGCCGTTCGCGACCAGCTTCAGTTCGCCGACCGGTGAGGGCAGGGTGATGAACGTGTAGGACATGTGTCAGAACTCCGGATCAGCACGGCGAGAGCGCTCAGCATACTGCCTGATCGGGGAGGCGCAAATCGCAATAGCGACCATACTGCTTGTTGCTTTTGAAGCGTTCCGTTGTGTTCCGCACACCATCCAATAACAAAAAAAGAGATCGACTCATGAAGTACGAACCGTTGGCCAAAACGCTGATAGCGACTTCACTGGCACTGAGCTGCCTCATGGCCCACGCCGCGTCGGTGGCACCGGTGGCCGCCGAGAACGGCATGGTGGTCACGGCCCAACACCTGGCCTCTCACGTCGGCGTCGATGTGTTGAAAAACGGTGGTAATGCGGTGGATGCCGCGGTTGCCGTGGGTTATGCGCTGGCGGTGGTGTATCCCGCGGCCGGCAACCTCGGCGGTGGCGGTTTCATGACCATTCAACTGGCGGACGGGCGCAAGACCTTCCTCGACTTCCGCGAAAAAGCCCCGCTGGCGGCGACCGCCAACATGTACCTGGACAAGGACGGCAACGTCGTCCCGGACCTGAGCACTCGTGGTCACCTCGCCGTGGCGGTGCCCGGCACTGTCTCAGGTATGGAGCTGGCGCTGAGCAAATACGGCACCAAACCGCGCAAGGACATGATCGCACCTGCCATCAAACTGGCTGAAGACGGCTTCGAACTGGAGCAGGGCGACGTCGATCTGCTGGATTACGCCACCGATGTGTTCAAGAAGGACATGCGCGATTCGGGTTCGATCTTCCTCAGCAACGGCGAACCGATGCAGGTCGGGCAGAAACTGGTGCAGAAGGATCTGGCGAAAACCCTGCGCACGATTTCCGAAAAAGGCGCCGATGGCTTCTATAAGGGCTGGGTGGCCGACGCCATCGTCACCTCCAGTCAGGCCAACAAGGGCATCATCACCCAGGCTGACCTCGACAAATACAAGACCCGCGAACTGGCCCCGGTGGAATGCGATTACCGCGGCTATCACGTGGTGTCGGCGCCACCGCCAAGCTCAGGCGGGGTGGTGATCTGCGAGATCATGAACATTCTCGAAGGCTATCCGATGAAGGATCTGGGCTTCCATTCGGCCCAGGGCATGCACTACCAGATCGAAGCGATGCGCCACGCCTACGTGGATCGCAACAGCTATCTGGGTGACCCGGACTTCGTCAAGAATCCGATCGAGCATCTGCTGGACAAGAACTACGCGACCAAGCTACGTAACGCGATCCAGCCACAGAAGGCCGGGATCTCGGCCGAGCTGAAGCCCGGCGTCGCCCCGCATGAAGGCAACAACACCACGCACTATTCGATCGTCGACAAGTGGGGCAACGCAGTGTCGGTGACCTACACCCTCAACGACTGGTTCGGCGCCGGCGTGATGGCGAGCAAGACCGGGGTGATCCTCAACGACGAAATGGACGACTTCACCTCCAAGGTCGGCGTGCCGAACATGTACGGTCTGGTGCAGGGCGAAGCCAATGCCATCGCCCCGGGCAAAACCCCGCTGTCGTCGATGAGCCCGACCATCGTCACCAAGGATGGCAAAGTGGTGATGGTGGTCGGCACGCCGGGTGGCAGTCGGATCATCACCGCGACCTTGCTGACCATGCTCAATGTCATCGACTACGGCATGGGCCTGCAGGAGGCGGTTGACGCACCGCGCTTCCACCAGCAATGGATGCCGGAGGAAACCAACCTCGAAGACTTCGCCGCCAGCCCCGATACGAAGAAAATTCTCGAGAGCTGGGGCCACAAGTTTGCAGGGCCGCAGGATGCCAACCATATCGCCGCGATCCTCGTTGGCGCACCGTCGCTGGGTGGTAAGCCGGTGGGCAAAAACCGTTTCTACGGGGCCAACGATCCACGGCGCAATACCGGCTTGTCACTGGGTTACTGAGAGGCGTAAAAAGGGGGCGGGCTCAGGCCCGGCCCCTGTTTTGAGTATCCATCAAGGAAGACCCGATCATGTCTACTGCATTGCTGATCATCGACGTCCAACAGGATCTTTGCTCGGGCGAGTACCAGTGCTTCGACACCGGCCGGGTCATCGAAACCATCAACCAGCTCAGCGCTCGCGCTCGCAAGGCGGGTGTGCCCGTGGTGCTGATTCAGCATGAAGAAAAGGACGGCCCGCTGGCCCATGGTGTCGAAGGCTGGCAACTGGCTGAAGGGCTGCTTACGGAAACGCAAGACCTGCGCGTACGCAAAACAAACCGGGATTCGTTCTACCAGACTGACCTGGGCAAACTGCTGCCCAGCGAAGACTTTGAACGTCTGATCATTTGTGGCCTGCAAACCGACTACTGCGTCAACGCCACCGTGCGCAGGGCGCACGAACTGGGCTACGACGTGGTGCTCGTCGCGGACGCTCACTCCACCGTCGACAACGGCAACATGAGCGCCGAAGACATCATCGCCGAACACAACAAGGATCTGGCGCACCTGACCGGCGCTACCGCCCGCGTTGACGTCAAGCCTGCCGCCGCGATCATTTTCTGAAGCCCGCAAAGACCTTTGATGTTCTTACTGGCCTCATCGCTGGCAAGCCAGCTCCCACAGGGTTTGGCATGGATCACAAAGTCTTTGAACAACACAGATCCTTGTGGGAGCTGGCTTGCCAGCGATGGCGGTGGATCTGTCAATGAAGATGCCAGCTGTGCCAACCCCATCGCCAGCAGGCTGGCTCCCACAATGGCCGGTGTTGTACACAGGTTCCCATACCCAACCCAAACCCCCTGTGGGAGCTGGCCTGCCAGCGATGGCGGTGGATCTATCAATGAAGGTGTCAGCTGTGCCAACCCAATCGCCAGCAGGCTGGCTCCCACAATGGCCGGTGTTGTACACAGGTTCCCATACCCAACCTAAACCCCCTGTGGGAGCTGGCCTGCCAGCGATGGCGGTGGATCTATCAATGAAGATGCCAGCTGTGCCAACCCAATCCCAGCAGGCTGACTCCCACAAGGGCCGGTGGTGTGCACAGATTCCCATACCCAACCCAAACCCCCTGTGGGAGCTGGCCTGCCAGCGATGGCGGTGGATCTATCAATAAAGATGCCAGCTGTGCCAACCCAATCGCCAGCATGCTGGCTCCCACAATGGCCGGTGTTGTACACAGGTTCCCATACCCAACCCAAACCCCCTGTGGGAGCTGGCCTGCCAGCGATGGCGGTGGATCTATCAATGAAGATGCCAGCTGTGCCAACCCAATCACCAGCAGGCTGACTCCCACAATGGCCGATGGTATGAACAGGTTCCCATACCCAACCCAAATCCCCTGTGGCGAGCGAGCTTGCTCGCGCCGGGCTGCGTAGCAGCCCTCACACCTCAAGTCGCGAACAGAACCCCACGAATCTCCCCGACCCGCGGTGCCACCACCCCCTCCAGCAC